>OZ242016.1:0-705000 GCA_965204825.1 Alphaproteobacteria bacterium | reverse complement strand
TCTGCAGGGCATTCTGGATGACCCGCTTCAGCGGCCGGGCGCCATAGATCGGGTCGTACCCCTTGTCGCCGATCCAGATCCTGGCGGCCTGATCCACATCCAGCACGATCTTGCGGGGCTCCAGCAGCCCTTGCAGGCCGCGCAGTTGGATATCGACAATGCCTGAAAGGTTCTCCCGCGACAGCCGGTCGAACAAAACGATCTCGTCGACCCGGTTGAGGAATTCTGGCCGGAACCGCGACCGGACCGCACCCATGACCAGATCCCGAACCTCGGAAGTGATCTCGCCATCGGTACCGGTGGCCATGAACTCGGCCCCCATGTTCGAAGTCATCACGATCAATGTATTACGGAAATCGACCGTGCGGCCCTGGCCGTCGGTCAGCCGGCCATCGTCCAGCACCTGCAACAGGACATTAAAGACATCCGTGTGAGCCTTCTCGATCTCGTCGAACAGGATCACCTGATAGGGACGGCGGCGGACGGCTTCGGTAATCACCCCGCCTTCCTCGTAACCGACATAGCCCGGCGGCGCGCCGATCAGGCGGGCAACCGAATGCTTCTCCATGAATTCCGACATGTCGATCCGCACCATGGCGTGTTCATCGTCGAACAGGAACTCGGCCAGCGCCTTGGTCAGTTCGGTCTTGCCGACACCGGTGGGACCGAGAAACATGAACGAACCGATCGGCCGATTGGGATCCTGCAGCCCGGCACGGGCGCGCCGCACGGCATTTGAGACCGCGACAATTGCTTCATTCTGGCCGATGACCCGCTTGTGCAGATTGGCCTCCATGGCCAGCAGTTTCTCGCGTTCGCCTTCCAGCATCTTGTCGACCGGAATACCGGTCCAGCGTTCGACCACCGCGGCGATCTCCTGGTCCGTCACGGTCTCGGGCACCAGCAGCTTGCCCGCATCGCCGGCCACGGCTTCAAGGTCGGCGATCTGTTTTTCCAGATCGGGGATTGTACCATAGGCCAGTTCACCGGCACGGGCCAGATCGCCCTGGCGCTGGACCTGGTCCAGTTCAATCCGCGCCTGGTCCAGATCTTCCTTGATCCTTTGCGCATCGCCGAGCTTGTTTTTTTCCGCCTGCCAGCGCGCGGTCAGCTCGGACGACTGTTGCTCAAGCTCGGACAGTTCCTTTTCAAGGGTATCCAGCCGATCCTGCGAAGCCGCATCCTTTTCCTTCTTCAGCGCTTCACGCTCGATCTTCTTCTGAATGATGTCGCGGTCGAGGGCATCGAGTTCCTCGGGTTTGGAATCGACCTCCATGCGCAACCGGCTGGCCGCCTCATCCATCAGGTCGATGGCCTTGTCGGGCAAAAACCGGTCGGTAATGTAGCGATGGGACAAGGTGGTGGCCGCCACCAGGGCATTGTCGGAAATGTTGACGCCGTGGTGCAGTTCGTACTTTTCCTTCAGGCCGCGCAGGATCGAAATGGTTTCCGGCACGGTTGGCTCGTCCACGAAGACGGGCTGGAACCGGCGGGCCAGGGCGGCGTCCTTTTCCACATGCTTGCGATATTCATCCAGTGTCGTGGCGCCAACACAGTGCAGTTCGCCGCGCGCCAGGGCCGGCTTGAGCAGATTGGAGGCATCCATCGCCCCGTCGGCCTTGCCGGCGCCGATCAAGGTATGCATTTCATCGATGAACAGAATGATCTCGCCATCGGCCGCGGTCACTTCGTTCAACACGGCTTTCAGACGCTCCTCGAATTCGCCACGATATTTCGCGCCGGCAATCAGGGCGCCCATGTCGAGCGACATGAGTTTCTTGTTTCCCAGGCTTTCGGGCACATCTCCATTGACGATGCGCAGGGCCAAGCCCTCGGTGATCGCCGTTTTTCCCACGCCGGGTTCGCCGATCAGCACCGGATTGTTCTTGGTGCGCCGGGATAGAACCTGCATGGCGCGGCGAATTTCTTCGTCTCGGCCAATGATCGGGTCGATCTTGCCGTCGCGGGCCGACCGGGTTAGATCCGTGGCATACCGTTTCAGCGCGTCATAGCTGTCTTCGGCACTGGATGAATCCGCGGTTCGGCCCTTGCGCACATCATTGATCGCCGTATTCAGTCCCTGGGGCGTCACATTCGCCGCTTTCAGGATTTTTGCCGCTTCGCTGTCCTTTTCAACCGCAATGGCGACCAATAGCCGTTCGGCGGTGACAAAGCTGTCGCCGGCCTTGGTAGCGATCTCCCGGGCCCGGTCGAATACCCGGGCAGTTTGCGGCGACATATAAAGCTGGGCGCCGCTGCCATCGACCCGCGGCAGTTTGGCCAGGGCCTGCTCGACTGCATCCAGCACCTGCTTGGCCTGTCCGCCGGATGCCGTGATCAGATTGGCCGCCAGACCCTGATCGTCATCCAGCAGGACCTTCAGCAGATGCTCGGGTGTGAATTGCTGGTGGTGTTCACGATTTGCCAAGCCTTGCGCCGATTGCACAAATCCCTTGGCGCGGTCGGTATATTTCTCGAAATCCATGCGTCCCATATCCCCTTAAGCGTATCCAGGAAAAGTGGAACGGTTTTCCGTTCGGATACGCGCCAAATCGAAAGCTCGGGGCGGGGTTTTGATTTCATCAAAACCTTTTCCGCCCGTGGCAACACATACCTTCCCTGCACGTGACGGCAGACCGGTATTGGTTTACAATACGAACCCGGCCCCGTCAGGCACCGGGTTATCTCTGGAGAATATGTAGTGTTGTCAAACGGCCACACAAGGAAATTGCGATGGATTTATTCCGCTGCCGCGACTTCCGGTTCGGAATCTTCGGCCGACCCGACATCACCAGTGACTTCCTGTTTGCGGGTCCGGCGACGGCGCGGCTTGGCTTCGGCAGCCGGCTTTTCGGCCTCTTCCCCGGCGTCGCTTTCTGCCTCCACCTTCTCAACTTCGGTCTCTTCAGCCGCGCTGGAAGGTTGTTCGTCTGAATTTGTCGAACCTCCATCGGCACCATTGCCCTGACCGTTCTGAACGGCCCGGTTCTGCTGCTGTTGCTGAAGTGCCGCCTGCATGGCCTGAATCAGCCGGTAATAGTGCTCGGCATGCTGCAGATAGTTTTCCGCATGCACATTGTCGCCACTGGAACTGGCGTCCCGTGCGAACTGGAGATACCTGTCGTAAATGGTTTGCGCGGTACCGCGGACTTTGACGTCCGGCCCGTTGGAATCCATTGAACGATTGAGCGAAAGCCCCTGTCCGCCCTTACGGCCGCCACGATTGCGTGACCGCCTGTTACTTTGACCCTGCCTCATATAGCCAGTCTGCTCTTTTGGTGAATAATATTACGTCTTCTCGGTGCCGCCCCACGCAGCTCTCGTCCATCTTACCGCGTCTCAAGTCCATCGTGTTTTGGACAGGTCTCCGGCCGTCATCTCCCCAAGGGGTCGGCAATTCGCTGGTTGATGACCAGTTCCGAACCGGGGTAAATCTACCCGCAAGGGCGATGCATTCCAAGCTTTATTTTGCGCTGCCGTTAGCCGACACCACACGCGGGTGTCCGGCCAGGTCATTATGCACGGCGACATTGTCCAGCCCTGCCTTCCGGGCCAGTGCCTGGACTGCCTCGCTTTGGTCATACCCGATCTCGACGGCAAGCAATCCGCCCGGGCTTAAATGGGCGGATGCACCGCCGAGAATGTCACGATAGGCGGTCAATCCGTCCGGGCCGCCATCCAGCGCCAGGCGCGGTTCATGATCGCGTACCTGGGTGTCCAGCATCGCGATGACATCCGGTGCGATATAGGGCGGATTGGAGACGATGATATCGAACGCCGGCACCAGCCCCGTATACCAGGCCCCCGGGCGCAAGCTGCCCCGCATACCAAGGCCCAGCGTTGCAAGGTTCCGGCCGGCAATGTCCAGCGCCGCCGGCGATAGATCCACCCCCAGGCCGGTGGCAAAAGGATATTCGTGCAACAGCGCCGCCAGCAAACAGCCGGATCCGGTACCAAGGTCCAGAATGCGCAATGCCACGCGCCGGTCGGGCCGCGTCGCCAGAACGGTTTCAACAACCGTTTCGGTATCGGCGCGCGGAATCAGGACATCTGGTGTCACCTGAAATTCCAGGCTCCAGAATTCACGCGTGCCGGTCAGATGCGCGACGGGGCAACCGGCCTTGCGGCGAGAGGTCAGATCCATTGCCGCCGCCACGACATTGTTCCCGACCAGTCTGTCCGATTGCAGCCGGAGATGATCGGGATACGCTGACATCGCATGGGCCAGCAGCAACCGTGCCTCAAGCGAACCGTCCTCCATGCCCGCATCGCGAAGTTCACCGGCGAACCGGCGCAGCAAGGCGCCCAGTGGCTGTTCAGCCATCGTGCATGGCGGCGAGCCGCGTTGCCTGGTCCTCGGCAATCAGCGGGTCGATCACCTTGTCCAGATCGTCACCCGTCATGATCCGGTCGAGATTGTACAGCGTCAGATTGATACGGTGATCGCTGACCCGGCCTTGCGGAAAATTATAGGTGCGAATTCGTTCCGACCGATCCCCCGATCCCACTTGCGACTTGCGCGCACCGGCGCGTTCTTCGTCAGCCTTCTGGCGTTCCATGTCATAGAGCCGGGCGCGCAGAACCTGCATGGCCTTGGCCCGGTTCTGGTGCTGGGACTTTTCCGAAGACGTCACCACCACGCCGGTGGGGATATGGGTTATCCGGACCGCTGAATCGGTAGTGTTGACATGCTGGCCGCCGGCGCCGGACGACCGCATGGTATCGATCCGCAAATCTTCATTGCGAACTTCGATGTCGACTCCCTCGGCTTCGGGCAGGACGGCCACGGTGGCGGCGGACGTGTGAACCCGGCCGCCGGATTCGGTTTCCGGCACTCGCTGGACCCGGTGAACCCCGGATTCGAATTTGAGCCTGGCGAAAACGCCGGCGCCCGATATCCGGGCCGTTACTTCCTTATATCCGCCAACCTCGCCTTCGGATGCCGACAATAATTCCAGCTTCCAACCCTGGACATCCGCGTGGCGCTGGTACATGTGAAAGAGGTCGCCGGCGAACAGGGCCGCTTCGTCCCCGCCGGTCCCGGCCCTCACTTCCAGAATCGCGTTTTTTTCGTCCGCTGCGTCCTTGGGCAATAACAGCAAATGCAATTCATCTTCCAGTGTCGGCATCTTCGATTTGACCGAGGACAGTTCCTCCTCGGCCATCTTGCGCATTTCGGCGTCGGTCGATTTATCTTCGGCCAATTCATTCAGATCGGCCAGTTCGGATTGCAGATCGAGATACCGGCGCGCGCCTTCCACCACCGGCCCAAGATCCGAATATTCCTTGGATAATCCGGCAATTTCTTCAGGCGCGGCCGTCGCCAGATGCGCTTCCAGCTCTTCATGGCGGTCAATCAGGGCAGTCAGTTTTTCGGTCGGGATCATGGCATCAGGTCCTTGGCGGAACGGGAATGAAATTGCCGAGACCGGGCGGTCGAGGCACCAGTAATAACAGTTGGGCGGGCTAAGAGGCTTCGGCGGGCACCGGGATCTTCGCGCGCGCGGCTTCGATCTCGTCGGCCTTGTGTTCAACCATGGAAACCAGGTGATCAATCATGCCGTCATTGGCCTGTTTGTGGTCTGGTAAACCGGCCAGGTAGATCATTCCGGCATCCTTGCCGCCGCCGGTGAACCCAATGTCGGTCTCGCGCGCTTCGCCCGGGCCGTTCACAACACAGCCGATCACCGACAGGGTCATCGGGGTCGAGATATGGGCCAGGCGCTCTTCCAGAATCTGGACGGTCGAGATTACATCGAAGCCCTGACGCGCGCACGAGGGACACGAGATGATGTTCACACCGCGATGGCGCAGGTTCAGTGATTTCAGAATCTCGAACCCGGCCTTGATCTCCTCGACCGGATCGGCTGACAGGGATACACGGATGGTGTCGCCGATCCCGGCCCACAAGAGTGATCCGATCCCGATTGCCGATTTCACCGTACCCGAGGAAAGCCCGCCCGCCTCGGTGACGCCCAGGTGCAGCGGATAGTTGCAGGCATCGGCCAGGCCCTGATAGGCAGCGACCGCCAGGAACACATCCGAGGCTTTGACGCTGATCTTGAACTCGGTAAAATCATTGTCTTCCAGGATACGGGCATGATCCAGCGCACTTTCCACCATGGCCTCGGGACAGGGCTCGCCGTATTTTTCCAGAAGATGTTTTTCCAGGCTGCCGGCATTGACTCCGATGCGCATGGAACAACTGTGATCCCGGGCAGCCTTGACCACCTCGCGGACACGCTCGGCCGATCCGATATTGCCGGGATTGATGCGCAGGCAGGCCGCGCCAGCTTCCGCCGCCTCGATTGCCCGTCGATAGTGAAAATGAATGTCCGCGACAATCGGCACTTGGACTGCCCGAACAATCTCGCCCAAGGCTTCGGTTGCCTCCTTGTCCGGACAAGACACGCGAACAATGTCCGCGCCGGCATCTTCCAGTGCGCGGATTTGCGCGATAGTCGCCCCGACATCGCCAGTAATCGTGTTGGTCATCGACTGAACCGTGATCGGGGCACCATCACCCACGGGCACGTCACCCACCATGACCCGGCGGCAGGGCCGGCGATGGATGTCTCGATAGGGACGGACGCTCAACGGATCGCACTCCGGATTGTTTGGCACTTCATGTCGTTTAAATGGGTAAAGATCAAGCCATGCGCCAGTGGGTTAACGCCGCCGGTTTGCCCAGCCTTCCAGTTTGGAGGGTTCAAGCGGAATACCCCGGACAACCGATCCCGGTTTGCCGATCGGCGGCATTGCCCGCCCATCAATGGTCAGCCGCAAGGCACCGGCACTGCCGGTGACCATGCGAACACCAGGCTTGTTCGGTGGTCGATAGGTTTCATCGGCCTTCAAAATCCGCGAGAACAGGACCGTTCCGTCCCCGTCCTTGACCTGGATCCAGGCATCGCTGATTGCCCGGACAATCACCCGGCCGTCACCTGTTCGCGCCGCGACAACAGTCGTGCCATTAGGCGAGGCATTGGATGCAGTCGGCACATCGGTCGAGATTACGGTAACGTTCGGCGACGTGCCTTGCACGATGCGTTGGGGCACCGTGGGAACAACGGTGGCCTGTGTAACCGTCGATCCGCTCGACGAGGCCGGCACACTTCCCGACCGCCGCGTCGATGTGCCGCCACCGATTCGGTTAACCGGATCGGGCGGCACGGGAAACGAGAGTGCCGCGGCTGTCTCCACCTGGGATTCGAGAACTTCGGCGGGCTCCGCCGCTGATGTCGCAGCTTCGGTTTCAGTCTCTTCGGATATCTGGACCGGCAGAACTGGCTCCTCCGGCGTCAATGTCACATCCGGCGTCGGCGGCAGTTCGGCGACCGGCTCGCGAACCTCTTGCGCATTGGCAACCTGGATCTGGCGTTCGACGGCGGTGGGCAAATTTTCCGGCTCCAGCGGCGGTAGAATAGCGGCGATGCGGGCATCGCCGCTGGGAAACTCGATAGCGCCGGTATCAACCGCTCGACTGCGAGACGATCCCGATGCCGCTGCAATCTCGGCCCCAGTCCGGTCGGAAGGCATATCATTTTCCAGGCCGGAGACCGGCACCGCGGGATCGGTATCCTGGCCAAACAGGGTTCGCAGCCGCTCGGGCACTTCGGAGACCCGTGGCAGGCTGATGGCATCCTGGCGGGCATAGATCACCCATCCGCCCAGTACCAATGCTCCGACGAGGAGGCCCGTAAACATCGCGCCAAGTCCCGGTCTGCGCGCCGGTTCCGGCGGTGCATGAAATTCAAGCTTGGTCGCCACCGGCGCCGCACCGGTTTCTTCGCGGTACCATTCAATGACCTGTTCGGGATCCAGGCCGAGATAGCCGGCATAGGTACGGATGAATCCGATATTGACCGCGCCGCCCGGCAGGAAATCAAAATTCCCCTGTTCCAGCGCCGCCAGCATGGCTCGACGAATTTTCAGCACACGCGCGGCATCGTCTACCGTCTCGTGACGGGATTCGCGGGCCGCGCGAAAGGTTTCACCTAGGGTGGACACAGGTCGGAAATTTCCTCGATTCGCTGGACAACCGGCACTTCATACTAGGGGAAGTAAACCAAAACCAAAATTGGGGCGCAATGTTGGTCAGACCGGAATTTCGCTTTGTTCGGCGAATTCCAGCAACTCCGCACGGATGGAAGAGACCGGTTTGCCCAGATGCGGCACCAGGAAATCCGTTGCCTGACCTGCATCCATGGCCCGGACCATCAACTTTACCGGTCCGATTGCCGCCGCCGGCATTGACAGTGACCGGAAGCCGAGCGCGATCAGTGCCAGGGCATCCAGCGGCCGGCCGGCCATTTCGCCACACAGAGTCAACGGGATATCCGCCGCGCCGGTCTGGTCCACGATATGCCGGAAGAAACTCAAAACCGCCGGACTGAGCCGCTCATAGCGCGCCGCGATACGCGGATTGCTGCGGTCCGAGGCAAAAAAGAACTGCAACAAATCGTTCGATCCGACCGACAAAAAGTCCACATGCCCCTTCAGCACCGGGATGCGCCAGGCGAGCGAGGGCACTTCCAGCATGGCACCGAGCCGGATCGATTTGGGCTCTTCACGGCCAAACCGGCGCAAATAGGCGATCTCCCGATCGAGAATCCGCTTGCCGTGATCGATTTCAGAAACATCGGCGATCATCGGGAACATCAGGTTCAGCTTTCGCCCGGCCGCGGCCTTGAGCATCGCACGTACCTGGTAGCGCAGCAAACCGGGCCGATCGAGAGCGATCCGGATGGCCCGCCAGCCGAGCGCCGGATTTTCTTCCTTCATCTGCCGGCCATACGGCAGGATCTTGTCGCCACCCAGATCCAGCGTCCGGAAGACCACAGGCTTGTCGCCGGCAATATCGAGAATTTCAGAATAGAACGCAGCCTGGGTGTTCAGCTTCGGCAAGGACGAACTCACCATGAACTGCAACTCTGTCCGGAACAGGCCAATTCCGTCCGCATTGACCTCGGCCAGATGGGGCAAATCATAGGTCAGGCCGGCATTCATGTTCAGAGTGATCGTCACACCATCCCTGGTCACGGACGGCAGATCGCGGGCTTTGGCGAAGTCCGCCTGGCGCTGGGTGATGACCTGCAGCTTGGCTTTGTAGGCCTCGGCGATATCGGCGGGCGGGTTGATGTGGATTTCGCCGCCTTCTCCATCGACAATGATGGGATCGCCTGTATCGACGGCTTCGCCGAGTTCCGGCAACCGGCCCACCATTGGGATCGCGAAGGCGCGCGCCAGGATAGCGACATGGGAGGTCGGGGAGCCCTCTTCGAGCACCAATCCCTTGACCCGATCGGTATCGTAATCGAGCAATTCGGCCGGCCCCATGGCCCGGGCCACGATCACTGCGTCCTCCGGCAGGTCTCTTGTGCTGACCGCGTCTTCGCCGGCCAGCTTGCGCAACAGACGGTTGGCAATATCGTCCAGATCGTGCAACCGTTCGCGGATATAGGGATCGGATTGCCGCGACATGCGGGCGCGGGTTTCATTCTGGACCCGGTCAACGGCGGCTTCGGCCGTCAGGCCTTGCGCTACCGCCTCGGTCATGCGGCGCAGCCAGCCCTTGTCATGGGCAAACATGCGGTAGGCTTCCAGCACCTCGCGCTGTTCGGATTTAAGCCCGCCCAGATCGCTGCGATCAAGGAGTTTATCTACTGAATCCCTCAGCGAGTCAATCGCTGTCAGCAGCCGGTCCTGTTCGGCCACCACATCCTCGGCAATGGTTTGCTGTATCTCGATGCGCGGCTCGTGCAGCACGACCTGGCCAAATGCGACGCCGTCGGACAGGGCCAGTCCGACAAACTTCGCAGGCTTACCGCGATCATCGTCTCGGCCCTGGAGGGTAGCGCTGCCCAGCAAGGCGCCGGCGGCCATCTCGGCGATCACCATGGCGGTGGTTTCCAGCGCTTCCACCTCCTCGTCGGTGTAATGGCGCATGGTCCGGTTCTGCACCACGAGAACACCGACAACCTGGCCGCCGCGCAGGATCGGCACGCCAACCAGCGAATGATAAATCTCCTCGCCCGTTTCCGGCCGGTAGGCAAATTTCGGGCTGGATTGGGCATCCGCCAGATTCAGGGGACGGGCATTCTCGGCGACGTCGCCGACCAGGCCTTCGCCGAAGGCCAGCTTCGTGCGATGCACGGCTTCGGGGTTCAGGCCTTCGGTGGTGAACAGTTCCAATACTTGCGGCTCGCGCGCCAGATAGATCGAGCAAACCTCGGCCACCATATCGGCGGCGATGATACGGGCAATTCTGTCAAGCCGGGCCTGGGCGCTTTGCGGGGTTGCCATGACCTCGCGCAGTCGCCGGAGCAGTACGCGCGGGCCCTTGGCAACTCCATCCGCCATTACCCGCTCTCCTTGCAGACCCGTCGTCTGCACCAATAGGAATACATCATATTCACCGTCTTTGGATTCAAGCGGCTGCGTCCAGCCCGTAGGCTGTGTGGAGTGCCCTGACGGCGAGCTCGGTATATTCAGCGGCGATAAGGACACTGATCTTGATTTCCGATGTCGAGATGACCTGAATGTTGATGCCCTTGGCGGCCAGGGTTTCAAACATGGTCTTTGCGACACCGGCATGACTGCGCATGCCAATTCCGATCACGGACACCTTGGCGACATTGGTATCCTGCAAGATGCGCTCAAAGCCGATTTCTTCCCTTTCGCGTTCGACAACAGCCAAGGCGCGGTCGAGTTCGGTCGTCGGTACCGTGAAGGTCATGTCGGTGCGAATGCCGTCTTCGGAAATGTTCTGGACGATCATGTCAACATTAATTGCGGCATCGCCAAGTGGGCCAAAAATTTTAGCCGCGATACCCGGCACGTCGGCAACATTGGTCAGGGTGACCTTGGCTTCATCCCTCAGATAGGCAATGCCCGTGACAACTTCCTGTTCCACAATTTCATCCTCATCGCATACCAGCGTACCCGGCGCGTCGGAAAAAGACGAGCGCACCTGTAGCCGAACCTTGTGAACATAGGCAAGCTCGACCGACCGGGTCTGCAAGACCTTTGCGCCCAGGCTCGCCATTTCCAGCATTTCCTCGAAGGCCACCTTTTCCAGCTTACGCGCCTCGGGCACGATCCTGGGATCGGTGGTGTAGACACCATCGACGTCAGTATAGATATCGCACCGGTCCGCCTGGAGCGCAGCGGCAACCGCGACGGCCGATGTGTCCGACCCACCGCGTCCCAGCGTGGTAATTCGCCCATCCGGCGCCAGACCCTGAAATCCGGCGACAATGGCGGCCGTCCGGTCCTGGTCGAACCGGCTGATGATGCCATCGGTTTCAATCTCCTGGATCCGGGCGGCACTGTGCACATTCGATGTACGGATCGGCAGTTGCCAGCCCAGCCAGGAACGCGCCGGCACGCCAATGTGCTGCAGGGCAAGCGACAAAAGACCGATGGTGACCTGTTCGCCCGAGGCGACAACCGTATCGTATTCGCGCGCATCGTGCATTTGCGATGCCCGGCGTGTCCAGTCGACGAGCTGGTTTGTGGTCCCGTCCATGGCCGATGCCACGACGGCAATTTCGTTGCCGTCATCCCATTCGGTCTTCACGCGTTCCGCGACGTTGCGGATGCGATCGATATCGCCCAACGAAGTACCGCCGAATTTCATGACGATCCGCGCCATTGGTTCAACCTGTCCCGCCAAAGCCCCGGCCGGGCCGCGCTTTGTGTGATCTGCTTTCGCTTTTGTGCTATCGGCCGTTATAGAACGGCTTGCCAACCAACTCGGACGCTTACATATCCGGGAGGCGGGTCGTGTACAACCACGGCAATGATCCGGGGGAAAAGCACCATGAATGCCAATGCCGTCTCGGTCGATCCGGACGAAATCGAAAAATTCTCCGCCATCGCGGATGAATGGTGGGATCCAAATGGCAAGTTCCGTCCCTTGCACAAATTCAATCCGGTTCGACTCGGCTACATTCGCGACCGCCTGTGTGACCATTTCGGTCGAGACCGCCGGGACAAAAAACCGCTGCAAGGACTGCGCCTGCTCGACATCGGTTGCGGCGGCGGTCTGCTGTGCGAACCGATGGTGCGGCTTGGCGCGGATGTCATCGGCGTCGATGCGGCCGAGCGCAACGTCAAGACCGCGGCGACCCATGCCCGCTCCGCTGGCCTGGAGATCGACTATCGCCATTCCACGGCCGAGGATCTGGTCGCCGGCAATGAGAGCTTCGACGTCGTGCTGAGCATGGAAGTGGTGGAACATGTCGCAAATCCGCAGGATTTTCTGGCGACCTGTGCCGGAATGGTCCAGCCCGGCGGCGCAATGATTGTAGCCACCCTGAACCGCACGCCCAAGGCCTATGCCCTGGCAATTGTCGGCGCCGAATATGTGATGCGATGGTTGCCGCGCGGAACCCATGACTGGAACAAGTTCGTCACCCCGGCCGAAGTGACAACCGCATTGTCGGGCACGGGACTGACGATCAAAGCGGTCACCGGCGTGACCTATAATCCGCTGCTGGATAGTTGGCGGACATCGCGCGACACCGGCGTCAACTACATGGTGTTCGCGGCGCGTTAATTGCCTTTGGGCTTGACGTCCGGCAGCGGTGCAACGGCGATCCCCTCGTCCAGCAGATCTTTCACATCCGTTGGATTGGCATGGCCGAAAATGCCGCGCTCTTCTGAATCGCCATAATGAATCTTGCGGGCTTCCTCGGGAAACTTTTCGCCGACATTCTCACAATTGGCCTCGACCTGCGCACGCAGGGCGGCGAGTTCATCCTGCATGGTGTTGATATGATCAGACAGACTCTGTTTCTTGGTGCCGCTGACCGCGGGCGCCATGATCACCTTTTCTACTTTTGCGGAACCGCACAGGGCACATGTCACCTGGCCGGTGCCGATCTGTTCATCACAGGCCGCACCGGAGGAAAACCACCCTTCAAACTCGTGGCCGGAGTCACACTGGAGATTGTAAACGATCATGCGTGTTCTGTTTACTCCTATCCGGTTCAAAATGGTATCAAACTCCGCGAATCTCAAGAGAGGATCAGTGGTGCAAGAATCTGATGAGCCCAGCCCATGGGTTGTTGAACATTTGGGCAAGGTGCCGGCCGGCGGGCTGGTACTGGATGTGGCGTGCGGAAGTGGACGACACACACGTTATGCGTCACAGCGCGAATACCGGGTGGTTGCGGTCGATATCAACATGAAGCCGATGGGCAACCTGATCGGCAATAGCATGGTTCAGCTGGTCGAGGCGGACCTGGAAAACGGCCCCTGGCCGTTTGGTGATCAGGTTTTTGATGCGATCATCGTTACCAATTATCTGTGGCGACCGCTGATGCCGCTACTGGTCGCCGCCGTGGCGAATGACGGTTTTCTGATCTGTGAAACGTTCGCCCTGGGCAAGCCGAATTATGGCGGGCCGTCAAATCCCGACTATCTGTTGGCCCCCGGCGAATTGCTGGACATGGTCAAAGGCGAACTGACCGTTCTGACCTATGGTCACGGTGTGAAATCTGACGGGTCGCGCCTGAGCATGCGCCAGCACATTTGCGCGGTCCGCGACGTTTATGAAAGGGAAGTGGTCGTCTAGCAGTCTGTCAGGCTGTTAAGACGGTATTCCCGAACATTGGCCAGCGACGGAATCCGCCCGCGTGCCTCGGCAACCTTGGCCGGATCGATGTCGGCGTAGATGATGCCGACGTCGGTGCCACCGTCGGCCAACACCTCACCCCAAGGATCGATGATCAGGCTGTGGCCATAGGTTCGGCGTTTCTCATTATGCTGACCGGTCTGAGCCGGCGCGAAGACGAAACAACCGGTCTCAATGGCGCGGGCGCGCAGCAGAACATGCCAGTGCGCCTTGCCGGTCGGTACCGTGAAGGCCGACGGGATCGACAGGAATTCCGCCCCTGCCCGCGCCAGGTCCAGATACAGCGGCGAAAAGCGCATGTCATAGCAGATCGTCATGCCGAGTCGCCCCCAGGGCAGATCCGTCAAAATCGCGATTTCGCCGGGCTGGTAATTAGCGGATTCGCGGTACCGGTCGCCTGCACCGACATCCACGTCGAACATATGGATCTTGTCATAGGTTGCCCGGATACCACCGTCCGGGCCCACCAGCACCGACCGGTTGGCGGCGCGGGAACCGTCGCCGCGTACCGGCGTTGATCCGATCAGCAGCCAGATCTGGTGAATACGCGCCAGATCGGACAAGGTGGCAATGACCGGATCATCAGCCTGATCGACGATGGTCTGATGGAGGGTATCCCGATCGGATGCGATCAGGCCGGTCACCTCAGGGGTCATGATCAAACCGGCACCACCCTTGGCCGCCTGGGCGATCAATTTGCCGGCCTGGTCAGTATTGCCGGGGATATCCCCGGTCGAGGTCATTTGAACGCAGGCCACCCGAAAGGCTGTCACGGAAGGACCTTTCAGGCCGCCAGGAGGGCGTCGAGCTCGCCGCGGTGTTCCAGTACAGCCAGTTCGCCGGATCCACCGACATGGACGTCCCCGATCCAGATTTGCGGAACGGTTGACGCGCCAGCCTTCATCGCCACCTCCTGGCGCCGGCCAGGATCGAAGGTGACGTCGATTTCGTGGAAAGAAACACCCTTCTCACCCAGCAGCCGTTTGGCGCGCGAGCAATAAGGGCACATCATGGCCGTGTAGATCGTTACCGTTTTCATGACGCCATTATATGGCAATGAATCCCGGTTTCACAACACGTGAAAGTGTGAGGACCCGCACTTCTGCCGCGCCGCCGCGTTTGAGCGCCCGGGCGCACGCCTCCACCGTGGCGCCGGTGGTCACGACGTCGTCAATCAGCAGAACTGACCGGCCCTTGATCCGGCCGGAGTCCCGAGCGCGTACCGAAAAGGCGCCCTGAACATTGCGCCGGCGGCCGGTGGCGCTGAGCCCGCCCTGACTTGGCGTATTGCGAGTGCGGACCAGCGCGGTCGGACAGGATTCGATCCCGCCGCCACGCGCCAACCCGTTGACCAGCAGGGCAGACTGGTTGAACCGGCGCTGTAGATAGCGGCGCCAATGCAGCGGTACCGGCACCCCCACATCGCAGGCGGCAATCAGATCGCGGCCAGCCATTTTCAGCCATCCGGTCAGCGCCGGCACGGCATCCAGGCGGTCGCCATGCTTGTAGGCCAGCAAGACCGGACGGCTGCCATCGTCATAGCGCACGGCCGATCGACAAGAGACATATTGCGGCGGCGCGGCGGTGCAAGCGGCGCACAGCGCGCCTTCGCCGGCATCGTATTCGAACGGAAATCCGCAGCAGGCGCACATCGGCGCTGTAATGAAGGTCAAGGCACCCCAGCAATCGCCGCACAGGCCGTGATGGGCATCCGTATCGGCCCCGCACGAGACACAGGCCGGCGGCAGCACAAGATTGGCGGCGCAGCCCACGCCCTGGCGGATCCGGTCCAGCAGTTCGCTTGAAATTGCCATGTACCCAACCGATCTTCCCGCATTATAGAACCAGCATGATATTCCAAGTGAAGAAAACCCCATGACGGCGGCTCCGGCAAATCTATTCGACCGGTCGCTGCTGCGGGCACGCCGCCGGCGGGTTGCCGGCGGCTTTTCCGATTATTCGTTTTTGAAGTGGGAGGTAGCCGACCGGCTGGCCGATCGGCTGCTGGATTTTCAACGAGACTTTCCGGTCGGGCTTGAAATAGGCGGGCATGACGGCTTGTTGGCGCGGAGCCTTGAGACACGTGACGATGGGACAAATCCTGTCGGTGTTCTGTTCACGGCCGACATCTGCCAATCCATGGTGGCACGTGCGCCGGGGCCGCGCCTGGTCGCTGACGAGGAGTTGTTGCCTTTTGCCCCGCACTCCTTGTCGCTGATCACCAGCATTTTCGGGTTGCACGCCGTCAATGACCTGCCGGGTGTGCTGATCCAGGCGCGCCGGACTCTGAAAGCGGACGGTCTTTTTCTGGCCGCGATGCCGGGCGGCGGCACGCTGATCGAGCTGCGCACGGCACTGGGCGAGGCGGAACTGGAACTGGAGGGCGGTGTCAGTCCGCGCATTTCGCCGATGGTGGATTTGCGGGACGCCGGGTCCCTGTTGCAACGGGCCGGGTTCGCGCTGCCGGTCACCGATGTCGACCGGATTGTCGTGGACTATGGTGACCCGCTGAAGCTGTTGCGCGATCTGCGCGGCATGGGCGAGGCAAACCTGCTGACCGCGCGCCGCCGGACGCCGTTACGGCGCGCGACGCTTGCCCGCGCCATGGAGACATACCGCGATCGGTTCGGCGGACCAGACGGACGGGTCCCCGCCACTTTTGAAATTCTATTCCTGACCGGCTGGGCGCCCCATGAGAGCCAGCAACAACCGCTGCGCCCTGGCAGCGCCCGCGCCCGCCTGGCCGATGCGCTGGGAACTGCGGAACGGCCGGCCGGCGACAAGGCCGGCAAATAGTTAGAGCAAGTCGCGCAGCACCGGGATCAATGGAATGTCGGCCGGCGGCATGGGGTAATCGCGCAGGTTTTGCGGCCGGACCCATTTCAGCACCTGTCCCTCGCGGGCGACGGCGGTGCCGTGCCAGCGGCGGCAGACATAGAGCGGCATCAGCAAATGAAAATCCTCATAGGCGTGCGAGGCGAAGGTTAAGGGGGCCAGGCAGGCAATTGTGACATCGATGCCAAGCTCTTCATGCAGCTCACGGATCAGGGCGGCCTCGGGCGTTTCACCGGGGTCGACCTTACCGCCGGGGAATTCCCACAAACCCGCCATGGAGCGTCCCTCGGGCCGCTGGGCCAGCAAGACACGGCCATCGCGGTCGATCAGGGCACAGGCGGCGACCAGGACAGTTGTCAACTGCGATAGTTCGCATTGATGTCGATATAGCCGTGGGTCAGATCGCAGGTCCAAACCACCCCCGCACCGCGTCCGATACCCACATCGACCGCGATGTCGATCTCCTGGCCCTTCATGTGTTTCGCGACGGAGGGTTCATTGAAATCGGGGTCGACCTCACCGTTCCTGGCCACAGGCAGGCCACCCATGGTAATTTTCAATCTGTCGCGATCGGTCTTCTCGCCGGCCTTGCCGACTGCCATGACGATGCGGCCCCAATTCGGGTCCTCCCCCGCAATTGCGGTCTTGACCAGGGGCGAGTTGGCAATCGCCATGGCGATCCGGCGCGCCGCGGTGGCGCTCTCCGCGCCATTGACCCGCAAGGTCACGAACTTGGTCGCGCCTTCGCCGTCGCGCACCACCTGATGGGCCAGATCGCGCATCAGATCTTCCAGCTTTTCACGAAAATCGCGCAGGCGCGGATCCCCCGCGCGGCGAACCGCCCCGTGCTGTGGCCCCCGGCCCGTAGCGAACAGCATCACCGTATCCGACGTCGATGTGTCGCTGTCCACGGTGATGGCGTTGAAGGTATCCTTGGTGGCAACCATCAACAGGGTCTGCAGGACATCGGGCGGAATCGCCGCATCCGTAAAGGCGAACGCCAGCATGGTCGCCAGATCCGGCGCAATCATGCCCGACCCCTTGGCCAAGCCGTTAATAGTGACCGTTTCGCCATCGATGGTCGCCGTGCGTTTCGATACCTTGGGGAAAGTATCCGTGGTCATGATGGCGCGGGACGCACGGTCCCATCCGCGCGGCGACAGCTTTGCGGCCATGTCTTCCAGCGCGCCGGTCAACGGCACAGGGTCAAGCGGTTCGCCGATCACGCCGGTCGAGGCCAGAAACAGGTCGTGCTGGCGGCAGTTGAAAAGGCCGGCCGCCGCCTTTGCCACGGCGCGGGTCGCGGCATCGCCGGCCTTGCCGGTGAAGGCATTGGCATTTCCGGCATTGACCAGCAAAGCCCGCGCGGCGCCGTTCTCCAGGCTGCGCCTGGACCATTCAACCGGCGCCGAGGCCGTACGAGACCGGGTAAAGACACCGGCGGCCGTTGTCCCCGGTTCAAACGCCGACATCAGGAAATCGGTCCGGCCCTTGTAACGCGATCCGGTCTTCGCCGTTGCCAGCCGAACGCCAGCGATTGGTTCCAGATTCGGCGGGTTTGCCGGCGCCAGTGGAGAGACGGGAATTTTTTTGGCCATCCGGACCCCACGTAATGTGTTTGGAATCGTTGTGACCGAGCCTTGAGTCTGCGTCAAGGCGGCGCGGCGGGTGTGCCACAAGGTCAAGGCGGCGCAGGCGAACGAGGTCATAAAAAGATAGAGCCCCATCGCCGTGGACGCCTTGGCGATCAGGCTTGATTTCAGCACCACGATGATCACCGCGACGATGAACACTTCGGCCATCGACCATTTCACCAAGCGTTCGATCATCGGGATCATCAAGCGACCACACCCGCGCCCGACAATGGCATAGGCGGTTTGCATCGCCATCAGCTTGGACAGTGGAAACAGCACGGAAAATGCGAGGATGATGATGGCAAGAACAACCTCGCCATCGTTCCACAGAAGATCAATCAGGCCCATGATCGAAACCGAATTGTCGAATATCATGGTCGTCTTGATGGTGACCAGGGGCGTGACCAGCGCCAAACCCAGGCAGATCAGCGCGACCAGGTTCAGAGACCAGACGGCAAACCGCCAGATGTGATTGTCCCCGCCGGCGATCGATTCAGGATGCACATGGCTACCGACGATCCGCAGGAACAACGGCGGGACATGGTCCTGCCCCGTTGGTTCCAGGGCTTCGGTCCTATTCGACTGCAGGAGCCTTCTCCGCGCCTTCCCCGGTCGCGGCCGGTGCCATCTCTTCCGCGCCATTCTTGGCGGCCGGTTCCGGCAAGGTGATGTCGATCGTGGCGCTTTCACGCAACAAGGTAATGTAATCATTGATCGTATTGCGCGCGATTTCCTGGCGGATTTCCGGAGCCAGTGTTTCCAGGGCCGGTGGCTGCTGTTCCCGGCGGTCTTCGACCTTGATCACATGCCAGCCGAAATCGGTTTGCACTGGCTGAGATACCTCACCCGGCTGCATGGCGAATGCGGCCTCGGCAAAGGGCGGCACCATCCGCTCCCTGGTGAAAAAGCCCAGATCCCCGCCATTTGCCCCCGAGGGACCGGTCGACAACTCCTTTGCCACCTCGGCAAAGTCCTCGCCGCCATTGACCCGGTCCATCGCGGCCTTGGCCTCTTCCTCGGTCTTCAACAGAATGTGACGGGCGCTGACTTCCTCGCCCATTGTCATGATTGCAATCCGGGCGTCGTACTTTTCCTTGATCACCTCTGGATTGGACGCATTCTCAATCTTGCGGAACAGGAAGGAATCCCGCAGCGCGCTCTCGGCCACGAAATTCACCTGCTTGGCAACCTGGGGCAGTTTGTCAAACCCTTCGGCACGGGCGGCCTGAACGATCAGATAGCGGTTAACCACCTGGTCCAGAAGCGGTTCGAACAGCGCCTCCTGCGGCATTTGCTTGTATTCATCGGGCAGCGATTCATAGGCAAAGCCGATCTCCGACATATAAACCTCCGTGCCGTTTACCGTGGCGATCACGGTGTCTTCGTCGGCGTCCTGGGCATAGAGGACGCCCGCCCCGAATGCCATTGCGATTCCAAGGACCATGGTCAAGCCGCGAAATGTCATAATTCTGGTATTCCCCCATTGAAGTCGAAGTCATCGTATCCTGTCGATAATGCAGGCCAACTTGTGGCACGGCAAGCCCTGCCGACGCGATCATGATTTCGCTGAAATCAAAACCGTGTGCTGTGTATTTTTCATGCTGCGACTTCCGAATGGAAAATTCGGTCTCGCCTTTTCCTGGCAACCCCACGGGCTTCGTTGACAACACATCAAGTGACGCTTATCTGTCCGACGACTTGAAATCCACGGAAATCGGCGGGTCACGGCCCGCTGCGTTACTCTGCCGGGCTCGTCGGTGGACCCCAGTGAAAGGCTTACCCATGCTTGGCTTCGGAACCATTGCCCGGAAGGTGTTCGGTTCGGCAAATGACCGCAAAATCAAGCCGTTGCGGGGCAGGATCTCGAAAATCAATGATTTGGAAGCCTCGCTCACCGGATTGAGCGACGATGCCTTGCGCGCGCGGACCGATGAATTCCGCCAGCAACTGGCCAATGGCGCCAAGGTCGACAGCCTGCTGGAAGACGCCTTTGCCACGGTGCGCGAGGTGGCAAAGCGCACCTTGGGCCAGCGCCATTTCGATGTACAGTTGCTGGGCGGAATGGTCCTGCACCAGGGCAATATCGCGGAAATGAAGACTGGCGAGGGCAAGACGCTGGTCGCCACGCTGCCGGTTTACCTGAATGCGCTGTCCGGCAAGGGCGTCCACGTGGTGACGGTCAATGACTATCTGGCCCGGCGCGACGCCGAATGGATGGGACAGATCTATAATTTCCTGGGACTGCAGGTCGGATGTGTTGTGCCGCAGCTTGACCCGAACCTGCGCGGTGCCGCCTACCAGGCCGACATCACCTATGGCACCAACAATGAATTCGGTTTCGACTATCTGCGCGATAATCTCTCCCATGCCCGCGAGGGCATGGTTCAGCGCGATCATCATTTCGCGGTTGTCGACGAGGTCGACTCGATACTGATCGACGAGGCGCGAACCCCACTGATCATCTCTGGTCCGACCGAAGATCATTCCGAACTGTATCGGTCAGTGGATGCCCTGGTCGCCATCATGGCGCCCGACCATTTCGAGGTTGATGAGAAGACCCGTTCGGCCACCCTGACCGATGACGGCAACGAGTTCGCCGAACAGAAACTGGGCGAGGCGGAATTGATGCGTTCAGGTTCCATGTACGACATCGAAAATGTCAGCCTGGTGCACCACATAAACCAGGCCCTGAAGGCGCGCCAGTTGTTCCAGAAGGACCGCGATTACATCGTCAAGAACGACAGCGTCGTGATCATCGACGAGTTTACCGGCCGGATGATGGAAGGCCGGCGCTACTCAGAAGGCCTGCATCAGGCGATCGAGACCAAGGAAAACGTTACCATCCAGGCCGAAAACCAAACCCTGGCCCAGGTCACTTTCCAGAACTATTTCCGGCTTTATGACAAGCTGGCCGGCATGACCGGCACGGCCTTGACCGAGGCCGACGAGTTCATGGAAACCTACAAGCTGGATGTGATGGAAATTCCGACCAATGTCCCGGTTGGCCGCATTGACGACGATGACGAGGTTTACCGGACGGCGGGTGAAAAATTCAACGCCATCACCGAAGAGATCGAGACCGTCCGTGCCACCGGCCAGCCGACCCTGGTCGGCACCACCTCGATCGAGAAATCCGAAGTCCTGTCGGAACTGCTGAAAAAGAAAAAGATCGAGCACAATGTGCTGAACGCACGCCACCATGAGCAAGAAGCCTATATCGTGGCCCAGGCCGGCAGGCCCGGCGCGGTCACCATCGCCACCAACATGGCGGGCCGGGGCACCGACATCCAGCTGGGCGGCAATCTGGAAATGCGTTTGCGGGAAGAAACCGCCGGGATCGAAGACGAAGCCAAGCAGGCCGCCGCGCGCGCCGCCATCGAGGCCGAGATCGCAATAGACAAGAAAACCGCCCTGGATGCCGGCGGCCTCTACGTTCTCGCGACCGAGCGCCACGAAAGCCGGCGCATCGATAACCAGCTGCGCGGCCGATCCGGCCGCCAGGGCGATCCGGGCAAATCAAAATTCTATCTGTCGCTACAGGACGATCTGATGCGGATTTTTGCCTCGGAGCGCATGGACGGCATGCTGCAAAAGCTGGGTCTGAAGGACGGCGAAGCCATCGTTCATCCGTGGATCAGCAAAGCCGTGGAACGAGCCCAGGGCAAGGTCGAAGCGCGCAACTTCGACATCCGAAAGCACCTGCTGAAATATGACGATGTGATGAACGACCAGCGCAAGGCAATCTTCGAACAACGCCGGGCAATCATGGATGCATCGAACGTCGCCGACACGGTCCAGGACATGCGCCAGACCCTGATCGAAGATCTGGTGAGTAAACATATCCCCGAAAACAGCTTTGCCGAACAATGGGACTCGCAAGGCCTGCAAACCGATGTCAACGATATTCTCGGTATCGAGATGTCCATTGCCGACTGGGCAGCCGAGGAAGGCATGGCCGACGAGGAACTGAAAGAACGTATCATCCAGACCACAAACAAGCGCGCGGCGGAGCGTGCGGTCCGGTTCGGCCCTGATGTGACACGCAAGGTCGAAAAAAGCGTTCTCTTGCAGACCATCGACCATCACTGGCGCGAACACCTGGTCACCCTGGAACACCTGTCCAAGGTCGTCGGATTTCGCGGTTACGGTCAGCGCGATCCGCTGAACGAATATAAATCGGAAGCGTTTGAACTTTTCGAAGCGTTGCTCAGCCGGCTGCGGCGCGACGTTACCGGTCAGTTGATGAACCTGGAGATCCAGATTCAGCCGATGGATCAACCTGCTCCCGAACCGCTGGACGGATTGAGCGAGATTCACCGCGATCCACAGACCGGCAACAACGAGATGATCCCGGAATTCGACCCTGTTCCGCCGACCACCGCGGGGTTGGCCGCATCCCTGTCTGCAACAGCCGCGGCGGATGCCAGCACCGTCCCGGAGGCCCCCGCCAGCTGGGGCAAGATCGGACGGAACCAGCCCTGTCCCTGCGAGTCCGGCAAGAAGTACAAGCATTGCCACGGGGCTCTCGGATAACCGGGCCGGGCAAACGGTAAGATTTTCGAGGGCCGCATTCGCCATGACCAATGATCAGATCATCCTGTTCTGTGTCCTGGCCGGTGTCTTCGGCATGCTGCTGTGGGGCCGCTACCGCTACGATCTGGTGGCATTGACGGCATTGTTGGTCGCCGTGGTCACCGGTGTGGTTCCCAAGGGCGAGACCTTCGTCGGATTCGGCCATCCGGCCGTCATCATCATTGCCCTGGTTCTGGTTGTTTCGCGGGGCCTGATCCATTCCGGCGCCATCGATCTGATCATGAAAGTGCTGATCAATGCGACCAGGTCCCTGGGCCGACACATTGTCATCATGTCGGGCGTTGCTGCCAGCCTCAGCGCCATGATGAACAATGTCGGCGCCCTGGCCCTGTTGATGCCAGTGGAGATCGAGGCGGCCCACAAGGCCAAGCGCTCGCCCGCCCTGACACTGATGCCGCTGTCTTTCGCGACAATCCTGGGTGGTCTGATTACCCTGCTCGGCACGCCGTCCAATATCATTATTGCCGCTTATCGCGAGGAGGCATTGGGGGAAGCTTCGGCATGTTCGATTTTACCCCTGTCGGGATCGTCTGTGCCGCGGCCGGCGTTGCCTATATCGCATTGTTCGGTTGGCGCCTGATCCCGGCCGAACGCACCGAACATGACAGCGGCGCCGAACTGTTCAATTTCGGCGGTTACATTGTCGAGGTCAAGGTGTCGGAAATTTCCCCCGCCGTCGGCAAGACCGTGCAGGACCTGGACGACATCGCGGACGAACAGGACGCCGTCATTGTCGGCCTGGTGCGCCAGGGCAAGCGCATGCCTGGCCGGGCTCGCCGGGTGGAAATCCGCAAAAAATGGCATCCTGGTGGTCAAGACCGCACCGAACAATACCGACCGTTTTGTCGGGGTGATGAAGCTGGAATATATCGGCCAGGACAAGCACGCCCGGGCCGAGGGCGGCGGCATGGCCCTGCTGGAGGTCGTGGTGCCGCGCGACGCCCGCATTGAAGGGCGCTCGGCCATGTCCGTGCAGCTATTGGCCCGTCACGGTGTCACGCTGCTGGGTGTCTCCCGCCAGGGCAAACCGTTCCGCGACCGGGTCCGCAAGCTGGAGATCGAGGCCGGCGATATCCTGCTGCTGCTGGGACCGGAAGAACGCGTCGGCGAGGTCGGCACCTGGCTCGGCTGCCTGCCGCTGGCCGAGCGCGGCCTGACAGTTGCCCGCCGGGACAAGGCCCTGGCCTCGATCGGTATCTTCGCCGCCGCCATAATCGCGGCGTCCCTGGGGCTGGTCTATCTGCCTGTGGCGCTGGCCGCGGTGGTGGTTGTCTATGTCTTCTTGGGCATCATGCCACTGCGCTCGATCTACGATCACGTGGAATGGCCGGTCATTGTGCTGCTGGGCTCGCTGCTGCCTTTGGGTATGGCGCTGGAATCCACCGGTGGCACGGCTCTGATCGCGGACGGGATTGTGTCGATCACCACCGTACTGGAGCCTGTTGCCGTCCTCACCCTGCTGATGCCGTCCTCACCCTGCTGATGCCGTCCTCACCCTGCTGATGATCGTGGTGATGACCCTGTCCGACGTCCTGAACAATACCGCGACGGCCGTCATCGGCGCGCCGATTGCGGTCGACATCGCCACGCGCCTGAATGTGAACCCCGATCCGTTCCTGATGGCGGTGGCCGTGGCGGCCTCCTGCGCCTTCCTGACGCCCATCGGACACAAGAACAATACCTTGATCATGGGCTCCGGCGGGTACAAGTTCGGCGACTATTGGCGGATGGGCCTGCCCTTGGAGATCTTGATTGTTGCGGTTGGCATACCCATGATTCTCCTGGTCTGGCCTCTGTAAGCGTCTATAAAATTGGCTCAGTTCACGAATTGTATGCATGGACGTGCGATGGCGGTTGCGAGGCAAGCCCGGGGTGAGGCGTTCTCCAGTTCAAGCCGCTGGAACCATCGCAGGTCGTTGTCGAGGTATCTGGTCGCGACGCCTCGGTAGCGCCGCAGGAAATCCTTCAACCGGCCATGTCGGTTGTTGACCGCCGGATCTGCTGCGATCTGAATGTGAAAGGCACCCCGCACCCGTTCACTTCGTGACAGGTTCAATGCTTCGTGATGCGCACCGATTGCCGCCGCGCATCGCGGACAAGCGCGGTGTCCATCGGTCACCAAAACGATATCCTCGTCCACAACCGGCGCGATCACCTCTCGCAAGGGATCGGCGTTGACCGCGGGCAGAACCGCACTGACTGTCGCGCCGCTGCGATCAGCGACAACCAGTACCGGAACCTGTTCATCTGACAGGCCCCGCTTGCTGGCCTTGCCTCCCCTGCGTCGCGCCTTGCGCTCAAGGTTTCGTGCACCTTTCCGGCTTTCCAGCACACAGGTTTCATCGGCTTCCACAATGCCCGTGAGCTTGCGTGCCTTCAGGTCTTTTGCGGCAGGAAATCGGTGCCGCCAACGGAAGGCGGTATTGACGGCAAGTCCGCAACGTTCTGCTGAAGCGCGAACCGTCAGTTCATCAGCAAGACAGGCTCCGAAGGAAGGCCACTTGTCCTTGCGGTGCAGACCCGACAAGGGGTGCCGGTCGCGGCATTGAATGTCTTCCCGCATCCCTTGCACTGGTACCGTCGCAGACCCCTTGCCTTGCCACGCGATATGGCTCTTGGCGTGCCACAATGCGGGCACTGGCGATCTTCACCCACGGCCGCTTCAATGGCAGCCAGCGACGCTGACGTCTCCGTGTTCCCCGGGAACACGGCTTCAGTTTGCTGCCGCTGCGCCGGGCTGAGGTGGTCTGTCCCCGATAACCATTCCTGAAACTGCTTGTGATCCATGTCAATCCATCCCTCTGCTTCCACAAAAACATGACATGGACACACACGACTTGTAAACTGAGCCATAAAAAAGACCTTCAGGCGCTTGAGCAGAAGCGCAAGGATGTCGCCGCGAAGCGCCGCATCTGGATCACCAAACGCCAGCCCTTCATGGTCAACCATCTGGAAAGGCTGGCCTTCATCGACGAGACCTCCGTCAAAACCAACATGGCCAAAACCACGGGATGGGCTCCGTGCGGGCAGCGCCTGGTTGATCACGCACCATTCGGTCATTGGCGAACGCAGACATTCATTGGAGCCTTGCGGCACGACAGGCTGGACGCGCCGTGGGTCATCGACGGGGCGATGAACGCCGAGATGTTCGATCTCTACATCGAGACCCAACTGGTGCCGACGCTGCGTGACGGCGATGTGGTCATTCTCGACAACCTGTCAAGCCACAAGGGCCCGGATGCAGCCGAAATCCTGCGCAGCGGCGCGCCTGGTTCCTCTTCCTCCCGCCCTACAGCCCGGACCTGAACCCCATTGAGATGGCGTTCTCAAAGCTGAAAGCTTTGATCAGAAAGGCCGCAGCCCGGACCTGTGACGAGCTTTGGGAGGCAGTCGGGCACGTTTGCAACCTCTTCTCCGAAGAAGAGTGCTACAACTTCTTCAGAGCAGCAGGATATGAGGCAAATTGACCGCGACACGCTCTAGAATTTTTTGAGACACTGATCAGGACCTGAGACGAGGGGATTATTGAGGTATTTCATGACAGAACAGAAAAAGGTTGATCGGGCCGGAGCCGGAACCGCGGAGACTTCATATATCGCGGCAAATCCGGCTTCGGCCCGACGTCGCAGACAGACAGCGGCGCGCAAGCAGGAGGCGTTCCGCGGGTGTTGCGGGGCGAGGACATCGAGTTGGTGGCTCGTGGTATCGACGCGACGGCGGCCGATGTCAGCGGTTGGCGGGACGTTTTCCTGGCGACGGGCGCAACCGGCCGGATCGGGCTCGTACGGACAGTGGAACAGGGTCGGTACCCCCACCAATAAAGACCATCCATCATGTGTTGGCCGTGGTTTTCCAGATGTTCTTCGCTCATGTTGTTTTCTCCTCTCGACAAAATCATACTTGGGATGACGAAAGGCTGCACCGCGCAAGAAAAATCGTCAAATTGTGAAACAGAGGCGCCGGCCAGAGGTCGGGAGGAGAAAATATGACATTGATCGATACCGGAACCGACCATCTGCACGCGGCGCTGGACTCAGGCGTGCTAACCCTGACTATGAACCGGCCGGAACGGCGCAACGCGTTGACCCGGGAAATGCTGGAGGCCATGGCCACCGCGCTGGCGAATGCCGAAACCAATCCCGATGTCCGGGTGGTGGTGCTGACCGGCAGCGGTGGCGCCTTTTGCGCGGGGGGCGATGTCAAGGTGATGGCGGAAAGCGGTGCTTACAACGCCGACATCGATATCGCGATCCATCGTCAGCGGATCAGCCAGCGGGCAACCGCCGGCAAGCTCTATGAAATGCCCAAGCCGACGATTGCCGCACTGCCGGGTGCGGTGGCGGGGGCGGGCCTGTCACTGGCCCTGGCCTGCGATCTGCGCATCGCCGCCGACATCGCGATCCTGACCACCGCCTTCGCCAAAGTCGGTTTCAGCGGCGATTATGGCGGGACTTATTTTCTGACCCAGATGGTCGGCAGCGCCAAGGCGCGGGAGATGTATTTTCTGTCCGACCGTTATTCGGCCGCTGCTGCCGAAAGCCTCGGCATCGTCAACCGGGTGGTGCCGGCTGATACACTGGACGTGGAAACCGCGGCCCTGGCCCGCCGGCTGGCCGAGGGACCGCCGATTGCCTATCGCTACATGAAGGAAAATCTCAACCGGGCGGTCGGCGGATTGATGACCGACTGTCTGGATCTGGAGGTGACCCACCATGTCCATGCCGGACAGACTGAGGATCATCAGAATGCTACCAAGGCATTCGTCGAAAAGCGTGCACCGGTCTTTTACGGACGTTGAGCCGGAAAACAGGAAACAATAAATGGCAAGGCACAATGTTGAGTTGGAAGTCGCGGGTTCGGTCTTTTGCCTGGAAGCAAATGTCGGGGACACCATCGCGCTGGATGATCTGATCCTGATTCTCGATCGCATGAAAATGGAAATTGCGGTGCTGGCCTCTGCCGCCGGGCGGATTGCCGAACTGATGATCGAGACCGGCAGTGTGGTCGAGGAAGGCCAGTTGCTGACCGTGATCAAGGAATAGAAATGACCACCGACCCGCGTGAAACCCGGACCCGGCTCTGTGCATTTGCAAACCATGCGGCCAGGCTGCGCCGGACCGGCCCCTTCCACTTCTGGATGCGACCATGACCCTGCATTTGCGCCAGATCTGTCTTGTCGCCGAAAAACTGGCAGATGCAAGATCTCCGGCACCCAGGCGATGGTGTGCGGCACCAGATTCAACATAGTGGGCTGACGGCCCGCGCGAAGGAGGAAGACTGACATGGTGGAAACCCATCTTTTCGATCTGACCGGCAAGGTCGTCTTGATGACCGGCGCGTCCAGGGGCATGGGCCGGGCGATGGCCGAAGCACTGGCCCGGCACGGCGCGGGCGTGGTCGTCTCCAGCCGCAAACAAGACCAGTGCGACGCGGCCGCCGCCGAGATTAACGGAACCTGCGGTGCAACGCGCGCCCACGCGATCGCGTGTAATGCCGGCTATAAGGAACAGCTTCAGGCTCTGGTCGATCAAACCCGCTCAAAATTGGGGTCGATCGATGTGATGATCGGCAATGCCGGGGTCAATCCCCACTATGGCCCGATGTCGGAAATCCCGGACGAGGCGTTCGACAAGATCATGTCCACCAATGTCAAATCCAATCACTGGCTGGCCCGGATGGTGGCACCGGATATGGTCGAAAAGGGCAAGGGCTCGATCATCGTCACCTCCAGCATCGGCGCATTCAAACCGTCGCTGGAGATTGGCACATATGCCATCTCAAAACTCGCCGTGCTCGGCCTCGTGCGCAATCTGGCGGCCGAATTCGGTCCCCAGGGCGTGCGCGCCAACGCAATCTGTCCCGGCCTGATCCGCACCGATTTTGCCAGGGCCCTGTGGGAAAACCCCAAGGCCGAAAAACGCGTCACCGAAGGCACACCCCTGCGCCGTCTCGGCGAAGCCGAAGACCTGATGGGCCCGGCGGTCTTCCTCGCCTCTGACGCCAGCCAATATGTCACCGGCCAGGTCGTCACCGTCTGCGGCGGCATCAGTATGTGGTCTTGATGCTGGTTTCTTATGCGCATAAAAAATTTGCATTTCTTCAGGGCATCTCGAAAAATCGGCCTGATTTTGAGTTTATGGAGGACGTGTGATTCTCTCGGAATATAATCGATGGAAACTTCAATTTTGTAAGGAAACGGCGATGGGTCAGCTGGACTTTTTCGATGTCAGCAACCGTTACGCTTCGCTTGATGCCAGGAAGGATCCCCTGTTTAGAGCCTGCTTCAAAATGATCTGATGTTTTTCAAGCCCTTGCGAGACAGGGTGTCATGCGCCTGATATGGGCCATGAGACCCCAAGCCTCTGCACTTTCGATGGTTTTCTCCCAATCCTTTGCCAATCGGCGGCAACGTCCCAGCCAGGCGAAGGTGCGTTCGACGACCCATCTGCGGGGCAGGACCTCAAAACCTTCGGCGGTGTCGGAACGCTTCACAATCTGGATAGTCCAGCGGCCAATGGTTATCAGGGCTGAACGAAGTTTTGGCCCCCGACAACCGCAGTCGGCAAAAACGTGGCGCAGTTTTGGGGCATCCCGCTTGAGCTTTTGAAAGACGCCCACTGCCCCGTCGCGATCCTGAATGTTGGCAGCGTGAACGCATGATGCCAACAGATGGCCACAGGTGTCTGTCATGATGTGGCGCTTGCGGCCTTTGATCTTCTTTCCTGCGTCGTAGCCAGAAATGCCGCCGTTTTCAGTGGTTTTCACGCTTTGACTGTCAATGACGCCTGCCGTGGGGTGATGATCCTGAGCCTCCCGTTCACGCGCCAGAGCGACCAGAGCGTGGTTGATCTCCGCCAGTAACCCGCCATCACGCCAGTTGTAGAAGACGAAATCGTTTGAAAACCGAATTCCAGTTGCCGAAACCCCGGGGCATGTCACGCTAGGGAGACCCTGTTCGCACACGCCAGGGAACGGGCCTCCACGAACCGACGGTTATCCCGACCGGTTGCTCCCGGGTCCCCGGCCTTACCGGGTAACAGGGGCGCAATCTTCGCCCGGAGTTCATCTGCAATCACCAAACGATCTTCGTCCATCCAGACCTCCATTTTCGAAGCTTGAATAACAGTTCAGGCCAAATCGCAACCCTGAATGTCAACAGGCCCTAATCCTACTGTCCGATTTTCCGGGACCACCTCGCATGATCAAGAAATAGCGAAAGTCAGCGCGGGAACTGATCCGAAGGCGGCGAGCAGCGGAAACCGCTACCCCGCCTCGGCATAATCCTCCAGGGGAGGGCAGGTGCAGACCAGGTTGCGGTCGCCATAGGCGTTGTCGACCCGGCCGACCGGGGGCCAGTATTTGCTCGCGCGCATGGCGTCGTCGGGAAAGGCACCCAATTCGCGCGGATAGGAGGAAGACCATTCATTGGTCATCAGATCGGCGGCGATATGGGGCGCATTGATCAGCGGGTTGTCGTCGCGCGACCAGCGGCCTTCCTCGATCTCGCGGATTTCGCTGCGGATCGAGATCATGGCGGCGCAGAACCGGTCGAACTCGGCCTTGGACTCGCTTTCGGTCGGCTCGACCATCAAGGTGCCGGCGACCGGCCAAGACATGGTCGGTGCGTGGAAGCCGTAATCGATCAGTCGCTTGGCGATATCATCGACCGTCACGCCGGCGCTGTCCTTGAAGGGGCGCACGTCGAGAATGCATTCATGGGCCACCCGGCCGTTCGCGCCCGTGTACAGCACCTCGAAATGCCCGGACAACCGACTGGCGATATAGTTGGCGCCGGCGATCGCGGCCAGCGTTGCCTTGGCCAGACCGTCACCGCCCATCATCCGCATATACATCCACGAGATCGGCAGGATCGAGGCGCTGCCCCACGGCGCGGCGGCCACCGGCGGCTGGTCACGGCCATTGTCGCCGGTTTCGCGTGGCAGGAACGGGATCAGGTGCTCGCCAACCCCGATCGGCCCGACGCCCGGTCCGCCGCCGCCATGTGGAATGCAGAAGGTCTTGTGCAGATTGAGATGGCTGACATCGGCGCCAAATTTTCCCGGCAGTGCCTGACCGACCAGGGCGTTCATGTTGGCCCCGTCCAGATAGACCTGGCCACCATGGGCATGGACGGTGTCACAGATTTCGCGGATCGCGGTTTCGAAGACGCCGTGGGTCGAGGGATAGGTGATCATCAGGGCCGCGAGATTGTCGGCGTGCTCGGCCGCCTTGGCCTTCAGGTCATCGACATCCACATTGCCATTGTCGTCGCAATTGACGATGACCACTTTCATACCGGTCATATGGGCGCTGGCCGGATTGGTGCCGTGGGCCGAGGACGGGATCAGACAGATCGACCGGTGGCCTTCGCCGCGTGCCGTATGCCATCCCTTGATCGCCAGCAATCCGGCATATTCACCCTGGCTGCCGGCATTGGGCTGCAGCGACAAGGCATCGAACCCGGTGACCGCGCACAGCATGTCTTCCAGCTGGCCGATCATCTTCAGATACCCTGCCGCCTGGTCCAGCGGGGCATAAGGGTGGATGTTGGCAGTTTCCGGCCAACTGACCGGCGCCATTTCGGCTGCAGCGTTTAGCTTCATGGTGCATGACCCCAGCGGGATCATCGCCCGATCCAGCGCCAGATCCATGTCCATCAATTTGCGCAGATAGCGCATCATCTCGGTTTCCGACCGGTAGGCATGGAAACAGTCCTGGCTCATGAAGTCGCCGGTGCGGCCAAGATTCGCCGGCAGGCGGGACATGGCGGCGCTCTCCAGCGGTGCCCCAAATGCATCTGTCAGCGCCGTCAGGTCGGCTTCCATGGTGGTTTCGTCAAGCGCAATCGAAATAGTGTTATCGTCAAGACGGCGCAGGTTGAACCCGGCCGCCAGGGCAGCGGTGACCAGCTCATCGGTCCGCACGCCGGTCTCAATCGTAACGGTGTCGAAGAAATGCTCCGCCGTCACCTTGTGTCCCGCCGCCGTCAGGGCCGCCGCCAGCCGGGCGGCCTGGCCATGGATTCTCCGAGCCATCGCCACCAGCCCGTCAGGGCCGTGCCAGGCGGCATACATCGCCGCCATGATCGCCAGCAACGCCTGGGCGGTGCAGATGTTCGAGGTCGCCTTTTCCCGTCTGATATGCTGTTCGCGGGTTTGCAGTGCCAGGCGATAGGCCGGGCGCCCACCGGTATCGACCGACAGGCCGACAATCCGGCCCGGCATTGATCGTTTCAGTGCATCGGTGCAGGTCATATAGGCTGCATGCGGCCCGCCGAATCCGAACGGCACGCCGAAGCGCTGGCAAGATCCCACCGCAATGTCGGCGCCCCAATCGCCCGGCGGCGACAGCAAGGTCAGCGCCAGCAGGTCGGCCGAGGCGATCACCAGCACGCCCTTCGCCTTGGCGCCCGCCGCCAGACTGCGGAAATCGCGAATGGCGCCGGTCGTGTCTGGATACTGGACGATAATGCCGAAACAGTCCTCGCCCGGTTCCGGCGATGCATCCAGGTCCACGACTTCGACCGTGATGCCCAGGGGCTGTGCCCGGGTCTGCAGGATAGCGAGGCTCTGTGGATGCAGCAGCTTATCGGCCAGAACTGTGTGCTTCTTCTCCTTGGCGGCGCGATAGGCCATGGTCATGGCCTCGGCAACCGCCGTTGCTTCGTCCAGCAGAGAGGCATTGGCCACCGGCAGGGCGGTCAGTTCCGACGTGACCGTCTGGAAATTGAACAGGGCTTCCAGCCGGCCCTGGGCGATTTCCGGCTGGTAGGGCGTATAGGCCGTGTACCAGCCGGGATTTTCAAACAGGTTCCGCTGGATCACCGGCGGTACGTGACAGCCGTGATAGCCTTGGCCGATAAAGGATTTAACTACTTTGTTTTGCGACATGATGGCGCGCAATTCGGCCAGAGCTTCCTGCTCGCTGGCCGCCGCGCCATATTCCAGGGCGCCGTCGTCACGAATACTGTCCGGCACGACCTGGTCCGCCAGTTCCGCCAGTGAGGTAACGCCGATGGCGATCAGCATTTCGTCCAGATCGCTATCGGACGGGCCAATGTGCCTGTCGGCGAAGGCCGGGATATTCGCAGATGACGTCATGTGTTTCTCCAACTCGATACGGGCAGACGAAGAATCAGATCGCGGTCAGCCTTCCTCGGCGACGAAAGCGTCATAAGCGGCGCGGTCCATCAGGGCGTCCAACTGACCCTTATCGGCAATCTTCATCTTGAATATCCAGCCGGTGCTTTCCGCGCCTGAATTGATCAGGGTCGGGTCGTCGGACAGCGCGTCGTTCACCGCCGTGACCTCGCCGTCGATCGGGGCAAAGACATCCGAGGCCGCCTTGACCGATTCCACTACCGCCGCGTCGCCGCCCTTTGTTAGGACCGCGCCGCCGGCGGGCAGATCGACAAAAACCAGGTCTCCCAATTGCTCCTGGGCATGGTCGGTGATGCCGACCGTGACTTCATCGCCCTCGATGCTCAGCCATTCGTGTTCGTCGGTAAAAAGGATGGTCGCCATGGGTTTATCCTCGTGGTTCATTTCCGATATTGATGCTGGACGAAGGGCAGTGCCGCGGTCCGGCAGGCCAGTTGCTTGCCGCGTACCTCCGCCAGAACAGCCGTGCCGGGCGCGATCATGTTCGCCGGTAAATAGGCGAATGCCACCGGCCCTTCCACGGTCGGGCCATAGCCGCCGGAAGACACAAAGCCGATCTCCGCGCCGTATTCGGAAAACAGCTTTGTGCCGGCGCGGACCGGGGCACGTCCCTCGGGTACCAGACCCGTGCGCAATCGCGCCGGACCGTTGGTGATCAATTCTTGCGTCCGGTCAGACCCGATAAAGCCGCCGTCCTGACGCCGCCGCTTGCCGATGGCCCAGGCCAGGCCGGCTTCGACCGGCGAGATATCGGCCGTCAGATCCTGGCCGTACAGACACAGGCCGGCTTCCAGGCGCAGCGAATCCCGCGCACCCAGACCAATCGGCTTCAGGCGCTCATCGACCAGCAGCCGGCGCGCAAACAATTCGGCCGCGTGGGCCGGCAGCGAAACCTCGAAACCGTCTTCGCCGGTATAGCCGGTGCGGCTGACGATTACCGTCTCATAATCATGGATGATCGTCGCCGCGGTCATGAACGCCATATCGGTGATCTTCAGACCGACGCCTTCCAGCACGGACTGTGCAGCCGGCCCCTGAACGGCAATCAGCGCCCGATCTTCCGGCATGGTCAGGGAAACGCCGTCAGGCAGATGATCGGCCATATGGGCCAAGTCGCCATATTTACAGGCGCCGTTGACGACCACAAGATAATCTTCCAGCCCCATCCGGGTGACGATCAGGTCGTCGATCGTGCCGCCAGCCCGGTTGAGTAGAAAGGTGTACTTGCAGACCCCTTCGGCCATGGTCGTGGCGGCGACCGGTGTCATGGTTTCCAGGAACGCGCCGGCGTCCTTGCCGCGAATACGCATCTGGCCCATGTGGGAGACGTCGAACAGGCCTGCCTTTTCCCGTCGTGTGTGCAGATGCTCCCGCATCACGCCGCCCGCATACTGGATCGGCATGTCATAGCCGGCAAAACCGACCATCTTCGCGCCAAGCTCCCGATGCAGGCTAAAAAGCGGCGTCTTCTTGAGAGTTTTGTCCAATCCACTTACTCCGCGACAGGCGATACACTGAACCATCCCCCGCTGCGGCAGGAGGATCTGTGCCCAACTGTCTGCGGCCTAAGAGACTCGCGAGGTTTGTTCCGCCTCACTTACACCTTAGGCGAAGCGAGACAGCGTGTCCCGCTTACTTTCCAGTTTGTCGTATCCCGCGACGGTCCTTTTTGCCTGAGAGATTCCGGGCTGGTTTCACCTTCGGCGTCTGATCAATCGTTCAGAACTCTCCCGCCGCCGGATCAAGGAATTTGCCTCAACCGACGTATTTCAATCTAGTCATGGCGACCACCAAGTCAAGTCTGCGTCAGGGCGATTCAGTAAAAATTGTTGGGCCTTAGGCCAGGAAGCGGATCGCCGTTGTTCGGCTGGTCTGGAACGCCTCGACAGCCCTTGTGGGCGAGTTGCTGATGCGCCTGAGCACAGTACGTGTGGCGCTTGTTAGCGTGAAGATGTTTTGCGGGGCGTGATCGAGGCGATTGGTATGGCGATCCTCACCAGGGGTTACGTCCCTGTCGCGGTGCATCGCCTCGATCCGCCAGTGGCTGCGGTTCACAGACACGATGCGTTTCGGTGTCGCCCCGGGCAGGCTCGTGATCAGATAAATCGTCTCCCTTTCGGTTCGGGCAACGCACCCCTTCGGACATGGTCTCGCCTGCGCTCCAGGCGAGCGATGAAGCGGATTGTTGGTCATGACTTGCGCATCTCCTCGCCGAGCGCTTCCACGAATGTGGCGCCGGTCAATCCGCCCGTGGCCGGATTGCAGCGGCTCATGCCATTCGGCGAGGGGGAAAACCGGCTCCGTGAAGACCGTCTCGATTTCGTCGCGCAGGTCTTTCCGGTTTCCCTTCATCGGCAGGACATCATCGCCGCCCTTCCCCACGACCTTTGAAGTGATTGTTTTCTGGCAGAAGCGACAATCTTGCCCGTCAGGTCAAGCTGATCAATGAGCCGCAAGGCATCGGGGATCTCCCTCCCCTTGCCGCGCGACGATACAGGGCCCACACTCTGGTCCAGGGCGACACAAAAGGCGGAGAGCACATGTTCGGCCTTGCCGTCGGCATCCTTGCTGCCGCGCAGGTGCTGCGCCATGTCGTCCGCCAGATCAGAGCGCACCAGGTCAGAGTGCACTGGCCGCGCGTCGCGATCACCGTCCGCGGCGATGCCCATTATGGGACGCCCGAGGTCATGGATGTGCTGGAGGATCTGGGCTGCTTCTACATCTTCGGCCGCTCCGGCAACAAACGCCTGGCCGGGATCAGCGCGCCCTGGCGTGATGACCCGGCGCGCGCCTGGTGGCAAAGACAAGGTCCGACGGTTCTTCCAGGCCGAAAGCTGGCGCAGCGAGCGGCGTGTCATCGCCCGCGCCCGGGCGACCACTCTCGGCTCGGACACCCGCTTCATCGTCACCAGCATCCCGGGCGGCAGGGCCAAACATCTCTACGAGACGGTCTATTGCGCGCGCGGGCGCATGGAGAACCTTATCAAGGAGCACAAGCTCTATCTGCGCTCCGACCGAACCTCAGGCCATCGCCGGGAGGCAAACCGGTTCAGGATCTTTCTCCATACCGCGGCCTACTGGCTCATGCTTCGGCCGAGAGGGGCCGTAGCCCGTAGCGGCGATGCCAGGGCCCATCAAGGCGCTGCTCGCCGCAGGAGCCGGATCCACCGCAAGGGCAAGCGCAACAAGCCGCTGAGCGACCGGGAGAAGAAGGGCAACAAGACCCGCTCCAGGGTGCGCGTCCGGGTCGAGCATGTCTTTGGCGCCCGGAGCAACGACATGGGCGGACCGCTGATCCGATCCATCGGTCTGGTCCGGGCAAAGGCACGGATCGGTCTCCGGAACCTTGCCTGCAACATGCGCCGCGCCGTGCAGCTGGATCACCTGGATGCAGCACCGGGTTGACCACCTTCAGGGGATGAGTCTGCCCAAACCACAAGAAAACAGGAGATAAATCACAAGGCAGAGCAGACCCAGGAATAAAATCTGACCCGCCGACTTTCCCCTCAACCCCCTGCTACAAGCTGGGACAAAATATGAACCTTGGCAAGTCCGAGCATTTTTAGAGGTGCCCCTTAGTTGGTCTCATGGGTGTGGTACTATCAGCCGCTTTCATGCGCTCTATACCTGTCTTCGTGTTTGATTGCATGGGTAGAAGGCATCATAACAGCTAGGTTTATCTGCGAAAACATCTAATTATGTTAACGGATGCAAGTTTTATGTTGACATGGATTGTTAACAAAAGTGTACTGCCGCGCACTGACCCACGGAGCGTGGGAAGGTTCTGTGGGCAGAGGACGCGTCCGCAGAATTCCAACAGAGGAGAACATGATGAAACGAAGAACTGTCTTTCGATCGGCTGCTGCTGCGGTCGCTCTCACTGCCTTGGGTGCAACAGCTGCACTGGCTGAAAACCCAACACTCAAGATCGGTTTTGTTGGTGTAACAAGTGGCCCGGCGGCCGCATGGGGGATTTCAAATCAGCGGTCGATGGAAGTTCGTGCGGCTTGGATCAATGAAATTGGTGGATACAAGATCGGTGACACAACCTACGACATCGAAATTGTGTCTTTCGACGATCAGAAAGACCCCAAACGCGCCATCGCCGGTATGGAAAAGATGGCACAGGAAGGCATCCACTACGTGGTTGGTCCAAACGTTGATGATGGTGCCGCAGCCGTTCGTCCGGTCGCAGAAGCAAATGGCATTATGTACTTTCCATATGCTTTCCCGAAATCACTTTACACCGCTCCGGCGTCGAATGCTGTTCTCGGTATGGTGGCCAACTACCAATCCGGACCAGCGATCTACAAATATCTGATGGACGAAAAAGGTGTGAAGTCGGTTGCGTTCGTTGCGGCCAACGAGTCCGATCCGCTCAGCCAGCGTGATGGCGGTGTCGCCACCGCCGAAAGCCTCGGTTTGGATGTTGTATCAGCAAACGTGACCTATCAGGTGGATACGACGGATTTCACACCGGTACTCACACCTGTGATGCGTACACGGCCTGATCTGCTTGTTTTGTCTGGTGTTTCCCCTGCAAACACTCCACAGTTGATCCGCTCGGCGCGTGAACTGGGCTTTGAAGGCTTCATCTCGACCGAGACCGCTCAGGATGCGCAGGTGTTGCGTGAAGGTGCAGGCGATCTGGCAAATGGGTTTATCTCTGTGGGTGGTGCATCCACTCCGGAACTCGCATCGGATGCGATGACCGAATTTGTACAGCGCTACAACGATATGTTCGGCGAATACAACGATGAGTCGAATACTAAGGTCTATGCGTTGGAGTATATTCTGGAAACGTTGAAAGCCAATCCGGCTGCGATCGACGATGTGAACGAGTTCCAGGCAACCATGGACACCTTCGAGGCACCTAACCCATACATGAAGGGCGATGCGACGCTTCGCTATGTTGGCATGACCTCGTTTGGTCAACGGCGGCAGGTTGCCGTCCCATTGGTGGTCAATGTCTACCAGGATGGCGCATTTGAAACGCTCTTTGTCGCAGAAGTCGACTAAGATTTTCCTCCCATAGAGAGCGCGCGTTTCTCGCCATGCGATGATCCTGGGCCAGAGGGCCCAGGATCAATCAGGAAGGTTTTGCCATGGAACAGATACTGGCGAACGGTGTCTATCTGGGCTCTCAATACGCAATGATCGCGCTTGGATTGACGCTGATTTTTGCTTTGATGAATGTCCTAAATTTTGCACACGGCCAAATGTACGTGATCGGTGGGTTCGTAACCTACACTTTTTACGGACAACTAGGGCTCCCAATTGTCGTAGCCCTCTTTATCTCCTGCGTCACGCTTGCCGTGATCGGGGCGCTTATTGAGAAATTCTTGTTTGCGCCGGTGATCAAACGCTCTTCGCGCGAAGAAAGTACCATGCTTCTCGCCGCCGGGATTGCTTTTTTGCTGGATGCTCTGATCCTGCTGATATTCGGCGAAAAGCAGCGTGGTGTACCGAAAATCGTAGACGGTGTGTTCAATTACGATTTCAGGCTGATCATGCCGTATGACCGGATATTGATCTGTGTCCTGGCCATTTTGTCCATCGTCGCCTTTATCTCATTCATGCAGTATTCGAAAACCGGGCGGGCTCTGCGTGCCCTTGCCCAAGACCGCGTCGCGGCTCAACTTATGGGCGTGAACGTAGATCGTTATTCAATGATTGGTTTTGCTCTGGGCGCTATGCTTGCCGGACTTGTGGGCGGCCTTCTCGTCACCATCACGGGCATCAACCTTGGCATGGGTGGTCCTACGTCAATTAAAGCCTTCATGATGGTCATGATCGGCGGGGCAGGCGTAATCTCCGGTGCGATTGCCGGTGGATTCATTCTCGGCATGCTGGAGGCGGTCGGCCTCGCGGTTCTGTCCCAGTATGGCGATATCACCTATCTGCTGATTTTCGTCTCCCTCATGATCTTCCTCGCCATTCGCCCACAGGGCCTGATGGGCAAGCCGTGGGGGTAAGAACATGAAAAACGTCAACTCAAAACATCTGATCGGTTTGGCTGCATTTATTGTTGTCATCTATATCGCGGTTCCTGTTCTCATCAGCATCACTGGGCGTTGGGATTTTTACTTCACACTGACATCTGTCGCCCTTCTTTCAATTGCCGCAGCGGGTGTATGGCTGACCTTTTACATTGGCCGCATCAATATCGGGCAGGGCGCTTTTGCCCTGATCGGTGCCTATGCTTCCGCGGTACTGGTCACCAAGGCCGGCGTGAATTTCTGGCTGACATTGCCTCTGGCCGGTTTGTTTGCAGCTTTGTGTGCGGTTCTGATCGGACTGCCGATCTTGCGGCTGCGCGGTGTGTATTTTGCGATGATCACCCTAGTGCTGACAGAAGTGATTCGCCTGACGGCCTTGGCTCTGCCGATTACCAACGGTGCCAAAGGCATTGTGTCGATCCCGCTGCCTCAAGAGGTATCGATCTTCGGGCTGACGATCATCCCAGATTTTGCAACGATCAGTAACGTGAAACTGGCGTTCTACTATGTAGCCTGCACATTAATGGTGATTTGTTTTGCCGCAATGTACCGGTTGGTAAACTCCAGATTGGGTCATCTTTGCCGGTCGATGCAGCAGAACGAGGAACTTGCGTCCTCCATCGGCGTGAATATCGCCTCCCTCCGGCTCATTGTCTTCGCTATTTCTTCCTTTCTGGGAGGGATTGGTGGAGCAATGTTCGGCTCAATCGCTCAATCGGTTTACCCGTCCACCTTCCAGGTCGCGGATTCTGTGAATTTCATGCTCTACTGCTTCTTGGGCGGCCTTGGTTACGTCTTTGGTCCAATTCTTGGAACACTGACGCTCTATTTCGGTTGGAACCTGCTGTTCGAATTCGGAAAATACCAGCTTCTCATCTACTCCACGATCATGATCCTGCTGATGCTGTTCCTACCGAATGGGTTGCTGAGTCTTCGGCTTCCGAAAAACAAGAAAACCGATATCGCATCTGATGCCGGTGAAAAAGCGGAGGGACCGGCAGAATGAGTACGCTTCTCGAAGTCAAAGATGTCACCAAGAAATTTGGTGGTCTGGTTGCGAACAACAGTGTCAGCTTTGATGTTGATGAACACGAAATCCTGTCAGTGATCGGCCCGAACGGCGCCGGGAAATCCACGCTGTTCAAAATGATTTCCTCTTTCCTGCCGACAACGAGTGGGGAAGTGCTCTTGCGGGGCGAGAGAATTTCGAACCTCAAACCGCACATTGTTGCTCGGAAAGGCGTTGTTCGTACCTTTCAGGAAACGACGATTTTCAAGAGCATGACGGCCAGGGAAAGTGTAATTGTCTCGCAGCATTTGCGTTCCACGGCCTCTCTAGGTGGTTATTTCCTGGGGTCACAGGCCGCTCATCAGGATATCAAGGAGTTCGGCGACCGCGCGGACGAGATTCTGGATTTCCTGGGACTTGGCGATATGCGCAACGAGCTTGCCACCAATCTTCCGCAGGGCAGTTTGCGGGCCTTGGGTGTCGCCATCGGTCTGGCAACGGATCCTACGGTTCTACTCCTGGATGAGCCCTTTGCTGGGATGAACCACGATGAGACCATGCGGACGGTGGAACTGGTGCGAAAGGTTCGTGACCGCGGAGTGACCGTTCTCTTGGTGGAACACGACATGCCTGCTGTCATGTCGATTTCTGATCGGATTGTCGTTTTGAATTTTGGAGAAAAGATCGCAGAAGGCTCGCCCAAAGAGATTCAGAATAATGAAAAAGTAATCGAAGCCTACCTTGGTAGCGCCGATGACGAGATTGGAATGTGACCATGGCGGAGATGTTGGATTTTGAAAACGTTGAGCTTTTTTATGACCATGTCTACGCCCTCAAAGGGGTGTCGATGCATCTCTCGCAAGGGGAGAATGTTGCACTGATTGGGTCTAACGGAGCTGGAAAGTCTTCCATCCTGCGCGCCATCACGGGACTTGCAAAGATCAAGTCTGGTTCTATTAGCTTTATGGGAGACAGGATCGATGGGCGCACAGCATCCGACATTGTCGGTATGGGTATCGCAATGGTGCCTGAGGGACGCAGGGTTTTTCCATTCATGTCCGTAAAGGATAACCTCATGATGGGCGCTTTCACCCGCAGCGATAGTCAAGGGATCAAAGATACGCTTGATAGCGTTTTGGAGCGGTTCCCGCGGTTGAAGGAACGCTATTCGCAGGCGGCGGGGACCCTTTCGGGCGGTGAGCAGCAAATGATGGTGATCGGGCGCGCGCTGATGACGAAGCCCAAGCTTTTGTTGCTTGATGAACCGTCGCTAGGGATTGCACCAAAGCTCGTGCAGGACATCGCTCGGTCCATTGTTGCCATCAACCGGGATGAGGGCGTGTCCGTTCTTCTTGTGGAACAAAACTCCAGAATGGCGCTCAGTATTTCCAATCGCGCATATGCCTTGGCGACCGGTAACGTGGTCATTGAGGGCAATTCAAAAGAACTGCTTCATGATGACCGTATCAAGGCGGCCTATCTGGGTGGCGAAGTTGAGGGGGCTGCGTAATGGAATTGCTCATAATTAATCCAAATACCACCCGCTCAATGACCAGGAAAATCGCGGCGGCGGCCCGTCTGGTCGCTCGGGAAGATACGAAGATCGTGGCGACGGAGTCCAAAAACGGGCCTGCGAGCATCGAGGGATATTACGATATCGCACTGTGTCATGCTGGTTTGGTCGAAGAGGCTTCAAAGCATACCGATGTCGATGCTGTGGTAGTGGCTTGTTTTGATGACACCGGGCTCGATGCGCTCCGGTGTCTCTTCGACTTTCCCGTCATTGGGATAGGTGAAGCAGCTTATCACGCGGCAAGTATGGTTTCGACGAAATTTTCAGTTGTGACGACCTTAAGCCGCTCAGTATCTGGATTGGAGGCGAATCTTGAGCGCTATGGGCTGGCCAAGCGATGCGCAAATGTCCGAGCGTCGGATGTTCCGGTGTTGAAACTGGAGGAGAATGATCCGGCGTGCATTGCAGCGATCAAGAGTGAAATCCGAGCGGCGATCGAAGAAGATGGTGCCGAAGCCGTAGTGTTGGGCTGCGCGGGGATGACCGATTTGATGGAGAGCCTGTCGGAAGAGTTTGGCATTCCCGTCATTGATGGTGTGGCCTCGGCGACATGTATGGCCGAGGCACTGGTGACTGTCGGACTGAAGACGTCCAAAGTTGGCGCCTATGCGCAACCTCGGGACAAGGTTGTGATGGTTGCTATCTGACGCCGCTCAACCGAACTCATGCAATCTTTGTTTCCTAATGACAAACATAGATTGCTCCAGATCAGATTTGGCCAACTTTGTGTCTTGGCTCGCGTCATGCTCTTCCGGCGCACAGCGGCAGTTATGAAGGAACATTGGAGAAGACGACAGATGTATCCGAGAAATTTGCGAGGTTATGGGGCGAATGCGCCTAATCCGGAATGGCCTAATGGTGCCAGAGTGGCGGTACAGTTTGTACTGAACTATGAGGAAGGCGGCGAGAATTGCATTCTGCACGGAGACGCGGCCTCAGAAACCTTTCTGTCCGACATCCCTGGAGCCGGGCAATGGCCCGGGCAGCGCCATTGGAACATGGAATCGATCTATGAATATGGCGCGCGCGCAGGATTCTGGCGATTGCATCGGATGTTCACCGACGCTGGAATTCCACTAACCATTTATGGTGTCGCAAGCGCCTTGGCTCGCAGTCCGGAGCAGGTTGAAGCGATGAAATCTGCGGGATGGGAAATCGCCAGCCACGGGCTCAAATGGGTTGAGCATAAGGATATGCCTGAGGATGATGAGCGCGCGTCTATCGCGGAAGCCGTCCGTCTTCACACTGAGGTCGTGGGCGCGCGTCCATTGGGTTGGTACACTGGGCGGTGTAGCGCCAATACCGTGCGGCTTGTCGCCGAAGAAGGCGGCTTTGACTATATTTCCGACACGTATGATGACGATTTGCCTCATTGGCTGGAAGTCGGAGATCGCGATCAACTGATCATTCCCTACACGCTGGAAGCCAACGACATGCGTTTTGCAACGGCCCCTGGGTGGGTGACAGGCCGCGACTTTGAAGATTATCTGATCGATGCGTTTGATACGCTTTATCATGAAGGCGTTGCCGGACGCCCGGCGATGATGACGGTTGGCTTGCATTGCCGATTGATCGGGCGACCGGGGAAGATTGCTGGGCTTCAACGGTTCATTAGACATATCCAAAGACACGCTGATGTCTGGTGTCCACGCCGAATTGATATCGCCCGGCATTGGTCATCGAAACATCCCCATAAGCGGGCAGAGAAGTTCTCGCAGATGGATAATCCTGCATTCATCGAGCGTTTTCGTGCGGTGGTTCCCGAAGCCCCTGCCATTATTGAACACGCGGCCCAAATAGAGCGCGGGCCAGCCCATGACACGCCGCAAGGAATACACAGTTTGGTTTGTCGCGCGGTACGTCGACTTCCGGAAGGAGAACTGACTGCTTTGGCCGCGGGTCTGATGTCGGCAGGCAATGTCGAGCAGGGCAAAGCAGAAGGCGTGGATGGAGTACGGGAGAGAATAGAAATGCTGTTGTTTCAGCGCATAACCGAGGCAACCAATGACGCACAGTGAAATAGGGGCGGTCCCATTGACCAGCGCCGCATTCCGCTTTTTCGGTGACGTGATTCAAAAGACATCCGCCACCCCTGATGCATTCATCAACCAGGGAAGGTGTGGGCGATTTCATGATTTAGCGGCTTTGGACTTTGTCGAGGGAGCGGCCGGTATCAGCCTGTTTGATTCCGAGTCGGCGTCCGCGCCATTTCGTATTGAAATGGTCGAACGCCACCCCCTCGGCAGCCAAGCGTTTATCCCGCTTGGCGGTGTTCCTTATCTTGTAGTTGTCGCGGAGGATGATGATGGAATGCCGACGGGGTTTCAGGCTTTTGTTGCTGCGGCGGGACAGGTGGTCAATATTCACCGCAATGTCTGGCATGGCGTTCTCACACCAATTGAGCGTCCTGGTCAGTACATCGTCATCGACCGGATTGGCGAGGGAAAAAATCTGGAAGAATTCTGGCTAGAGCAACCGCTGACCGTATCTCTGGCGTAAGGGTGAGGCCGCAGGCCGAAAGCAGGCCATGCGGGAAGCACAAGGAAAATAAGATGAAAGACCGCGAATATTACAACGTACCCGGAGGCCTGCCATCCCAAACCCAATTGCTTACGGATCGGGCGGTTTTCACAAGCGCATATGCGGTCATTCCTAAGGGAACGTTCACCGATATCGTGACCAGTTTTTTGCCGTTTTGGCAGAAGTCGCGTTTTTGGGTTATGGCGCGACCACTTTCTGGATTTTCCGAGACATTCTCCCATTATATCGCCGAGGTTGAGCCTGGTGGTAGAAGCGAGAGACCCGAGACGGACCGTGAAGCAGAAGCCGTCCTCTTTCTCACGAGCGGGACCTTGGATCTTGCTGTAAACGGTGAGAGCCATTCCCTGGCTGAAGGTGGATACGCTTTCATTCCGCCTGGTGTTGAATGGTCGCTAAGGAATTCAGGTGAGACAGCATCACAGTTTCATTGGATTCGAAAGCGGTATCAAAAGGTTGAGGGTCTGGACATTCCTGACGCTTTCGTGACCCATGAGGGCCTACATGACCCGATTGAAATGCCTGATACCAACGGTGCTTGGGCGACCACGCGCTTTGCCGATCCCGAAGACTTGCGGCACGACATGCACGTGAATATTGTCACGTTTCAACCCGGTGGCGTTATCCCGTTTGCAGAAACCCATGTGATGGAACATGGCCTTTACGTCTTGGAGGGCAAGGCCGTTTACCGGCTTAACCAAGATTGGGTTGAGGTAGAGGCCGGCGATTACATGTGGCTGCGTGCTTTTTGCCCGCAGGCCTGCTATGCAGGAGGTCCCGGACCTTTCCGCTACCTCTTATACAAAGATGTGAACAGACACATGAGTTTCAGCGGTCCGTTGGTCTAGGGCCTGTTGACATTCGGGCTTCCGATTTGGCCTGAACTGTTATTCAAGCTTCGAAAATGGCGGTTTGGATGGACGAAGATCGTTTGGTGATTTCAGATGAACTCTGGGCGAAGATTGCACCCCTGTTACCCGGTAAGGCCGGGGACCCGGGAGCAACCGGTCGGGATAACCGTCGGTTCATGGAGGCCATACTTTGGCGTGTGCGAACAGGGTCTCCCTGGCGTGACCTGCCCCGGGATTTCGGCAACTGGAATTCGGTTTTCAAACGATTTCGTCGATGGGCAAAGGCCGATGTGTTCGAGAGACTTTTCAACGCCATGAGCGACGAGCCGGACCTTGAACATGCTCTCATCGACGGAACGATTGTCCAGGCCCATCAGAAGGCTTCGGGCGCAAAAGGGAGATACGGCATCAAGCCATCGGACGCTCTCGCGGCGGGCTGACGACCAGAATCGTTGCTCTGGTCGATGCGCCCGGCAACTTGTTCCGCTTTCTGCTTCTGCCGGGGCAAGCGCACGACATGAAGGGGGTTGCTCCCCTGATCCACGATGTCTCCTTCGCAGCGTTGCCGGCCGACAAGGCCTTCGACGCCGATTGGCTCCTGCAAGACCTTGATGAGCGCGGCGCAACTGCGGTTATTCGAGCGCACTCTATAACGCGTCAGAGCACCAACACCGGACGCTTACTCTGGATGTGACCTTCCGACAAGACGAATGTCGCATCGGAACCGGCAATGCCGCTGCCAATTTTGCCACAATCAAACATGCGGCGATGAACTTGCTGCGCCGAACACCCGGCAAAATGAGCCTGCCGCAGAAACGGCATTCAGCCGCATGGGACAACGACGACATGGAGAAAATCATCCGGAATTAATGTTCAATCGATCGCCCTGGTAAGGCGTCTCCATAATTCGAAATCCGTCACGCCCCTGCTTTCGTTGCGAAGCTCATCGCAAACTGGGCCAGCGGCGTGACTGCCGCCGCCTGGACCTTGGCGTGTTCGCTGGTAGCGGTGCCGTCGCGCACCCGGCCGGCGATGCCCTGCAGGATGGCGGCGATGCGGAAGGCGTTATAGGCCATGAAATAATTCATTGCCTGTTCCGGGATCGGATCGCGGCCGGTGCGGGCGCAGTACATGGCGGTGTATTCGGCCTCGTCGGGAATGCCGAGACCCTTGAAATCGGTGCCCGCCATGCCGACAAAGCCGCCGGTCCTGGGCATTTTCCACAGCATCAGGTGATAGCTGAAATCAGCCAATGGATGGCCCAGCGTCGACAGTTCCCAGTCCAGCACACCCAGAACGTGCGGCTCGGTCGGGTGAAAGATCATATTGTCGATCCGGTAGTCGCCATGGACGACCGAGATTTCCTCGGTCTGGCCTTCCTCGGGCAGGTTCTCCGGCAGCCAGTCCATCAGCCGGTCCATCTCGGCAATCGTTTCGGTTTCCGAGGCGCGGTACTGCTTGGACCAGCGGCCGATCTGGCGCTGGAAATAATTCCCCGGCTTGCCGAAATCGCCGAGGCCCACGGCGTCCACATCGACCAAATGCAACGCGGTGATGACCCGGTTCATTTCACTGTAGATCTCGTCGCGCCCGGTCGGAGACATATCCGGCAGCAAGGGTTCCCACAGGACGCGGCCCTCCTCGAACGACATGACGAAGAACATGGTCCCGGCGATACTCTCATCATTGCACAGATGCAGGGCGCGCGGTACGGGGACATCCGTATCGCCCAGCGCCTTGATCACCTTGTATTCCCGGTCGACCGCATGGGCCGACGGCAGCAGCTTGCCCGGTGGTTTGCGGCGCAGCACATATTTGGCGCCCGGCGCGGTCAGCAGATAGGTCGGGTTCGACTGGCCGCCCTTGAACTGCTCCACGCTCAGCAGGCCGTCAAACCCGTCGATATGGCCAGCCAGATAAGCTTCCAGCCGAGGCACATCAAGCACCAGGCGTTCGTCGATTTTCTTGGTGCCCGAAAACCGTTCCGTGCGTGTCGCTGTCATGATGACCCGGTCCCTGATTTGGTCAGTGGCAACATAGCCAACCGGCGGCCAAGGGCAAGGCTATCCGGCTTCTCGTTCCACCGCGCGCCAGCCGATATCACGTCTGCAGAAACCACCGGGCCAGTCGATCTTGTCGATGGCGGCATAGGCGGCCCTTTGCGCCTCGGCCACGGTGGCGCCCCGGGCGGTGATGTTCAGAACCCGGCCGCCGGTTGCCAAGATGCGATCGCCGTCGGCCGCGGTGCCGGCATGAAAGATCTCGACCGCCGGGTCGGCGCCGGCTTCGCTCAACCCTTTGATTTGGGTGTTTTTTTCATAAGTACCCGGATAGCCATTCGCCGCCATTACCACCGTCAGCGCCACGTCGTCGTGCCAGCGCACCGACGTCTTGTCCAACTGTCCATCGGCGGTGGCGAGCAACAGGGTCAGCAGATCATCCTTCAGGCGCATGCACAGCACCTGGGTTTCCGGATCGCCGAACCGGGCATTGTATTCGATCAACTCCGGCCCCCAGTCGGTCAGCATCAGCCCAGCAAACAGCACCCCGCGATAGGGCGTGCCCCGCGCGGCCATGGCCGACACGGTAGGGCGGATAATCCGCTCCATGGTCTGTTCAATCAAATCCTCGGTCATCACCGACGCTGGCGAATAGGCGCCCATCCCGCCGGTATTGGGTCCGGTGTCGCCATCGCCGACCCGCTTGTGATCCCGGGCGGTGGCCAGGGCCAGCACGTTTTCGCCATCGCACAGGGCAAAGAACGAGGCTTCTTCGCCGGTCAGGAAGGCTTCGACCACCACTTCGGCACCCGCTTCGCCAAAGGCGCCGCCGAAAATTTCGTCGATGGCGGTATGAGCCTCCTCGACCGTCTCGGCCATGATCACGCCCTTGCCGGCGGCCAATCCGTCCGCCTTGACCACGATCGAAGCGCCCTGGTCACTGACATAGGCCTTCGCTGCGCCGGCATCGGTGAACCGGGCATAGGCAGCGGTCGGGATGCCGGCTTCGGTACACAGGTCCTTGGTATAGCCTTTCGAGGCCTCAAGCTGGGCCGCTTCGGCGCTGGGTCCGAAAACTTTGATTCCGGCATCCGCCAGTCGATCAGCCAGGCCCAGGTCCAACGGGCCTTCGGGACCAATGACAACGAAATCAATGGCATGGCTCTTTGTAAAATCGACAATGCCGTCCACATCCTCGGCCCCGATGGCGGCGCATTCGGCGACGTCCTTGATTCCGCCATTGCCGGGTGCGCAATACAGCTTTGTCAGCAGCGGGCTGGCCGCAATGGACCAGCACAGGGCATGTTCGCGGCCTCCGCCGCCGACAACCAGTACCTTCATGTCGGGTAATCCGAATCCTTGTTGTTCCGTCACGAACCCTTGTAACATCGGCGCATGAATGCTCAAGATTCTCTCCCGGAACCGTCCACAGGCGGGATCAACATTCCCGAATGGTCGGTTTCCGAACTGAGCCAGTCGATCAAACGCACCATGGAGGACGCCTTTGGCCATGTCCGGGTGCGTGGCGAACTGGGCCGGGCCAGCCGGCCGGCGTCTGGCCATGTCTATCTGGATCTGAAGGACGACCGCGCGGTCCTGAACGGTGTGATCTGGAAGGGTGCCGCGGCCAAGATGCGGTTCAAGCCTGAAGAGGGGCTGGAGGTTATCGCCACCGGCCGGATCACCACTTTCCCGGGCCAGTCGAAATATCAGATTATTATCGAGGGGTTGGAGCCCGCTGGCGCCGGCGCCCTGGTGGCGCTGCTGGAAGAACGCAAGAAAAAACTGGCGGCCGAAGGCCTGTTTACACCGGAACGCAAGAAGGAACTGCCGTTCCTGCCCAAGGTAATCGGCGTGGTGACCTCGCCGACCGGCGCGGTGATCCGCGATATCCTGCATCGCCTGTCCGACCGCTTTCCGCGCCAAGTGCTGGTCTGGCCCGTGGCGGTTCAGGGTGAGGCGGCGGCGAGCCAGGTGGCAAACGCGGTGCGCGGCTTCAATGCCCTCACCGACGGCGGCGCGGTCCCCCGGCCCGAACTGATCATCGTGGCGCGCGGCGGCGGCAGCGTCGAGGATCTGTGGGCCTTCAACGAGGAAGCGCCAACTCGCGCCGTGGCCGAGTCCGACATTCCGGTGATTTCGGCCGTGGGCCATGAGACCGACACCACCCTTATCGATTTCGTCTCCGACCGGCGCGCGCCGACCCCGACGGCGGCGGCGGAAATCGCCGTGCCTGTCCGTGCCGAACTGTTGGCCCAGGTGGTGGGGCTGGAACGGCGTCAGATTTCAGCATCCGCCCGTTTGTTCGAGGAACGTCGCGAACGGCTGAAGGGGCTGGCGCGCGGTCTGCCCCGGCTGGAAGATCTGGTCGCTTCGCCCCGGCAACGGCTGGATCTGGCGGGCGAGAAGCTGCGCGGCGCCCTGCGCGCCAATCTGGATCGACATCGCCAGGCTCTTGCCGAACGGGCCGGACTGCGCCCGACCTTGATCGTCCGACCATTGAACGATCGCAAAACCCGTGTCGGGGAATTGGCCAAACGTCTGGATGCGGCCCGCACGCGGCTGTTTGAGGATCGCCGGCAAGACATTGTTCACGCCGCCAGGCAAACGACCGATCTGCAGATCCGGCTCAACGGAGCGGTCACCAGGCTGATCGCTGACCGAGCCCAGCGTCTGTCCGACCGGGCACGGCTGATGGAAACTTTGAGCTACAAGGCGACCTTGGCCCGCGGCTTTGCCATGGTTCGCGATGGCGACGGACGGCCCGTGCATCTTGCAAAAGGCGTCAAATCGGGCCATTTTCTTGATATCGAATTCGCCGATGGCCATGTGGCGGCAGTCGCGGGCAGCGAGGGCACCGCCCGGCCAGCGTCCAGACCGGTCCCGGCGAAAAAAACCAGGAGCGACCAGGGACAGTTGTTTTAAGGAGTGGATGCGATGAAAGGACCAACCGCGAGACTCGCCGAATTGATCTACGGTGACGGAGACTATCACGTCCGCCGGCAGGGGGCGTTCGTCCTGTGCGCAGTGACAGGCAAGCCGATCAGTCTGTACGAACTGAAATACTGGTCCGTGGCATTGCAGGAAGCCTACGCCACTGGCGAAATTGCCCTGCAGCGCCATGTGGAAGTAGCCGCCGCAAAATGATCCGTATCTGCCTGGCGCTGTTGTTTTTGTTGGTAGCGCCGGCACTGGCCGTTGCGGATATCTGGTACGAGGGTAATTTTATCCAGGGCGGCATGGTCATCGGCCACGCCGAACCTGACTCTTCCGTGACGGTATAGGGCAAGAAGGTAAAAATTAGCCATGACGGTCTGTTCGTTTTCGGCTTTGGCCGCGATTTCAAGGATTTCGTGGCCGTATCGGTGAAGGAGCCGGGTCAGAAAACCGAAAAATCCAGTTTCGCCGTTGAACAGCGAGAATACCGGGGCCAGCGTAAGCGTCCGGTGTGTGTGCTCTGGCGCGTTATGGAGTGCGCTGATAGTGTCCACCATTGATAGTGGACATCTTGAGGGCGGATATGGCCGGGAAGAAGGATCAGAAGAAGCGGTTCCGGTCAGACGATGAGAAGGTTTCGATCTGCGGACAAACGCGCGCCCCTGGGGTTTCGGTAGCGCAGCCCTGCCCGCTATCCAGGCAATTTTACGGATGAAGAATGGGCGTTGATCGGGCCACTCTTGCCGCCTGCAAAGCCCGGCGATCAGCCCCGCTCGACCAAGCTGCGTGATGTGATGGATGGGATCTTGCAGATCGCTTCCAGCGGCTGTCAGTGGCGCATGCTGCCAAAGTGTTTTCCGCCACTCTCCACCACGGTGCAGCACCATTTCCACGATTGGCGTGACAGCGGGCCGTGGCTGTCGATCAACCATCTTCTGGCAACCATCTTCTGGTGGACCGCGGACCGGTAAACAGGCGTCTCCCGGTGCCGGTGTGATCGACTGCCGGTCGGTCAAAACCACCGAAGGCGGTGGCGTTTGTGGCCATGACGCGGGCAAGAAGATTGCGGGCCGCAAGCGCCATGTCATCACCGACACGCCGGGCTGCATGCTGTTCATCATCGTCCACAGCGCCGCCATTCAGGACCGTGACGGGGCTGTGGATCTCATGAAGGCCATTCGATATCGCTCTCCGTGGCTGCGGCATCCATTCGCCGATGGTGGCCATGCGGGCGACAGGCTGAAGGATGCATTGTCGGGACACGGTCAATGGACCATCGAGATCATCAGGCGCTCCGACACTGCCGAAGGCTTTGAAATTCTATCCCGCGGATGGGTCGTGGAACGCACCTTTCGCCTTGCTCGGCAGATGTCGAAGATTGGCCAGGGATTGGGAGAGGTCCATCGAAGGCGCCACCGCATGGGCAACAATCGCCCACATCCGCATCCTGACAAGACGGCTGGCAAGATATTGTCATGTCTGAATAACTTTTCAGTCAGGCTCTCAGCAGCGTGTCCTCGGCCAGTTTCACTATGGCGATGTTGCCACACGCCAGCGCGGGTGCCAGGCCACGCGCCACCATCGAGATCGGTACGTTCCACGGCATGATGTGCCCGGTAACATCGATCGGCGCCAGTTCGGTGTAACAGACTTTGGATGCCCCGGCGGAATGGTCTCGCCATGCAGCTTATCGGCAATCTCGGCATAGAAGCGGAAATAGTCAGCCGCCCGCTCCACTGTCGACCGTGCTTCTTTCAACCGCTTTCCGGAATCCGGTGTTTCAACCAGCCCCAGCCGGTCAACATGCGCACTGGCCGTTCGCCGACCTGCCACAGAAGGCGTTCGCGTTCACGCGGCGATATCGACGCCCACGGCCCCTTCATCGCGGCCTGGGCCACATCAACCGCGCGATTGATATCGTCCGCCGTGCCGGCCGGCACCCGTCGGCCATTGATCCAAAGATCGTCCGGCAGTGGCGCAAGATCGGCAACCGCCCGTTCCCATCTGGTCTGGCTCATTGGGCAGCCTCCTTGTTTGCACCAATATGGGCGGCGGCCGACGTACCGGCCAGCCGACCGAACACCGACCCGGCCATCAGGCCTGTGCCGCCGGGGTAGTTGTGATAAAAAATTCCACCGACCATTTCGCCGGCAGCGAACAGGCCGGGAATCCGGTACAGATCGACATCCAGCACATTGCCCTGTCTGTCGATCCGCACACCACCGAAGGTAAAGGTAATGCCGCAGGTAACGGCATAGGCCTCGAATGGACCCTCATCGATGGAATTTGCCCAGTTCGATTTCGGGATGGAGAGGCCGGATGTGCCCTTGCCGTCCTTGACGTTGGGATTGAACGGCGTCGCGGTGTCCACGGCCGCGTTGTAGTCGCGAATGGTCTGCAGGGCGCGATCGGCATTGACGCCGTCGAGCTTTTTCACCAGATCCTCGATCGCATCAGCGGTGACCTTGGTGACCTGTTTGATGCGGTATTCGTCGCGCTGCAGATGCACCGTCTTCTGGTCGAAGATCTGCCACGCAAACTGGCCCGGCTGGCGCAGGACGACGCCGCCATATTTGGCATAGGTGTAGTTGCGGAAATCCGCGCCCTCGTCCACGAAGCGCTCGCCATCGGCATTGAGCATGATGGCGAAGGGATAGGAATGTTTCTGGAAGGCATCGCCCACCGCCAGATCGCCGAATTCGGGGGCATTGCGTTCCCAACCCACCGCATGACACCCGGACCAATGACCATAAGGCGCGGCGCCGATATCCAGTGCCATCTGGATGCCGTCGCCGGTGTTGAAGCGCGATCCGCGCACCTTGGCCAGATCCCAGCCGGGGCCCAGATAGCGCGTGCGCCATTCATGATTGGCCTCGAAACCGCCGGCGGCCAGGACGACCGCACCGGCCTTTACCTCTCGGGTCTTGCCGTTTTGCTTGACCCGGACGCCGTGCACACCGTTATCGTCCGCCAACAGTGCGGTGACCCGGGCGCCATAACAGACCTGAATACCGTTCGTGCCGGCTGCACCGGTCAGTGCCTCCACCAGGCCCGGACCACCGCCCCAGGTTTCGACCGTCAGGCCACCCCAGAACTTGAACCGGCCATCGACCTTGAACGCCTGGCGGCCCCAGATCGGCGCGAAGCGGACGCCCTGGGACGCCATCCATAACAAGGTGTCCCGGCTGCGGGTGACCAGCAGTTCCACCAGATCCGGATCGCAGCGATAATCGGTGATCCGACCCATATCGTCGTAAAACTGCTCTTGCGTGTAGGTCCCGAAATCGGTGATGGCGCATTCATCATCCGTCAGGTCCGGCATTAGCCGGCGCAAATCTTCAACCCCGTCATAGACGCAGCGGATCGCCCCGGCGGTAAACCGGCTGTTGCCACCTGCTTCTTCTTCAGGCGCCCGTTCCAGCACCAATACACTGGCGCCGCTCTCCCGCGCGGCCAGAGCCGCACAAAACGCGGCATTGCCGGCGCCAACAATAATGATATCTGCAGCCTCGGGCAGATCAGACGTAGCGGTGTCACCCGGCATAATCAGCTCTCCAGAGATTCAGCCGGTGACACAGATATACTAATTTCGATGAGGGGGAAGCCCCTCGCCTGGAATGAGTCATTGCTGTAACAGGTGAGTGAAAAGTTTCATCGCACCAACACTTGATCCGCACCGGCCGTATAACCTTTGCTGGCGGTCAGCAAGGCGTTGGTATAGGCGTCGACCGGATTGAAATCGCGCATGGTGGTGGCTTCCAGGGTTTCGACGATCTCGCCTTCTTTCATCACCGCAATCCGGTCGCACATATGAGCAACGACAGCCAGATCGTGGCTGACCAGAAGATAGGTCAGATTGCGCCGGACGCGCAGGCCGTCCAGTAGGTTCAGGCCCGCACTCCTCAAGTGATCCGCCGGTTTTGCTGTTCTGGTCGCAGTATTTTCGTTGTAAATCATTGAGTTGGCGGTTGCGAATGGCGGGTTTCATGGATCACCCGGAGGGTGCGGGTGCAAAGCGGGGTGATCGGGTGGATTTCGACCGTCGTGTGCGGCTGGAGTTCCAGGGCACACAGCTCATCCCGGATGGCGGCCTGCTGGTGGTGCGGGAGCGCTGGATGATGCGCTCGGTCTGTCCGATCCCGGAGCTGGTGCCTTGCGCGATGGCCGTTTGGGCCAGAACACCGTCCACCGGCTCGACGGCCTGTTTCGGCAGTCGGTCCATGGGCGGCCCGCAGGCTACGAGGATGTCAACGATGCGGACCGGCTCGCCCGTGATCCGGTCATGCGGCAGGTTGTGGGTGGGCGCGCCGTCGATGCACGGGCGGCCTCCGCGTCGCAAATGGGGCGGTTCGAGACCGATACGCTGGCTTTGCCCGGGAACCGAGCGGGCACTGGCGATCTTCACCCACGGCCGCTTCAATGGCAGCCAGCGACGCTGCCGTCTCCGTGTCCCCCGGGAACACGGCTTCGGTTTGCTGCCGCTGCGCCGGGCTGAGGTGGTCTGTCCCCGATAACCATTCCTGAAATTGCTTGTGATCCATGCCAATCCATCCCTCTGATTTCACAAAAAACATGACATGGACGCACACAACTTGTGAACTGAGCCATGATTTTCGACCAGATGTCGCCACTTGCAGGCGTCAGTGTCATCGTCGCGCTGATTGTCTCCGGTTCGATGTCGGCGGGATCACAGCGGTCACACCGCGCTCATCCAGTTCTTCCAGGAGCCAATTCACATCAAATGCCTTGTCTGCAGCGCGCCGTTTGGTCCGCCCTGCATCAGCGGAGTCGCGCCCTTCATGTCGTGCGCCTGCCCGGGCAGCAGCGGGAAGCCGGTGAGATTGCCGAGCGCATCGACCAGGGTGACAATCCTGGTCGTCAGGCCGCCGCGCCCGCCCGATGGCCTGATGCCGTGCCCCCCTTTTGCGCTGGTCGCCTTCCGGTAAACCGAAACGATGGCCCAGGCTGGCGGATATTGTGGATCAGAGCGAGCACGACGGGCTGGCCTGCATGGCCTTCCCCCGCCGGCCCCGCACAAGGTTGCCTTCGACCAATCCGGTTAAACGTTTGAACAAGGAGGTGAAGCGCTGTGCCGATGTCGTCGGGATCTTTCCGAACGAGGTTTCCATCATACGCCTCATCGGCGCCGTGCCGTTCGGGCGATGCGATGAATGGCGGACCGCCAGCCGCGACATGCAGGTCGAGGCCTTCGCACGGATCGACCATGAGGAGACCGATCCAATTCTCGGCATGACAACTCAAGCCGCCTGATCATGACCTCAGACCATCAGATTCGCGGCGGTCGCCAAAGCCAGGGGGGAAGCAACGCCACCTCAAATCAAAGTTTCAACGGAACCCGGGACATTCCCCCGGCGTATTCGCGGACTGTACGGCGGCTGTCAGGGTCTTGACTTCAGGGCATTCAAATTTGGCCGCGGCGTTCACATCTTGATACCGACCGGTATTGGTTGGTTTAGGCGCGGACCCTGGTTTTATCAGGATCATAATGCGGGAAGCGGACAATCGTGGCCGGCAAGCGCTTTTGATGACCGTCCAGTTTGCCGACCTCAACCTCGGTGCCCGGGTCGGCATGGGTCACATCCAGCCTGGCGAGCGCGATGTTCTTTTTCAGGACAGGCGAGCGCATCGACGAAGTAACTTCGCCGATCTGGGCGCGGCCAACATGGACACAGTCGCCCTTGCCGACGGCCTCGTTGGAATCGATCTCAAGACCCACCAGTTTTTTCTGCGGGTTTTCCTTGCGCCGGATCAGGGCCTCGCGGCCAACGAAATCGTCTTCTTTCGATTTCAGCGGGACCGTAAAGCCAATGCCAGCTTCGAAAGGATCGGTCTGGTCACAAAACTCGTACCCGTAGAAAATCAGACCGGCTTCGATCCGCACCATGTCGAGGGCATCGAGACCCATATTGGCGATGCCATGCGGTTCGCCCGCGGCCCATACCGCATCATAGACCGCGATGGCGTCCCTGGGATGGACCCAGATCTCATAGCCGAGTTCGCCGGTATAGCCGGTGCGGGAAACCAAAACCGGCACGCCGTCATAATCGCCGATCCGGCCGACGGTGAAGCGGAACCAGCCAAGCTCTTCCAGGGTCGGCTGTGCCGGCGGAGTCCAGACGATCAATTTGAGGATCTCGCGGCTTTTCGGTCCCTGCACGGCGATATTGTGCATCTGGTCGGTCGAGGATCGGACCCAGACCTCCAGTCCGAGCTTGCCAGACAGCTCGCGCAGCCATTCGCCGCTGTAATCATCCCCGCCGATCCAGCGGAAATTGTTCTGGCCCAGGCGCAGCAGCGTGCCGTCATCGATCATGCCGCCATGCTCGTAGCACATGGCCGAATAGACTACCTGGCCGGTGGCCAGTTTGCGCACATTTCGGGTCAGGACGTATTGGCACAGCGCCTCGGAATCTGGACCCGTGATTTCGAACTTTCGCAAGGGGCTGAGGTCGGTGATGATGGCCCGTTCGCGGCAAGCCCAGTATTCCTCAATCGGACCGTCATTTGCAAAACAGGTCGGCAGCCAGTAACCGCGATATTCGACCTGGGTGCGGGACTTCTCCGACAGGCGCGGATGGAAGGCGGTTTCTTTGGTCATTTTTACGTCCGCATCTGGGGTGGCCCGGAAGGCCACCGCACGTTGGAATTTTTCCCGGCCGGAATAGGTGCGGATATGGATGTCCGTCGGGTTCCAGCCATTTGCCGCGTCGATATCGCAGGGACAGGCGGACGATACGCACACCAGATCCGTCAGTGCGCGGACCAGGACATAATCACCCGGCCGCGACCAGGGTTCGTCGAGATAGAGAATGCCGTTTTCATCCAGCGCCGTGTTGTAAAAAAAGTTTATCGCCTCCCATCCCTTGCGGGCGGCGACATCGAAAGGCGCGATGGCGCCGTTGAAATTGTCGGTGCAATTCACATGGCCGGGATAGCCCATGTCATTGTAATATTTCGCGGTGCATGCCAGTCCGAAGGCATCATGACGCCCGCAGGTGTCCTGGACGATCTCGACCAGCGGGGTCATGTCCCGGTCGTAGCATTTGGAAAACAGGCCCGGCATCGGATACTGGCTCGCCATCAGCGTTCGGGTGGTCGTGGGGTCAAGGCCCAGTTCCCGGCCCTTGTCAAGCTTTGAAGTGGCGAAGCACTGGAAGTCGCTGCATTCCTGCCCTTCCACATCGATGATCTGGATGAAATCGCCGGCCTTAACCTCGTAGGCCAGGGCCGTACGCGCTTCGATCCGGAAATCGGCGAGCGGATCGGCCAGGGGTTCGGGCAGGATGATCTGACCCGGCTCCGGCAGCTTTGCCCGGGCGATGCGCAGTTCGACCGGCGTGGCTGTGTCCTGGTCGTGCACCGACATCGGGCCGCCGGGGGCACAGACTGTCAGGACGCCGGCACGGGTAGCGGTAAACTCAGCCCGTTCGCCGGGCACAGAAGCTGTCCCAAACACCCGCACTGCCGAGGCATCTGCCAGTTCAATGCCGCGCCGTTCCAGACCGGCGCGGACCTTGCGCACATTCTCGGACTCATCCGTCAGCAGAGCTTTCAGCCCCGATGCGTTACTGTTGCCGATTTCGCCCAGAATGCCCGGATCAATGGCGCCGTCGCTGTCTGCCGTGACGAACTCGCAGGCCTGGCCGCCCTCTATATCGGTAACGGTGACAACATCGCCCGCCTCAATGGCGACCACGGCTGCGCCGCCACCGGCAATCGGGTATCGCTCAGTACCTTTTGGCAGGTGTCGCAAACCGGGACGCAGGATCCTGCTGGGCTTCGGCGGTCCACCAAGGATGGGGGCTGAGATATTCATGGGCGAACCTTATCCCAAAAACCAAACAATCAATGATTGGTATGCAATTGGTTTGAATTGGTCTTGGATGATTTGAATGCAGAAAGGGCCGCCCCACAGAGGCGGCCCTTTCGATTTTCAGGTGGAACATCGGGCAATGATTATAACGCCCCTTACTCCAGGATATCAGTCTTCTTTTTCAAGTTTTTTGTAAGCTCCGATTTCGTGTGTCCCGCCAACCCAGATGGCGGCAACACACAAGCCGATGGATACAATCAACCAGATATACTCCCATCCGGAATTCATCCCCATATACATAGGCCCGGTGACTGCGTCCCAGCTTGCAGAGTCAAAACCCCATCCCATGGCACTTCTCCTTTTCTGTCTTGGTTATTCCGCGGCCGAAGTCGACGGGATGATGCCTTCAGGATAGGCTTTGATCGGTACCTTGGCCGGATCGAGGCCGAGGATTTCCGCGGCTTCACTAACCCGCAGCAGACCCATCGCCTTCAGGATCCACGAAACGGCATAACCAGGTACAAATCCAAGCAGGAACATCACGACCGCGCCGACAAGCTGGCCGACAAAGCTTATGGTTGCGACGCCCGCTTCACCCTGGGCAGCCGGATAGCCGATGGCAAAGATGCCAACCGCCATGACACCCCAGATGCCCACCGTACCATGCACGGTGACGGCGCCGACGGCATCGTCAATTCCGAACTTTTCAAGCCAGCCGGCAGCCGGTTTCAGGATGGCGCCGCCGACGAAACCGATGGCAAAGGCCAAAGGTGGCCACCACAGGTCGAGACCGGAAGCACAGGAAATAATCCCGGCCAGTGCACCGGACATCATCCAGAACGGATCCCGGGTGATCGTCCAGGCACCGATAATGCCGCCGGCAAAGCCCATCAGAATGTTGAAGGACAAAGCCGAAAGGGTAATCGGCGTACCGTAGATGGTAGCGTATTTGTCGCCAAACCAGGACCAGGCTTCGCCCGGCACAATGACACAGGCCATCAGGAAGCCCCAGAAGCCGGCGATGATGAGCATCAGGCCGATCAGGGTCAAAGGCATGTTGTGACCGGAGATGTGATTGGCCGTGCCATCCGCGTTGAACTTGCCGATCCTGGGTCCCAGGTTCATCAACACGCCAAGGGCAAAGAAGCCCGCAACCGCGTGCACCAGACCGGCGGCGCCGAAGTCGTGATAGCCCCACTGGGTCACCAGCCAGCCATCGGCGTGCCAGCCCCATGCAGCAGCAACAACCCAGGCAAATGAGCCCAGGACAATAGCCAGAACGACAAAGGATGCAATCCGGATCCGTTCAATCACGGCGCCGGAGAAGATCGATGCCGTCGTCGCGGCGAACAGGGTAAAAGCGCCCCAGAAAACACCGCTGGCATTGTCATCAATGTGAGGTCCCATATATTCAACCACCGGCGCCGCAATACTCGCGGCATAGGCATGGCCACTAATCCCGTTGGATCCTTCGGTAAGGAAGATGCCTGTCGGGAACGCCCAATAGACGTACCAGCCAAAATAATAAAACGTCGGCACCATGAAGGCGAACGCCAGAATGTTCTTGATACTGGACGCTAGCACGTTCTTCAGACGGGACGCACCCATTTCATAAGCCAGAAAGCCTACATGAATTAGAATCATCAGCGGAATCGTCAGATAATAATACGCTTCCGCGAACATGGTGTTGGTTACGGCGGACTTTGATTCAAGGGCCGCAACCTGCCTGGCAAGTTCAGCAATCTGTTCTTCCATTTACCTCTCCCCTTCTCATTAGCGTGACCGCTGATCTTCCCCGGCAGCAACGCGTCGACGCCGACAAGGCGGCAAAAGGCCTCCCGCGACGTTTGGACACGAAATTTGACCATGATTCGAACCAAAAACAAACCAGTTTAATACCAGATTTCGGACCATTAGGGGTATTGTGGACGAAAATGTCGGCCCCAGAGAAAATTATGGACAGTTCACCAAACGAGAAGTTGCGCGATCATTTTCTGGGCTGGCAGTGCCGGATCCGCCAGATTGCCATGCGCCAGGGCGAGGGCCGGCCGAGCACGGGCATGCGGCCGCGGGTTCTGGCCCGTGGCGGCCATGAAATTCTGGAAGCAATGAGTGTGGTTCTGGTCCCGGGTGCTCCGGAAGAAAGCACCGATTTTTTCCGCTTCCAGGCCCAGAAAACAGCCGATCCGAAACAGGTCTATGACAAGGCGCTGCAATATCTGCAGGCAACCCATTTCCAAAGATCCAAAACCTTTTCCGACCGGATGACGGCATTGTTCATGCGCGGATCGGCACCGGCGAATGCCCTGCTGGACGCCGGCGAATGCATGCTGGTGTTCAACCAGTTCAGCCAGACTTACCGGATGTTCTGTACGGTGACGAATCTGACCCCGGCCGACCCGGCGTTCGACGCAACCTACTGGCACAACCGGATGTTCAATTCCAACATTCCGGGCGACATCGCCATCCTGGGATTTCAGCCCGACTGGAATTCGGCGCAGGCGGACCCGGGGCCATAAAGGCGACGTCTCACGCGTTTTTCAACAGTCGCAAGAATTTCCAAAGAAGAGATTGATGAATACCCCGGACAAGCCGCGTAGCGGCGCAGAGCCGGGGCGCAGCCTTATCCGCTGTGAGCTGGATCCCGGTCAGAATTTCCGATAGGCCTTATTCAGAGTCACCATCGGGTGGTTCGGGGACATCTGGAATTTGATCAGCAGTTCCCGCGCGATCATGTCCCGGTCCTGTTGATTGTCCGGCAATTCATAGTCTTCCGGGATGGCGACCCAGCCATTGATGTTGCGGTCGAACACCGCCGGCTTGCCGTCTTCGTATCCCATATGGATGTCCTCCAGCCAGTTGAGGTCTTCCCAGCCCATGACCTCGATATACTTTTTCAGGAAGGGGGTCATCCGGTCATAATCGGGCAACAGGTTCACATCATAGCGATAGCCGATGTGCTGGCCGATCACCTTTTCACGCTCTGAATCGATGCCGCCACCCTTGATAAAGTGGTCGACGTCTTCGATCTCGGCACCCTTGTAGCTGGTTCCAGCCATGTCGTTTTCTCCCGGCTTTCTGCTTTAAATGTGGTGGTAGTCAGCGACGCCGACAGTGTGGTCGGTACCGGCCAGCGGAACCTGTGCGATGGCGGACGCTTCCATGGTCAATGCCGCCAGGTCTTCGGGCTCCAGGCTGTGGACATTGGTCTTGCCGCAGGCCCGCGCCATCATCTGAGCCTCGATGGTCAGCGTGTGCAGGAAGTTATAGACCCGCTCGGCTGCTTCATCGGGGTTCAGGCGCTTGCGCAGTTCGGGATCCTGCGTCGCTACGCCGACCGGGCACCGGCCCGTATGACAGTGATAGCATTCGCCCGCATGGACGCCCATTTCGGCCGGGAAGTCGGCCTCGTCGATGTCCTTGTTGCAATTCAGCGCCATCATCGCCGAATGACCGATGGCGATGGCATCGGCACCCAGCGCCAGAGCCTTGGCCACATCGCCGCCATTGCGGATACCGCCGGCATAGATCAGCGTGATATCGCCGCGCTTGCCGATGTCGTCGATCGCGCGCCGGGCTTGGCGGATTGCCGCCATGCCGGGAACACCGGTCTCCTCGGTCGCCAGGTGCGGTCCGGCACCGGTGCTGCCTTCCATGCCGTCGATATAGATCGAATCCGGGTCGCACTTCGCGGCCATGCGCACATCGTCATAAACCCGCGCCGCGCCCAGTTTCAGCTGGATCGGAATTTGCCAGTCGGTAGCTTCGCGGATTTCCTCGATCTTCAGGGCCAGATCGTCCGGTCCCAGCCAGTCCGGGTGACGGGCAGGCGAGCGCTGGTCGATACCGGCGGGCAGCGAGCGCATCTCGGCAACCTGGTCGGTCACCTTCTGACCCATCAGGTGACCGCCGAGGCCGACCTTGCAGCCCTGGCCGATGAAGAACTCACAGCCGTCGGCCAGCCGCAAATGGTGCGGGTTGAAGCCATAGCGCGACTGAATGCACTGATAGAGCCATTTGGATGAATAGCGCCGCTCGTCCGGGATCATGCCGCCTTCGCCGGAGCAGGTTGCAGAACCGGCCATTGTAGCGCCACGGGCCAGCGCGGTCTTGGCCTCGAACGAGAGGGCGCCAAAGCTCATGCCGGTGATGTAGATCGGAATGTCCAGTTTGATCGGCTTCTTGGCGCGTGGGCCGATGACCGTCTTGGTCAGGCACTTTTCGCGGTACCCCTCGATCACGAAGCGGGTCAGCGTACCCGGCAGGAAGGTCAGATCATCCCAATGGGGGATTTTCTTGAACAATGAAAACCCGCGCATCCGGTAGCGACCAAGCTCGGACTTGATGTGGATGTCATTCATGACCTCCGGCGTGAAGATCTGGCTGTGACCCAGTTTGTATTTCTCTTCTTCAGCGAGGCGCCTTGCCCCTGCTTCTGAAATTCCATTGGTTCCGTTACTTCCAGACATGACGTCCCCTTGATTTTTGGTTGCCGACGCGGAACTGACCCTGCCTACAGGATCAGCTTCTTCTCGGTCGGTTCCAGGTTGTCGTAATTCCACAACTGCTTGCCCGCGACGATCTTGGTGAAGTGATCGACGCCCTTTTCCGGCAGCATGTCGTACATGGACAGCTTGCGAACCAGCCAGGCCCTGTCGAAATCGGTCAACGCGCCCGGTACCGCATCAATGCCCAGATCCTGGATCTCGCCGCCAACGAAAATCGTGCCGTCATACATGGAATCGCCCAGATTCTTGCCGGCATTGCCGCACACGACCATGCGGCCACGCTGCATCATGAACCCGGAGAACGCGCCGGTGTCGCCGCCGACGATAATGGTTCCGCCTTTCTGGTCGATGCCGGTACGCGAGCCCACGCTGCCCTTGCAGACCAGATCGCCGCCGCGGATTGCCGCGCCGAAGGTGGACCCGGCATTCTTTTCGATCACCACCGTGCCGGCCATCAGGTTTTCGGCGCAGGACCAGCCGACCCGGCCGGAGATGCGCACCGTCGGGCCGTCCAGCAGACCGCAGCCGAAATAACCCAGGCTGCCTTCGATGATCAGGTTCAGCCGGTTCAGAATACCGACGGCCAGCGAATGCTTGGCGCCGGGATTTTTCAGAACGATCGTGCCGTGCCCCTCCCTCATCAGCTCCAGCATGCGGGTATTGACCTCGTTCGCCGTCATATTGTCGGCATCAATCTCGGCCCGTTTGTTGAAGTCAACCTCGATCGCGTCGGGATAGGTGAACCCGCCAACTTCATCCAGATTGAAGACCTGTCTGATGTCCCGGCCGACCAGCGACTCGGTATGCAGTCCCATTTCGTGGGAGACATCGTTATCCATTACGCCCGCCATACCCGAACCTCCTCGTCATATGGATCCCAAGTGTCAATTTCGTGTGGAACGATGGCGCGGATCGAAACCTCTTCAGAGGCCAGCGCGACCATGTCGTCGGTCTCGTACAGAACCATCGGCTTGGCGGCCATGGAATCCTTGGCCATGCCGAGCTCATCCTTGGTGGTCACCAGATAGGTGAAGACGCCGTCGATTTCCTCGATGGATTTTTTCAGCGTCTCTTCCAGGGTTATGCCCTTTTCCAGATTGGTGGCGGTGTAGACCGCCAGAAGTTCGGAATCGCAATTGGATACGAAACGCTGACCTTCGCGTTCCAGGTTGCGCCGCAGCAGCCAGTAATTGGTGATCTGGCCGTTATGCACTACCGCGATGTCATTGTAGGGATAGGCCCAGTAGGGGTGGGCCGACCGGATATCCACGTCCGACTCTGTCGCCATCCGCGTGTGGCCAATGCCGTGGGTGCCCTGGAAGCCGTCCAGCTTGTACCGGTTGGAGACAACGGTGGCATCGCCCAGATCCTTGATCAGTTCCAGCGAGTTGCCGACCGACAGGATCTCGGCGCCTTCAACGTCTTCGACATAGTCGGCGAGCTTTTTCAGGTCGCCGTCAAATTTCAGCCGGTACCGGAAAGCATATTCGGTCGCTTCTTCCTCTTCGGTAATTTCGGCGCCGAGGGATTTCAACCGCGCGTCGACTTCCGCGCGGCGCGCCTTGACCTCGTCATGGATCTTGAAGCCGTCGCTCATTTCATCCTGTTCGGCAACCTTGAAGCGCAGAATGTATTCGCCCGCTCCCGGCTTGCCGTAGATGGCGAACCCCGTGGAGTCCGGCCCCCGGTGTTTGAGCGATTGGAGCATCGCCGTCATTTCCTGGCCAATGTCCCCGGATCCGTTCCGGTGGATGAGCCCTGCAATTCCACACATGGCTGGAGCATCTCCTTCCTTGAAAAGGCTTAGTATTCGTCGATTTCCGGCCGCTGTCCCTCAGGGCAGGCAGTCCAGATAGGTATCTATGTCCCAGTCGGTCGTGGTGTGCAGGAACCGTTCCCACTCATCACGCTTGTACTGGTCGTAAAGGCGATACATCTCGCCCGGCATCGCGCCCTGGATAACCTTGTCCTTCTTCAGTGCATCCAGCGCGTCGCCCAGAGTCATCGGCAGACGCTTGACCTGCTTGCCGGCCTCCATCGCCTGATAGATGTTGCGGTCTTCCGGTGGTCCCGGCTCGATATCATTGGTGATGCCGTCATCGGCTGCCTTGATGATCGCCCCAGCCATCAGATAGGGGTTCACCATCGAGTCGACCGAGCGGTATTCGAACCGGCCCGGCGCGGAAATCCGCAGGCCCGTGGTGCGGTTCTGATATCCCCAGTCCGCGAAGACCGGCGCCCAAAAGCCCGTGTCCCACAGCCGGCGATAGGAGTTCACGGTCGAGGAACCGATCGCGGTCATGGCGCCCAAGTGTTTCACGATACCGCCGACCACCTGCAGGCCGACCTTGCCCGGCATCTGAATGTCCTTGGTGTCGGGCATGAAGGTGTTGATACCGCCCCTGCGGTACATGAAGTTTTCCTTCATGCCCGGCAGGTTCTTGGCATCGTTGCCCAGCGCATTCAGCTCTTCCTTGCCGCCCCTCCAGAACGAAATGTTGTGGTGACAGCCCGAGGCCGAAACGCCCATGAACGGCTTGGACATGAAACAGGCAATCAGGTCGAACTCGCGCGCCACCTGGGCACAGATCTGGCGATAGGTGGTCAGACGGTCGGCATTGCGCAGTGGATCGTCGAACGTCCAGTTCAACTCCAACTGTCCCGGCGCGTCCTCGTGGTCGCCCTGGATCATGTCCAGACCCATCTCGCGGGCATATTTGATGACCTGCATATAGACCGGACGCAGGCTTTCGAACTGGTCGATGTGATAGCAATAGGGATTGGAGAAGCCGCCGTCGGGCCTGCCGTCCGTTCCCTTCTTCAGCCACATCATTTCCGGCTCCGTGCCGATGCGCAGGTGCAGATTGTCGTGATCCTTCTTGAACTGGTCATGGATGCGGCGCAGGTTGCCGCGGCTGTCGGACGTCAAAAACGCGCCGGGATCCTCGCGCTCTTCGCGGTTCCGGAACAGGGTGCACCAGACCCGGCCGACCCGCTTGTCCCAGGGCAACTGCATCATGGTTTCGGGCTCGGGAATACCGACCAGTTCCTTGTCATGGGGACCGTAACCGAGATATTCACCGTGGCGGTCCAGGAACAGGTTGACAGTTGCACCATAGACAAGCTGGAAGCCCTTTTCGGCGATCGATTCCCAATGGTCGGCCGGAATGCCCTTGCCGCAGATCCGGCCGGTGATCGAAACGAACTGCAGGTATATGTATTCAATGCCGAGGGCATCGATCTTCTTGCGCACTTCCTTGACCTTGGCCGCGCGGTCCTCGACCCCGACGAACTTTTCGATATCCATTGCCATGATTGAGTCCATCCCTGTTGGTGCTGATGTTTTTGCCCCTGAACCAATACCTACCAATTGCAGACCAATTTACGCAACTGGTTTTGTGTTCCAATCGTAAGAATCTGGATAAACCCGTAATTTGTCGGGGCCGAAGTCTGCCCTAATTTGCTTCGTTTGCGCCGGAGCGCCATCAAAATTCATGAACAGGATTGTATGTAGAATGGGAGGATCCATCTAAACCTCTGAATCTAAATACGGTTTTGAAGAAGTATACCGATTTCCCAAATTTGGGACTGTTTTCAGACCAATATATGCCAATATGGACCAATGGCCGATTCAGTGAAGCGGGACGAAATCGACGATATCGACCCGGTAACCGGGGCGTCGTCATCGGAACATCTGGCCATGATACCCGGCCGCGGCGCCGATGCCATCACCATGCGTCTGCGCCACGCGATCGAGACGGGGGTCTATTCAGACGGTGACCGGCTGCCGCCCGAACGGCGCCTGGCCACGGCGTTCGGCGCGGCCCGCAGCACGATCCGCAAGGCCCTGGAGCGGCTGGAGGAAGGCGGCCTGGTCGCCCGCCGGATCGGCAGCGGCACCTATGTGAATTATTCCGGCCCCCTGTCGGAACCCGACGACAACATTACCGATCTGATCAGCCCGTTGCAGTTGATCGACGCAAGGCTGGCGATCGAGCCCTATATGACCCGGCTGGCCGCGGTCCACGCCACCCGCCGGGATCTGGAGGCGATCGAGCTGACCCTGTCGCGGCTGGATGAAACGCGGGACGATAAAGTGTCGTTTTCATGCTGGGACTGCGAGTTTCACCAGCAGTTGGCGCGCTGTTCGCGCAATCCGCTGCTGCTCAGGCTGTATCTGCAGATCAACGAGGTGCGCACCCATGCCCAATGGGCCGCGACCCGCGAATCCATTCTGACGCCGGGACAGATCGACGCCTATAACAAACAGCATCGCAGGATTTACGAGGCGCTGCGCCAGCGTGACCCGCAACGCGCCGCCGGCATCATCCGCGAACATCTGGACAAGGCCCGCAATGATCTGCTCGGTGCCGACAGCGGATAACCGTGGTGGCGTTGGCCCCGGAACAGATCAATATGTTCGAACGTGACGGCTTTGTCATCGTGGAAGGCTTTTTGAACCGGGATGAGGTGAGGTGTGCCAAGGCGGGCATTGAGCCCCTGTTCCAGGGCCAGTTCGAAACCGGCATTCAATCTTTTCGTCACGCACATCGCGAGGGCGGTGCTTCAGTCCGGATGCGCCCGTCGCCAGGAAAACGTCCCGCCAGCCGCTGACATCGGCCGCCGTCGCGTCGATGCCACGAGCCACCAACTCGATGTCCTCGCCCCGCAACACCCGCAGAACGGCCTCCTGCCTGCGCGCCGCCGTCTGTCTGCGACGTCGGGCCGGAGCTCGATCAACCTTCTTCTGTTCCATCATGAAATACCTCAATAATCCCCTCGTCTCAGGTCTTGATCAGTGCCTCAAAAAACTCTAGGGCGGGGGAGCCATGGGTTTGCCTCTTCCCATATCTCGATTATTTCGGCGGCAGGGTGGACACGAAACCGAGGACGAGTGCAACCCAGCCCTTCAGGGTGGCATCATCGCAATCGCCTTTATCGACAAAGATCATGCCGCCCTTGCGCCGGCCACAGGAAGGTCGCGATTGGTAAGGCAATGAGACGATATCGCATGGGGTCAGCCTTCATCGGTTCAACGCCCCCTCAAGTCAGAACAAGTCACGGGATGCCGGTTGCCGCAAGTAAGGGGCATGAACCAAACCTCCTCACTCCCCCGGATGAAAGCGGCCGGCAAGCTTTTTGGCACTGCCCGGCCAGGTCAGGCGGACAAAGGTGACGGCGGCGCGGTCGATCCAGGTGGTGCGTTCGATCCGCAGGCAAGGCGTGCCGGCGGGAACTTCCAGGTCTTCGGCAACGACGGGCGTGGCGGCGACGGCGCTGATCTCGTGTTCGGCTTCGGTCCAGGGGACGTAGGCCAGCAGCCATTCGCCGGGCGGGTTGGTGCCGAAGGGCGCGCCCGCGGCATCGGGAACGGTGTCGAGGGCGATCCAGCGATCCTCCAGCTGGACCGGGACGCCATCCGCCAGATGGCGGCATCGAAGGTGCATGGCCTCGGAATCCGGGCGGAACCGGCCCGCACTGGTCAGGAAACCGGGCACTGGCCGAATATTGCCGGCCAGCAATTCATAGGCATAGGTGCTGCCGGTGCCGGCGATTTCGGTGCGGGCACTGGCGATGGTCAGCGGTGCCTGGACACCTGTCGGGGCAGCGACGAAACTGCCGGCCTTGCGCTTGCGCACGATCAGGCCGTCGCCGACAAGCGCGCTGAGGGCCCGGTTGACGGTCATGCGCGAGGTATCGAACGAGTTTGTCAGGTCCGCCTCGTTCGGGATGCGCTGGCCCGGGCGCCATTCATGGCTGGTGATCTTGCGGGCGATCGCCTTGCGGATCTGCTCATAGAGCGGACCTTCGCCGTCAAGTGTGAGGCGCGCGGGCGTCATGCGGTAAGTGCCGCCATGGCGCCAGCAAAATCACGGGCAATTTCGGCGCGCGCAATATGGCGGCCGCCGGAGACCATCTGCCGGCCCGACGTCCAGACATCGCGCACGCAGGATCTGTCGCCGCCGAAAATCCAGCCGTTCAACCAGTCGTCATCCCGCCGGGCAACCAGCAGGGGATGGTCCGCATCCAGGGACACCACATCACACCAATGGCCGACCGCCAGTGCGCCCATGGACTGGCCGAGGGCTTGCGCCCCGCCGGCCCGGGCCGCATCGAATAGAGTGCGGCCATTGGCCCGGCCTTCGCCGGCCAGCCGGTTGCGGCCGAGGTCGCGCAGACGCTGGCTGCATTCGAGCCCACGCAGTTCCTCGGCCAGATCGATGCGGATATTGCTGTCGGAACCGACCCCCCAGTGCCCGCCGGCCCGGGCAAACCCGACGCCGTCAAAGATGCCATCGCCCAGATTGGCCTCGGTAATCGGACACAGGCCGGCTACCGCGCCGCTGGCAGCCAGCATCTTGGTCTCGTCCAGTGTCATGTGAGTGGCGTGTACCAGGCACCAGCGGTCATCGACAGTGCAATGGTCCATCAACCATTCGACCGGCCGCAGGCCGGACCAGCCCACACAGGCTTCAACCTCCATGATCTGTTCGGCGATGTGAATGTGGACCGGGCTATCGGAGGTTGCCGCAAGAACCGTATCAAGGCTTTCCGGTGTCACTGCGCGCAAGGAGTGGGGGGCGATCCCGACCGTGGTTCTGGAACTGATCGAGGCGTGATCGCGGCAGGCGGCGACAATATCCAGAAAAGAGTCCGGATCGGTGTCGAAGCGCAGTTGAGCCCCCGCCAAGGGCGCGCCGCCAAACCCGCCATTGGCGTAAAACACCGGTAGCAGGGTCAGGCCGATGCCAGCGGTTCCGACGGCCGCCATGATTTGCGCCGACATCTCCGCCGGATCATCAAAGGGATCGCCGCCAATCTGGTGATGAACATAGTGAAACTCGCCCACGGCCGTAAATCCGGCCTCCAGCATTTCGGCATAGAGCTGGCTTGCCACCGCCTTCAGTTGGTCGGGACCCAGCCGGTCCAAAAACCGGTACATCACGTCCCGCCAGGTCCAGAAACTGTCGGTGGCCGCCGCGCCGGTGCCGCGCCATTCGCCGAGCCCGGCCATGGCGCGCTGAAACGCATGGCTGTGCAGATTGGCCATGCCGGGCACCGCTATGTCGCCATCGGTTCCGGACTCAGGGACCGTGCTGTCGGGTGCAATGGCGGCAATCCTGCCTGCCGCATCGACGGAAATCAGAACATTTCGCGTCCATCCATCGGGCAGCAGCGCATTGCGAAAAAACAGATTGTTCATCTTGCCAAGTTCCTGAAATTGCTTATTATGTATATACATAATAAGCAATGATGAGAAATCCCCATGTCGTCCATCCCGAAAATTGAAAAATTGCTGACCGGTGCGGACATCGCCACGATGGCGGATGACGGATACGGTCTGATCCGGGATGGCGCGATCGGGATCGCGAAGGACCGGATCGTCTGGACCGGCCCGGCGGTCGATGCACCGCCGGCCGATAGCGTGGAAGACTGCGGTGGCCGGCTGATTACCCCGGCCTTGGTCGACTGTCACACTCATCTGGTGTTCGGCGGCAACCGCGCCCGCGAGTTTGAAATGCGGTTGGAAGGCGCGACCTATGAGGCGCTGGCGCGGGCCGGTGGCGGTATTGTCTCGACGGTCAATCACACACGGGCCGCAACCCAGGACGAGTTGGTCAAGGACGCTTTGAGGCGCCTCGATCATCTGATCGCCGAGGGCGCGGGGACAGTGGAGATCAAATCCGGCTACGGATTGGACACGGAGAACGAGCTGAAAATGCTGCGCGCGGCCCGGGCCTTGGGGACACGGCGCGACGTGCGAATCCGAACCAGCTTTCTCGGCGCCCACGCCCTGCCACCCGAATATGCCGGCCGCGCCGACGATTATATCGATCTGGTGTGCCGCGAAATGCTGCCCGCCGTCCATGCCGAAGGGCTGGCCGATGCCGTGGACGGCTTTTGTGAAAATATTGCCTTTTCGGTGGCGCAGATGGAGCGGGTGTTCGATGTCGCTGCTAGCCTTGGCCTGCAGATCAAACTGCATGCCGAACAGTTGTTGTATCTCGGCGGCGCGGCCATGGCGGCCCGGCGCGGGGCGCTGTCGGTGGATCATCTGGAATATCTGATTGAGGGCGATGCATCGGTGCTGGCCGAGCACGGCACGGTGGCGGTGATGTTGCCGGGGGCGTTCTACACCTTGCGCGAAACGAAGCTTCCGCCGCTGGAAGCGTTGCGCAAGGCCGGCGTACCGCTGGCGATCGCCACCGATGCCAATCCCGGTTCCTCGCCACTGACCTCGCTGCTGCTCACCATGAACATGGCCTGTACCCTGTTTCGTATGACGCCGGAAGAAGCGCTGGCCGGATGCACCCGGAACGGTGCACGCGCTCTGGAGCTGGGAGATGAGACCGGCATGATCGAGGCCGGCAAGGCTGCCGATCTGGCGATCTGGGACGTGGCCGAACCGGCGGAGCTATCCTACCGGATCGGCTTCAATCCGCTGCACCGGCGCATATTTGGAGGGCAGGGTTGATGAAGCTGGTGCCCGGTACGGTGACCCTTGGTCAACTGGAACAGATCTATCGCAGTGGGGACCCCGCGGCCCTGGATCCTGGTTGCCACGACGCTATCCGGGTCTCGGCCGAAATCATTGCTAGGGCGGCGCAAGGCGGTGATCCGGTTTACGGGGTGAACACTGGTTTCGGAAAACTCGCCAATACATTGATCCCGCCGGAGAAAACCGAAAAGCTACAGCGAAATCTGATCCTGTCCCACTGCGCCGGGGTCGGCGAACCGCTGGCGGCGGAGGTCGTCCGGCTGGTCATGGTCCTGAAACTGGTCTCGCTGGGACGCGGTGTATCCGGCGTGCGTCTCGGCACCATCCGGCAAATCGAAGCCTTGCTCGCACACGGGATTATCCCGGTGATCCCGGCGCAAGGTTCGGTGGGAGCTTCCGGCGATCTGGCGCCGCTCGCCCACATGACCGCCGTGATGATCGGTGAGGGCGAAGCATTTTTGGGCGGCCAGGGAATGTCGGGGAGCGATGCCCTGAGATCTGCCGGGCTGGACCCGATTGTGCTCGGCCCCAAGGAAGGGCTTGGCCTGATCAACGGGACGCAGGTATCGACCGCGCTGGCGCTCGCCGCGTTGTTCGATGCCTGGCATCTGCTGCAGAACGCCTTGCTGACCGGGGCGCTGTCGACCGACGCGGCCATGGGCTCGCCCGCACCGTTCCGGCCGGAAATCCATGCGATGCGCGGTCATCCGGGTCAGATTGATGTGGCCGTTGCTTTGCGCGCGATCATGGCGGGTTCGGAAATCCGCGAAAGCCATCGCGAGGATGATGAGCGGGTGCAAGATCCCTATTGCATCCGATGCCAGCCCCAGGTGATGGGCGCCTGTCTCGACCTGTTGCGCCAGGCTGGCCGGACGCTTCGAATCGAGGCCAATGCGGCCACCGACAATCCACTGGTGTTCGAGGATGGTTCGATCCTGTCCGGCGGAAATTTCCATGCCGAACCGGTCGCCTTTGCCGCCGATCAGATTGCGCTCGCCATTGCCGAGATCGGATCGATTGCCCAGCGCCGAATCGCGCTGATGGTTGATCCGACCCTCAGTTTCGGTCTGCCGGCTTTTCTGACGCCTGACCCGGGTATCAATTCCGGTTTCATGATCGCCGAGGTAACGTCCGCCGCCCTGATGTCCGAGAACAAACAGAAAGCCGCGCCCTGTTCGGTGGATTCAACGCCGACCTCGGCCAATCAGGAAGATCATGTTTCAATGGCGTGTCATGCGGCTTACCGCTTGCTGGCCATGAACGCCAATTTGACCCGGATCATCGGCATCGAACTTTTTATTGCGACCCAGGGCGTTGAATTCCGGGCGCCCTTGAAAACCAGCGACCGCCTGGGACAGGTAATCACAGCGTTACGCAACGTGGTTCCGGCCTTGAAGGCGGACCGCCACATGGCCGGCGATCTGGAGCGGGCCGCCGAAATGATCCTGGGCGGAACACTGCTCAAACTTCTTGAAACAGGCGAATTGCCCACGCTGGAAATTACCTAACGAGAAAGACCGACCCATGACCGATCCCAGAAAGAACGTCCGCTCCGTCCGCGCGCCGCGTGGGTCTGAACTCAATGCCAGATACTGGACCACCGAAGCGCCCCTGCGCATGCTGATGAACAATCTGGATGCTGAAGTGGCCGAGAATCCCAACGAGCTGGTGGTCTATGGCGGAATCGGCCGGGCGGCGCGGACCTGGGACGATTTCGACAATATCGCGACCGCGCTGAAAACATTGGAAGAGACTGAAACCCTGCTGATTCAGTCGGGCAAGCCGGTGGGGGTGTTCACCACTCACAAGGACGCCCCGCGGGTGCTGATCGCCAATTCCAATCTGGTGCCGAACTGGGCCAACTGGGACCATTTCAACGAACTCGACAAGAAAGGTCTGATGATGTACGGTCAGATGACGGCCGGTTCGTGGATCTATATCGGCACCCAGGGCATCGTTCAGGGCACCTATGAAACCTTCAGGGAGGCGGGCCGGCAGCATTATGGCGGCGACCTGACCGGCAAATGGATCCTGACCGGCGGCCTCGGCGGTATGGGCGGCGCCCAGCCATTGGCCGCGGTGATGGCAGGGGCCTGCTGTCTGACGGTGGAATGCGACGAAGATCGGATCGATTTTCGCCTGCGCACCCGCTATGTGGACGAAAAGGCCACCTCGATCGACGAGGCGCTGGCAATGATCAAGGCCTGGACCAGGGCGGGCGAGGCAAGATCCGTCGGCCTGCTGGGAAATGCGGCGGATGTCTTTGTGGAACTGGCCAGGCGTGGCGCGCATCCGGACATGGTCACCGACCAGACCTCGGCCCACGATCCGATCAACGGTTATTTGCCGCAAGGGTGGACCGTCTCCGAATGGCGCGAGAAGCGCGAAACCGATCCCAGGACCGTCGAGCAGGCGGCGCGGGCTTCGATGAAGATTCAGGTCTCTGCCATGCTCGATTTTTGGAACCACGGCATCCCGACGCTCGATTACGGCAATAATATCCGTCAGGTTGCCTTCGACGAGGGGCTGACCCATGCCTTTGATTTTCCAGGGTTTGTGCCGGCCTATGTGCGCCCGCTGTTTTGCCGCGGCATCGGCCCGTTCCGCTGGGCCGCGCTGTCGGGCGATCCGGAGGACATCTACAAGACCGATGCCAAGGTCAAGGAGTTGATCCCCGACGACCCGCATCTGCATACCTGGCTGGACATGGCGCGCGAACGGATCGCATTTCAGGGCCTTCCGGCGCGGATCTGCTGGGTCGGGCTCGGCGTGCGAGACAAACTGGGACTGACCTTTAACGAAATGGTCGCATCCGGCGAGCTATCGGCGCCCGTGGTGATCGGCCGGGACCATTTGGATTCCGGATCTGTCGCTTCGCCCAACCGCGAGACCGAAGCCATGAAGGATGGGTCGGACGCCGTGTCGGATTGGCCATTGCTGAATGCGATGCTGAATTGTGCCTCTGGCGCCACATGGGTCTCCCTGCATCATGGCGGTGGAGTCGGCATGGGTTTTTCCCAGCACGCCGGCATGGTGGTCTGCTGCGATGGCACTGCCGAAGCCGCCGAACGAATTGGTCGTGTATTATGGAATGATCCGGCGACGGGCGTCATGCGCCATGCCGATGCCGGATACGAGGATGCGATCGCCTGTGCCCGGGAAAACGGATTGAACCTGCCGGGGATTCTTTGAGCACGCCTCAAGTGAGGATTACTGTAAGCGTCCGGGTCGTCAGCCCGCCGCGAGAGCGTCCAATGGCTTGATGCCGTGTCCCCCTTTTGCGTCCGAAGCCTTCTGATGGGCCTGGACAATCGTTCCGTCGATGAGAGCATGTTCAAGGTCTGGCTCGTCGCTTATGGCGTTGAAATGTCTCTCAAACACACCGGCCTTTGCCCATCGACGCAATCGTTTGAAAACCGAATTCCAGTTGCCGAAATCCTGGGGCAGGTCACGCCAGGGAGACCCTGTTCGCACACGCCAAAGTACGGCCTCCACGAACCGACGGTTATCCCGACCGGTTGCTCCCGGGTCCTCGGCTTCACCGGGTAACAGGAGCGCAATCTTCGCCCAGAGTTCATCTGAAATCACCAAACGATCTTCGTTCATCCAAACCTCCATTTTCGAAGCTTGAATAACAGTTCAGGCCAAATCGGAAACCCGAATGTCAAAAGGCCCTAATGAAACAGGTTTTGGATATTTTTACATATAGAGAATTTAATTTTGAAATTCAATCAAAATGATAGTCATAATTTTATCTTATATCTAGATTCATTTTATATATTTTAAAGGTTTGAGTTTTCTTTCATTATTTCTCCGCGCTCAATGACATATTCTCGATCGCTGGCTGCATGGGAATGGGCCAGTTCCGACTGGGCGATCAGGATCGAACGGTGTTCGGCCCTGAGAGTCGAAATCACATCCGAAAGGCGCTGAGCCAGAGCCGGGGCCACACCCTCGAACGGTTCGTCCAACAGGATCAGCCTTGTGCCGGCCATCAGGGCACGGCCAAGGGCGACCATCTTCTGTTGACCACCCGACAGCAGCAGCGCCTTGCGGTCCTTCATCTGGTTCAGTTCCGGCATCAACTCATAGGCGAATCTCAATCCTGCCGCCTGGTCCAGACCAGCGTTGACCCAGGCCGGCAGCAACATGTTTTCCTCCACCGTCAGCTGGGGCACCAGCCGCCGGTCCTCCGGCATATAACCGATGCCGAGCGCCGGTCGGCGGTGGCCTGAAACCGCCGAGATGTCCTGTGCTTCAAAAGTCAGCGTTCCCGAAACCGGTTTGGTCTGGCCCATGATCGTGCGCAGGGTGGTAGTCTTGCCGGCGCCGTTGCGGCCGACAAGGCCGATCATCTCACCGCCATCAACGTTCAGCGACAAGCCGCGCAGGATCGGTGCCGACTGGATGGTCACGTGCACATTGTCGAGGGCCAGCATCATCGCGCCGTTCCCGTCACATAGCGTTGCACCTGTTCGTCGGCCAGAACCTCGTCGGGTGCATCATCGGCAATGATGCGGCCGTCGTAAAAGGCCAGCACGCGCTGGGAATAGCGGGTGACGATGTCCATGTCGTGCTCGACGAACAAGGTGGTGACCTTTTCGGCGTTCAGCGCCTCCATCACCAGATCCATGATCGGGAATTTTTCTTCCGCCGCGACCCCGCTCGTGGGTTCGTCCAGCAGCATGACCTTGGGATGACCGCTCATCGCCATGGCGATGTCCAGCAGCTTGCGCACACCGGCCGACAGCTCTCCCATCAGACGGTCCCGGTGTTCGGCGATCCGGAACCGTTCCAGGATCGCCATGGCCCGGCCGGTATCGGCGCGCGCGTCCCCGCGGTGAAAGAAGGATGGCGGGGTTTCGGAATTGACCGCTAGCGAGACAAGCATGTTCTGCAACACTGTCAGCCCGGCACACAGTTGCGGGATCTGGAAGGATCGGCAGATACCGGTGCGGGTGATCTGGCGCGAACTCAGCCCGGTTATGTCCTCGCCGTTGAACAGGATATGGCCCTGATCCGGCTGGATATGGCCGGTCATCATGTTGACCAGGGTGGTCTTGCCCGCACCGTTTGATCCGATCAGGCTCCACACCGCGCGCTCGGGTACCGCCAGGTTGATGTTGCTGGCGGCGGTCACCGCGCCGAAGGATTTGTGAATATCCCTGGCCTCCACGATCACTGTCCCGCTCATGTGGTCTTCTCTGGCCGTTTACGGCGCACCAGGAAGGAGCCCAGCCCACTTGGCAGAACGTAGATCACCACCAGTAAGAAGATACCCAGCGCTAATTGCCAGGTGTTCGGGAAATACAGGTTGGAAAACGAGCGAACTACTTCGAGAATGACCGACGCGGCAAAGACCGCCGGTATCGACAGATAACCGGCCAGAATGGCGACGAATACGAACTCGCCCGACGTGGTCCAATAGGCATATTCAGGATCCACATGACCGATTGCCAGACCGGTGATCACGCCGCCCAGGCCGCCCAGCACCGCCGCGATCACGTAATTGATCGCCATGGCGTTGCGAACCGAGGCGCCGAGATATTCAACCCGCAATTCATTGTCGCGAATGGCCAGCGAAATCAGCCCGCGTTGGCTGTCGAATGCCATGCGCATGAAGCCGCCGATCACAACACACAACGTGCCTGTGAACAGGTAAAGCGCCATCGAAAGATCGCGACCCTCGGGCGCGTAACCGAGGAAGGTGGGCGCGGCGGCGTTCAGACCGTCGGTCCCGCCCAGCGATGTCATCCGGGCCAGTCCGCCATAGAGGATCATCGACAGGGACAGGGACAGCATGGCGAAGAAGATGCCGCGATAGGTCGCCAGCAACGGCCCGAAGATGCCGCTGACACTGCAGGTGACAATGACGGTCAGCAACGCCAGCAGGAACATGTCGGTGATGCCGGTTTCGGTCGACATCAGCGCCGCGACATAGCCGCCGATACAGAAATAGAGCCCCTGGCCGAACGATACCAGACCGCCCCGCATCAGCCCGACGATGCCGAGCGCCACCAGCCCCTTTGCGAGCGAGATCGTAACCAGAAACAGCGCCCACTCCGGCAGGGCATGACCGGCGATCAGCAAGGCGACGGCCGCGATGGCACAGGCAGCGGGAACTGATCGCAGCAGGTTCATATCTTGCGCGCCAGGGTTTTCTGGAACAGGCCCTCGGGCCGGAAGACCAGAACCGCCGCCATCACGAAATAGATGATGAACAGCTCGGCCGCCGGCATCAGATGCACCGAGGCAGCGCGCGATATGCCGACCAGCACCGCACCGATGGCAGCCCCCTCGATCGAACCGAGCCCGCCAATGATAATCACCGCGAAAGCAACGATGATCACGCCGACACCAATCCCCGGCGAGACCGAGATCATTGGCGCGGTCAGTGCACCGCCCAGGGCAGCCAGAAACACGCCCGCGCCAAAGGCGATCATGAAGACGCGATCCACATTGACACCCATGGTCTGGCTCATCTCACGGTCATGGATAACAGCCAGAACGACCTTGCCCTGGCGTGTCCTGTTCAACGTGTACCAAACTGAAAATCCGACCACGACCGCGGCGATAATCACCAGAAAATCATAGGCGACATAGAACAGCGGCCCGGCCTCTACCATGCCCAGCAGATTGTAAGGTTCCGACACGAACAGCGGTGTAACCCCCCAGATCAGTTTCATGACGTCTTCCAGGATCAGGAAGACGCCATAGGTCACCAGAACACCGATCACTTCGTCCCGTTCATAAAAGTGGCGCAACAGGCCGCGCTCCAGAACGGGCGCGATGACAAAGGCGGTGAACAGCGCTGCCAGGATCATGGCCAGATAGCTGCCCATGGGAAAGGCATCGCCGCCGATTGCGAAATAAAGTCCCACCGCGCTGGCCGTCATATAGGCGCCGATGGCGTAGAGGCTGCCATGGGCCATGTTGAGGATGCCCAGAACGCCGAAAACCAAGGTCAGCCCCACCGACACGATGAACAGCCAGGCCCCGTAAATCAGCCCATCAACCAGAATAACCGCGAGTAGTTCCATGTGTGCCAGTTTGCCTGAACCTTAGGAAAAACGACCTCCCGACCGCTAAGTCGCCCGGGAGGTCGTAAAATGCCTGACGGGGAAATAATCAGACAAATATCGCTTGGATCAGCATTTGGCGCCGGGGAAACCGGCCTCGATCCATTCGACGGCCTTGGTGCCCTCGGGAGGGTTCACGCATTCGGCGTCGTAATACTCGACATCGACCAGAGTCATCTGATTGGTCGCCGAATCCCATTTGGTCAGGCCGACCGCATTGGGCTGGATCGCCTGGTGCCCGTCGCCAAGAGCCATGGTGATGGTGCCCGATGGGGCTTCCCACGTCAGGCCGGTCATGGCAGCAGCCATTTCGTCCGATGTCGGCTTCTTGCCGCCATTGGCCGCCATGGCCTTCTCCACACCGGTCTTCAGGCCCAGCAGGCCCTGCCACATGCGGAAAGGCGCCTGGACCGGGAAAACGCCGTAACGCTTCATGTACTCATCCCATAAAAGTTCGGTCAGCGCGCCGCCGCGCGCCTTGGCCGCCAGTCCGTTCACACCGCGCGCGCCCAGCACAATGTCGTCAGGCATCTTCTTGCCAAGCTGGGGAATGACATGGTCACCGGCGGCCAGTGCGATGCGCATCCGCTTGTGCAGTCCGCGCGCGGTGGCCTGCAGTATAAAGGCCTGCAGATCGCCGCCCCACAGCGAGGAATGCACCAATTCGGGCTTTGCCCGCATAATGGCGGAAATTTCCGTGCCGTACTGGCCGGCGAAGATTTTCGGGAACAGGGCGGTCGATACCTTCGTGCCCGGGTTCAGGGTCTCCATCGACGCAGTGAAGTCCTTCCACGAATCTTGGCCCCAGGCATAGTCTTGATTGATGCCGGCAAAGCTGCGCGCGACGATGCCGCGCGATTTCATGTATTTGGCCAGCGAAATGTTATCCATGGCCGCGTGGGCCGCGGTGCGAAAAACGTATTTGTAGCTACCTTCCTCGAATACCCGCGGCGTGCCGCAGTCATACAGGATGGTGAAGGCCTTGAGTTCGTCCGCTACCGGCGGGATGGCGAGACAGTCGCCCGAACTGACATAGCCCAGGACCGCATCGACGTTTTCGCGTTGTACCAGATTGCGGAATTCCTGGACCTGCTTCGTGGCACCGCCGGATTCATCGATTACCACAGCTTCGATCTCGACCCCGCCAAAGCCCTTTTGATCGTAGGGCGGCGGTAGCTGGCCGGCGTTCATCATCTCGATCAGCAACTTGCCGCCGTTCCAGGCCGGCACGCCGAAACTCTCGGCCGCGCCTCCCGACAGGAAAGTCACGACCCCGACCTTGAAGGTTTCCGCCTGAGCACTGGTCGCCAATCCGGCGGCAAGCGCAAGACCGGCAACACTGCCGATCAGTCCCATGAATTGCTTCTTCATCGTTTAGGCCTCCCAAATTCAAACAGGCCGCCACCTCATGGCGGTGCGCCGGCTCCGGCGTTCTTATTCAGTGAATGAATGGAAGTTAGGACCAGTTCTGTCGCTATGGATATGCCGCTGATGCTCCTGAAACAGCAGAATCACATATGGGATTTTCTGAACATGAGAGTGGTGCGGCCACCATCGGTTTGAAATAGCATCGCTTGATCGGATCATTGCAGGCAAGGGCGAGACGGATCGGCCGGTAGCTGCAAGAATGGGAGAGCGACGTGACAATATATCAGGAGCAATTTTATATCAGGAGCAATTTTCAAAACTCGGCGGTAATGTTCTGATTTGTGGGCAGATGCGGCAAAGTTCTGCGGGCCGGCACCTGGACATGATCAATCCGGCGACCGAAGCGGTGCCGGGACAGATTGCCGAAACCGGGCCGGTGAAACCATTATCTCGTCGGACCGCAGCCGGGTTCGCGTGTTTATGATCCACACAAATGAAGAAGCGGTCATTGCCCGGCACGCCGAACGGCTTGTCGGTGGGGGAACCTGAATCCGGTTGCCATAGGCCGCCATCCGGTTCAAACATCAACCGCAACGGCCCGGACAACCGGGCGACGGGTGAATGACCGGGACACCATGGCCGAAAACGGCGCAGCGCTGGTTGCGGAAAACATCCACAAATCCTTCGGTTCGCTTGAGGTGCTGAAAGGTGTCTCATTGACGGCGAACCCGCACGATGTGATCTGCATTCTCGGGGCATCCGGTTCGGGCAAATCGACCTTCCTCAGATGCATCAATCTACTGGAAGTGCCGGACGACGGTACCGTGACGGTCGGCGACGAAACCATCCGCATGGTTACGAAAAGGGGCCAACCCCAGGCCGAGAACCGGCACCAGGTTGAACGGGTCCGGGCACGCTTGGGCATGGTGTTCCAGCAGTTCAATCTGTGGTCCCATATGACGGTGCTTGAAAACGTCATAGAAGGACCGCTCAGCGTTCTGAAACTGCCGCGCGCCGAGGCGACCGACCGGGCCGGGAAACTTCTGGCCAAGGTCGGTGTCGACGACAAGCGCGACGTCTACCCGATCCAGCTTTCCGGCGGGCAACAGCAACGGGTGGCGATTGCCCGGGCTCTGGCCATGGAACCAGACGTCATGCTGTTTGACGAGCCGACCTCGGCGCTGGACCCCGAACTGGTCGGCGAGGTGCTGAAGGTCATGCGCGACCTGGCCGCGGAGGGGCGCACCATGCTGGTGGTGACCCACGAAATGGGCTTTGCGCGTGAAGTTGCCGACAAGATCATCTTCCTGCACGAGGGAAAGGTGCTGGAGGAAGGGACCCCGGCGGAGGTGTTCGATAATCCAAAAACAGAGCGTTTCCGGCAATTCATCGCTGGCTTTGGCGCTCGGAAGCATTAAAATGCCCGACAAAACCAAACAGGGAATGGAAATATGAAAATTTGGATGAAATCAGTCATGGTTGCCACGGTGGCGGCTTTTGTCAGCACGTCGGCCCTGGGCGCCGGCACCTGCCCGACCAAGATCCGGATCGGGGTCGAGGGTGCCTATCCGCCGTTCTCCGAAGAAACCTCCAGCGGTGATCTCGTCGGCTTCGACATCGACATTGCCAAGGCGCTGTGCGCCACGCTGGGCGCCGAATGCCCGCTGGTGAAGCAGGACTGGGACGGCATCATTCCCGCGCTTCTGGCCCGGAAATACGATGCGATCATCGCCTCGATGTCGATCACCGAGGAACGCAGGAAGAAAGTCGATTTCACCAACAAGTATTACAACACCCCGGCCCGGTTCGTGTTGGCCAAGGGATCGGCGATGGAATTCACCGAAGCCGGCATGGCCGGCAAGCGCGTCGGTGTCCAGCGCGGCACGACCCATGACAACTACATCACCGACAATTTCTCCGATGCCGAAATCGTGCGCTATGACACCCAGGATCAGGTCTATCTGGATCTGCAGGCCGGCCGCATCGATGTCGCGTTGCAGGATTCGGTCGCCGCAAATGACGGCTTTCTGTCCAGGCCCGAAGGAGCCGGCTTCATGTTCACGGGGCCTGAGTTGACAGATGTACGCTGGTTCGGCGAAGGTGCCGGAATCGCCGTGCGCAAGAAGGACGTCGATCTGCGCAATTGCCTGAATGCGGCAATCAGATCGATCCGGTCCAACGGTACCTACAAGAAGATCAATGACAGCTACTTCGCCTTTGATATTTTCGGCGGCGACTGACCGCTTTTGGGTTTGAATTCAGGGCCGGCGGAAATCTGATACGGTTTCCGCCGGCCCTGATACTTTGTGCGAGGTAAAATGAGTTCCGTTCTGGAATACTCAAGCTCGCTGGCCGCGGGCACCTGGATGACCGTTCAGGTGGCAGTATTGTCCCTGTTGGTCGCGATTGTGCTGGGCCTGCCGACGGCCCTTGCAAAACTGTCGGTCAATCCGGTCGCGCGGACGATCAGTGGCACCTACACCACAATCATTCGCGGCATTCCCGACTTGGTCATCATGTTCCTGGTCTTCTATGGCAGCCAGATTGGCATCAATACGCTGGGGGACTGGCTCGGTTGGGAATATATCGACGTGCCGCCCTTTACCGCCGGCGTCCTGACCATCGGTTTTGTCTTCGGCGCCTATATGGCGGAAACCTTTCGCGGCGCCATTCTGGCGGTCCAAAAGGGCCAATTGGAGGCTGCCGAGGCCTTTGGCCTGACTCAGGCACAAGTTCTGTTTCACGTACTGGTACCGCAAATGCTGCGTCATGCCCTGCCAAGCTTCACCAATAACTGGTTGGTGCTGATGAAGGGGACCGCACTGGTTTCGCTGATCGGGCTGGAAGACGTGGTGCGCAAGGGTGCGCTCGCCGCCGGGGCGACGCGGGATCCCTTTCCATTCTATCTGGCAGTGGCCTTCATATTCCTGGCCTTCACCAGTGTGTCGCTGTTGATTCTGCAAAGGCTGGAGCGGCGCGAAATCAAACCCTTCCATCGCACCGCCGCCGCGATCGACGGCGTATTGGCGATACCGGGCGCAGCCCGGGCGCTGACCGTCAGCTGGTTTGCCGCACGCGGGTTTGGTCTGGTCGCCGGGGCAGTCGTGATTGGCGGGATCGTCTACTATCTGCTCTTTGCGTTCGATTATGCGATCATCGCCAGCGAGATCACGCTGAGCTTCAAAGCCGCGCCGGACAACGTGCTGGGGTTCACGATAGACAAGATCGGCTATTACGTGCTCGGACTATGCAATACGGTGGTGCTGGTCGGGATATCGCTGGTGCTGGGCTTGGCGATTTCGATCATCCTGGCAGTCGGCCGAACTTCGACCAACCCGCTGATCAACGGACCGATCTGGGCCTATACCTATTTCTTCCGGGGAACGCCGCTGCTGGTGCAGCTTTATCTGTTCTATTACGGGTTCGGGCTTTATCTCGGCCAGATGGATCTGGCGCGCGATACCTGGCTGTGGGAAGTCTTGCGCACCGCCTGGTATTACGCGCTGCTGGTCTTCATCCTCAATACGGTCGCCTATACCACCGAGATCATTCGCGGTGCAATCGAACGTACACCAATTGGCGAGATTGAGGCGGCCCGCGCCGTCGGGCTCAACCGGTTCAGGCAATACAGCCGCATCATCCTGCCCAGCGCCCTGCACCGGTCGATCCCGGCTTATGGCAACGAGATTATTTTCATGCTGCACGGCTCGGCCGTGGCCGGCGTCATCACCGTGGTTGATCTGTTCGGCGCCGGGCGGAACGTCTATTCCGACCACTACGCCCCGTTCGAGGCCTTCGCCGGCGCCGGCGCCTTCTATCTGGTGCTGACCTTCGGCATTGTGTTCTTTGTCCGCCGGCTTGAAAAACGATTCCTTCGTCACTTGGTGCGCGAGGCGAAGGGCGAAAAAGCGAAGACCTCGGGCATGGGCATGGCCCCGACGCCCGCAGTATAGCGCTTACTCCGCCGCGGCTTCTCCGGCGCCGAATTGGAGGCGTGACAGCAGGGCATAGTGGCCGTCCCGGGCCATCAGTTCGGCATGGGTGCCGGCCTCGCGGACCTGGCCTTCCTCCAGCACATAGATCCGGTCGACATTGCGCACGGTGGCCAGCCGGTGGGCGATGACCAGGGTGGTCCGGTCCCGGCTGAGCTCGGCGAGGGCGGCCTGAACCTTGGCTTCGGATTCGGCGTCCAGCGCGCTTGTCGCCTCGTCCAGCAGCAGGATCGGCGCGTCTTTTAGAACGGCGCGGGCCAGGGCGATCCGCTGGCGCTCGCCACCCGACAGGCGCAGGCCGCGATCACCGACGATGGTGTCGTAGCCGTCGGGCATGTCGCGGATGAAATCGTCGGCGGCGGACGCCTTGGCAGCGGCGATGATCTCTTGGCGGTCGGCGCCGACCCGTCCCAGGCCGATATTGGCGGCGATGGTGTCATTGAACAGTGTGACGTCCTGGCTGACGATCGAGATCGCCTGGCGCAGCGAAGCGACGGTGACGCCGGCAATGTCCTGGCCGTCGATCTCGACACTGCCCGCCGCGGGATCGTAAAATCGCGGGATCAGGTTGAAGACGGTGGATTTGCCCGACCCGCTGCGTCCGACCAATGCCATGGTCTGGCCCGCCGGAATGGCAATGTCGAGCCCGGCCAGGGCCGGTCCGTCGGTGTCATAGCTGAAATGAACACCCCGTAAGTCGAGTTGGCCGTTTTTCACATCCAGCGGCCTGGCATCCGCGCGGTCCTGGATTCTCGGGATCTCGTCGAGGATGTTGAAGGCCCGGTCGATCGCCGCCAGGCCGATCTGGATGGTGGCGTTGACCTTGCCGATCTGGCGGACCGACTGGGCGGCCAGCAACAGGGCGGAAATAAAGCCGGTAAACTCGCCGACACTGGTCTGACCGTTGACCATGCGCCAGCCGGTAAAGGCAACGACCGAGGCCACAGCGATGCCGCCCAGCGCTTCCATGAAGGCCGTCAGGCGCGCCTTGGACCGGACCGCCTTCATCTGCAGGCCGAAGATGGTTTCAAAAACCGACCAGGCGCCCGAAGCGCTTTTGTCTTCCAGCAGATAGGCCTTGATCAGGCGGATGCCGGAAAAGCGCTCGTCCAGATAGGACGTGGTGCCACCCATCTGAACCTGGGTGTCGCCGGAAATTTTGCGCAGGCGCCGCCCGATCTTGACGATCGGCAGATAAGCGACAGGAAAGATCGCCAAGGCCAGCAGGGTCAGCATCCAGTCGAGCCAGAACATTGCCGCAATCAGCGCGATCACGGTCAGAACCTCGCGGATGCCGGCTTCGGCGATCTGGGTCAGGGTCATCCGGATGATTGCCATGTCATTGGTCAGGCGCGACACCAGGCTGCCGGTCCGTTCGCGGGCAAAGGTCGCCATGTCGGCCCGCATCAGGTGCGAAAAGACATCCGTTTGCAGATTCATCACGATCCGGTTGGTCACCGAGGCGATGATGGTGACCTGAAGATACTGAACCACGCCCTTGATGGTCGTCAGTCCGATAATGATCAGCGGGATCTGGGTCAGGATCCGGGGATCGCGGGCCGTGAACAGATCGAAGGTCCAGTTGATGACAATGGGATAGAGGCCCGTCAGGCCGGCGATGATCGCCATCATCGCAAAGCCAATCAGGATTTTGGGCAGGAACGGGGCGATCCAGCCGCGCCAGAGGCGGCCGGACAGCACCCGCGAGTCCGCCGGGTCAAGCCGTGAATCAGGTGTCGTCATGGGCGTGGCATATCATAGAGGCGTGCGGGGTGTCCGCTCGTTCAGCCCTGGCGATCCTGCCATCGGCCATACAAGGCAGCCAGCGCACAGGACACCAGCCTGGCTTCCTCGCTGTCGGCCCGGCTGGTCAGCATCACCGGAACCCTGGCGCCAACGACAATTCCGGCACATTCGGCCCCGCCCAGGAAGGTCAGCGCCTTGAACAGGATATTTCCGGCCTCGATCCCCGGCACCACCAGGATCTGCGCCCGGCCGGCCACAGGCCCGGAAAGCCCCTTGGTCTCGGCGGCATCCAGGCTGATCGCATTGTCCATGGCGAACGGACCATCGACAACGCCGCCCGATACCGCCCCGTCCATGGCCCGGCGGGCGACCTCGTCCGCCGCCCGGGAGGAGGGCATCCGGTCGGTCGGGGTTTCAGTAGCTGACAGCAGCGCAACGCGGGGCGTCTCCATACCGATCGACTGGCCCAGATCGACGGCGTTCTGGATAATGTGCAGCGCGGTCCTGGCGTCGGGTGCGATGTTCATTGCGGCATCGGTGATCAGCAGGGATTCTTCGCGGCCCGGTACATCCATGGCAAAGACGTGGCTCATCCGCCGGCCGGCCCGCAGGCCGCCGTCGCGCTTGGTGACATGGACCAGCAATTCATCGGTGTGGATATGCCCCTTCATCAGCGCCCTGACCCGGCCGGCATGAACCGCCTCGACCGCTGCGGCAGCCTCGCCATCGCCCGTGGCGACCAGGGGAATGGCGGAGATATCGCTGCCGTTTTCCGCCGCGGCCGCCTGAATTTTTTCGGGAACCCCGAAGAACACCGGATCAATCAGTCCCTTTTCGGCCGCCAGCAGGGCGCCGCCCAGGGACTTTTCGTCTTGGGGACAGACTACAGCCGTTGGCAGGGGCGGCAGGCCGTCGCACGCGGCGATCATGGCATCGAACGTCTGGCGGTATTGGCGCATCGCCGCCTTGATGTCAGGCTGGCTCATCTGGAAATCTCCGGGTCAATGTGTCGGCGCATTCAATGATGTCTCGCGCGCGCCGGGGCGAGTGTTGTATGGTCCTGCTCACGTTTACGCTTTCTGCACCCTGGTATGAAACCGTCCGCTTTTTGTATCCCTCATTCCCCAGGTGATCCGCTGGTTTTGCTGTTCTGGTCGCAGTATCTTGGTTATAAATCATTGAGTTGGCGGTTGCGAATGGCGGGTTTCATGGATCACCCGGAGGGTGCGGGTGCAAAGCGGGGTGATCGGATGGATTTCGACCGTCGTGTGCGGCTGGAGTTCCAGGGCACACAATTCAGTTCGGATGGCGGCCTGCTGGTGGTGCGGGGGCTGGATGATGCGCTCGGTCTGTCCGATCCCGGGGCTGGTGCCTTGCGTGATAGCCGTTTGGGCCAGAACACCGTCCACCGGCTCGACGGCTTGTTTCGGCAGTCGGCCCATGGGGGCGGCCCGCAGGTTACGAGGATGTCAACGATGCGGACCGGCTCGCCCGTGATCCGGTCATGCGGCAGGTTGTGGGGGGCGCGCCGTCAATGCACGGGCGGCCTCCGCATCGCAGGTCGGTGGATGTGGTGATCGTCGTCGGGGCGCGCCGTCGATGCACGGGCGGCCTCCGCATCTCAAATGGGGCGGTTCGAGACCGATACGCTGGCCTTGCCCGGGAACCGAGCGGCTCTGGCCGACCTGAACGGCCATTTCGACTGCGGCTGCTACCACCCGCTTTTCCTGTTCAACCCGTTCGGCATGTTGGAACGCCGCGCCCTGCGATGTGGCAACGTCCACGGCACCAATGGCTGGCAGGATGTTCTGGACCCGGTGATCGCCCGGTATGCCAGGCGCAATCTCATGCGGTTCTTGCGCGCCGACACCGCCCTTGCAATTCCCGGGATATGCGAACGGCTCGAAGATGTGGGCTACTTCCATGCCATTCGGCTGCCCGCCAATGCCGTCCTGCGCGAGACGATCGCGCATCGGCCAACCCGCCTCGCAGACCAGGGTGAAGCGTTTCCACGAAGACTTCCAGTATCAGGCCGCCTCCCGGGACACACCCCGCCGGGTGGTCGCCAGGATCGAATGGCACCCGGGTGAGTTGTTCCCCCGCGTGGGCTTCATCGTCACCAACCTGCCGATGGAGCCTGACCGGGTGGTACGGTTCCATAACCAGCGTGGTACCGCCGAGCAGCACATCAAGGAGGGCAAACATCAGGGGAATTGCATTTGGATTTTGACAAATCGGTATGAATGGATTCCTGAGGCTCCGTCATCCAAAGGAGCTTCGGAATGTCAACAATCACAGGCTATTTCAATGATATGGACGATCCTCGCACGGGCAATGCGCGCCGCCATGAATTTTGTGACATCATGACCATCAGCCTTTTGTGCGTCCTGTGCGGCGGAGAAACGGCTGTTGACATGGCGGATTTTGCGTCGGCGAAAGAGGATTTTCTGCGCGAATTTCTCGAATTGCCACATGGACCACCTTGTCACGATACATTTTCGCGGTTGTTTCGTTTGATCACCCCCGCGAGCTTCCAGCAGCTTCTTGACAAATTCCGCGCTGATTTCGCGCAGGAACGTGATGCCCGGTCTGCCATCGCTGTCGATGGCAAGGAGATGCGCCGCGCCTTTGACCGGGCCGCCGACAAGTCCGGCCTGAACGTGGTGACGGCCTTTGCCCATGGCGCGCGTCTGAGCCCTGGCATCACTCGGAGTTCAAAGGGGCGGCGAGATTCCGGCGTTGCGCGAGTTGATCAAAATGCTCGACATTGAGGGTGTGACAATTACAGCGGACGCACTCCACTGCCAACGCGAAACATGCGGTCTGATCGTGCAGGAGGGCGGCGGCTACTGCTTGCAACTGAAAGGCAATCAAGGGGATATGAAAGCTGATGTGCGCGCCTTCATTGATGATCAGGAGACGGATTACATTGACGAATACACCTCAACGGATGCGGATCATGGCCGCGTTGAAACGCGCTGCACTCGCGTCTGCACAGCCCCGGAACATCTCGACGACACCCACAGGTGGCCAAGTCTCAAGGCTTTCGTTCATGCCATCCCAACGCGCGAATTGAACGGAAAATCACGCCAGTCCGAGCGGGTCTGCCTCATGTCCAACTGCCCTCTGCCCGTGAGACCGCCGCCATGATCCGAGGTCATTGGCAGATTGAAAACAATCTCCATTGGTCGCTGGATGTGATCCTGAACGATGATCAGCACCGCGCCCGAAAAGACAATGCTCCCATCAATTTTGCAGCCCCCGGACGCATCGCACTCCACATCATGAAGGCAAACACAGACAAAGGATCAAACCGCGTCAAATTCAAACGCGCAGGATGGAAGGACGATTTTCTACGCACGCTGATAAAAGACTTTTGAAATGCAATTGCCCTGTCGCAATACGTGTCCTTGGTTCGCAAAGGCCAGGAATTCAGGATACATCCATGACCGGAATACAATTCAGGCATGGGAGCCGCAGCAATGAATGTTCTGTTGATCACCCTGGACCAGTGGCGCGGCGACAGCCTGTCCGCGGTCGGGCACCCACTCGTCAAGACGCCGCATATCGATACCCTGGCCGCCGACGGGGTGTTGTTCACCCGGCACTATTGCCAGGCCGCGCCTTGCGGCCCGGCGCGGGCCTCGCTGCTGACCGGACTCTACCAGATGAACCACCGGGTTTGCCGCAACGGGTCGCCGCTGGACGCCCGGCACGACAATATCGCCTTGATGATGCGCCGGCTGGGCTATGACCCGGCGATGTTCGGATATACCGACACGGCGGCCGACCCCCGAATTTGTGAAGAAAACGATCCACGACTCATGACCTATCAGGGGTTATTGCCCGGGTTCAATCATGTGCAGCCCCTGCCGGACCATTGCGAGCCCTGGTTTAGCTGGCTAGACCACAACGGCATCGACGTTCCGGCAAGGAAGAAGGATATTTACCTGCCCGCCGAAGGGTCGCCCGACCCGCCAAGTGGCGCACCTGCACGATATCCGGCCGCACTTTCCGAGGCGGCATTTCTGACCAAGCGCTTGCTGGATTATCTTCGCGAGAAGGGCAATCGCAACTGGTTCTCCCATGTCAGTTTCCTACGCCCGCATCCTCCCTTTATCGCGCCTGAACCCTTCAACGCGATGTACGATCCCGCGGCGGTGCCGGACTTCGTACGTGCCGCAACGGTTGAAGAAGAGCGCGCCGGCCATCCCTTCGTGGACTTTACACTGACGACCCAGCCCAAGACCGGCTTCGTGACCGGCGCCTATGGTCTTGCAACAGACTGGGATGATGATGCCCGCCGCCAGATACGCGCCACCTATTACGGCCTGATCTCCGAGGTCGATGTCCAGATCGGGCGCATCGTGCAGTATCTGAAAGATGCCGGTATCTACGACAACACCATCATCGTTCTGACCAGCGACCACGGCGAGATGGCCGGTGATCATTACCAGTTTGGCAAGCTGGGATATTTCGATCAGGCCTATCATATTCCGCTGATCGTCAGGATGCCGGGCGCGGCGGGCGCGGGCCGCCAGGTCAGCGCTTTTACCGAATCCGTTGATGTGGTGCCCTCGCTGCTGGATGTCCTGGGCGGCGCCATTCCGCGCGCGGTCGACGGATATTCTCTGCGCTCGTTTCTGGAAGGTGGCGAGCCCGATACCTGGCGCGATGCGGCGCATTGGGAGTTTGATTTTCGCGAGCTTGGCTCCAATCTGCCCGAACAACGCCTGGGCATCGACAGCGACGACTGTGCCCTGTCGGTGATCCGGGACGACCGTTTCAAGTATGTCCATTTCACCAGTCTGCCGTCCCTGCTGTTTGACTTGCGGGCGGATCCCGGTGAGCTGAACAATGTGGCGGATGATCCAGCTTATGCAGTTCAACGGGTGACCTATGCCGAAAAGCTGTTGACCTGGCGGGCCCGTAATCTGGACCGGACGCTGACCGGGGTTTCGTTGACGGAAGCGGGGCCGGTCGGGCTCCCGGCCTGAGTGCGATAATCGCCCATGTGTTCTTATTAGCTGGTAATTGGCCGGTCGATTGATTTCGCCCGCGTGACGTTGGTAACGTCTCCCGGGTTGAAACGGATTCTGAAACGCATGACTGGCCAGGATAGGATCACCGCACTTCGGAATCGATTGGACACCGGCATTGTCGGCCAGCCGAGATTGGTGGAACATCTACTGATCGCGCTTCTGGCCGATGGGCATGTGCTGTTGGAAGGCGCCCCGGGCCTGGCCAAGACGCGGGTGTCGCGGTTGCTGGCGACGGCGTTTGAGGGTGACTTCAGCCGGATCCAGTTCACGCCGGACCTGTTGCCGTCGGACCTGACCGGATCGTCGATTTATGACCCGCGCGAGCACCGTTTCGATTTCCAGCGCGGCCCGCTATTCGGCAATTTCGTTCTGGCCGACGAGATTAATAGGGCACCGGCCAAGGTCCAATCCGCCTTGCTGGAGGCCATGGAAGAACGCCAGATCACCAGCGGCGAGCAAACCTACAAACTGGATGACCCGTTCTTCGTCATTGCCACTCAAAACCCGATCGAACACGAAGGCACCTGGGAGCTGCCGCAAGCACAGCTGGACCGCTTTTTGTTGCACATTGTAATCGATTACCCCGACCTTGACGACGAGCGTGCCATACTGGACCTTGGCCTGACCGAAGCAACCGATGCCGCGCGGGCGAATGGCGAGGCGGGAGCCAGCCCGTTCGAACCTATTTCGGCCGATACTTTGGTGGCAGCACGCCAGTCGGTGCTGAAGGTTCATATTTCACCGCTGATCCGGGACTATATCGTCCGGCTTGTCGCGGGCACGCGCAATGCCCCGGAGGAGATTAACGGCGTGGGCGAACATCTATCCCATCCGATCAGCCCGCGTGGTTCCGTCGGTCTTGCCCGCACGGCCCAGGCGCGCGCCTGGCTTCAAGGGCGTGATCATGTAGTGCCAGATGACATTGCGGCAATGGCGCCCGATGCGCTGCGACACCGCATGGGTCTCAGTTACCGGGCACAGGCCGAGGGGGTCGCGGCCGGCAGGATCGTCGAGACGCTGCTGGATAAGGTCAGTGCGGTCTGATCTGGACAGTGGGACCGCCACGGGCCTGACGCTGGCTGACCTCGTCGCGATGCAATCGCGCCATGTTCACACGCCGCTGGCGCCGGGCGAACGATTTCCGATCGGCATGCGACCCGGACGGCGCCAAGCCCAGGGCGTGGATGTAGATGGCACCTCTCCCTATGTGGCAGGGGACGATGTCCGCTCGATCGACTGGCGGGCGACCGCGCGGACCGGACGAACCCAGATGAAGCGGTTTGTCGCGGAATCCCATCTTGGCCGAATGCTGATCGTTGATCTGCGCCCGCACATGTTTTTCGGCACCGCAATTCGCCCCATGGCGAAAACAGCGGCTCTGGCAGCGGCTCGGCTTGCCTGGGAGGCGAAGGGCCTGCATGAACCGCTTGGCCTGCTGGTCGTCTCGCCCGCGGCACCGGACATTTTAGTGTCGCGCCGGGGCAACGCGCATCTGCTTCAGGTCCTGGATACCCTACGGAAGGCCTATGACCGCGCTTATGAAGCCGCCATATCCATGCCCGAAGCAGGGGATGGAAGCCCCTTGCCGGAAGCGCTCGATCAGGCGGGGGCCTGTCTGGGCGGCGGCGATGAGATTTGCATGGTAGGTGATTTCGGCGACGCCGATGAAGCATTTCTGAAAGCTTCTCGCCGCCTGGCGGACCGTCGGTCGCTTCAGGCCTATGTGGTTGAGGATCAGATCTTTTCCCGGCCCGTACCCAGGGGCAGCTATCCGATCCGGCTGCTGGCCGATGCTGCCCGGCGGGTGGCCCGCATATCCGGTGAACGCCTGGACACTGAAGATGTCGCAGGGAACTTGCGAAAGGAACTGCGGCGCAAACTGATCCGGGCCGGCTGGCAATTCAGCGGTGGTCCTTATCTGTTTACCGAGCCCGGAGGACGACCGGGATGAACCCGCGGGATCTGATCGCCAGGATGCGCGACGTGCATTTGCCACCGGTGGAGACTACGAGTCCGGAATACGGATTCACTCTTTGGCCGCTTTTGGTATTTGCCGCACTGGTCGTGCTGGTGTCGATTGCGATCTGGTGGCGGGGCAGGGCATGGCGACGCGAAGCCCGCGGGCGGCTTGACCAGATTGCCGGCCTGAAAGAGGCCCGCGTGCAATGGAGCCAATTGCTGGATCTGGGGGTTCAGGTCGCCCGGGCCAGTGGCCGGTCGACCCCGCTGCCCATCAGCGCCTACCATGACCCTGCAACGGTAACCGATGCGAATGTGGCCGATCTGCGCGATCATATCGCCGCCGAGGTGCGCCGGTGATGGGCTTCGAGCACATCTGGGCCTTCGCCTTGCTGCCTTTGCCGCTGCTGGCCTGGCGGCTGTTGCCACCGCTTCCTGAAGAAGTCGGCTTGCCGGTGCCGGCCGGAGTTGAGGCCTTGTTGGTGCAACTGTCGTCGGGATCCGGCCATGGCCGTTTCGGATGGCCCGGTGGGATTGCCCTGGCGGTCACGGGATGGATCGCGCTGGTGGTGGCCCTGGCCGGGCCGCAGACCGAAAACCGGCAATTGCTGAAACCCACCGGCAGGGACCTGATCATTGCGCTGGATCTGTCGGCCAGCATGGCGGTCGAAGATATGAGTGCCAACGGTCAACCGGCGAGGCGTTATGCGATTGTGCGCGATCTGGCAGGCCAGTTTATCAATCAGCGCGAAGGCGACCGGGTCGGGCTGATTGCCTTTGCCCAGCGAGCTTTTCTGATCGCGCCGCTGACCTTCGATACCAAGGCGGTCTCGGGACTGCTGGACGAATTGTCGATCGGCCTGCCGGGGCGGAAGACCGATGTCGGCAAGGCGGTGGGGCTGACCATTCAGACGCTTCGGCAAGAGCCCGAGGCGGACCGTGTCCTGGTGCTGTTGTCCGACGGCGAGAGCAATACCGGCGCGTTGAGCGGAGTCGAGGCCGCGCGTCTTGCCGCCGCCCACAGTATCCGGGTTCACACCATCGGGTTTTCGGCAAATGCCGAAAGCAGTGGCTCTCAGGTCTTGCAGGAAATAGCCGATGTTACCGGTGGCCGGTTTTTCGTCGCTCAATCCGGTGATGCGCTTGCCAGGATCTATGATGAGCTGGGCTTGATTGAACCGTCCGCCAGTCCGGACGACCGAACCCGGCTGCGCCGGGATTGGTCCGGCGTTGCGCTGGTTATTTCGATGATCGCATTGATGGCGCTGGTCCTGTGGCGGCGGTTGGGATGGTGAGTTTTACCTATCCGGCGGTGTTACTGTTGATCCTGCCCGCCGTCGCGCTGGCGGTCTGGGCTAAGGTTTCCCCCTATCGCGTCGCTGCCCGTTTGCCCGGCGGCTGGGGCCGGATCATAGACCGGCCGCTGCAGGACCTGGCGGTTAACCGGGCAGGCGGCGGGATGGTGTCCGAGCCGGCCATCCTGGCGGCGGCGATCTGGTGCCTGCTGGTAATGGCCCTGGCCCAACCCACCATAGAAAGCACCGACAGGCAGAACTTTGCCAATCTTGCCGGCCGGATCATCGTGATCGATCTGGGCGGCGGGGCGGACGTCGGAGCCCAGCGTGTCGCGGCTGCCTATCTGATGGATAATGCCCCGGCGATACCGACGGCCATCGTTGCCGCCAGTGGCGACGCTTATAATGTCATGCCGCTGACCACCGACCGCCGCCAGATAGACCGCTATCTGCAGGTCATGGACATTGGCATCATGCCGATTCCGGGGCGCGATCTTCAACTGGCCCTGGCCCATGGCGAGGATGTCCTGGCCCGCGCCGGGATCGTTGTCGGGCAGGTCGTCCTGATTACCGGCGGCACGGACCCGGCGCCGAACCCGGTTGCCCGGCGCAATGCCCTGCGCGCGGTCATCAATGTCGGCGACCCGGGCGACAAGTGGCGAGGGTACGCCAACACGATTGATGCGCGGCTTGCCGAAAGTGGGGGGCTGAAGGCCGTGCTCGGCGATCTGGAAAGGGCGCTGGCCCGGGTCTCACGGCGTGTGGACAGCCCCGAACGTCTGCGTCTCGCACCACTCGCCGTTCTGTGCGCGCTTGCCTGTTGGCTTGGGCTCTTTCGCCGGAAAAGCGAAACATGACGGCGCGTCTTGTCGCAGGCTTGTCCGCACTTGTCGTGGCGCTCGCCACCGCGGTCCTGCTGACCCGTCAAGACCCGCCGCCAACCCGGTTTGATGTGGGGTTGCAATTGCTTGACGGAGGCCAACCGGAACTGGCGGTCCATATGTTTGACGATCCGGCCTGGCGCGGCATTGCCGAATACCGTTCGGGACGTTTCAACCGGGCGCTCGGAGAGTTTTTTCAGACCGAAAACACGCGCTCGCTCTATAATATGGGAACGGCCTATGCGCAGCTGGAAGAATGGGGCGGGGCCATTGCGGCCTATGAACGGGTATTGCGGGTCGAACCTGGCCATGCCGATGCCCGGTTCAATCTGGCGTTGGTAAAACAGGCCCGGGATCTGGCCCGGCGCGAAACCGCCGATGTTCGATCGGAGAAGAAACTCGGCCATTGGAACGAGGGGCTGAAATCCGATCCGCAGGAAAGCGCTTCGGATTCGGAAAATGTGGAAAAAGGATCCGCCAGCACCAATCAGGCGAGTAAACCGGGCGATAGCGCCGACAATCCGGGAAAGGGCAGCAAGTCCGGCGGGCAAGGCGATGACCGTCAGGTTGATATCGGCGGCGTCGGCACAGGCCGCAGTGATCGAGGCAGGGAGAACGACCGCACAGGGACCCTGAGCGGCTTCAGCGCGGCCTCAAAGGCCCGCGAAGACCTGATGGCGGCAGAGGTGCTGTTGAAGGAGATATCCGACGATCCGCAAAGGGTTTTGCGCGCCAGGTTGGAAAACGTCCACGAACAGCGCCAGGAAAAAAGCAAGCCGTGCCAGGGATGTTGATCCGGTTGGCCACGGCAGCGGTTCTGTCGTTTTGGGGCACCATGGTTCTGGCTCAGACGGCCACCATTCCCGAAATTCCCAAGCTATCCCTGCAGCTCAGCCCGTTGCGGGCTCATGATGGCGGCGCCTATATCCAGGGCCAGCTTGTCCTTTATGTCCAGATTGCCTCGATCAATCCACTGGACGCGCTGGATCTGAAAATGCCGGATATCGACGGTGCCCGGATTGTGACCTTGTCGCCGGCGAAAACGCGCAAGATCAGTTCCTACGCAGGCAAGGGGCATCTGCTGGAAACCTATTTGGCCGTGTTCCCGCAGCGCAGCGGCGACTTTACCATTCCGTCCGCGTCAATGTCGGGCGCGGTCATGAACTTGGCGGGTGAGCGGATAGAGTTCTCTGATTCGACCGACCCCATACGGATCAACGTTCAACGCGTATCGCCAGTATATGAGGACCGCCACTGGCTGGTCGCCAGCGACGCGGAAATGACAGAAACCTGGTCAAAGCCACCGGAAGAATTGCGCGTTGGCGATACCGTCCGGCGCGAGGTGTCGCTCAAGGTCATCGGCGTGACCGCCGAACAATTGGCCGATTTGGAGCATGGTCGTACGCGTGGCGTGTCGGTGGCGGAAGCCGGATTTGAATCCCGCACCGATTTGACGCCCGAGGGTGCCGTGGCGCATTTGCGGCAATCCTGGGATCTGCGCATCGATAGTGACAGCGTGATCTTTATCAGCCCGGTTCGAATGGCCTATTGGAATCCGGATTTGCGCAAATCTGCACGTGCCAGTGTCCCGGCGAAGCGTATTGAACCATTGCCCCGGGACGTGGAAGCATTGACCGTGCAGTTGATGGCCGCGGCGGCGGCAAGCCATGAACGCCGACGAACCGGCATGTTTGTCCTGGCCGCGGCGCCGTTGCTGGTGCTGTTCAGCTTTCTGGCTGTTGTCATTTGGACAGCCCTTCCGACCCGCGCCGACAGGAAACTTCGCCGGCTTTGCGCGGGTAACCCATCCTTGACCGACTGCTATCATGCGGTGCTCGAATGGGCCGCCGATTCGTTGTGCCAGGGGCGGCGTTGTTCGGCTGTTCTGGCGCAGAATTTGTTGGGTGGCGATGCCGCCGGACTCATCGGCGACCTCCAGGAAGGGCTCTATTCAGCAGGCGAGCGTGAAATTTCGACCCGATATATTGCCGCCGGTCTCGTACAATCCGCGCGCCGCATGCGACTGCGCAACATGGTGCGCGGCATGTTTCAATATGGAGGCAGAATTGTGGGACAGGTCAAGAAATTGCCTGTAACCCGTTAAGAATAAAATGTATTTGCATTTGACGGACCAACTGAACCCAGGTTCAAAGTGGGGCATGTGGCACCGAATCCCATCGCATACTTGCTGCCATCGGAACTCTGCTAAGTACATACCCAGCCAGAAAATCACGTATGGAATTTTAGATTGTTCCCAGTGAATTGTGGCTGGTCCACCCTGATCCGTGAATGTACCGTAATCATAGGCAGACCAACGGTACTGAAACGGCACTGACCTGTCATGTCGGGAACGAAATCGGCTATGACTGGATTAAGTTCCCGACCGGTGCCGGAAACTGTAAATGTAATTTAGAATGCGGGTCGGGCCGGCATTGGTGAAAAATTGGAAGCGGGAAACCGTGTCCACAAGGGGAAATCATCATTCCGGTGACCAACGAGGGAGAGAAGGCCAGGTGAGCGAGCAGGCTGGTAATCGGGGCAGGCCAAATGCCCAAACTGTCAGAGAGACGGACTTGATCGAATTTACCGGACAAATGGACCGGCGAGCCATTCTGGCAGGAGCGACCGTTACCGCGGCTGGCGTGGCTGGCCTGTCATTGCTGACAAGCGGGCAGGCTGAGGCCGCGACGGCTCCGGAAAAACTGACGCCGCAGGAAGGTGATCGGTTCATGTTCATCAAGGGCGCGGATAAGAACAAATGTGTGCGCTCCGAAATGCTGACCGAAGGAGGGCGTCAGATCGAAGTCTTTCCCTATGACCCGGAAGCGCATGTCCTGCGGCGCAAGAACCGGTTGAACCGGGCGCTGGTCATCCGGCTGGACCCGGCTGAAATGGACGAAGAAACCCGTGAACGCAGTGTGGGGGGTGTTCTGGTGTATTCGGCGATCTGTACCCACAAAGGGTGCACGATCAAGTCCTGGAAACAGGAAGAAAGACATCTCAGGTGCCATTGTCACCTGTCTGAATTCGCTGCCCTTTCCGCGGGCAGCGTCAAAAGCGGACCGGCAAAACGCCAACTTCCCATGGTTGCACTCGGTTTGGACGACGAAGGTTTCATCGTCGCAAAGGGTGATTTCACCCGCAAGCCGGGTGGTAGCAAAAAGTAGGTTACGTGTCGTTCCGAAACAGGCCGTCATGGACGGCGAATTGAAGCGAGGGAGATACCAATGAGACGTTTGTTCTTTGCCTGTACCGTAATAGCTGGCGGTGCTCTGGCAGGAGTTGCCGCAGCGGCCGAATACAGTGTCGTTACCGATGCGCGGCTGACAAATCCTGAACCTGGCAACTGGCTCAGCTGGCGCGGAAACTATGAAGGCTGGGGACACAGTCCCCTGAACCAGATCAACGCCGACAATGTGAAGGATCTGGTGCCGGTCTGGAGCTATTCCACTGGTGTCACCGAAGGCCATCAATCGCCACCGATGGTCAATGACGGCATGATGTTCGTGTCGACACCGCAAAACCAAGTCATCGCGTTCGAGGCGGCAACTGGCAAGGAACTTTGGCGCTATATGCGCGAGATTCCCGAAGACCTGTTCCAACTGCATCCGACCAACCGCGGCGTGGCCCTTTATGGTGACAAGGTCTACATGGCCACGGTTGATGCGTGCGTTGTTGCACTCAAGGCAACAACTGGCGACGTCGTCTGGGACGAGTGCATCGGCGATTATACCGACGGTTATTATTCGACGCTGTCTCTGATGGCCGCAAGGGGCAAGATCATCTCTGGCGTCTCGGGCGGCGAATACGGCATTCGCGGTTATGTGATCGCGCTTGATGCCGAAACCGGTGCCGAGGCCTGGAAGACCTACACAATTCCGGAGCCGGGCGAACCGGGCAGCGAAACCTGGAAGGGCGACAGCTGGAAAACCGGCGGCGGTTCGGTCTGGATGCAGGGCAATTACGATGCGGATTCAGGCTTGATCTATATCGGCACGGGCAATGGCGGTCCATGGATGCCGGACACCCGTCCCGGTGACAACCTCTATACTACGTCGGTTATTGCCGTTGATATCGACAGCGGCGATATCAACGGCCATCATCAGTATCATTGGAACGATGCCTGGGATTGGGACGAGGTATCGGCTCCAATGCTGATGGATATCGATCGCGGTGGTCAGAAGGTGAAAGGCCTCGTCCATGCCGGGCGCAATGGCTATATCTGGTCGCTTGAGCGGACCGACGAAGGGCCGATCAATTTCCTGGCGGCCGACAAATATGTGATCCAGGACGCCTTTGCCTCAATCGATCCGGAAACCGGGCGACCGTCTTACAATGTCGACAAGACACCAGGTACCAACAAGACGGTGACCTTCTGCCCCAGCCTTTGGGGTGGCAAGGACTGGCCGCCGGAAGCCTATAATCCGGACACCGGCTTGGTCTACATTCCCAGCCACGAAAATCTGTGTACGGAAATGGGCGGTGTGCCGATTGGTGAGCGGGAGCCGGGTGAGCTTTATATCGGTGTTCCCATCGACGTGATCCTGTCCAGCCTGAGATTCCACGAAAGTGTGGATACGTCCAAGCCGGTTACGATCGGCAAGTTGCAGGCTTGGGACATGAACAAGGGCCAGAAAGTCTGGGAGCACGACTTCAAAGACACATCATACTGGGGCCCGCTGCTGTCCACAGGCGGCAATCTGCTTTTCACCGGCGGCACCAATGATCGGAATTTCCGGGCGTTCAATGCCTCGACCGGCGATCTGCTGTGGGAATTCCCGACCAATTCGGGGATCACCGCAGTGCCGTCGGCCTTTGAGGTGGATGGCAAACAGTACATTGCGGTCCAATCGGGTTGGGGTGTGGATGCCGAACGGATGCGCGGCCTCTTGGTCGGCATGCTGCCCGAAGGGCGGGTTCCGGACGTGCCTCAGGGCGGTGTCGTCTGGGTGTTTGCCCTCAAAGACAAGATGTAGGTCGATATGAAAACGCAACACACTGTTGCACAGCGATTGGGTCGGGCGCTTCTGGCGCCCGGCTTCGCCCTTTTGCTGGGATTTGCAACGCTGGGTCCGGGGGCCGCACGTGAATTGCCCCGTGATCCGGACACGCTGGTGTCAATGATCCGAGAAGCAATCAATGATGGTGATTATCAGCAATTCGAAGAGTTGGTGTTCTGGAAAGGCGCCGGTAAAATCAAACGCCGGATTGTCGCGTTTCAGATCCGGCGCGGTTTGGGGCGTCCGATTTACAGCATCAGTTTCGAGGATTTTCCCAAAGATGGGCTGGATGCGGCCAAGGCTTCCGGAAAACTGGAACTGAACATGCCGGTCACCAACCGGATCCGGGTCGTCTATGACGAAGAACCCATAGACAGTGCCGGGGAAAAAAAACCGACGTCGGTGTTTCTGGTCGGCAAGAAGGACGACGTCTTCCGGATTGGGCTGGTGGTCCGGAAACCCGGCAAGGATGACGATGACGACTGACCAGGAACCGGTATGACCGGTTCGAAAATCCAGGCGGCCCTGTGCAAAGGGGACCCGCCAACTGACAGAACGGAGGAGAAAGTTAATGGCTAACATAAAAATCAACGGCGTTGACGAAACGCTGGATGCGCCGGATGACATGCCCCTGCTGTGGGCAATCCGGGATCTGGCCGGCAAGACCGGCACAAAGTACGGATGCGGGACCGGACTGTGCGGTGCCTGCACCGTGCATGTGGATGGCAAGGCTGTGCGCAGTTGCATCACAACGATATCTGAAACCGAAGGCAAGGCGGTGACCACGATCGAGGGCCTGGCCGAGGACGGCAATCATCCGGTCCAGAAGGCCTGGCGCGAGATCCAGGTTCCCCAATGCGGTTTTTGCCAGACGGGACAAATCATGCAAGCGGTCAGTTTGCTCGACGAAAACCCGAACCCGACGGATCAGGAAATTCTCGACGGCATGTCCGGCAATATCTGTCGATGCGGCTGTTATGAGCGGATTGTCGCCGCGGTTCGCAACTCTGCTACAGGGAGCTAAACCATGTTACACTATTTAGATGATGCCTTGAAAGCGGCTCCGGTAGCCCGCGCCGCTGGAATGGTCTTTGAAAACGTCAGCCGGCGCAAGTTCCTGCAAGGAACAACCGTGGCCGGTTTTGCCATCGCTGCATTTCCCCAGTTCGCTGGCGCTTTCCCGCGCTATACGACAGGTGGTGAATCCATGCCGCACGGGCTGGTAACCGATCCGCTGATCTTTGTGTCGATTGACGGCGACGGTACCGTGACCCTGGTCGCACACCGCTCTGAAATGGGCACTGGTGCCCGCACCAGTCTGCCAATGGTTCTGGCCGATGAAATGAGCGCTGACTGGGCCAAGGTCCGACTCGTCCAGGCCGAAGGCGACGAGCCGAAATACGGCAACCAGGATACCGACGGTTCGCGGTCACTGCGCCATCACATTCAGGCCATGCGCCAGATGGGCGCTTCGGTCCGGCACATGCTGGCCAATGCGGCCGCCGAACAATGGGGCGTATCGGCATCCGAGGTGCAGGTTGGTGTGCACGAAGTCACCCACAGTTCAGGCAAGAAAGCCGGATTTGGTGATCTGGCCAGTATGGCCATGAGCCAGACGGTGCCGAAATTCGAGGATCTCGCGTTTAAATCAGAATCCGAGTTCCGCTATATCGGCAAGGGCAATGTGGACATCTATGATCTGCACGACATCACTACCGGCAAGGCTGTTTATGGCGCCGATGTCATGTTGTCTGGCATGAAGGTGGCCGTGATCGCCCGTCCGCCGGTTGTTGGCGGTTCGCCGGCCAAATACAGCGACAGTGCCGCCCGCAGAGTTCCGGGCGTTGAACAGGTCATGGTCCTGCCGGTTTCCAACATACCGGCCAAGTTCGCCCCGTTGGGCGGCATCGCGGTAATCGCCGGCAATACCCATGCGGCCATCGCCGGCCGCGACGCGCTGGAGATCGAATGGGATGACGGCCCCCATGCCGGCTACAACTCCGAAGAATATCGCAAGGAGATGGAAGCCACGGCCAAGAAACCAGGCAAGGTGTTTCGCGAAGTAGGTGATGTGGACGGTGCCATGGCATCCGCGGACCAAAAATTCGAAGCGGAATATTATCAGGCCCACATGGCCCACGCGATGATGGAACCGCCGGTCGCGGTCGCCCATGTCGCCGATGGCAAGGCGGAAATCTGGGCGCCGGTGCAAAGTCCGTACGGCGCGCGCGGGGATATCGCCGCGGCGCTGAACATGGATATCGAAAATGTCCGGGTCAACGTCACCCTGCTTGGCGGTGGTTTCGGACGCAAGTCCAAGTGCGATTTCGCCATTGAGGCGGCCCTGCTGTCCCAGAAACTGGGCGTGCCGATCAAAGTGCAATGGACACGTGAGGACGACATCCAGCACAGCTTCTACCACACCACCTCGCTGGAACGGATCGAGGCAGCGATTGATGGCACCGGCAAAATCTCCGCTTGGCGACACAATTCCGTCGCGCCGTCGATCCTGTCGACATTTGCGCCGGACAGTGGCCATCAGTTCTTCATCGAGAACGCCATGGGCCATGTGGATGTGCCGTTCGACATTCCGAATATCCGCTGTGACAACGGTCCGGCCATGGCCCATACGCGCATTGGCTGGTTCCGGTCGGTGTCCAATGTTCCGCGGGCCTTTGCGGTTCAGTCGGCGGCGGCGGAACTGGCCGTTCAGTTGGGCCGGGACCAGAAAGAGGTGTTGCTGGAAATGATCGGTCCGGCACGCAAGATCGACATCAAGGCCCAGAATTTTCCCGAGGATTTCTGGAACTATGGCGAGGTATATGAGGAGTATCCGATCGATACCGGTCGGCTCGCCAATGTCCTGAATATGGCGGCGGATGCCGCCGGTTGGGGCGAGTCAATGCCGGCGGGCGAAGGGCTCGGCCTTGCCGTTCACCGCAGCTTTGTCACTTATGTGGCGGCCGCGGCCCATGTAAAGATCGTTGACGGTCAGATTCGCGTGCCGCGGATCGACATTGCCATCGATTGCGGCTTCCCTGCCAATCCTGAGCGGATACGCTCGCAGATTGAAGGTTCGGCCGTGATGGGCATGACCCTGGCGCTCTACAGCGGTGTCACCTTTGAAAACGGGCGGGCGACCCAAAGCAACTATCATGACTATGAGATGGTTCGGGCCGATAACTTCCCGGAAAAGGTCCACACACACATTGTGGACAATCCGTTCAGTGTCCATGCCTCGGGTGTCGGTGAGCCCGGCGTACCGCCTATCGCTCCAGCGATCGCCAATGCGATCTTCAATGCGACCGGCAAGCGTCTACGCTCTCTCCCCTTCGGCGATACGATCGACGCTTAAGGGTGCTCGCGGGAAGCGCCTCCCCCCGGCGCTTCCCGCGGAACCTAACTCATTCGTAAGCATCCGGCGGGGATCGGCCTGCGTATGGGCTTGATCCATAACTGAGTGTCGTTATGGATATTCTTGCAGACAGTGCGCAATTCAGCCTTCTTGAGGTTGTGGCTACCGGGTGCCAGCGGCGCGGTTGTCGGGAAGGTGCGGATCGTCGAAGAGAGCCTAGCCTGTCCGGCCCCGGCTTGCGTCCTCGACGGCGCGTCGATACGGGCTTTCCCGCAACCCGCTGTTTGCCTGGCGCGAAGGCCGTCCTGGCGGGCCTGATATCGGCGATGGGTGGCGCCCGATGCCGGGCCAGCAGGCTTTCCAGGCGCTTGTATTCGAAGCCCAAGAGATGCAGCAGCTTCAGACAGCCCGAATGAGTGTAAATCATCGCCCAGGTCGCCATCTCTCCCTTGTCGCGCATCAGCCGTTCCGCTCAGCCGAGTTGAAAGCGCCGCCTCTTGCGCCCGGCTCAAATAGCTGCGCCGCCCCTGCCCGTCGAACAGCGTCATCTCGTCCAGACCGCCAGCCCCGATGGCCTGACCCTGGCAGCGCTTGAACCATGTCGTCGTCAAGGTACAGCGCCGCCGCGACCTTGGCGCAACACCAGCCATCAGTCCAGCAGCAAAATCGCGTTTGCCCGGCGCACCACACCGTGACTCTCACTCGGGCGCCGCATCACCGCCTGCAAGGCCGTGCGGTTCTTCGCGCTTGGAAATCCATCCCGAGGCATGCCCAAGGTATTATCCGTCCGGTCAGGCCGCGTTTTTGAGGTCTTGGGGCTTCCAGTTCCACGGCATGAGTTCGTCGATGGGGTTGATCCGTGATCAGCAACGCGTTCCAGCACCCAGGTGAGCCAGACTTCCGGATCAACACCGTTCATCCTGGCGGTCTCGACGAGGTGCAAGCGATAGCGGCGCGGCGGCTTTACCGCCACCGACGGAGCCCATGAAGGTATCCGTCCGGTCAGGCCGCGTTTTTGAGGTCTTGGGGCTTCCAGTTCCACGGCATGAGTTCGTCGATGGGGTTGATCCGTGATCAGCAACGCGTTCCAGCACCCATGTGAGCCAGGCCTCGGGATCGGCATTGCTCATTTCAGCGGTCTCAATGAGGGCGTAGACGATAGCGGCAGCCTCGCCGCCACCAACGGAGCCCGGGAAGAGACAATTTTTTCGACCAGGGGCGACGGGACGGATTGATCGCTCACAGATATTGTTGTCGAGCTTCAGACGTCCGTCGCCGAGATAAGCACGCGCTTCGGGCATCGGCTTCAGGGCGTAGCGGATCGCCTCGGCCAGTTTGGTCTTGCCCGAGAGCCTGGGCAGTTGGGCCTGTAGCCATGCTTCCAGGTCATCGAAGACAGAGGCCTGGCCTTCTCCTGCCGCAGGGCGGCCCTTTCGTAGCCGTCCGTTAGAGCCGTATTTTTCGGTTATTCCGGCATCCAATTCCACGGCATGAGTTCCTCGATGCGGTTGATCTTGTGATCTGGCAGGCGTTCCAACACCCATGTGAGCCAGGCTTCCGGATCAACGCCGTTCATCCTGGCGGTCTCGACGAGGGCGCAAGCGATAGCGGCGGCTTTACCGCCACCGACGGAGCCCATGAAGAGATGGTTCTTGCGGCCCAGTGCGATGGGGCGGATCGAGCGTTCACAGATGTTGTTGTCGAGTTCCAGCCGTCCGTCGCCGAGACAGGCCCGTGCCTTTGGCAGCATCGACAGCTGTGAGGGGCTCAGGCTGACCTTGCCCTCCCCTGGCCGCAGGCCAGACAAACCACCCCCGTTCCAGTCGTCTGGAGAACAGGCAAGCGCCCTGGCTGTCCCACCATATGATCTTGAGCAGATCACCGCGCCTGCCGCGAAACACAGACATGTGCCCCGAATACGGGTCCTCAGCCAGAACCTGTTCGGCCTGAGCCGCCAGTGTGTTGAACCCGCGCCGCATATCCCTCACCCCGGCAGCCAGCCACATTCGCGTATTGCCCGGCACCGGGATCATGTCATCAGCCCCTCAACCAGAGCCGGCACCGCCGACAATTCCGTCGCTCCTTCAACCAGGATACGCCGACCATCAGACAGGGTGATGTCTGCACGGTGAGCCGAAAGAGATCGTCCATACAGGGCGCTGTGATCGGCACGTGGGGGGCGGTTGGCCCTGCAATCTCTACAGGCAGAAATGTGGTCACTTCCCCGGCGAAATCATCACCGTCAGTACATGGCGGCGCGAAACGGGGATCAACGCAACCATGTGTGGATCAGATTGGCGTTCATCGCGTAACGTCGTGCAAGCAGCGCTACCGAAACCCCGGGCGCGCGCGTTTGTCCGCAGATCGAAACCTTCTCATCGTCTGACCGGAACCGCTTCTTCTGACCCTTCTTCCCAGACATATCCGCCCTCAAGATGTCCACTATCAATGGTGGACACTATCAGCGCACGCTATAACGCGTCAGAGCACCAACACCGGACGCTTACCATGAATTTCATGATGGACCCGGAAAATGCCGCGGCATTGACCAACTTCGCCCGGTATACGGCCGGCGTAACGGGTACCGAGCCGTTCCTCGATGCCGAACTGTCGAACGCACTGGAACTGAACCCGCCGGCGGATTCCCCGGCGCCCGAGTTCGTACCACCATGTGCGCCCGAGGTGGTCAAACTATATGACCGCATCTGGACAAACCTGCTGAAGTAAAGCCGAATGCAGGGTTCGAAAACTCGGACCCAGCCGTCAATACGGAAACAGCCGGCCTCGCGGGGCCGGCGGCTGTTTTTATCCCGCATTTCCCGGATGAACGGCGCTTCAGATCGCCAACCGCGTATGGCCGTATTGGCAAAACAACAGCGTGACCATGATGGCGTCGGGATTTGGCGATCAACGCAAGGGGGAAGCGCAAACCGGCCCGCCGGGGCTTCAATTCGACCGTTCCGTCAAGCCCGCTCGATCCGCTCCGACGATGGTTTGCCGCTCCATCGCGACGCAAACAATCGTGCCGAAAAAGCGCCCCGGCGAAGAGAGCAAGGCATGGCCCGATTTATCAGGCGGCGCTCCGGATGACCGGGCGCCACCCGATCCTGCCCCGCCTCTCCCGGCGGGTCAGAGATCGAACAGCAGGACATCGGCATCGACGATGAAGGACCAGGTTTCATCGTCGGCCGTGAAACTCCGGTATTCGTCGCCTTCGAAATCGACACGGTCCCCTTCGGTAAAGTCGTCCATGTCGAAGCGCAGCCTGTCCACACCATCGCCCTCAATCCGAACCGGAACCTCCGGAGCGGTATTGTCCGCAAAGACAAACCCGTCCGGGATGGTCAGATCCGTGCCGCCGTCCCCGCCCAGCTGAACCACCTCCAGCCCGGCATGGTCTGGAAACGCACCGCTGAAATCAATCCCGCCGTCATACCGGACCTGGTCCAGGCTGCCGTCATTGTCGGTGTCTGTGTCCCACCGAACCACGCTGTCCCCGTCGTGGCGCGCAGCCCGGTCGATGGTGCCGTCCCCGTCGAGCGTGTAGGCCTCCTCACTCCGGTCGGTCGTGCCGTCATTGTCGTCGTCGAAGTCGGTCCGGATCAGCCTGCCGTCCGTATCATAAAAATAGCTCTCGGTCCGCTCATCGTTCCCGTCCGCATCGTCGTCAAACAGGGTCCGGGTCCGGTTGCCGTTCGCGTCATTGGCGTAGGTCTCGATCCGGTCATGGGTGCCGTCCCTGTCGTCGTCGAACTGGGTCCGGGTCAGGTTGCCATTCTGGTACGCGTAGTTCTCATACCGCTCATAGGTGCCGTCCGCGTCGTCGTCGAAATCGGTCCGGAACAGCCTCCCGCTATCATAATACTGATAGGCCTCGATCCGGTCGAAATTGTAATCCCCGTCGGTGTCGAACCCGGCCCGGTCGATGGTGCCGTCCGCGTCGTCGTCCAGGTCGGTCCGGATCCGGGCACCGTCCGCGTCATATATGTAGGTCTCGGTCCGGTCAGTCCTGCCGTCCGCGTCGTCGTCGAACGCGCTCCGGTCGATCCTGTCGTCCCCGGTATCGTCGAACCAGGTCCGCTCAATGACGCCGTCTCCGTCATCGTCGAACCCGGTCCGGTCGATGACGCCGTCCGCGTCGTCGTCGAAATCGGTCCGGGACCGGGTGAAGCGCGAACCATATTCGTACCTCTCGATCCGGTCGATGCTGCTGTTATTGTCGTCGTCGAACCGGGTCCGGATCACCCTGCCGGTCGCATCGCGCGTGTAGAACTCGAGCCGGCCTTCATTGAAATCCCCCGGGTCGGTGAAACGGGTCCGGACCACCCTGCCGTCCGCATCGCGCGTGTAGCTCTCGGTGCCCTGATGGTTCTCGTTCGCGTCGTAGAAATCGATCGAGAGCAATCTGCCCGTCAAGCCGCCATACCCGTATCTCTCGTGCCGGTCGATGCTCCCGTTCGCGTCGTCGTCGAAACGGGTCTGGACCAGCACGAACTGGAAATTATATTCGTGTCTCGCGATCCGGTCGATGCTGCCGTCCCCGTCATCGTCGAACTCGGTCCGGGTCCGGGTGCGATTATCGTCATAATAGTAGTAGGTCTCGATCCGTTCATTGGCGCCGTCATTGTCGTCGTCGAATCGGATCTGGTTGGGGGTGCCGTTCGCGTTATACGTGTAAGTCTCGGTCCACTCGAAATTGAAATCCCCGTCGGCGTCGAACCCGGCCCGGTCGATCCTGCCGTCCCCGTCATCGTCGAACTCGGTCCGGAACCGGGCGCCGTTCGCGTCATATCTGTAGGTCTCGTTCCGGTCAGTCCTGCCGTCCGCGTCGTCGTCGAACGCGCTCCGTTCGATCCTGCCGTCCCCGTCATCGTCGAACCAGGTCCGCTCAATGACGCCGTCTCCGTCGGCGTCGAACCCGATCCGGTCGATGCTGCCGTCCCCGTCGTCGTCAAACTCGGTCCGGGTCCGGGTGACGCGCGAACCATATTCGTACCTCTCGGTCCGCTCAAAGGTGCCGTCAATGTCGTCGTCGAAATCGGTCCGGATCACCCTGCCGGTCGCATCGCGCGTGTAGGACTCGCTCCGGTCGAAATTGTTGTCAAAGTCGTCGTCGAACCCGGTCCAGGTCACCCTGCCGTCCGCATCGCGCGTGTAGGACTCGCGCCGGTCGAAATTGTTGTCAAAGTCGTCGTCGAACCAATTGTAAGCAATCCGGTTGCTGTTCGCCAGGTATCCGTGTTGCACGGCCCGGTCGATGCTGCCGTCCCCGTCATCGTCGAACTCGGTCCGGGTCCGGTTGCGATCATCGTCATACGAGTAGGTCTCGATCCGCTCATTGGTGCCGTCCCCGTCGGCGTCGAATCGGGTCCGGAACAGGTTGCCCCGCTCACCATACTCATAGGTCTCGATCCGTTCATTGGCGCCGTCATTGTCGTCGTCGAATCGGATCTGGTTGATGGTGCCGTTCGCGTTATACGTGTAAGTCTCGATCCAGTCGAAATTGTAATCCCCGTCGGCGTCGAACCCGGCCCGGTCGATGGTGCCGTTCGCGTCGTCGTCCAGGTCGGTCCGGAACCGGGCGCCGTTCGCGGCATATATGTAGGTCTCGGTCCGGTCAACGGCGCCGTCCGCGTCGTCGTCGAACGCGCTCCGTTCGATCCTGCCGTCCCCGTCATCGTCGAACCAGGTCCACTCAATGACGCCGTCTCCGTCGGCGTCGAACCCGGTCCGGTCGATGCTGCCGTCCCCGTCGTCGTCAAACTCGGTCCGGGTCCGGGTGACGCGCGAACCATACTCGTACCTCTCGGTCCGCTCAACGGTGCCGTCATTGTCGTCGTCGAAATAGGCCCGGATCACCCTGCCGTGCGCATCGCGCGTGTAGCTCTCGGTCCGCTCAACGGCGCCGTCATTGTCGTCGTCGAACCAGGCCCGGGTCCGATTGCCACTATCATCATACGCGTAGGTCTCGGTCCGCTCATTGGTGCCGTCATTGTCGTCGTCGAACGTGACCTGGAACAGGTTGCCCCGCGCACCGAACGTGTAGGTCTCGGCCCGGTCGGTGCTGCCGTCATTGTCGTCATCGAAATCGGTCCGGGTTCGATTGCGACTGTCATCATACGCGTAGGCCTCGATCCGGTCGGTGCTGCCGTCATTGTCGTCGTCGAAATCGGTCCGGGTTCGATTGCGACTGTCATCATACGCGTAGGTCTCGGCCCGGTCGGTGCTGCCGTCATTGTCGTCGTCGAAATCGGTCCGGGTCCGATTGCCACTATCATCATACGCGTAGGTCTCGATCCGCTCATTGGTGCCGTCATTGTCGTCGTCGAACGTGACCTGGAACAGGTTGCCCCGCGCACCGTACTCGTAGTACTCGATCCAGTCGAAACTGAAATCCCCGTCGTCGTCGAACCCGGCCCGGTCGATCCTGCCATCCGCGTCGTCGTCCAGGTCGGTCCGGATCCGGGCGCCGTCCGCGGCATATATGTAGGTCTCGGTCCGGTCATGGTTGCCGTCACCGTCGTCGTCGAACGCGCTCCGTTCGATCCTGCCGTCCCCGGTATCGTCGAACCAGGTCCGCTCAATGACGCCGTCTCCGTCGTCGTCGAACCCGATCCGGTCGATGCTGCCGTCCCCGTCGTCGTCGAAATCGGTCCGGGTCAGGTTGCCATTCGAGTACGTGTAGTTCTCGATCCGGTCGGTGCCGCCATCACCGTCGTCATCGAACCAGGTCCGCTCAACGGCGCCGTCCCCGTCGTTGTCGAACCGGGTTTCGGTCCGGGTGCCGTTGGCGTCATACACGTAGCCCTCACGCCGGTCGATGGTGCCGTCATTGTCGTCGTCGAACTCGGTCCGGATCCGGTTGCGACTATCATCATACGCGTAGGTCTCGGTCCGGTCGATATTCCCGTCCGCATCGTCGTCGAAATCGATCCGGACCGGCAGATTGCCGGTATATGTGTAGTTCTCGATCCGGTCGGTGACGCCGTCACGGTCGTCGTCGAACCAGGTCCGGATCCGGTTGCCGCTGGCGTCATGGGTGTAGCGCTCGACCCGATCGGTTGTGCCGTCCGCGTCGTCGTCGAAGACGGCCCGGTCGATGGTGCCGTCCGCATCGTCGTCGAAGTCGGTCCGGATCCGGTTGCGACTATCATCATACGAGTAGGTCTCGGTCCGCTCAGTGGCGCCGTCCGCATCGTCGTCGAAGTCGGTCCGGAACAGGTTGCCCCGCGCACCGAACGTGTAGTCCTCGATCCGGTCGGTGTTCCCGTCGGCATCGTCGTCGAACTCGGTCCGGGTCCGGTTGCCGCTGACGTCATGGGTGTAGGTCTCGATCCGGTCGCGGCGGCCGTCCGCGTCATCGTCGAAGACGGCCCGGTCGATCGTGCCGTCTCCATCCCTGTCGATCCGGGTCCGGACCCGGTTGCCATTCGCATCATAGGTGTAATCCTCGGTCCGGTCGATCGTGCCGTCCCCGTCCCTGTCGAATTCGGTCCGGGTCCGGTTGCCGCTGGCGTCATGGTACCAGGTCCGGTCAATCGTGCCATCCGCGTCGTCGTCGAAATCGGTCCGGGTCCGGTTGCCGTTCGCGTCATGGGTGTAGGTCTCGATCCGGTCGCGGCGGCCGTCCGCGTCGTCGTCGAAGACGGCCCCGTCGATGGTGCCGTCCCCGTTCCTGTCAATCCGGGTCTGGACCCGGTTGCCATTCGCATCATAGGTGTAATCCTCGGTCCGCTCATTGGTGCCATCCGCGTCGTCGTCGAACTCGGTCCGGACCCGGTTGCCGTTCTCATCGTAGCTGTAGGTCTCGCTCCGGTTGGCTCTGCCGTTATTGCCGTCGTCGAAGTCGGTCCGGGTCCGGTTGCCCGCCGCGTCATATCTGTAGCGCTCGCTCCGCTCGATCGTGCCGTCCGCGTCGTCGTCGAAACGGGTCCTTAACAGGTTGCCCCGCCCACCATACACATGGGTCTCGGTCCGGTCGGTGTTCCCGTCCGCGTCGTCGTCGAAATCGGTCCGGGTCAGCCTGCCGTTCGCGTCATATCTGTAGCGCTCGCTCCGCTCGATCGTGCCGTCCGCGTCGTCGTCGAAACGGGTCCTTAACAGGTTGCCCCGCCCACCATACACATGGGTCTCGATCCGGTCGGTGTTCCCGTCCGCGTCGTCGTCGAAATCGGTCCGGGTCAGGTTGCCGTTCGCGTCATGGGTGTAGGTCTCGATCCGGTCGCGGCGGCCGTCCGCGTCATCATCGAAGACGGCCCGGTCGATCGTGCCGTCCCCGTCCCTGTCGATCCGGGTCCGGACCCGATTGCCATTCGCATCATAGGTGTAATCCTCGGTCCGGTCGATGGTGCCGTCCCCGTCCCTGTCGAATTCGGTCCGGGTCCGGTTGCCGCTGGCGTCATGGTACCAGGTCCGCTCAATCGTGCCATCCGCGTCGTCGTCAAATTCGGTCCGCTCAACGGTGCCGTCATTGCCGTCGTCGAAGTCGGTCCGGGTCAGGTTGCCGCCCTCGTCGTAAGTGTAGGCCTCACTCCGCTCATAGGCGCCATCCGCGTCGTCGTCGAAGTCGGTCCGGGTCAGGTTGCCGCCCTCGTCGTAAGTGTAGGCCTCACTCCGCTCATAGGCGCCATCCGCGTCGTCGTCAAAGGCGGTCCGGTCGATGCTGCCGTCATTGCCGTCGTCGAAGTCGGTCCGGGTCCGGTTGCCCTCCGCGTCATATCTGTAGCGCTCGCTCCGCTCAGCGGTGCCGTCCGCGTCGTCGTCGAAACGGGTCCTTAACAGGTTGCCTCGCCCACCATACACATGGGTCTCGGTCCGGTCGGTGTTCTTGTCCGCGTCGTCGTCGAAATCGGTCCGGGTCAGGTTGCCGTTCGCGTCATGGGTGTAGGTCTCGATCCGGTCGCGGCGGCCGTCCGCGTCATCATCGAAGACGGCCCGGTCGATCGTGCCGTCCCCATCCCTGTCGATCCGGGTCCGGACCCGGTTGCCATTCGCATCATAGGTGTAATCCTCGGTCCGGTCGATCGTGCCGTCCCCGTCCCTGTCGATCCGGGTCCGGACCCGGTTGCCATTCGCATCATAGGTGTAATCCTCGGTCCGGTCGATCGTGCCGTCCCCGTCCCTGTCGATCCCGGTCTGGACCCGATTGCCGCTGGCGTCATGGGTGTAGGTCTCACGCCGGTCGATGGCGCCATCCGCGTCGTCGTCAAATTCGGTCCGGGTCGGATTGCCGTTGGCGTCATGGGTGTAATCCTCGGTCCGGTCGATCGTGCCGTCATTGCCGTCGTCGAAGTCGATCCGGGTCCGGTTGCCCGCCGCGTCATATCTGTAGCGCTCGCTCCGCTCGATCGTGCCGTCCGCGTCGTCGTCGAAACGGATCCTTAACAGGTTGCCCCGCCCACCATACACATGGGTCTCGGTCCGGTCGGTGTTCCCGTCCGCGTCGTCGTCGAAATCGGTCCGGGTCAGTTTGCCGTTCGCGTCATGGGTGTAGGTCTCGATCCGGTCGCGGCGGCCATCCGCGTCGTCGTCGAAGACGGCCCGGTCGATCGTGCCGTCCCCGTCCCTGTCGATCCGGGTCCGGACCCGGTTGCCATTCGCATCATAGGTGTAATCCTCGATCCGGTCGATCGTGCCGTCCCCGTCCCTGTCGAACCGGGTCTGGACCCGATTGCCGCTGGCGTCATGGTACCAGGTCCGGTCAATCATGCCATCCGCGTCGTCGTCAAAGGCGGTCCGCTCAACGGTGCCGTCATTGCCGTCGTCGAAGTCGGTCCGGGTCAGGTTGCCGCCCTCGTCGTAAGTGTAGGCCTCACTCCGCTCATAGGCGCCATCCGCGTCGTCGTCAAAGGCGGTCCGGTCGATGCTGCCGTCATTGCCGTCGTCGAATTCGATCCGGGTCCGGTTGCCCTCCGCGTCATATCTGTAGCGCTCGCTCCGCTCAACGGCGCCGTCCGCGTCGTCGTCGAAACGGATCCTTAACAGGTTGCCCCGCCCACCATACACATGGGTCTCGGTCCGGTCGGTGTTCCCGTCCGCGTCGTCGTCGAAATCGGTCCGGGTCAGTTTGCCGTTCGCGTCATGGGTGTAGGTCTCGATCCGGTCGGTGTTCCCGTCCGCGTCGTCGTCGAAATCGGTCCGGGTCAGTTTGCCGTTCGCGTCATGGGTGTAGGTCTCGATCCGGTCGGTGTTCCCGTCCGCGTCGTCGTCGAAATCGGTCCGGGTCAGGTTGCCGCTGGGGTCATGGGTGTAGGTCTCGATCCGGTCGCGGCGGCCGTCCGCGTCGTCGTCGAAGACGGCCCGGTCGATGGTGCCGTCTCCATCCCTGTCAATCCGGGTCCGGACCCGGTTGCCATTCGCATCATAGGTGTAATCCTCGGTCCGCTCATTGGTGCCGTCCCCGTCCCTGTCGATCCGGGTCTGGATCCGATTGCCGCTGGCGTCATGGTACCAGGTTCGCTCATAGGTGCCATCCGCGTCGTCGTCAAAGGCGGTCCGGGTCAGGTTGCCGTTCTCATCGTAGGTGTAGGTCTCGATCCGGTCGCGGCGGCCGTCCGCGTCGTCGTCGAAGACGGCCCGGTCGATGGTGCCGTCTCCATCCCTGTCAATCCGGGTCCGGACCCGGTTGCCATTCGCATCATAGGTGTAATCCTCGGTCCGGTCGATCGTGCCGTCCCCGTCCCTGTCGACCCGGGTCTGGATCCGATTGCCGCTGGCGTCATGGTACCAGATCCGCTCATAGGTGCCGTCATTGTCGTCGTCGAAATCGGTCCGGGTCAGGTTGCCGTTCTCATCATGGGTGTAGGTCTCGATCCGGTCGCGGCGGCCGTCCGCGTCGTCGTCGAAGACGGCCCGGTCGATCGTGCCGTCTCCATCCCTGTCAATCCGGGTCCGGACCCGGTTGCCATTCGCATCATAGGTGTAATATTCAATCCGGTCGATCGTGCCGTCCCCGTCCCTGTCGAATTCGGTCCGGGTCCGGTTGCCGCTGGCGTCATGGTACCAGATCCGCTCATAGGTGCCGTCATTGTCGTCGTCGAACTCGGTCCGTATCTCTTCGGTGGTCATGGTCTCAATATCCTTCCTCTCTCAAGATCGAAGACGGCCAGCCTGGACACAACGGCCAGCCTGGACACAACGGCCAGCCTGGACACAAACGGCCAGCCTGGACACAAACGGCCAGCCTGGACACAAACGGCCAGCCTGGACACAAACGGCCAGCCTGGACACAAACGGCCAGCCTGGACACAAACGGCCAGCCTGGACACAAATCCTATATTACCAGACTTTATTTTCAAGGGCAATCGACCGAATACACCGCTCACATTCATGTGTTTTTCGTGCGTTTTTCCGCAATCGGGATACTTCCCTTGATTGACCTCCACCGGCTGCGCCGTTCGTGCCGTTGGCGAAGTCCGCCGATCAGGACAAGGGGCGCCGGCATGGCCCTGGCCCGGCAGTGGAACCTGGCCCGGCGGTGGAAATTGTCGTGGAAGCTGGCGTGCCGGCGCACGACATGGTTCGGCGGCCGGCCAGGGCGGCGCTTCAGCGGATCGCGGCCTGGCCGGGCTGAACCCTGTCCATGTCACGGGTGGTGGCATGGTTCAGAACCGCCCTGGCATCGGAGCCGCGCACATGCACTTTTTTCAGCGGCGACATGTCGAACATACCGGACCGTTCGCGCACCGCATCGTGTTCGTCGTTGGGATCGCCGGAATAGCTCCACGCGGTGCCCATCGGTGGTCAAACTATATGACCGCATCTGGACAAACCTGCTGAAGTAAAGCCGAATGCAGGGTTCGAAAACTCGGACCCAGCCGTCAATACGGAAACAGCCGGCCTCGCGGGGCCGGCGGCTGTTTTTATCCCGCATTTCCCGGATGAACGGCGCTTCAGATCGCCAACCGCGTATGGCCGTATTGGCAAAACAACAGCGTGACCATGATGGCGTCGGGATTTGGCGATCAACGCAAGGGGGAAGCGCAAACCGGCCCGCCGGGGCTTCAATTCGACCGTTCCGTCAAGCCCGCTCGATCCGCTCCGACGATGGTTTGCCGCTCCATCGCGACGCAAACAATCGTGCCGAAAAAGCGCCCCGGCCGTTCCGGCGAAGAGAGCAAGGCATGGCCCGATTTAGAAGAGAGCAAGGCATGGCCCGATTTATCAGGCGGCGCTCCGGATGACCGGGCGCCACCCGATCCTGCCCCGCCTCTCCCGGCGGGTCAGAGATCGAACAGCAGGACATCGGCATCGACGATGAATGACCAGGTTTCATCGTCGGCCGTGAAACTCCGGTATTCGTCGCCTTCGAAATCGACACGGTCCCCTTCGGTAAAGTCGTCCATGTCGAAGCGCAGCCTGTCTACGCCATCGCCCTCAATCCGAACCGGAACCTCCGGAGCGGTATTGCCCGCAAAGACAAACCCGTCCGGGATGGTCAGATCCGTGCCGCCGTCCCCGCCCAGCTGAACCACCTCCAGCCCGGCATGGTCTGGAAACGCACCGCTGAAATCAATCCCGCCGTCATACCGGACCTGGTCCAGGCTGCCGTCATTGTCGGTGTCTGTGTCCCACCGAACCACGCTGTCCCCGTCGTGGCGCGCAGCCCGGTCGATGGTGCCGTCCCCGTCGAGCGTGTAGGCCTCCTCACTCCGGTCGGTCGTGCCGTCATTGTCGTCGTCGAAGTCGGTCCGGATCAGCCTGCCGTCCGTATCATAAAAATAGCTCTCGGTCCGCTCATCGTTCCCGTCCGCATCGTCGTCAAACAGGGTCCGGGTCCGGTTGCCGTTCGCGTCATTGGCGTAGGTCTCGATCCGGTCATGGGTGCCGTCCCTGTCGTCGTCGAACTGGGTCCGGGTCAGGTTGCCATTCTGGTACGCGTAGTTCTCATACCGCTCATAGGTGCCGTCCGCGTCGTCGTCGAAATCGGTCCGAAACAGGTTGCCCCGCCCACCATACACATGGGTCTCGGTCCGGTCGGTGTTCCCGTCCGCGTCGTCGTCGAAATCGGTCCGGGTCAGTTTGCCGTTCGCGTCATGGGTGTAGGTCTCGATCCGGTCGCGGCGGCCATCCGCGTCGTCGTCGAAGACGGCCCGGTCGATCGTGCCGTCCCCGTCCCTGTCGATCCGGGTCCGGACCCGGTTGCCATTCGCATCATAGGTGTAATCCTCGATCCGGTCGATCGTGCCGTCCCCGTCCCTGTCGAACCGGGTCTGGACCCGATTGCCGCTGGCGTCATGGTACCAGGTCCGGTCAATCGTGCCATCCGCGTCGTCGTCAAAGGCGGTCCGCTCAAGGGTGCCGTCATTGCCGTCGTCGAAGTCGGTCCGGGTCAGGTTGCCGCCCTCGTCGTAAGTGTAGGCCTCACTCCGCTCATAGGCGCCATCCGCGTCGTCGTCAAAGGCGGTCCGGTCGATGCTGCCGTCATTGCCGTCGTCGAAGTCGATCCGGGTCCGGTTGCCCGCCGCGTCATATCTGTAGCGCTCGCTCCGCTCAACGGCGCCGTCCGCGTCGTCGTCGAAACGGATCCTTATCAGGTTGCCCCGCCCACCATACACATGGGTCTCGGTCCGGTCGGTGTTCCCGTCCGCGTCGTCGTCGAAATCGGTCCGGGTCAGTTTGCCGTTCGCGTCATGGGTGTAGGTCTCGATCCGGTCGGTGTTCCCGTCCGCGTCGTCGTCGAAATCGGTCCGGGTCAGTTTGCCGCTGGCGTCATGGGTGTAGGTCTCGGTCCGGTCGGTGTTCCCGTCCGCGTCGTCGTCGAAATCGGTCCGGGTCAGTTTGCCGCTGACGTCATGGGTGTAGGTCTCGATCCGGTCGCGGCGGCCGTCCGCGTCGTCGTCGAAGACGGCCCGGTCAATCGTGCCGTCCCCATCCCTGTCAATCCGGGTCCGGACCCGGTTGCCATTCGCATCATAGGTGTAATCCTCGGTCCGGTCGATCGTGCCGTCCCCGTCCCTGTCGATCCGGGTCTGGATCCGATTGCCGCTGGCGTCATGGTACCAGGTTCGCTCATAGGTGCCATCCGCGTCGTCGTCAAAGGCGGTCCGGGTCAGGTTGCCGTTCTCATCGTAGGTGTAGGTCTCGATCCGGTCGCGGCGGCCGTCCGCGTCGTCGTCGAAGACGGCCCGGTCGATCGTGCCGTCTCCATCCCTGTCAATCCGGGTCCGGACCCGGTTGCCATTCGCATCATAGGTGTAATCCTCGGTCCGGTCGATCGTGCCGTCCCCGTCCCTGTCGACCCGGGTCTGGATCCGATTGCCGCTGGCGTCATGGTACCAGATCCGCTCATAGGTGCCGTCATTGTCGTCGTCGAAATCGGTCCGGGTCAGGTTGCCGTTCTCATCATGGGTGTAGGTCTCGATCCGGTCGCGGCGGCCGTCCGCGTCGTCGTCGAAGACGGCCCGGTCGATCGTGCCGTCTCCATCCCTGTCAATCCGGGTCCGGACCCGGTTGCCATTCGCATCATAGGTGTAATATTCAATCCGGTCGATCGTGCCGTCCCCGTCCCTGTCGAATTCGGTCCGGGTCCGGTTGCCGCTGGCGTCATGGTACCAGATCCGCTCATAGGTGCCGTCATTGTCGTCGTCGAACTCGGTCCGTATCTCTTCGGTGGTCATGGTCTCAATATCCTTCCTCTCTCAAGATCGAAGACGGCCAGCCTGGACACAAACGGCCAGCCTGGACACAAACGGCCAGCCTGGACACAAACGGCCAGCCTGGACACAAACGGCCAGCCTGGACACAAACGGCCAGCCTGGACACAAACGGCCAGCCTGGACACAAACGGCCAGCCTGGACACAAACGGCCAGCCTGGACACAAACGGCCAGCCTGGACACAAACGGCCAGCCTGGACACAAACGGCCAGCCTGGACACAAACGGCCAGCCTGGACACAAACGGCCAGCCTGGACACAAACGGCCAGCCTGGACACAAACGGCCAGCCTGGACACAAACGGCCAGCCTGGACACAAACGGCCAGCCTGGACACAAACGGCCAGCCTGGACACAAACGGCCAGCCTGGACACAAACGGCCAGCCTGGACACAAACGGCCAGCCTGGACACAAACGGCCAGCCTGGACACAAACGGCCAGCCTGGACACAAACGGCCAGCCTGGACACAAATCCTATATTACCAGACTTTATTTTCAAGGGCAATCGACCGAATACACCGCTCACATTCATATGTTTTTCGTGCGTTTTTCCGCAATCGGGATACTTCCCTTGATTGACCTCCACCGACTGTGCCGTCCGTGCCGTTGGCGAAGTCCGCCGATCAGGACAAGGGGCGCCGGCATGGCCCTGGCCCGGCAGTGGAACCTGGCCCGGCGGTGGAAGATTGTCGTGGAAGCTGGCGTGCCGGCGCACGACATGGTTCGGCGGCCGGCCGGGGCGGCGCTTCAGCGGACCGCGGCCTGGCCGGGCTGAACCCTGTCCATGTCACGGGTGGTGGCATGGTTCAGAACCGCCCTGGCATCGGAGCCGCGCACATGCACTTTTTTCAGCGGCGGCATGTCGAACATACCGGACCGTTCGCGCACCGCATCGTGTTCGTCGTTGGGATCGCCGGAATAGCTCCACGCGGTGCCCATCCCGTTCCAGTCTTCCGGGCCGGAGCCGAGGGGGCGGTGTGGCGAGAGGCAAGTGCCGAGGTGCGGCTCGGCCTGGAACCCGCGCTCGCCGAATACGCCCTGCCGCACGACCGCGAAGACAGCACTGACCCTGCCCCGTGATCCCGGGCCGGGGATCAAAGTAACCCCTGGAATGGGAGACCGATATGACGAAGCGGACGAGACGGCGGTTCATGCCGGAGTACAAGGAGCAGTCTGTCGCGCGTTTGTCCGAAGAAGGCATGAGCCATGCCAGCCTTGCGGGGGAACCCGGCGTGACGTCCGGGCAGTTCAAGACCTGGCATATCGAGTTGCTGGCCGCGGGTTCGGCGGCAGCTTTGGCACAGAGCAAGGCGGAGGCGGCGGAACTGGCCCACCGGCCCGGCACCATGAACAATCCGGACGTCGCGCTTTTTGCAAACTGGCTCGTAAATCAGACCGGCGACAGGACGTGAACCTTGCGGGTGTCGATCATGTCCTTGGTCCTGGCGGCATAAGCGGCCATGTGGGGTGAAGCAGCATGGGCCTTCAGTGCATCAAGGCTCGCCCACTTTTCGACCACGACAAACATGTCCGCGCCGAACCGGGTCTGCAACTGGCCAACGTCATCGGTATCCACGGTTGCGGCATATTCGATACACCCGTCCTCGGCATGAACCGCTGGCACATTGGCGCGAAACGCCGCCAGGATTCTGATCGCGCATGCCCGACTTCGCGGTAATCACCGCGATCGCGTGAACCTGTCCCATTGCGCGTCCCCTCCTGGCCCTTCGTTCTGGCCCTTCGTTTCTGGCCCTTCGTTTCCCGGTTTTGCCGGATGCTACTTCGACCCCATCCGCTCGACAACGGGCAGCCTGGGAAATTCGGTTCGCGCGCGGTTGATTCCGATGAAATCACATTCACGCTCGAAAACATCGCCCGAACGGAAAACCGGTTTCCCCTTTTTCCCGGCTCACTGTATGTCAAGGATGTAAACCCTGGGATCACCGACATATGACCAACATCCAGGCTGCGGCCCCGAACACCGGGATCGACCCGCGTTATGCGATCGTCTTCGGCGCCTGTCTGACCCAATTCCTGGTGATCGGGCTGCTGTTTTCCTACGGCCTGTTCTTTTCGGTGTTCGAGGATGAATTCGGCTGGTCGCGGACGGTTCTGTCCGGCTGTTCGTCGCTGGCCTTCTTGATGATGGGCGTGTTCGCGGTGGGTGCCGGCCGACTCAATGATCACTATGGGCCGAAGATCGTATTGGGGTTCACCGGGGTGGCGTGCGGTATTGGCTATGCCCTGATGTCCCAGGTGACCCAGCCCTGGCAGCTGTTCGCGATTTTCGGCATCTTCATCGGCCTTGGTATGAGTACCCATGACGTGGTCACCCTGTCGACCATTGCGCGCTGGTTCAAACAGCGCCGGGGCGCGATGACCGGCATCGTCAAGGTCGGCACCGCGGCCGGACAGATTTCGGTCCCGCCGATCACCGCACTGTTGATTGCCGGTTTTGGCTGGCGGTCGGCGCTGGTGATTATGGGCCTGGCCGCTGCCCTGTTGTTGTTGATCGCCGCCCTGTCGATGAAAATGCCGCCGAAACCGGATACCGCGACAGCGGCCGCGCCGCCGGACGGCATGGACGAGCGCCAGGCACGCCGGACGCGCACTTTCTGGACCCTGTGTGCCATCCAGTTCACCTTTTTAACCACCCTGACCACGGTGCCGTTGCACATCGTGGTGCACGGCAAGGATCTGGGGCTGACCCTGGCCCTGGCATCGGGGTTGGTATCGGTTGTCGGGGCCGCCAGCGTGGTCGGTCGCCTGACCATCGGCACGCTGATGGATCGGATTGGCGGCAAGCGCGCTTTCATATTGTGCTTTGTGCCGTTGATCGCCAGCCTGGGCGCCCTGTTGATGGTCGAAACCCGCTGGCCGCTCTATGTGGTCATGGTGGTATACGGTTTCGGCCATGGCGGCTTGTTCACGGTCGTCTCGCCGGTTATCGTTGAATATTTCGGCCTGCGCGCCCACAGCGCGATCTTCGGTACCGTGCTGTTTTTCGGCACCCTGGGCGGCGCCAGCGGTCCGATTCTGGCGGGGTGGGTGTTCGACACCACCGGTAGTTATGCGTTGGCCTTCAGCGGACTGGCGGGGCTGGCGGCGGCGGGGCTGATGCTGGTTCTGTCTTTGCCGAAGCCGAAAACGTAGGGGGACCTGTCGCGGTTTGATGCCGCTCCAGGTGCTGGTTTAGGCCACCTTCCGCTCGAATGCGACCGGGCTTGTCCAGCCCAAAGCCGAGTGGCGGCGGCGAAATTACACCACTTGCCCGGACACTAACTCCGGACACTAACTGTGGAATCCACCCCACAATACTTCCGATCACGCCTGCGCGATCCACGGATGGCTATTGCGGGCTGGCAGGTGTAGATTCACCGGTCTGCCAGACTGGACCCGGAGCCAATGTCGTTTTTGCGTCAAATCCTCCTGCTTTGTTTGCTCACCGCTGTGGCGGGCGGCGCGTACTGGGTGTGGGAAACCTATATTGCCGAACAGGGCGGTGCGGACGCGGCCCAGACTGACGCGACCCGGACCGGGGCTCGGCGCGGCGGCGCCCAGGGTGTCGAGGTTGCCAAGGCAGTAATGGTCGATTTCGCCGATCGGATTGAAGCCGTCGGCACCACAAGGGCGCGCCAGTCGGTGGAAATCGTTCCCCTGGCCAGCGGCCGTGTCGCCGGGATTTCCTTCGAAGCCGGCGCCGCGATCAAGGCCGGCGATGTGATGATCCGCCTCGACGATGATATCGAGCGCGCCGACCTGGTGGAGGCCGAGGCAAAACTGGCCCGGGCCGCCTCGACCCTGGCGCGCACCAGTGCACTGAGAAAGAAAAAGGCGGTTTCCGAAGCGGCGCTGACAAAGGCGATTGCCGAGCGGGCCATCGCCGGGGCGGCGGTCGGGCGTGCCCGGCGAAAGCTGGCGGACCGCACGGTAACCGCCCCCTTTGATGGCCGTACTGGTCTGCGCCAGATCGATATCGGCGCCCGTGTCGATACCGATACCATGATCACCACGCTCGACGATCTCAGCGAGGCCGAGATCGAGTTTTCAGTTCCCGAAATTCTCTTCGGCCGGCTGGGCCCTGGCGCAGCGGTGCAGGCGACGGCGGCTGCCTTTCCAGGCCAGATATTTGAAGGCACGGTAAAAATCGTCGACAGCCGCGTCGATCCGGTCAGCCGGGCCTTTCGCGTGCGCGCCGGTCTGCCCAATCCCGACGGTCTGCTGCCGGCCGGCATGTTCATGTATCTGGAGGCCGTTACCGGCCGGCGCAAGGCGCTGGTCGTGCCTGAAGAATCCGTGATTGCCGAGGGCGCGGGCGCCTTTGTCTATGTCATCATCGATGAAAAGGCGGTCCGCCGAAGTGTCGCGCTGGGCCAGCGTCGCGTCGGTGAGGTGGAGATCACCGCCGGCCTGGTCGAGGGCGAGATCGTTGCCACGGCGGGGACCCAGCGGCTGCGCGACGGCAAGGCGGTCAGGATCATTGGCGGTACAACGACCGCTCCGGCAGTTGAAACACAAAAAGGTGCGGCCGGCTGATGCTGTCGGAACTGGCCATCCGGCGTCCGGTCCTGGCATCCGTTGCCTGCCTGTTGATCATTGTCTTCGGAGCGACCTCGATCGCCGGACTGCCGGTGCGCGAATTGCCGGACGCCGATGCGGCGATTGTTACGGTGACCACCATTTATACCGGCGCCTCGCCCCAGGTGGTCGATACCGACATCACCGAGGTAATCGAGGCGGCGGTCGCCGGGATCGCCGGGGTCAGGAATATCAGTTCGGAAAGCCGTCGGGGACGCGGCCGCACCGTGGTCGAATTCGAGACCGGGCGCAGTATCGAAGAAGCCGCCAACGATGTGCGCGACGCGGTCGGGCGGGTTCGATCCAGTTTGCCGACCGATGTCAGGGAACCGCAGGTCGTCAAATCGGACAGCAACGCCGATCCGGTCATGCGCCTGGCGGTGGTCAGCGACCGTATGAGTGCGGCGGAAATCACCGATTATGTGCAAAGACGGGTGGTTGACCGATTGGCCACCGTCGAGGGGATCGCCAGCATCCGGGTCTATGGCCAGCGCAAATTCGCGGTCCGGGTCTGGCTGGATCGACGGGCGATGGCGGCGCGCGGGCTGACGGTGACGGACGTGGAAAACGCCCTGCGCCGAAACAATGTGGAACTGCCGGCGGGGGATCTGGAATCCGTCAGCCGCCAACTGGCCATCCGGCTTGACAGCCGGTTGACCAGTATCGAGCAGTTCGGCCGTATCGTTATCGACGAAGTGGCGGGATATCCGGTCCGATTGAGCGATATCGCAAAGGTCGAGGGTGGCGCTGACAACGATACGACCATTGTGCGGGCCAATGGTCAGCGCGCGGTCGGCATGGCGTTGCTGCGCCAGTCCCAGTCCAACACCATGTCGATATCAACGGCGGTCCGCGCCGAACTGGCGGCCATGCGACCCGACCTGCCGACCGGATTGCGGATTATTGTCGGCTCCGACGATGCGACTTTCATCGCCGCCTCGATCCGCGAAGTACTGATCGCCCTGTCGATCTCGCTGGTTCTGGTGGTGACGGTAATCCTGACGTTCCTGTGGTCGCTGAGGGCGATCATGATCCCGGCGATTACCATTCCGGTATCGCTGATCGGTTGCTTTGTACTGATCCAGGCGCTGGGCTTTTCGATTAATGTACTGACCCTGCTGGCCCTGCTGCTGGCCATTGGCCTGGTCGTGGACGATGCGATTGTCATGCTGGAAAACATCCAGCGCCGTATCGACCTGGGTGAAAGTCCTCTGTTAGCCAGTGTCCGTGGCAGCCGCGAGGTCACATTTGCCATTATCGCCACCTCGATCACCCTGATCGCCGTGTTCATCCCGATTTCCTTCATGTCCGGTCAGGTCGGTCGATTGTTTGTCGAGTTTGGTTTTGTCCTTGCCAGCGCGGTTATCATTTCAACTTTCGTGGCGCTGACCGCCTGTCCCGCGCTTGCCTCTAAAGTGCTGGAACCGCGCAAGGGGGCCGTGGTGCCGGCGGATGAAACCGCGGTGCGCGGCTGGGGCGCCCGTGTTTACGTCGCAATACTGAACAAATTCATGGCCGCACCCCTGATCGTCATCGCGGTATGTCTGGCCGTCGCGGGCACCAGTTACATGGCTTTCCAAACATTGCCGCGCGAGTTGACCCCGTCCGAGGACCGGGGACTGATCTTCGTGCCGCTGACCGCGCCCGAAGGCAGCACCATTACCTATACCGACAGTCAGGCCCGCAAGGTCGAGGCCTTCGCGGCGGCGATGCAGGAGCGCGGCGATGTGCGGACGATCTACAGCTTCACCGGCTGGGGCAACCGGCCGTATCGATCGTTCATTGTGCTGCGCCTCAGCCAGTGGGAGGAACGCGAGAAGAGCCACAAGGCCTTGCAAGGTGAATTGATCGGGCCGGTGAGCAGCCTGACCGGGGCAAAGGGATTCCCGGTAACGCCGGCGGGCCTGGGCCTGCGCGGGTCCTCCTCGCCCCTGCGCATCGTTATCAGCGGCCCCGATTTCGAGGCTGTCCAGGAGTGGGCGGATATTCTGCTGGAGAAGGCCAGGGCAAATCCGGGCCTGAAGGACGCCAGGATCGATTTTTCACAGAGCAATCCGCAGTTGACATTGCAGGTGGATCGCGCGCGGGCCGACGATCTGGGCGTCGGCGTCGGAACCATCGCCACCACCCTGCAGACCATGCTTGCCTCGCGCGCGGTTACGACATTTATCGACCGGGGGCGGGAATATCCCGTGCTCTTGCAGGCCCGGCCCGAGGATCGCCAGGTGCCTGGCGACATCAACGGCATCTTTGTGCGGTCCGATGATGGTCGGAATCTGGTGCCACTCAGCGCCCTGGTGAAAGGGCGCGAGGAAGCCGCCTCGGGCACCTTGCGGCGCTATGACCGACTGCCCTCGATCCGGCTGACCGCGGCACTGGACGAGGGCCATGCGCTGGGCACCGCCATCGATTTCATGGAATCCGCCGCGCGCGAGACCTTGCCGGCGGCGGCGCGCATCGGGCTGGACGGTCATTCCAAGCAGTTGCGCGATGCCTCGGGCGGCGCCCGGATCGTCTTTGGCCTGGCGCTGCTGATCGTTTTTCTGGTTCTGGCGGCCCAGTTTGAAAGTTTCGTCCATCCGCTGATTATCATGCTGTCGGTGCCACTGGCGGTGGCCGGCGCGATCCATGCCCTGTGGTGGGCGGAATTATCGATCAACGTCTACAGTCAGATCGGGATCATCCTATTGATCGGTCTTATGGCGAAGAACGGCATCCTGATTGTCGAGTTCGCCAACCAGCTGCGTGACCGAGGATTGAGCGTGCGTGAAGCGGTGGTGCGCGCCTCCGCATTACGCCTGCGGCCGATCATCATGACCGTTGCCTCGACGATACTGGGCGCCTTGCCGCTGGTGCTGGCCTCGGGGGCGGGTGCGGAAAGCCGTATTGCCATCGGCACGGTGATCATCGGCGGCCTGGCTCTGTCCTCGGTCCTGACCCTGTTCCTGACGCCGGTGCTCTATTCCTTGCTGGCGGGCCTGACCAAACCGCGCAGCGCGGTCGAGCGTGTCCTGGCACGGGAACTGGGCAGGATTCCGGAAGCTGCCGAGTAGCGATGATGAATCGATCCAGCCAGATGCACCGGGCCTGGTGGTTTTTTGCGCTGCCCGTGATTGCCCCGCAGGTCTTTCTGACACATGACAAAGTTTGGATTCTGGCCGTCATTGGTTTTCTTCAGCCTGTGCATGGTGCTGGCCTGGTATTTCCATGGTCAGGACAGCCGGAAACTCTTCGCCGTCTTTTGATTGCCCGCGAACTTCCCGGCTTGCGGATCAATATTCGCGGCAGGCAGAGCAGTGGTAAGCGTCCGGTGTTGGTGCTCTGACGGTTCGTTTGAGTGCCTGATGGTGTCCACTATCGATAGTGGACATTGCGAGGTGCGTGATGACCGGGAAGAAGGTTGGCAGGAAGCGTTTCTGGTCGGATGATGAGAAGCGTTCGATCTGCGTGCAGACGCAGGCTCCGGGAGTTTCTGTTGCGCAGGTTGCGCGGCGTTACGCAATGAACGCCAATCTGATCCACAAATGGCTGCGCGATCCTCTCTTTGTACCGGGTCGCGCTGACGATGATGAGAGAGGTGAAGAAAACACGACCCTCTTTCTGCCGGTTGAGATTGAGGGCGTGGCGTCGGTGCCAACCGCAGCCCACGTGCCGGTCACAGCGCCCTGTATGGACGGTCCTCTTTCGGCTCACCGTGCAGACATCACCCTGTCTGATGGTCGGCGTATCCTGGTTGAAGGAGCGACGGGATTGTCGGCGGTGCCGGCTCTGGTTGAGGGGCTGATGACATGATCCCGGTGCCGGGCAATACGCGGTTCTGGCTGGCTGCCGGGTGAGGGATATGCGGCGCGGGTTCAACACGCTGGCGGCCCAGGCCGAGCAGGTTCTGGCTGAGGACCGACCCGTATTCGGGGCACATGTTCGGCCCTGCCGTCGGCATCCTTGCTGCCGCACAGGGTCTTGCCGTCGAGGGAGAGGTGGTTGATGTCTGTGTCGGCCTGCGCGCCGGTCTCCGCCGTCAACTGGCCAGGAACCTGCGCCATTGCCGTGGGATCCGGAACCCGAAGGATTTCCGTCAAGGTTGCATGGCAGGGGAGGCATGACCGGGGCGAAATCCCGGTCGCCGAAATCCCGGTCGCCGAAATCCCGGTCGCCGAAATCCCGGTCGCCGGAATCCCGGTCGCCGGAGTTGTCATGCGGTCAGGCCACGGCCCTGTTGACCCGCCGCCATCATTCCTTACGGCCGCTGAGCATGGATGACAGCATCAGCCCCGGCAGCGCGTGCGTGGAGCGGATGTTTGAGACCTTGCTTTCCCCCGGATCGGGAACCTGTCGCAATACGGATTGAACGGATACCATGTCTGGCCACCCCTGTCGCTGAAACCAGGCAACAGGGATTCAGACTTTCAGAATATTTTCAATACCCTGATTGAATTTGATGAATAGCCCTGTGCGCCGCCTGTCAATCTTCATCCAAAGGCTGTCCGGACAGGGGATCGGGTGCCTCGTCGGTGTGAATGGCATAGGTGCCGCCGAGCCAGCGGTGCAGGTCGACCTTCTGGCAACGCTCGGAACAAAATGGCGCATGCGCGGTTGCCGGCGGCTTGTCGCAGATCGGGCATTTGGCAGTGCGGGGCATGTATCCATCCTAGGAAGGATCAACGGGCGCGGCAACCACGCCCTGGGCCATTGGGTCCGCATGGGGGCGGATGTAGACCGGTTTACCGGCGCGGATCTCAAGCATCTCTGTCAGGGCCGGTTGGCCGGCGAGCCAGCTTGCCACCGCCGCTGGTACGGTCAGCGACATGGCCGGGGCCTTGATCGACGGGGCGGCGCGGGCGCCCGCGCGCAATGTCTCCATGGCGGCGGCCTCCGTCATCGGGGCAGCAGGGCCGGCATCGCGCACGCTCATCAGGTCCGCCAGCGCAGGACCCTGGCGCAGGCGCGACAGCTCCACCAGGCCGAGGCGCGAGAGTGCCAGGATATCTGTGCGCACGGGATCGGCGGCAAAGGCCGACCAGACGGCATTGTCCAGCACCCGGCGCGAATCCCTGTCCGGCAGATCGATAAAATCGATCACGATCAGACCACCGAGCCCGCGCAGGCGCACCTCGCGCACGATCCGGCGCAGGGCCTCGCGATTGGTATCCAGCGGTTTGGCGCCGGAACGCCCGGCATTGACATCGATTGCCGTCAGGGCCGCGGTCTGCTCAATCATGATCGATCCGCCCGAGGGCAACGGAATGTTGGGGCCGAGCGCCGCCTCGATCTGGCCGGCAACGTCAAACCGGTCGAAGACGGGCGTGGCCGGATCCACCGGTTCAACCCGCAGGTCGTCGCCCAGCGCCGTGATCCAGTCCTGCAAAGCGCGCGCCTCGGCCGCGCCCTCGACCGCGATCTCCCGCAGGCCCGCCAGATGGCGCGACACGGTCCAGGCAATCGCACCACCCGGCAGATTGATTTCCGTCAGGGGCGCATCTCCCGCGGTCCGGACCGCGGCCCCCCACATGGTCTTGAGCACCGCCAGTTCACCCACCAGGCGATCTTCATCGACGCCCGCTCCGGTGTGGCGCCACAAAACGCCCTCGCCTTCCGCCAGAACGCCGCCGCCCAGGGCCATCAACCTGATATGGTCATCACGGTTCTTGACCCTGCCGGAGATCGCGACGCCTTCGGTCAACGGCCGGAAAGATGCATGCAGGCCCGGCACGACGGGTTTCCCGGTCAGCCGTGGGCCCTTTTCATCGTGGGCCGCCCTGGTGACCTGGACCAGCACGGCGGAACCGCTGGCCGGCGGTTTGCCGCCGGGCACGTCCTTTTCGGGCAGAAATCCGGTAACCCCGCGCCCCAGATCGACAAACAGGGCCTTTGATCCCTGGTGCCGGCGTGCCACGCGGCCACGGATCACGGTGCCCGGCGCCGGCCAGCGGACCATCCGGTCGATGGTCAGTTCGGTCAGGACCGCGCCCGACAACAGGGCCGTGCGTGTCTCGCCGGGCGACACCTCGACCAAAGCGGTGTCAATCCCGGCCATATCCGGCGCCTGTCAGAAGGTTCGATGTTTCATGGAGCGGCAGGCCGACCACGGCGCTGTAGGAACCGTTGATCCCCTTGATATGAACGGCAAACGCACCCTGGATGGCATAGCCCCCGGCCTTGCCCCGCCATTCGCCGGTCGCCAGATAAGCGTCGATCTCCCGTCCGCCAAGGCGCGCGACCTTGACTCCGGTCATCACCGTGCGCGCCGTCAGCCGGCCGGCCGTGTCGATCACGGCAATGGCAGTGATGACCTGGTGACGGCGACCGGACAGCAGGGCCAGGCAGTCGCGGGTCTCGGCCTCGATCTCCGCCTTGGGCAAGGCGCGGCGACCGCAGGCAACCACGGTGTCGGCGGCCAGAATGATCTTGCCGGCGTGACGGGCGGCAACCACGCGCGCCTTGGCGGCGCACAGGCGTTCGGCCATCGGGCGTGGCAATTCGGATTTCAGGGGGGCTTCGTCAATCTCGGCGGCATCGACGGCATCCGGAACGATGCCTATCCGGGCCAGCAGATCACGCCGTCTCGGGCTTACACTGGCCAATACCAGAGCGGGACGCTGGCCGGTCAATTCTTACTTGAAGCGGTAGGTGACACGGCCCTTGGTCAGGTCGTAAGGTGTCATCTCGACCTGGACCTTGTCGCCTGCCAGAACGCGGATGCGGTTCTTGCGCATCTTGCCCGCCGTATGGGCAATGATTTCGTGGCCGTTTTCCAGTTCAACGCGAAACGTCGCATTGGGAAGCAGTTCCATAACCGTTCCGGGAAACTCCAGTAATTCTTCTTTTGCCATTCGTCCTCTCGTGGTTGGCGCCATTCGGCGCGGAACATGGGGAAAGGGACGGGAAAAAGCAAGCGTTAACGGGAAAGCCCGTACAAGAACCCGTGCGCCCCGCCCCGCGGGGCAACAGCCGCGCGTAAACAAGTAAATCAGCGGATGCCCCTGATCCAGTTTCCCTGTCGCTCCAATACCAGCAGGCTGGAAACATCGGACACATTGTAGCGCACGTGAACATCAGCGCCATGCTCCAACAACGGCGCCACGATATCGGGGCGGCGAACAGCGCGGCCGCCATCAGCGGTGTGCGGCCGACAGCAACCTCCGGACCCGGCCGATATCGAGGGCTTCACATGCCGCAACCAGCGTATCGGCTTCATCTGTCATTGTCCCTCCTTAATGACTGTTGGATTCTGCGGTAAATCCCATCAAACTCAAGAGATATTGATATGGCACCAGGGAGGATCACATGAGACTGGAAGGCAAGGTAGCCGTTGTCACCGGCGGGACTGCCGGCATCGGCAAACGGGAAGTTGAACGGTTCATCGAGGAAGGCGCCAAAGTGGTTTTCACCGGACGCCGCGCCGCACTGGGCAAGGAAGTCGCCGATGCCACCGGGGCAACCTTTGTCGAGGCCGACGCCGCCAGCATTGACGATGCCGGGCGGACCATCAAGACGGCCACGGACCTGTTTGGCCGCATCGATATCCTGGTCAACAATGCCGGCGCTCCCGCTCCCGGTGGCAGGCTGGAGAACCTGCCGCTGGACGGGTTCGACCACGCCATTGCGGTGCATGTGCGCGGCACCCTGGCGCACATGCAGTTCGCCAGTCCGGTGATGAAGGCCAATGGAGGTGGCAGCATCATCAACACCGGTTCGGTCGCCGCGCACCGGGCTGGCTATTCCTCCTCGTTGATCTACGGCGTTGCCAAGGCAGCCGTCGTGCACATGACGCGCCTGGCGGCCATGGAACTGGGCGAGGACAAGGTTCGGGTCAATTCGATCTCGCCCGGCGGCATTGCCACCGGCATCTTCGCCAAATCGCTGGGTATGGATTCATCCCAGGCCGACGGCACGGCCGAACAGGTCAAGGGGGCCCTTGCCAAGCTGCAGGCCGTGCCGCGCGCCGGCCTGACCGACGACATCGCCGGCGCCGCAGTCTATCTGGCCAGTGACGAGGCCTCATTCGTCAATGGCGAGGACGTCGTGGTCGACGGCGGCCTGATCTGGGGTCGGAAGTTTTCAGAGGTGATGGCGTCCGGCGGCACCTGGAAGACGCTGTTCGAGTAGCAGCGCCCGACTACACAAACGGCTTGGGCGCGGTGCGGAAAGCCTTGCGGATACGCAGGTCCAGATCGTCGCGCCCGCGAATGAACCCTTTCATGCGCTGTTCCCGGTTGCCTTCGATCTCGGTCGGATCGTCGATCGGCCAGAACACAACCTCGACGGCGTTGTGGCCGGCGAAGACCCGGGCCGCCGCCCGGGCATTGGGCGACAGGGCGATGATCAGGTCGTAATTATCGTCCTGTAGATCTTCGAAGGTCTTCGGGATATGCTCGGAGATGTCCATCCCCAGTTCCGCCATCGCTGCAATCGCGAAACCGTCCACATTACCAGCCACCACGCCGCAACTGTCGAACCAGATCGATCGGCCCCAATAATGCTTGGCCAGGGCTTCTGCCATTGGAGAACGCACGGAATTCTGATTGCAACAAAACAGAACGGCACCGGGCGCGGTCTCAATCACTGGATTACCGTTTTATGTGCAGTACGCAGATCAGCGTAAACAGTCGCCGCGCGGTATCGAAATCGACCTCGATCTTGCCGTCCAGCCGGTCAATCAGGGTTTGCGAACCTTCATTGTGCAAGCCGCGCCGGCCCATATCGATGGCTTCGATCTGCGAGGGAGGTGCGTGCTTGATTGCGTCGAAATAGCTTTCGCAGACCATGAAATAGTCCTTCACGATGCGGCGGAACGGCGACAGTGACAGAATGTGGGTGACCTGGCCGCCGTCCTTGAGCGCACCCACCGCCGTAATGTCAAAGACCAGCCGGTTGTCGCGCACGGACAGTGTCAGCTTGTACGGTCCGCTGTCGCTGCCAATGGGCCGGAAATAATTTTCTTCCAGCAGATCGAAGATTGCGACCTTTCGTTCCTGTTCGACATCGGCATTGAGATAGGCAACCGATGACTGGTCCAGGATCAAGTTCGCGATAACAAAACGCGGATCGCGGGTGAAATCGTCGCTCATTCGTCCGGGCGCTGGTTCATGCGGATCGCAAGTGACAGGGCATGGGCGTCCAGGCCCTCGGACCGGGCCAGCGTCACGGCCGACGGGCCGATCCGGCCCAGGCTGACCGCGTTACAGCCGACAATCGTCGTCCTCTTCATGAAATCGAGCACCGATAGCCCGGACGAGAACCGGGCCGAGCGCGCGGTCGGCAATACATGATTGGGTCCGGCAATGTAATCGCCAATCGCCTCGGGCGTATGGCGGCCCAGGAAGATGGCGCCGGCATTGCGGATCTTGGCCATCAACGCCCCGGGCTCGGCGACCGCCAGTTCCAGATGCTCCGGCGCGATGGCATCAATCAGCGGCACCGCTCCGTCGAGATTGGCCACGGTGATGACCGCCCCGAAGTCTTTCCAGGATGCACCGGCAATCTCGGCCCGCGGCAGGGTCGTCAGATGGCCTTCAACGGCTCGTGTAACCGCTTCGGCGAAATTACTGTCATCTGTAATCAGGATCGATTGGGCGGATGTGTCGTGTTCCGCCTGGCTGAGAAGATCGGCGGCGATCCAGGCGGGATCGTTCTGGCCATCCGCCACCACCAGAATTTCCGACGGGCCGGCAATCATGTCGATGCCAACCGTGCCGAAGACCTGCCGCTTGGCGGCGGCGACATAGGCATTGCCTGGCCCGACGATCACATCCACCGGCGCGATTGTATCGGTGCCAAAAGCCAGTGCCGCCACCGCCTGAGCCCCGCCGATCCGGTAAATCTCCGCAATCCCGGCCAGTCGTGCCGCCAACAGCATCAGCGGGTTCATCCGCCCATCCGGTGTCGGTGCGACCATCACGATCCGGTCCACCCCGGCTGCCCGGGCCGGAATCGCATTCATCAGAACTGAAGAGGGATAGGACGCTGTCCCGCCCGGCACATAGAGCCCGGCGGCCGCAACTGCTGTCCAGCGATGCCCCAGCGTCACGCCGGCCTCATCGGTATAGGTCTCGTCACCCGGCTTCTGGCGCGCGTGAAAGGCGGTAATCCGCTTCTCCGCCAGTTCCAGCGCGGCGCGCTGATCCGCCGGCACTTCAGCAATGGCGGTGTCCACTTCATCCACGGAAACCGCCATGGTACCAGCCGTCAATGCGAGCCGGTCGAACCTGGCGGTATAGTCCAGAACGGCGGCATCGCCGCGCGCACGCACCTGGTGCACAATATCGCGGACAACGGTATCCATGTCGACAGAGGTTTCACGTTTCTGGCCCAGCAAAGCGGCAAATTGTGCCGCGAAATCCGGCGCATCATGGGAAAGGATCATCGTCATGCGGCGGGTTCTAGCGTGTGGCGATCCGGGTGGGAAGCCGTCGATAGAGGCAATGTGGACTTGGTCAATTACCGCAGGGTTTCCGGACCCTCGATCAACCGAGCCAGCATGGCATGGTCATTCTCCATCTTCTTCGACAAAGACGGTGAATCACAACCAACTGGTATCACTCAACTACTTTTTAAACGGGCTCTCAGATCGTATCGGGCAATGGACAGGTCGTGTCTCGAGTTTGGTGGCAACCTGAAGGTGGCGTCCTCTCCGGGTGAACCAGAACCACCCAACCGGCGGCAGGTACCGCCAAAAGGAGATCACGCCATGAACCAGATTACAGACACGGGCCCTCTTTCGCTCCTGGCATTTGAAGAGGGTCTCGGCCCGATCGAAGACCGGCTGCGAGCGAACATCCGCTCGACGATTGAATCCGTATTCGAGGAGGAACTCGACAGCTTTCCCGGTCGCCTTCGCGACAGCCGCCATGGCGGCGGCGTAAAGGGCTATCGCCACGGAACCCGGGGACGCCAGATCACGGGAACCTTTGGCACCGGGACGGTCAGCGTGCCCCGCGCCCGGATCGAAGATGGCGCGTGGACTGAAGCGGCCAGAATTCGTGATCGCCGATGGGGCGCCTGGTCTGGAGGCCGCGCTCGTGGCCCTCCGGGGCAACGGCTTGGCCACGCCGCTTCTTCTGCTATGATATATCGGCCAGGATCGAGTTGGCGAGGTCGGTCCGGGCTTGGCCACGCCGCTTCTTCTGCTATGATATATCGGCCAGGATCGAGTTGGCGAGGTCGGTCCGGGCTTGGCCACGCCGCTTCTTCTGCTATGATGGCAATCGCCACCAGGATCAGGGCCAAAGTGTCCGGGCTTGGCCACGCCGCTTCTTCTGCTATGATGCCGGTCCAGCTGGATCGGCGTCTGTGCGAGTCCGGGCTTGGCCACGCCGCTTCTTCTGCTATGATTCCTGTCCGACCGCGACACGCGCATCCTCGCGTCCGGGCTTGGCCACGCCGCTTCTTCTGCTATGATCGCCATGGCATCCGTGACCTTAAGCATCCCGTCCGGGCTTGGCCACGCCGCTTCTTCTGCTATGATATTCTGCACGATGATACGGACGTTCTCGGAGTCCGGGCTTGGCCACGCCGCTTCTTCTGCTATGATGATTTTTGTGTGGGACCACCTCGGAGTCAAGTCCGGGCTTGGCCACGCCGCTTCTTCTGCTATGATTGACTGCTTCATATGACACGATCGGATCCGGTCCGGGCTTGGCCACGCCGCTTCTTCTGCTATGATGGATGGCGCCGATGCCCTGAATGCCAATCTGTCCGGGCTTGGCCACGCCGCTTCTTCTGCTATGATGCTTCAACGGCTTGATGGACAGTTACTTAAGTCCGGGCTTGGCCACGCCGCTTCTTCTGCTATGATCACACGCCGGCCTGGTGGCGGTTGCATGATGTCCGGGCTTGGCCACGCCGCTTCTTCTGCTATGATTTGAAGCACCATCAAGCGCAGGTCCATGTCGTCCGGGCTTGGCCACGCCGCTTCTTCTGCTATGATCGCCGCCGGCGCCAACCCGAACCTGCGCGAGTCCGGGCTTGGCCACGCCGCTTCTTCTGCTATGATATGAGCGTCTACGAGGCGGCTGAAAAGTGTGTCCGGGCTTGGCCACGCCGCTTCTTCTGCTATGATGGACCCCGCGCAACTCTCTGTTGTGCGGGGCTTTTTCTTGCTTGCCGGCTGGCAAAATCGCTGGTGGTCACCTCAAAACAGCACAAGCTGGCGGGGTTTTTCTTCCGGTTGCGGAGCGCGCGCGCGTCCACGAAAGACCTGACTCTGAGCGTATTGCTTGTCGGTAAAGAACAGAATCTGGACATGTCCGACCTCCGGGACGCATTCACCCACCTGCCGCGCGAATGATTCGGTCTTTTCGCGGCTCCAAGCGTGGCGAAGATAGACAGAAAACTGCACCATTTCAAAGCCAAGGTCTAACAGGTCGTTGCGAAATCGCGTTGCCCGCTTACGTTCGACCCTGGTGCCGACAGGAAGATCGAAAAGGACCCAGATCCACATGATTTGGTACCCCGACAGTTGCTGGTAGCGTTCAGGCATCTTCCGGCTCCCCGATCTCGTCGGGCAGCGGGCGGGACGGGAAATCGAGCCGGAGCTTGCGGTCCAGAAAAGAGCGGGCCAGACTTTGCGCAAGACGCACCAGCACATGGGATAGCGGCGTTGCCCCGTTCTTTGTCGGGAAATCTGCTGACAGGCAGGCCACGAGATCTGCTCGAGCGTCGGTCACCTCGATGGTACCCGAGGCGAGAAGACGATGAACAACAAGGTCCACCGCTGGGCGGAAGGGCTCCATCAGGTCGTCTGCAAGCGCGAGGGCATCGCCCCCGGATCGGTGGTGCAGCGACAGTGACGGATGTAGGCCAGACGCGACGATCGCCCGCGCGGTGGCGGCCCGCAGAACGGCATAGCCGTAGTTCAGCATGGCATTCGCGCCGGATGCGTCGCGATCCCGTCGGAACCCCTTGCCCATGATCAGGGGCCAATAGGCCCGGGCCGCCTGAGCCTCACGATTGTCGGGATCGCCGGAGCGGACTGCTGCCACGAGCCGCCGCAACCGCGCGGACGGCGCGCCGAGCCGGTCAAGCGCTTCGGCCTGAGCGGCGATCTTGTGGCGAACGACATTGGCCCAGGCTTGCTTGCGCAGGGGGAGAGTCGCTTCCGCTTGCGCCCGGAACCGTTCGGCCTGTGCGTGGTGGCCGACGAGCGGCAAGACAACCGCGACCGGTGTGAAAGATGGGCCAAGCATCATGACCGGCACTTGCCGTGCAGCCAGTTCGGCCAGCGCGGTGTTCGACCACATCAGGCCCGGGCTTGCGGTCAGCACGGCCTCGATGTCCTCGAGGCCGATGCGGCCCGCCTCTGCGCCAGCTTCGTCCACCGCGAGAAACCCACGGCGCTTGTGCACGGCAAGCCCCGAGCGCGTCAGTTCCAGTATCTGTCCAACCATGATGGCCTCCTTGAAATGCAAGGCCGACAAGTTGGCCCGTATTTCAGACTGTGCCGTGCGGCACGATCCTCACCCGCCCCAATTCGTCGATGCGCACCCGCCGGGCGCGGCGTTGCTTCAACTTTCCGATCTTGGCGAAATCCCAACGAAACGGATCGTCGGTATCATCATGGCGTTTCTGGAAATCGCCTGCTTCGTTGACGCCGACAAGAAACAGCACTGAGTTGCTGGGCACGAGGCGAACAATCCTCTTGATCCGGTTGCCTCCAACGATCGGAATTCCGTTCTCATCCAGATCGAACAGCTGGATCGTGTCCCCCTTGAAGAGTCGCATGAGGAATCGCGCCTCCGGATGTTTGTCCTTCCAGCTCTCGTGCTGCGCGGATTTAGCCCTCCATATATCGGTGGAGTGTTGGAACCAATGACCGTTGGCGTCTTCCAGTACATTGAGATAGGCAATCTCGCCGGGCACCATCCACTTGTAGGGACGGCCGTTCGCATCAACCACCGGTCTCGCTGTTGCCGCCGGCTTGATGATCCGAAGGCGCCGGTGGCCGCTGCGCCTGCTCCATGCTTTCAGGGCATCGGCAAGCGCCTTCTTGCTCGATTTCTGATCCCTGGTCTCAGCCAGCAGAGCGTTTCTGATTTTCTCGTCCCGCACCTGGCCGATCTCCTTGGCAGTCAAATCGGCGACGGGTTTCCTCACGACGACATTGCCGATCTTCCTCGCCGCCTGATTTTCGGGAACGTCGCGGATCGGCCCGTATGCGGTATCGTTATGCAGGCGTCCGCTGACCGTGCCAGGGATATTCGAGTCCCCTTTTGCACGCCGAACCTCTGCCTCGCGCTTCGTGATCGGCCGGTCTGGCCGATGACTGACATTAAGCGTCGCCACCCGTTTACGGACCTGTTTGCTGAAGCCTTTGAACGGCTCAGGCGGGTCCGGAAGAAAGCGGTCGAGTTCCTCGGCGCCGAACTTCCCTGCCTGGGTCTGTAGTATCCGGATCGTTCGCCGGTCGATCATCCCGACCGTGGCGGCGTCAAGCGCGTGGTGGCGGTGGTCGTCGCGGGTCTTGGCATTGTGATCGGGCAGGTAGAGACCCCAGCGCCGGCGCAACATGGCAGTCATGCGGCCCGGCGGCATCCATATGTTCGAGGTGCCGTCCTTGGGAAACAAAGTCTCGGCATAGGCGCGCACAACCCGCGCGAGATAACCGGTGGCATGCAGTTGGCGATCCTCGAAGCTTTTCTGATCCTGCCATTTCTCCAGGGCCCCCGGCAGGAACCGCCAGAGCTTGCGGGTCATGCCCGGCGCGCCCTTCACCCGTGCAATGATGGCCTTGAGCTCATCCCCGGACCAGGCATCACCCGGCCCACGCCCGCCCTTGTCTCGATTGGCGGCGCGGAAACAGACGGTCTTGTTGGCCGGGCCGTCGTCGAACGTGTCCGCGCGCGGCAAAATATGATCGATCTCCACCGCGTCGGAATGCAGCTGATGCAGAGCAATGGGATGGCCGGAATAGGGACAGAGTCGGTCGGCCGGGGTTTGACCCAGTTCTTCCCACAACCGCATGCGCAGGAAACGGTCACCGACGGGCGCGCCGGGTGCGATCAGTCCGGCTTCCTCCAGTTCAGCACGCCAGCCATCGTTGCGTCTGGTATTCCTGCGGATTTCGCTGCCGATCTCGTTCAGTTCGCGCGCTGACTTGGCCATGTCGCGTGTCGTCTCGATCACCACCTGCGCCGGTGTGCCGTAGCGGGAAATGAGCGCGTTCATCACCCGCCGGAACTGGCCGAGTGCGACATGCACGGTCGGGTTGGAGATCCGGCCGAACCGGAGGTCGGGCGGATCGTCGGGGTTGCCTGTCCCCGTGCCGATCATGTGCCTGAGCGCCGGCAGTTCATTGTAGCGGGGCAGCCTGGACATTCCCGGGTCGCCGTCCGGGCGCAGGTCGGAATGGTGGATCACCACGCCGTCGCCGAACAATCCCTGTTCGCTGGCCAGCCTGACCGCATCGGAATAGACCACGACCTGTTGGCGCAGGACCTTCAGAATCGCGCAAACGGCGCGTTCACCGAGCATCAGGTGGCCATGGGGAAGGGTGATCTTCTCGACCCGTTCCGCGCAATCCTCCTCAAGTCCGCATTCTTTGACGAGCCGGTCAACCGCGGCCTCCGGTGTTGCCGCCTCGTCCAATATCAGGAGCAATTGGAGACGCTTTTCATCCAACCAGTCGAGCCACTTACCGGCCAAAGGCCCCGGTTTCGTTTTCGTCCCGGTCAATCGTGCCGCGACGGTGTTATGGGCCAGTTCCTTCAGCCCGCCTGCTTCGAGATTGATCGTAACCTCGGAGGACAATTGCAAAATCCCGCGCACCCCTTTCTTCGATGAGGACCAGGTGAGTTTCTCGCCCGACATCAGATGCCCGGCGATCAAGTCACGCTGGGCCAGGTCCAGCAGCGTCTGCTTGTCGCTGTCGTCGATGATGCGAAGCATGTTGAGCTCTTGCAGGATCAGGAATTCCTGCGCCAGCGGATGCCATTTCGGCAGCCGGTAATCGTCGGGGAAGAAGGTGCAGCGTCCCGGCGTGACCGGCTTCAAGGGCCGTTGGAAGAAAATGGCGTCGCGGATGTTATCTCGTATGCCTGGCGTCAGGCCGGGATGATGCGATGTCTGCACACGCCAGATGTGATCGAACTCATCCTCCAGCATCGCGCGGGTCGGATAGAAATCGTAGGCCAATTTGGCGCCCTTGCCATGTGGGCGCACCCGCACCGGTTCGCCCCGCTTGCGGCGTTCGGCCAGCCAGGCACCGTAGGTCGGGGAGCCATGGTCCACGGGCTTTTCCCGAAGCGTGGCAGAGGCTGTGGCGATCTTTCCCTTGTCATTCTCGTTCGTGCGATCTGCCTTTCGATTGCTCTTGAAGCCCCGGTGCTTGGACATGTGCCAGATCGCTCGGCCCAGGTCGTGCAAGCTGGCCTTGCCGCAAGCGGTGCGGTCACGAGCCTCGTAGGGATCAATCGCGAAGAACTCGTGCCTCGCCGCCTCGTCACTGGCAGGCGGCACCAAACCGGCGTCAACCAGTCTTTCTCCGAGTTCGACCCGGCGCTTCTTACGCCGATCAAGCTGCCGCCGCTGTTGACGGGGTTGCCGTCGGCCCAGTGCGTTCGATTCCTTGGATTGAGGATCCCGGCCGGTCGGGAAAACACGCACCCCCAGATCGGCCAGTGCAACAGGAATTGGACGACCTGCATCCAAATCCAATTTCGATTTCAATTCAAAAACTGCCCACCCGAGAGAACCGGACCCAAGATCAAACGCAAAACGATACATTCTGACTCCAAATCATGCTTGCAAGACAACAATAGCCGGAATAGACTGTGATTCCTAGCAGAAGAAGCGGCGTGGTCTTTCCCGCGATAAGGTTCAGACCACACCATTGGGGCAGGCTGCGGCCTGCCCCTTTTCACGTTCCAGCAGTTGAAACCCTTGTTTTGCCGCTCCCACTCCACCGGGAATAGCTCCAGCACCCGCGCTGGCGGAACCGAAAAACATCATGCGCCTCAACCGAAGCCATTGGGAGATTGGGGCCATGCATCGCGACAAGGATGTCTGCCCTGGCGAGGATGGCGACACCAATCGCCTCGACAACGCTCCGGGAAACATGTTCTCGCTGACGAGCGCCGCCCGGGCCCGGCTCAAACGCATCGACGCATCACCCACAAGGGCCACGGAAATCATCCAGAATGGATCGAAACCGAGCCATCCGGACCTTGACTCAAGGGCTGAAGACGACCTTTCCCTGAAATGTGGCCATCCGCAGGTTCCGCCGCGCCGTTCGATGCGCCCGGCGCCACGATGACCTCGTCCGCGGCCGGCGCATCGGGAACTGAGAGGGGGAGGGTCTGATAGTGCGAGCGGCGGCCGGCATCGTGCTTGTCCATCAGCGGGATCACCAGAGCCGTTCCGGCTGCCCCCGCGCGTGTTCGCGAACGCCAGATCGGTCTTCGCACGACCGCCTCGCGGTATTGATTGCCGAACCACAGCGTGTGGGGGATGGCCCGGGCATGTTCCACTTCACCACCCATGCCGACGACCGATGCCTTGCCATGGCCCTCCAGGGCATCGCCGGTCACTTCCAGGATCATGTCGGTCAGCAATTTGCCGACTTCCGGACCGGTCTCGCGAATTTCCGGTTGAGATCCTCGACATAGCCGCGCCCGAACCAGGGGTTCTTGATGATGGCGATTGACGATACGAGTTTGGCGGGCGTCGCGACCGTCTTGCCGCCTTCTTCGAAAGTCGTCTGGATATTGAGCAGTGGGCGGCGGATTTCGGTGGGCATGAAATGTCCTCTTATCGTGCGAATTTGGGCATGACATCGTCGATGAAAAGCTGCAAGGAGCGTTTCTGCACTGACCGGTCAAGGCCCATGGAAGCGTAATAGATGAAGGCGTCGACCCCCAGCGCTTCATACCGTTTCAGTTTCCGGACAACCGTGTCCGGATCGCCGAACATAAGGTTTTCTTGCAGCATGCCGGGTTCCACTCGGACATTGCCGTCCAGCTCGGCCAGCGGAACGGAGTCGGGGAAGCCGTTGACGACCTCTCCCTTCTTCATCATCAGATTGCCGAATTTGCCCAGCACATTGCGGATCGCTTCCATGGTCGCCGTCCGGTCTGCCCCGTCCCCAAAAACAGAAGTGTGCCGCATCAGGGCGAACCGGCCGTTCCAGCCGCCGGCCTTGGCAATCGCCTCATCGAGTTGGCCTCTGTATTTTTCCGCTTCGCTCATCGGCAGGGTCAGGGGCCAGCACATGATGTTGCAGCCATTGGCGACGGCATAGTCAAAGGTGACGGGTGAACGGGCGGCCACCCACATCGGCACCGGCTCCTGCAGCGGTTTCGGACAGGATGTTGCCTTTGGGAATTGCCAGTATTCGCCCTGGTGTTCCACATCGCCCTTCCACAAGTCGCGGACCAGCGGCAGCATTTCCTGCATATAGCGCCAGGAATCCGGTTGCATCAGCCCCGGCTTCATGCGGTCAAATTCGCGCTGATAGGCACCGGACCCCAGACCCAGTTCCAGCCGCCCGCCGGAAATCAGATCCAGCATCGCCGCCTCGCCGGCCAGATTGATCGGGTGCCAATAGGCGGCATTGGCGACCCCGCAACCGAGGCGAATGTTATCGGTGTGATCGGCCCACCAGGTCATGATCTGGAACGGGTTGGGCGCGATGGTCATTTCCAGCGCATGATGTTCCGCGGCCCATGCGATCTCGAACCCGGCGCGGTCCGCCATCTGGACCATCTCCAGTGTGTGATCCCGCACCGCGCGCATGTCGGCGGCATCATCCATACGCTCGAGATTGATCGCGATGTGAAATTTCATGTCTGGCCCTCAGCGCGGTTTGAACGGATTGGCGACCGGAGCGTCGGACAGATTCATCCACACCGTCTCGGAACGGGTGCAGTCGTAGATCGCCTGGAAACCGGACTCGCGGCCATATCCGCTGGATTTCATGCCGCCGAACTCGGCTATGGGGGATATCACCCGGTAGGTATTGACCCAGACGATGCCCGCCTTGACCCGCTTTGCCATGCGCGGGCTGCGGGCACTGTCGCGGGTGAAAATGCCGGCCGCCAGGCCATGCTTGGTGTCGTTGGCCAGGGCCACAACCTCGTCTTCGGTCTTGAGCCGCTGGACACTGAGCACCGGACCGAAAAGCTCGGTATCGACCACGGTCATGTCCTGGCGGGGGCATTCGATGATCGTGGGTTCATCAAAATAAAGCCCGTCCATGTCCGGCCGCTTGCCGCCCGTCAGAACCTTGCCGCCTTCTTCAAGGGCCAGCGCCACCCGGGCCTCGATACGGGCCAGTTGTCCCTTCGTGCACAGCGGCCCCATTTCGGTTTCGCCCGCCCGAGGATCACCGATCAGGATATTGCCGGCAATCACGACCATTCCATCCAGGAATTCATCCGCAATATTTTCGTGCAGGCAGAGCCGTGACCCGGCGACGCAGCTTTGGCCGGTAGCCGCGAAGATGCCGGCGACAGAACCGTTCACCGCGCTTTCGATATTGGCGTCGTTAAACACGATGAAGGGCGATTTTCCGCCAAGCTCCAGCGACACCTCGGCAAAGTTCTCCGCCGAGTTCCGGATGATATGGTGCGCCGTTTCCGATCCGCCGGTAAAGGCGACCCGTGCCACCAGCGGATGCGAAGTCAACGCCCGGCCGCACGGATCGCCGTGCCCGGCAAGGATATTGACGACACCGCCCGGAATACCGGCCTGCTCAATCAGCTTGCCGAATTCCAGCAAGGGAGCGGAGGCATGTTCCGAGGCTTTGAGAATGATCGTGTTTCCGGCCGCAAGCGCCGGTCCGATCTTTACGGTGCCGAGAAACAGTTGTGAGTTCCACGGCACCACTGCCGCGATCACGCCCAGAGGTTCGCGGTCGGTGAAGACAAACATGTCCGGCTTGTCGATCGGCAGGGTGTCGCCATGGATATTGTCGGCGGCGCCGGCATAGAGCCGGCATAGAAATGCAGAAACCCGGCAATATGGGTCGCCTGCCAGGCGGTCTCCTTGAACATCCTGCCGGTGTCGGTGGTCTCTGCCCGGCCCAGCGCTTCCGAGTTTTCAGCCAGGAGATCACCCAGCCTGCGCAGGCATTTTCCGCGCTGGGTCGGCACCATCTCCCCCCAGGGTCCGTTCAGCGCGCGGTGGGCGGCTTCAACTGCATCATTGACGTCCTGCCCGGTCGCCTCGGGCACGGTTGACCAAACTTCGCCGGTCGCGGGGTTGAAGCTCTCAAAGGTCGCACCGTCCGAGGCCGGGCACCACTTGCCGTCCATCAACATGGCATATGGTTCGATTTTTCCCATCGCACCGCCCTCGATAAATTCGGTCAGACCGTGCAGTGACACGGTCAATGACGCAACCCATTGTCATTGGTTTTGTCGGTGAGGGACGGAATTTGTGCGAGTTGCAGGTCAGTCCTGCTCGTTGATCAGGACGGTACCGCAGATGTAATCGTGCAGGCAGCGCGAGCGACTGTTGAAAAGTGGCGCCAACAGAACCAGGCCGAAGCTTATGGCCATGCTGAAACTGAAGATCACGGCATGCAGCAGGCCGATCAGGGGGCCGGGGCGACCGCCGGAAATGTCGCGCACGGTGATGTCCATCATCTGCATTCCCCAGGTCGCCGAATGCGGGCCGCCAATGGTGAAGGCCCAATAGGTCGGTGGGACGAGGCCGAGGAGCGGCATTAACAAAAAGCCTGACCCCAGAGACAACACACCAAACATGACCAACATCACCCAGGTAACGAAGGTAATAAAAAGGATGATGGTCAAATCGAATACATAGGCAAAAATCCGGCGGGGGACGATGCCATCATAGAGTTCGGGGAATGCTTCGGGGTCCGGTGCGGCGCCATTCACGCGGCCGCTGAACGCATCGCCAAAGTAACGGGAGTTATCTTGCATGAGCCCGATGTGGGAAGTGACACCGGAGAATTCAAGCCTGCAGCTAACGAACCGCCGTCCGCCCAACATGATTAACACGGCGTTAGCAAACCGGATTTGTCTGGCCTCTTGCGAGGGCCGCGGCGGTCCCGTAATGCTTGGCGCAATCACGGTTGAGGGACGGTCCTGAATGACCATCGACAATGCTTCGTTTCGGGCCACACTGGGCAAGTTTGCCACCGGGGTGACGGTCGTTACAACGCGGATGGATCATGGGCGCGATCTGGGAATTACGGTCAATTCCTTTGCGTCAGTTTCGCTGGATCCGCCGCTGGTTCTGTGGTCGCTGGACCGGACCTCCGACCGGTTTGCCGGGTTCGACGCTGCTGGCAGCTTCGTGATCAATGTCCTGGGCGACGATCAGATCGATCTGTCCCGGCATTTCGCCGCTCTTGAGTCGTTTGATTTTTCCGGGGTCGCCGTGGACCGATGGAACACCGGCTGTCCGGTACTGACCGACACGCTGGCCAGTATCGAATGCACGGTCGATGCGCGCCACGATGGCGGCGATCACGTGATCTATGTGGGCCGGGTGGAGCGCCTTGCCCCGCACCGCGAGGGCACGCCATTGGTCTTCTTCCAGAGCGGTTATTGTTGTGTGGCGCCGGTCCCGGGCGGATAGAGCCGGAAAGTTCCCAGAGCGCCGGCACCGTATTCTGCCGGTTTCGTGGTCATGATGATGTAATCTCCGGCGCTCCAGCGTTCGGCGAAGTCCCGGTAATGGGGCGAGAACGGATTGCCCGACTGGCCGGTGCTGTGAATGAAGACAGATCGGTCCGGCATCGACAGATCATAGATTGCCCGGTAGCTGGCGGCATGGATATTACCGAACGGATCGTTTGGATCGCCGGGGGACATATCGCCCCGGTTCAGTGTCTGGGCGCCGCCGGATGAGGGCACCTCCACATTGAAAAATGAACCGATGACGGGAAGCTTGCCGAATGCGGCGTGTCTGCCCCGGGCGATGTGGGCTTCCCCCCATTGCCAGAAGTCCGGGTTCTTGCCATATCTTTCGGTCAGGCCGGCAATGGCTGCATCAAGCGCGTCTTCCAGAACAGCCTTGCAACTCTCCACAGGTTCGCTGAGGCGATTGTCGCACCAGTTTCGGGCATTGGCCTGGCCGGACAGGATGCTGGCCAGCCGGTCGGATTTTGATGTGCGAAACTTTTCGAAATCTTGGCCCAGATCATCCTTGAGAATGGCTTCCGCCGCCGCATTGACCCAGGCCACGGCCACCAGCGGCGCACTGTCACTGCGCTCCATCGTGCCATCCCAGGTTTCCAGCCAGTCCAGGATCGCCGCCGACACGGCGGGCCGACCCGGCCGGTCGCCGATCTGTTCCAGCATCATCGTGATTGTCTTGCGCAGCGGCGCGGCGTGGGTGTCCAGCTGGATCGACTGGAAACTCTCCAGACTGTGAACCGCCCGCCCGTTGAGAAGTTCGACAATCCGGGCGGCCCTGTGGGGTTTGGCCCAGTCATGGGTCAGGAAGTGCTCGTATTCCGGGCCGACAATCCTGGTGTTTGCCGTCGCGATGGCACCGGAAGCGGGATTGACTGCCCGGGGCAGATCCCGGTCCCGAATCCAGCCCGTCCAATCGTATTTCTCGTCCCACCCCGGAACCGGCGCGCGTCCGCGGATGTCATTGTCCGGATTGCGAACCGGAACCCTGGCGGCCGCGATAAGGCCGATGGCGCCCTCGGTATCGGCGACGACCGTGGATTGCATGGGGCCGACGACATTTTCGATTGCTCCCATGAATTCATCGACATTTGTCGCGCGCGCGGCTCTGAATATTGCCTCGATGGTCCGGTCGCGCGGGGTAAGGGACGACCACGACAGGGCCGCCACGTGACCTTCCGCCAACACGCCAGCCACAAAACTGCTGTCGGGCGGCAGGACTGGACCATGGCGGGTCTGGCGCCGCTCCAGCATGTGGTCATCCTGGCCTCTGACCTTGATCGTGATCGTTTCTGTTTGGAACGGCTGGGATCCTTGCGGTGTCAGGTATCTGGATGGATCGGCCGGATCGATCCGTTCGATAAACATGTCCTGCACATCGCCGCCGGTATTGGTCATTCCCCAGGCCACATTGTCATTGCGGCCGATCACGATGACAGGGGCGCCGGGCAGGCTGGCGCCGATGACATTGCTGGCCGGGCCCTGGTCATTGGGCAGGGTCAGGTGGGCGAGATACCAGATCGCCGGCGCCGAAAGGCCGAGATGTGGATCGTTCGCCAGCAACGGTTTTCCGGTAACCGACCGTTTGCCCGAAACCACCCAGTTGTTCGAAGCCCAGGCGCCGGCCGCAAATGGAAATTCGTTGCTCGTCATCCGGGCTTCTTGTGCGGGCTGGTCCGGGTTCAGGGGATAAAGCGAGGCGAGTTCGGGCAATGGCGGCGCCTCCTCGCCCGGTGTTATTGGCTCGAGGTCATCAATTTCGCTCGGACTGAAGCCACGCTGGGCCAGCTTCAAACGCCGGCTCTCATTGCCGAGGTTTTTGGACAGTTGGAACTGCATCAGCTTGATGATGCTGATGCTGTCGGCAGGCGTCCAGGGTTCCGGCTGATGCCGTGCCAGGACAAATTTGGGTGGTATCAAAAAGAACTCGGGCGGAAACCGAGGTTCCAGCAGTGATGTTTCCCGGTTGATAAATGCATTGACGCCGCGTGCATAGGCTTCCAGTGCGCCGCGCATTTCCGGCTCCAGATAGGCGACCGACCGGGATGCCAGGCCGTGCAAGTTCAGGGTCCGTAGGAAAATATCGGTTTTCAGGGTGCGTTCGCCAAACATCTCCGACAGCCGGCCTTGGGTCGACCGGCGGGACATTTCCATTTGCCAAAGCCGGTCCTGGGCATGGGCAAATCCCATGGCCGCATAGACGTCGGCGTCGGTCGCGCCGATGATATGCGGGATAGCGTTCTTGTCGCGAACGATGGTTGCTTCGGCGGTCAGACCGGCGATCGCCATCTCGCCGGTCATCGGCTGAACCGACTTGCGCAGCCACAGGACACCGAAAAGACTCAACAGCAGGGCGGCCACTGTCAGTGTTACGCTCAGGTGCAAGAGAAATCTGAATAGTCGGCCCATAAAAATAGTTTTCCCCTTTGGGGCGGAAGACCACGCTTGCATTGGGATATATCATGGTTCATCGGTGATGAAACGCACGTGAAAATGTTTGGGAGATCAACAAATGGCAACGGTGGCATTTATCGGACTGGGCGTGATGGGGTATCCGATGGCAGGGCACCTGGCGACGAAGGGTGGGCATGACGTCCGGATCTATAACCGGACCTCGGCCAAGGCGGACAAATGGACCGCTGAATTCGGCGGCACCGCCCATGCCACACCGGCGGCGGCCGCCGAAGGATGCGATTTCGTCTTCTGCTGTGTCGGCAATGACGATGATCTGCGGGCCGTCACCATTGGCGAGGGCGGCGCCTTCGAAGGCGTCAAGCAGAGTGCAATCCTTGTCGACAACACGACGGCCAGCACCGATGTAACGCGGGAACTGGCCGCCGCTGCCGCGAAGAGCGGGTTCGGTTTCATCGATGCGCCGGTATCGGGGGGCCAGGCTGGCGCCGAAAACGGTGTCCTGACCGTGATGTGCGGTGGTGATGAGGCCACGTTCGACCGGGCAAAACCCGTGATCGATGCTTTTGCCCGCTCTTGCGTCCTGCTTGGTCCCTCGGGTTCGGGACAGTTGACCAAGATGGTCAACCAGATCTGCATTGCCGGCCTGGTTCAGGGGCTGTCCGAGGGATTGCACTTCGGCAAGGCAGCCGGGCTCGATTGCCACAAGGTTGTCGAGGTGATTTCCAAGGGCGCGGCCCAGTCCTGGCAGATGGAAAACCGCTATGAAACCATGCTGGACGATCACTATGAACACGGATTCGCGGTCGACTGGATGCGCAAGGATCTGAGCATCTGCCTGTCCGAGGCGCGGCGCAACGGGGCCAATCTGCCGGTTGCCGCGCTGGTTGATCAGTTCTATTCGGAAGTTCAGGCCATGGGCGGCAAACGCTGGGACACGTCCTCGCTGATGGCGCGGCTGGAAAACGCCGGCAAGAGGTCCTGAACCGCCGCGGAGTTCAGCCCGCCTGTTTCAACAGGCGGGCGGCTTCCGGCGCGAAATATGTCAGAATGCCGTCACAACCGGCCCGCTTGAACGCGGACAGCGATTCCAGGATCGTCCGGTCGCGTTCCAGCCAGTCATGGCCGATGGCCGCCATCAGCATCGCGTATTCGCCTGATACCTGATAGGCGAAAGTTGGCGCCCCATAGGTGTCCTTTACCCGCCGGCAGATATCCAGATAGGGCATGCCTGGCTTGACCATGACCATGTCCGCGCCCTCGGCCAGATCCAGGGCCACCTCACGCACCGCCTCGTCCGTATTGCCCGGATCCATCTGATAGGTCCGCTTGTCACCGCGCAGGGCCTTTTTCGACCCGATGGCATCGCGGAACGGACCATAGAATGCCGAGGCGTACTTGGCCGCATAGGACATGATTTGAACGTCACTATGTCCCGCATCATCAAGGATTTGTCGTATTTTTCCAATCCTCCCATCCATCATGTCACTGGGAGCGATGATGTCACAGCCGGCAGATGCCTGGAGAACCGCCTGTTGGCACAGGATTTCAATCGTCGGGTCGTTCAGGATCACATCGCCATCCAGCAGGCCATCGTGGCCATGATCGGTATAAGGATCCAGGGCGACATCGGTCAGGACACCAAGATCATTTCCCACAACTTCTTTTATCGCACGAACTGAAGTGCATACTAAATTGTTCTTGTTCAAAGATTCAGAGCCATTTGCGTCCTTTTTGGATGGATCTGTAAACGGAAAGGGCGCGATGCAGGGGATTCCCAGTTCAACCGCCTCCTGTGCCGCCACAATTGCCTGGTCCACTGACAGGCGTTCACATCCGGGCATCGATTCCACCGGCTGGCGCTGGTTTTCGCCATCAACCAGAAAGACCGGCCAGATCAGGTCATCGACCGCCAATCTGGATTCGCGAACCATACGGCGTATCCAATCGTGCTGGCGGTTTCGGCGCATGCGGACCGTTGGATAGGCGCCGCCGGATTGTGGGTTCATGATTTTATCCTGATTGGTGACTGGACGCACAATAGGCGATGCAATTCATAAAAGTCGATTGTCCAGAAGGGTAAATCCGGGATATGCTTTATTACCAAATGGTTAACAGATGCGGGGCTATGATGGAAATTTCCGGAAATGGGACATTTGCAGCAGGGACAATGGCAGCGGTTCCGTGGGCAGCGCCCGCGAACGCCGGCGCAAACATCGCCGCGACCGATTGCGGATCAATCATCAGGCTGGCGGCGGGCCATGCCGATTGCGACCAGAAGGTGCGTGCCGGCGGGGGGATCAGGGGCACGTCTTCCTATCGGTCGAACGAGATAACACCGGTTCAATCCCTGCGGCGCGTCGACTTGCCGGCGGTCGCGGTGGAAGAGGGCAGCGATGGCGGCAATTCCCTGCGCGTCTATTGTGGCGGCCGCGTACAACTGATATCAGGCACGCCTTCTAACGTTTGCAATTAGGCTGGCCCTCGAAAACTGTGTTCCCGGGCCGAAGACCCCGGAGGGGTAGGGCATGGATTTCGCGCTTTCGCCGGAACAGCAGCAGATACAGGACATGTCGCTGGCATTTGCCCGCGACCAGCTTGCACCCAATGCCCTTGACTGGGACCGGGACGGACATTTTCCGGCGGATATCGTGCGCCAGACGGCCGAACTTGGCATGGGCGCGATCTATGTGCGCGAGGATGTCGGCGGATCCGAACTGACTCGCCTGGACGCGGCCTTGATCTTTGAGGCGCTTGCCCATGGCGATCCGGCGATTGCCGGTTTCATTTCCATCCACAATATGTGCGCCTGGATGATCGACAGTTTCGGCGATGATGGCGTGCGTCAGACCTGGCTGCCGAAACTGGCCAGCATGGAGCTGATCGCCAGTTATTGCCTGACCGAGCCGGGCTCGGGCTCGGACGCCGCCGCGCTCAAGACCCGGGCAGTTCGCGATGGCGACGAATATGTCATCAACGGATCGAAGGCCTTTATTTCTGGCGGCGGATATTCCGACGTTTATCTGGTGATGTGCCGGACCGGGGACGATGGCCCGGGCGGCATATCGACCCTGATCGTGCCCAGGGATACGCCGGGGCTTTCATTCGGGGCCGAGGAACGCAAGATGGGCTGGAACGCCCAGCCGACGGCGATGGTGAATTTCGAGGATGCGCGGGTGCCGGCCGCCAACCGCATCGGCACGGAAGGCGATGGTTTCAAATTCGCCATGGCGGGGCTTGATGGCGGCCGCCTGAACATTTCGGCCTGTTCCCTGGGCGCGGGCCAGGCCGCGCTGGATAAGGCGGTCGCCTATATGCACGAGCGCCACGCCTTCGGCAGCCCGCTGACCGGGTTCCAGGCACTGCAGTTCAAGATCGCCGACATGGAGACCGAACTTCAGGCTGCGCGCACTTTCCTCTATCAGGCCGCCTGGAAGCTGGACAACAAAACGGCGGATGCCAGCAAATACTGCGCCATGGCAAAGCGCCTGGTCACGGACACAGGCTTTCAGGTTGCCAACGAAGCCTTGCAAATTCATGGCGGCTACGGATATCTGCACGATTATGGCATTGAAAAAATTGTCCGGGACCTGCGGGTCCACCAGATTCTGGAAGGCACCAATGAAATCATGCGGGTTATTGTGGCCCGGGCCGTGTTGGGCCGGAATGCCGCCTGAAATCAGGGCGATCACGAACGGAATTTATCATGACCGACGAGGTGCTGATTGGCCGCGAAGGGGCGGCGGGTGTCATAACACTGAACCGGCCCGAGGCCCTGAATGCGCTGACCCTGGACATGTGCCGCGTCATCCATCGCACGCTGGACTCCTGGCGGGACAATCCCGCCGTTCAGATCGTGATCATCGAGGGCGCCGGCGACAAGGCATTCTGCGCCGGTGGCGACGTGCGCTATCTCTATGACAGCGGCAAGGCGCGCGATGGTGGCGGTGAGACCTTCTGGCGCGAGGAATATCTGCTCAATTCCGCGATCAAGCATTATCCAAAGCCCTATGCGGCCCTGATTGACGGCTACACGATGGGCGGCGGCGTCGGGCTCAGCGTCCACGGCTCGCACAAGGTGATGACCGACAGGACGGTGTTCGCCATGCCGGAAACCGGCATCGGCCTGTTCCCGGATGTCGGCGGGACTTTTCTTCTGTCCCACGGCGCCTGGAATGTCGGCACCTATCTGGGCCTGACTGGCGCGCGCTGTACAATGGGCGATGTGATCTATGCCGGCGGCGCCGATGTTTATGTCCCGTCGGACCGGCTCTCGGCCTTCAGGGCCGATTTGACGAGTGCTGCGTTTGGCGACGACCCCTATGGCGACGTTGATGCCATCATCGATCAATATGCCGACGATGTCGGGGACGCACCGCTGCGCGATATTCAGGAAACGGTGGATCAATTGTTCTGTCACAACCGCATGGAAGACATTGTGGCCGCACTTGAGTCTGACGGGTCTGAATGGTGTCGAGAGGTCCTGAAGGAGCTTGGAACGAAATCACCCACTTCACTGAAGGTGACTTTATCCGCCTTTCGCCGCGCACGGCCGCATTCACTGGACTGGTGCCTGGATATGGAACTGCGCCTGTCCTGCCGGTTTATCAGGGGGCATGATTTTTTCGAGGGCGTACGCTCGATAATCATCGACAAGGATCATGCGTTCAATTGGTCTCCGGCAACGCTGGAAGAAGTCAGCGACGAGGCCGTGGAGGCATATTTCGAACCACTGCCCGACGGCCGTGAGTTGGGGCTTGCCTGAATTTTCGGCAAGGCAACGGGTTCCGACCATCCGCCCATGCAGTTAGAAATATCGCAATGCAAGAACCGCCGGCCTGGCAATGGCTGGAACGAAAACAGGGGAGAAGGAAGGAGAAGGAATATGGCAACGATCGCATTCATCGGGCTTGGCAATATGGGGGCGCCGATGGCGGGCAATATCGCGGCGGCGGGTCACAAGGTCGTCGGTTTCGATCTCAGCAAGGAAAACCTGGACGGCGCGCGCGGGCGCGGGGTGGAAGGCGTCAACAGCGCGCGGGAGGCCGTCGCCCAGGCTGATGCGGTGGCGACATGTTTGCCAAATGGCCCGGTCGCCCGTGCGGTCTATCTGGGCGATGGCGGCATTTTGGCCGCGGCCCGGCCTGGAATGGTCTTCATGGATACCTCTACGGTCGATATCACCAGCGCCCGGGAGCTTCATCGCGAGGCCGAAACACACGGCCAGCACCATGTGGATGCGCCGATGTCGGGCGGGGTTGGTGGTGCCGAGGCGGCAACATTGACCTTTATGGTCGGCGGCAATGACGATGCTTTTTCCAGGGCAGAACCGTTTTTGCAGGCCATGGGCAAGACCATTGTCCATGCCGGTGGGCCCGGAAACGGCACGGCGGCCAAGATTTGCAACAATATGATCCTCGGAATCAGCATGATCGGCGTGTCGGAAGCCTTCATTCTGGCCGAAAAACTGGGCCTGGACCACCAGAAACTGTTTGATATCTCCTCGACCGCATCGGGACGGTGCTGGTCGCTGGATACCTATTGCCCGGTCCCGGGGCCAGTGCCGGCAAGCCCGGCCAACCGGGATTACCAGGCTGGATTTACGGCCGCGATGATGCTGAAGGATCTTCGGTTGGCGCAGGATGCGGCTCAATGCAATGGTGCGGCGACCCCGCTGGGCGCCGAAGCATCGGCCCTTTACGCGCTGTTCGACGCCTCGGGACATGGTAATGTCGATTTTTCGGGAATAATCCGCTTCATCCGGGGCGAAAAAATCGCCTGAAAATATGGCTGATGGAAATTAACCCAAATTCAGCCTTTATCCTTCACATTCCAATCTGAATTGGATCGGGACACGACTAGCAACGGATGTGCGGAATTGATGAGTGAAGCAATGATCGATACGACAGAGCAGGAAATTGCCGGCGCATCGGATGTCAAAACGCATTGTCTGAAGACACTCAACTATGTTGAACGTCTTCACCGGCTGCTGGACGTCATCAAGGACGATCTGGAACGTGTCGGCATCATGGAAATCAACAGTGTTCAGTTGTAGTGGTTCAGGCGCTTTTGATCTTCAATATCGGTGATTCCGAACTGGCGGCCGGTGAACTGCGCACCCGCGTTTATTACCAGGGCTCAAACGTTTCCTGCAATCTGAAGAAACTGTTTAAGCTGTGCCATATCAACCACAAGCGGTCGGACGTGGACCGCCGTTCGGTCCGCGTCAGCCTGACCCAGAAGGGTCTGGATACCTGCAAGCTGCTGGACGAGCTGTACGACAAACACGTTGGCCTGCCGGCTGATCAGGACGTGGCGGATGCCGACAGCCTGTCGGATCTGAATGCCAGCTTCAAGGAATTCGAGCGTTTCCGGTCCGAGCAGATTCGCCATCTTTACCAATTTTTCCCGCCTGCCCGCACAGGGGCGCTCACCATCGCGCCCCAACCAAACCGGCGGGTGTCCTCCCGCCGGTTTTTTGATCTTTCTCAATTCAGGCGAGCTCCGATCTGATGCACAAGTGTAACTGGAATCACAACGCCGCGACATTTTTACGATGGCGGTGGTTCCGGGCACGGATGTATGGCATTTTCCATGTGTAACAGACAGATGCGGGACCGAACGGATGACCCACGACGACATTTTTCGCCAGCGGCTGGACGCACTCAGGGCCGAGGGGAACTACCGGGTTTTTGCCGATATCCTAAGGGATCGCGGCCGGTTTCCCCGGGCCATGTGGCAGGGACCGCAAGGTGAGAAGGAAATCGTCGTCTGGTGTTCGAACGACTATCTCGGCATGGGGCAGAATGAAAAAGTCGTCGCCGCCATGCACGAGGCGGTGGATCGCGCCGGCGCCGGATCCGGAGGCACGCGCAACATCTCGGGCACGACCAGTTATCACGTGGCGCTGGAAGGCGAGCTTGCCGATCTACACGGCAAGGAGGCCGCGCTGTTGTGCACTTCCGGTTACATCGCGAACGAGGCGGCGCTGTCCACCCTGGGGCGTGTCCTTCCGGACTGCATCATATTTTCAGATGCCCTGAACCATGCCTCGATGATCGCGGGGATTCGCCATGGGCCGTGCGAAAAGCGTATCTGGCGCCACAACGATCTGAAACATCTGGAAGAATTGCTGGCCGCCGCCGACCCGGCCACGTCCAAGCTGATCGCGTTCGAGAGTGTTTATTCGATGGATGGCGATCTGGCGCCGATCGCGGAGATTTGCGACCTGGCCGATAATTATGGCGCCATGACTTATCTGGACGAAGTCCACGCCGTGGGCATGTACGGCCCGCGCGGCGGCGGCATAGCGGAGCGTGACGGCGTCGCCCACCGGATCGATGTGATCGAGGGGACGCTGGCGAAAGCCTATGGCCTGATGGGCGGTTACCTTGCCGGATCGGCCGATTTCGTCGATGTGGTTCGGTCGTTCGCCCCCGGGTTCATCTTCACCACTTCATTGCCGCCCGTGCTGTCGGCCGGTGCGCTGACCAGTGTCCGGCATCTGAAATCGAGCCAGGCAGAGCGGACCGCCCACCAGGCGAATGCCAGGGCCTTGAAACAAAAATTCGCCGATGCCGGCCTGCCGGTGTTGGAAAACCCCTCCCACATTGTACCGGTCATGGTCGGCGACCCCGTGGATTGCAAGGCGGTTTCAGACGAACTGCTGATCCAATACGGCCAGTACGTTCAGCCGATCAATTATCCGACCGTTCCGCGCGGCACCGAACGCCTGAGGTTCACGCCATCGCCGCTGCATACCGAAGCCTTGATGGATGACCTCGTCCAGGCCCTGGTGACGATCTGGCGGCAACGCGGATTGAAACTGGCCGCCTGATCGCCGTAATGACGGGTATGGAACGGTTCGGATGACCGGCGACTCCTCCGACATCGTCATCGCGGCGCTTTACAAGTTTATCCCCATTCCGGGTTGCGCCGCCGTACAAGGTCCCTTGCGAGAAGCCTGTCTGGCCGGCGGCGTCATGGGAACGATCCTGCTGGCGCATGAAGGGATCAATGGCACGATCGCCGGTGCGCGGGCCGGTATCGATCGGGTGCTGGATCATATTCGCTCTTTGCCGGGATGCATGGATCTGGAGCACAAGGAATCCTGCGCCCCGCATAATCCATTTTACCGGATGAAGGTCCGGTTGAAGAATGAGATTGTCACCATGGGCATGCCGGGTGTCGATGCGTCCCGGAATGCGGGCGCCTATGTGGAGCCGGCCGACTGGGACGCGCTGATCTCGGACCCGGATGTTCTGGTGATCGATACCCGCAATGATTATGAGGTCTCCATCGGCACCTTCAAGGGAGCGATCAATCCGCGGACCACATCCTTTCGCGATTTTCCGGACTGGTTCCGCGAAAACCGGGACCACCATGACAAGCCGAAAGTGGCGATGTTCTGCACGGGCGGTATTCGCAGTGAAAAGGCAACCGCCTTTCTGAAGCAAGAGGGCGTGGACGAAGTTTTCCATCTGAAGGGCGGCATTCTGAAATACCTCGAAAGTGCGTCATCCTCGGCAGACCCGGCGGACAGCAAATGGCAGGGGGAATGCTTTGTCTTCGATCAGCGCGTTTCGGTGGGGCAGGGACTGGTTCCGGGATCCTGTGACCTGTGCCATGCCTGCCGCCATCCGGTTGATGCGGCAGGTAAGGCGTCGGATCTTTATGTTCCCGGTGTCAGCTGTCCGCGCTGCTACAATGAGAAAAGCCCGGAACAACGCAAACGATTCAAAGAACGCCAGCGCCAGATCGAACTGGCCAGGGCACGGGGGGAACAGCACCTGGGTCAGAACGCCCAGCCGGCGGGGAGCAAGGCCGCCTTGTTGGCGGAAAAACCATGACTGCGCGGGCGCCGCTGCCGATCCTCTATTCCTTTCGCCGGTGTCCCTGTGCCATGCGCGCCCGGATGGCGCTGGATGTCAGCGGTCAGACTTGCGCGCCGCGCGAGATCCTGTTGAAGGACAAGCCGGCCGAAATGATCGCGGTATCGCCCAAGGCAACAGTACCTGTTCCGGTGCTGCCGGACGGTGCGGTGCTGGACCGGAGCCTCGACATCATGCATTGGGCGCTGGACCGCGGCGACCCGGAAAGCTGGCTGCGCCCGCAAGGTGCAGGTGACGAGATGCGCGGCCTGATCAAGGCGAGCGACACCATCTTCAAGCACCATCTCGACCGCTATAAATACCCGGTGCGCCATGATGGCACGATCATAAATCCCGCAAACGCATACAAAACCCTTTATATTATTGACTTATGGCGGGTTTTGGCGTGATGAGGCACCCGGAACATGACGAAAACAAACACATCATTTTGACATCCCGTTACGAACGAATTACGAATCCGCCACCTGCTTGCGCGTCAGCCCACTGGTCAACGCGATACGCACCGTATCTTGGCGGAATTCGTCCGTCCGTTTCAGTCCCATAGTTCATCTCCTTTGCTGCAATATCCCCCGCCCTAGAGTTTTTTGAGACACTGATCAAGACCTGAGACGAGGGGATTATTGAGGTGTTTCATGACGGAACAGAAGAAGGTTGATCGGGCCGGAGCCGGAGCTGCGGAGACTTCACATATCGCAGCAGCGCCGGCTCCGGCCCGACGTCGCAGACAGACAGCGGCGCGCACAATCTTGTTGGCCTCATCGTGCACCTGGGGCGTCTGGCCGAGTTGCAGGTTCTGCTTCACGTTTGCCGCCGCGCCCGAGGCAGTGGTCCGTTCGTCCACGAATGGGCCGTTATCGGCGTGCCGGACGATAAATGGGATGAACGGATGCACGCCATTGTGCGTCTGCACGAGGGCAATTCCGCCAGCATCCAGGATTATCATCGACCATTGCCACGCCCTGATCGCCAATTACAAATGCCCCAGATCAGTGGATTTTGTTACCGATCCGATGCCGATCAGCGGCGCCGGCAAGATTCTGAAATCAGAGATGCGCAAATCCTGTTGGGAAGGGTGCGACGTTCAGGTGAATTGAGGTTCACCCCCACTTTTTCCCATCGCGCTGGCTGATGGCGGGGGTGATCTCCCGCAGGAGTTTGCGCCGGAAGGCACGGGTAAAATCGCTGAACCCGGTGGCAATCTCGACAAAGGCGCCCGGACCCTGGATGACCTGGTGCAGATAGTACCGATCCAGGTCGCGGTTTCCTGTATTGGTCGTGGTAATGATCGGCAGGCCGTTGATCTGGATGCCCTTGTGGCCGGCGGCCTGGCGCGCGATGGCCGGATCCAGCCCGCGATTGCTGCGCCCGTCGCCGGCAATGTCGATTTTCAGCCGCTGGCCCTGAAAATCGTTGGTTTCCAACTGATGGATGCCAAACGCCAGCGCCTCACCGATTGCGGTGAAGCCGCGATAGGGGTTCCGGTCGATCCGTTCCACCAGGGCAGCGAATGCCAGACAGTCAGATTTGGTCCGCAACAGGTGCCACCGCGTCATGTAGCGGCTGTCGACGTCTGAATTCCACTGGAATACCGCCACCGCTACGCCGTTCTGCAGTTCGATAAGTTGAATGATCTCGGGCCGGCGAAAGGCGGCGGCCATTCCCCTGCGCATCAAGTTGAACTCGATACCGTCAACGCTGTCCGACGTGTCGATGGCCAGGATCAGTTCCAGTGACACCGCTGTTTGAGCGCGTGCGGGCGCGGTCTGGGCACAAGCCAGAACGGTCCAGCAGGCAAGAGCGCGGACCAGAAATACAGACACGGATCGCTGAAGATCTGTCATCGTCCCCGAGACTGGCGGATAATGCCGGAAAATCCAATGATTACCTTGATTACCTTGGCTCGAGATCAATTTTGCGCCCTTGCAGTCTCCCGCCAAGCCGTCTATACACCGGCGCTTATAACGGGGCGGCCAGGCTTTGAGGGTCAGGTCCCGCGAGTGTTGTCTTTGTTTGAAAGGTGGATCAAAAATGCCCAAGATGAAGACCAAATCCGGTGCCAAGAAACGGTTCAAGCTGACCGCTTCGGGCAAGGTAAAGGTTGGTCAGTCCGGCAAACGCCACGGCATGATCAAGCGCACACAGAAATTCATTCGGAACGCCCGCGGCATGTCCGTCCTGTCTGACCAGGATGCGAAGATCGTGAAGCGGTTCCTGCCCTACGGCACGAAATAGGAGGGTAGGACATATGTCACGCGTAAAAACCGGTACCACCCGTCACGCCCGCCACAAGAAGGTCACCGACGCGGCCAAAGGCTATTACAGCCGCCGCAAGAACACCTTCCGCGCCGCCAACCAGGCCGTCGAGAAAAGCCTGCAATATGCCTATCGCGACCGCAAAACCCGCAAACGGACGTTCCGTTCGCTGTGGATCCAGCGGATTAACGCAGCATGCCGTGCTTTCGACGAGACGCTGACCTATTCGCGATTTATGGGCGGACTCGCAAACGCCGGGATCGAAGTGGACCGCAAGGTCCTCGCCGACCTTGCCGTTCGCGAACCTGAGGCGTTCAACGCCATCGCGGCCCAGGCGCGCGACGCGATCGCCTGATCTATTACGCTTCGGGCGGATCTCCCGCCCCGCTGGCGGCAGGTTCACGAATACCGGTCCGTGAGATGCTTTAGTGTAAAGGCATCGACGGGATCGTTTCGTTTGGGATGGAATGTGGGTTGATGATCACAACCGATGACATTGCGGCGCTGGAAGCCGAACTGAACGGTGCGATTAGCGGTGCCGGAGATGAGGCCGCGCTGGAAGCCTTGCGGGTCTCCGCGCTCGGCAAAAAGGGCCGGGTCAGCGAACTGATGAAGTCGCTCGGCCAGATGAGCCCGGAAGAGCGCCAGACCATGGGACCGGCCCTGAACGGCCTGAAGGACCGGATCGGCACGGCGATCGGTGCACGCAAAGAGACCTTGGGCGAATTTGCGCTGGAAGCTCGCCTGGCAACCGAAACAGTGGATGTTACCCTTCCCGTCCGGCCCGAGGGGCAGGGCAAGGTTCATCCCGTGAGCCAGGTCCTGGACGAGGTGATCCAGATCTTCGGCGACATGGGCTTTGCCGTCGCCGAAGGCCCGCACATCGAAACCGATCATTATAATTTCGAGGCGCTGAACATTCCGAAAGAGCATCCGGCGCGCCAGGATCACGACACCTTCTATCTGAAACCGAGGGAAGACGGGTCCCGCATGGTGCTGCGGACCCACACCAGCCCCGTGCAAATCCGCACCATGGAGGTTTCCGAGCCGCCGATCCGGATCATCGCGCCCGGCCGCACCTTCCGCTCGGACTCGGACCAGACCCACACGCCGATGTTCCACCAGATCGAAGGTCTGGTAATCGACGAAACCACCCATCTGGGTCATCTGAAATGGACGCTGGAAGAGTTTTGCAAGGCGTTCTTCGAGGTTTTACAAGTCAAGATGCGCTTCCGCGCCAGCCATTTCCCGTTCACCGAACCCTCGATGGAGGTCGATATCGGCTGTTCCTGGGACAAGGGTCAGGTGAAGGTCGGCCAGGGCGATGACTGGCTGGAAATTCTCGGTTCCGGCATGGTGCACCCGGCGGTAATCAAGGCCGGTGGCCTTGACCCCGACACATATCAGGGCTTTGCCTTCGGCATGGGCCTCGATCGCATCGCCATGCTGAAATACGGCATCCCAGACCTGCGTGCCTTTTTCGAGGCCGATCTGCGTTGGCTTCGGCACTATGGGTTCGGCGCATTGCAGCAGCCGACATTGCCGGGGGGGCTGTCATGAAATTCACTCTGTCATGGCTGAAAGAGCATCTGGAAACCGATGCCACGCTCGACGAGATCACCGATGCCCTGACCGATGTGGGGCTGGAACTGGAAGGCGTGGAAAACATGGCCGACGCGCTGGCCGCCTTCAAGGTGTGCAAGGTGAAGGAAGCACGCCAGCATCCCAATGCCGATCGGTTGCGGGTCTGCGACGTGGAAACCGTTGACGGCATGGTCCAGGTGGTCTGCGGCGCGCCCAATGCGCGCACCGGCATGACCGGCATGTTTGCCCCGGCCGGCGCCTATATTCCGGGCACCGACATGACCCTGCAACCCGGCAATATCCGCGGCGAAGACTCAAACGGCATGCTGTGTTCAGAACACGAACTGATGATTTCCGAGAACCATGACGGGATCATCGATCTGCCGGACGATCTGCCTGTCGGGATGAGCGCGGCGGAAGCCCTCGGCCTCGACGAACCGGTGATCGATGTGGGTGTGACGCCAAACCGGCCCGATGCCCTGGGCGTGCGCGGCATAGCCCGTGACATGGCAGCCAAGGGGATCGGTACCCTGAAACCGCTGGACGCGGAACCCGTGCCGGGCGGTTTTGCCTCGCCCATCAACGTATCCTTGCAGTTCGAGGCGGAAACAGCCGATGCCTGTCCGCTGTTCCATGGCCGCTATGTGCGCGGGGTCAAAAATGACCCCAGCCCCGACTGGATGCAGAAGCTGCTGCGCGGCATCGACCTGCGCCCGATCTCGGCCCTGGTCGACATCACCAATTATGTGAACATCGGCCTGGGCCGCCCCTTGCACGTCTTTGATGCGGACAAGGTCAAGGGCGACATCCACGTCCGACTGGCAAAGTCCGGTGAAAAGATCCTGGCCCTCGACGGCAAGGAATACGCGCTCGACGACACCATGACCGTGATCGCCGACGATAACGGGCCCGAAGCCATTGGCGGCGTGATGGGAGGCGAGTTGTCGGGCTGCACCGAAGACACCGTGAATGTCTTCTTGGAATCGGCCTATTTCGATCCCATCCGCACTGCGACCACGGGGCGCAAGCTGAACATCATTTCCGATGCCCGCTACCGGTTTGAACGTGGCGTCGATCCGACCTTCACGCCCATTGGCGCCGAGATCGGCACGCGGCTGATCCTGGAGTTATGCGGCGGCGAGGCATCCGAGCCGGTCTCGGCGGGCGAGATCCCGAATACCGCGCGCGCCTATACCCTGCGCGGCGACCGGATGAAGACCTTGGCCGGCATCGACGTGCCGCTGATTGATCAGACCCGCATTCTGGAAGACCTCGGCTTTGGCGTGACCGAGGACAATGGCGGTCTGGTCTGCGATGTGCCGCCCTGGCGTCCCGATGTGCACGGCGAGGCCGATCTGGTCGAGGAAGTCGTGCGGATCGTCAGCCTGAATGCCATCCCGAACGTGCCGCTGGAACGGCTGCACGCGGTGGCACAGCCGGTGCTGACCCCGCTCCAGATACGCACCGGCGCGGCTCGCCGCGCCCTGGCGGCGCGCGGCCTGAACGAGGCGGTAACCTGGTCCTTTCTGCCGGAGGACCAGGCCAGGCTGTTCGGCGGCGGCCAGGAGGCCCTGAAGCTCGACAATCCGATCTCGAACGAGCTCAGCGACATGCGCCCCTCGCTCCTGCCAAATCTGATTGCCGCCGTCGGCCGCAATGTGGATCGCGGCTTTGACGATGTGGCCCTGGCCGAGATCGGCCAGGTCTATGCAGGCGATGCGCCCGAAGACGAAACCGTTCGCGCATCCGGCGTGCGACGGGGCATGTCGGGCGCGCGCGACTGGACCGGCACCCGCCGCGCGGTCGATCTGTTCGACGCCAAGGCAGATGCCCTGGCGGCCCTGACCGCGGCCGGTGCCCCCGTGCAAAGTTTTCAGGTGGTGCAGGGCGGCCCCGACTGGTTCCACCCGGGCCGGTCGGGCACGCTGCAACTGGGCCCGAAAAACCAGATCGTCCATTTCGGTGAGCTCCACCCCCGCGTGCTGGCGGCGCTGGACGTGAAGGGCCCGCTGGTCGGGTTCGAGATCACCCTGAACAATATCCCCGTGGCGCGGGCCAAAGGCGGCACCGCACGCGCCGCCCTCGATATCTCCGACCTTCAGGCAGTGACCCGCGATTTCGCCTTTGTGGTGGACACGGGTATTGCGGCCGATGCCCTGGTCCGTGCCGCCAGGGGCGCCGACAAGAAGTTGATCACCGATGTCGCCGTCTTCGACCTGTTCAAGAGCCCGAGCCTCGGCGAGGGCAAGAAATCCCTCGCCATCGCGATTACCCTGCAACCCCGCGACAAGACCCTGACGGACGAAGAGATTGATTCGGTGGCTGAGAAGGTCGTAACCGGCGTCGCCAAAGCCACCGGCGGGATGCTGCGGGGATAGGATGTTCGACTGAAGGACAGTCTAGCACGGGCGCCAGACGCCAGGGTTATTCATCAAATTGCTTGCGATCAGTCCACATTTTGTGCCTCCATTGCTGATTGAATACAATGATCGAATCACAAGCGGCTGATATCACTCAACTCTTTTCAGTCAGGCTCTAAGAATCTGTCCGTCATGATCAGTCCCCTCAAAATCCTTCGTCACACCCTCTTTCGGCGAAGCTTCCGGCAGATGGTCGGGAAGATCAATGTTGCAGGTGTGGCACTTCTGGCCGCCGGGCTTTTTGTCGGATCGCCTGACCGTCTGGAAGCGGGGGAAACGGCCTACAGATGCGACCCGGCCCTGCCGGTGTTCTGCGGCAATATCCATGTCGGCTGTGCTGGGAAGACGACCATTCCAACTGTTTCGTTTGATCTGACGGCCGGTGGCAGCACGGTTGATATCGACTTTGACGACGGCACGCACATTCGGCAATTACCGGTCAAATATGGCAACGGTGGCACCATCAGGTTCGCGAATGGTGACTGGATCCATATCGGTGCGGATCTGCACTACAGCCACCGCATCTATCGGAAGGGACGGGCGGCGATGAGCCATGGCGTTTGCCGGTTTGCTTCGGCTCTACCGGCGCTGACGCATGTTGAAATAGTTGCCGAGGAAAATCAGCGTGCCGCCGACGAGTACGTTCCACAATAGCGGTTCCATATAGAAAGTCGCGCCGACGATTGCGATCACCGGCAGCCGGGTAAAATCCATCGGGGTGACGATGGTCGCGTCTGCATGGCGAAAGGCCTGGGCCAGGCAGTAATGTGCGCCGAGGCCGCCGAGACTGAGCGCCAGCACCCAGAAGGCAATCCAGGCATCGGGCGGGATCATCGGCAGCGATCCCGCGACCAGCAGACCCATTGGCGCCTGCATCAGGGCCAGATAGAACAGGATGCACAAAGTGGTATCGGTCGTGGTCAGTCGCTTGGTTGCCAGCATATTGCCGGCAAAACCGAAGGCCGCCAGAAAACCCCAGATCTGACCGCTGCTGAACCCCGAGGCAAAGCCATCAGCCCAGACACCGACCACCATCAGAACTCCGGTGAAGCTGATGCCGATGCCCAGCGCGTTCATGCGCGTAAAACGTTCACCAAGCAGGAACGGCGCCATAAGGGCAACCCAGATCGGTGCGGTGAATTCCAGAGCGAAAAGCTGCGCCAGAGGAATAATCAGAACGGCATAGAACCAGCAATACTGACCAAGGAAGTGGCTGATGTTGCGTGCCAGGTGCAGGCCGGGCCGCCGGGTCAGGATCTGGCCAAACCCGCTGCGTGAAACAACGATCAGAGCGACAACGATGGGAAACCCGATGATACTCCGCCAAGCCAGAAGCTGGGCGGTTTCGATCACCTGACCGGCCTCGCGTCCTGCCACTGCCATGACACTGAACGAGAAGATGGCGCCGATCATCCACGCCGCGGCGCACAAGGGACTGCCCGCGACAATTTTCGCTGTGTTTGTGCTCACAGCCGTTTCACCTGCATTTACCACCGCCGCGCTCCGCCGGGAATTTGGCAGCCGACATTAGGCTTATGTCGATGCAAAACATGCCTGCTGTAGAGGGTTTGACGGCGAGATTGAAGCGATTTTCCAAGCGTGACGGGGACGGGTTGATCGTTTCGAAAAATTTCGTCAATCCCTGATCGACTGGATTCGCCGTGCACGGTAAAATGGCAAGGTCCAGACAATTGGAGGATCTGTCATGCACCCGTCACCCCGCTTCGTTCCCGTTCTCTTGTTGTGCTTCTGTCTTGCGATGGGTACCGGCCAGCCGGCCCAAGACAAATCGCGCGATCCGATCCGGGTCGGGATCAGCGACCGGACCAGCCAACAGGTCATTGCCCACATTGCCGGCCGGGCGCTGGCAATGGCCGGGTTCAAGGTAGAATTCGTGCGTATGGACGGGGAATCGGTGACCTTGCTGTCATCCGGCGCGATTCATTTCGACCCGGACGTGGTCGTCGCCGACCCCGGTGTCACACAGGCACTGGCCGATGAAAAGGTCTTCTCGCTGGGCGGATTGCAATCGAATGCGATGGACGCACCTTCGCTCAAGCTGATGTGGCCGGGCGTACACAATAACTGGCCTTATGCCGAACGCATGTTGAAGACGATGATCTTCCCGGCCGAAGATCTCGATCAGCTGGCCGGATCGATCGAGGGCGGAGAACAGACACTGGACCAGGCCGTCGCGAGCTGGATGAAATCCAATACGTCAACCTGGAAACGCTGGATCTCCGGTTCGAAAAACTGGATGAAGCCCTAAGTGCACGTCGCTATCGATTGCGCGCCTTGTTGATCGGCAGCATGATGCTGACCGAAGATTTTTCGCCTGCCAGAATTTTGACCGATCCCCCGTGAGCTTCGGCAATCTGGCGGACCAGGGGAAGACCAAGGCCGTAGCCCTTCACATTTTGTTTGTCGCGGGCGCGGAAGAAGGGTTGGAAAACCTTTTCTCTGTTCTCTTCGGCAATTCCGGAGCCTCCGTCGCTGACGGTCAGCGTGACCGCGTCGCCGGTCGATTCCAGTTCGACTGAAACCGGCGGGGCCCCGTGGACGTTGGCGTTTTCCAGCAAGTTGCGGATCAGGCGGCGCAGCAGGCGCGGATCGCCGGTAACTTCAGGGATGCTGCCGGAAACAGTGCTGTCTGGGTAACGGGCAGCTTCTTCCGCGGTGAGGGCCAGCAGGTCAACTTGCTGGGACAGGTCGGTACGGGCGCCGGCGTCCAGTTCGCTCATCAGCAGGATTCCATCAATCAGGGTGTCGAGTTCGGCGATGTCGTCTTCCAGATCGTCCCGGCGGGCCGGATCCTCCTTTTCCTTCAGCATTGCAATACCCAGCCGGATCCGGGCCAGGGGGGTGCGCAGCTCGTGGCTGGCATTGGCCAGCAACAGGCGGTGGGCGACCAGCAGATCCTCGATCTTGGCGGCCGCATCGTTGAAGCTTTGGGCCAGGCCGGCAACCTCGTCGCGGCCCTTGACCTCAACCCGAGCCGACAGATCGCCGGCGCCGATCTGTTCGACACCCTTTTGCAGACGCTCCAGCCGCCGGGTCAGGCGTCGCACGAAGGGGTAGGATACGATCCCGACACTCAATGCAACGCTGACCAGGAACAGGATCAAGTTCAATGGTGGTTCTACCCCGCCCGAATGCCCCAGATTGATCACCAGAAAGCGCCCGTCGGGGAGGCTCAGAACCATTGTGGCGCCAGGTCCGCGCTGCCAACCGTGACGGTCACTCTGTTTGCGAGGTGGCGGGCTGGGGGCAGCAGATGCAGCGATCAGGCGCCGCTCAGTGTCGAACAGGGTGATGTCGATTTCCAGTTCCTGGCCGAGTCGAACAAGAGATTCTCGCTGGACACTGACCGGTGCGCTGGCAGCCGGGAGAGAATGCTGGGCCAGCCGGGCAATAGCCTCCCGAATGCCATCCCTTGCCGCGCCCTGACCAAAGATCGACCACAAAATTACGGACAGCACCGCCACCAGAACCAAGCTGGCAATGACAATGAAATAAATCTGCAGATATAACCTGCGCATCAACATTGTATCAGACTTGTTCCCGAGCGAAGACATAGCCGGCGCCTCGGACAGTGACCACACGGCAAGGGTGCTTTGGATCGTCTTCGATTTCGGCCCGGATGCGGGAAATATGAACGTCGATGGACCGGTCAAAAGCCTCCAGATATTCACCCTTCAGACGGTCCATGAGATAGTCGCGGCTGAGGACGCGCCCGGGCGCCCGCGCCATGACTTCGAGCAATTTGAACTGGTGGGCCGTCAGGGCGCAGGTGTGACCGTCAATCCGCGCCACCATGGCGCCAGTATCGATTTCCAATCGACCAAACCGCAAGGATGCTTTCGTATCGGCGGACTGTCCACGGCGCAGGATTGCCCGCAGACGCGCCAACAGTTCGCGCGGCTCGAACGGTTTGGGCAGATAGTCGTCGGCCCCCAGTTCCAGTCCGACGATCCGGTCCATGGGGTCGCCCTTGGCGGTCAGGATCAGGACCGGCGTGCCATTGCCGGCACCACGTATCGTTCGGCAAACCTCCAGCCCGTCCATGTCCGGCAGCATGAGATCAAGGATGATCGCCTCGAACCCACCGGCGCGGTGCCGAACCAGACCTTCCGCTCCGGTGCCGGCAATGGCGACTTCAAACCCGGACTCGCCAAGATAGTCCCCGACCATCCCGGCGAGCCGTGAGTCGTCTTCGATGAGGAGAATGTTAGTGGTCACAACGCCTCGGGCTTATCAGGTTAATCATCCCCGATGCCATCCCCGATGCCATCCCCGACGCTTGTGACCGAACTCCTGCATCCGCTCCTCCAGAACTTTGCGCTGCTCGGGTGTGAGCACCTCGGCCACGTCGGCCGCCGCAGTCAGCAAGTTTCGGCTGAGCCGGTCGGCTTCTGCGATTCGTTCGGCGCGGATTTGTTCCATGGCCTCGCGGTCGATGGTGTCCGACAGCAACAGGTCTCTTATTTCCCGAGCTGTGGCATGAACCTGGTCGCGGATCGGCCGCATGTCCTTGGCCACGGCTGTCACCAGGGTTGCGATCCTGGCCGACTGCTCATCGGTGGCGTCGATCTCGATGGCCAGATGTTTCACCATGCGGCTGATCCTGGCTTCAATTTCGGTGTCCGACATCTTGGCAAAATCGCCGTGCCTGCCATGCTCGCTGCTGGTGATCTGTTTCATGTGGGCATAGGCCTTGCTGTCGGTAAGGGCCTGGATGCCGAATGCGGCGCCAACCGCCAGGGCGGTGCCGGCGATAAAGGGCAGGGCCCGGCGGCTGGTGCCGCGGTTTTTGTCGATTGAGGGTTGGTCTGACATTTCTTCACTCCTGTCATTGAGGGATACGAAATGGCGGAGGTTGTCCGCCGTCACGATCCTGATTTAGGGACAGGGTATTGCCGGCGCTTCTCCGCCGCGTAAAGAAATGTAAAGTTGATCGAAGGGGTTGGTTCAGTTGGCGGGCTGGCCAGCCATGATGTCGGTTTGCGCGTCTGACCCTTGTCCATTCACCGGTGAGCCAGATGATCCGGCTGCCCGTTGCAAGTCGTCCGTCTGGACGATTGCGGATTTGACCGCGCCTGTGGTCTCCTCAAACAGGGCGGCATTTTTCTGGGTTATCAGATACATATCGGCAATGGCCGCGAAGACTTGGTTGATCACGTCGGTCTGTTCTTTTGCCACGGCGGCGATTTCATAAACCTGGTTGGCAACTTGTTTGGCCGATTCCACGCTGCCGGAGAAAGCGGTGCCGGCATAGGTGATGACCCGGCCGTCCTGAAGTTCGACATTGCGCGGGGCGATATCGCCATCGGCGATTTCCGACAGGTGGCCATCGATGTAGCTCTCCAGATCGCCCTCGGCGAACTGCGAGGCGCCGCGCCGCCGATTTTCACGCAGGACATCGTCATAGGGCACGCCCTTTGCAATCTCGATATCGCCAACCTGCCAGATTTCTCGCGTGCAGCACTTGTTCACCTTCAGGATATTCAAATCATGGTCCAACAGGACTACGCCCATCGCCATGTTGTCGATAATCATCTGAAGATCGTCTTGCCCTTGTTCCGCAATGGTTTCGACTTGTGAAATTTGCACCGATGGCGGAGCGGTTTCTTCCGCAACCGCCTCAATTGGAGCGGAAAGAGAATCTTCGATCTGCGCTTCAGGCGAGCCAATGTCGGCATCTTGCCAACTGCGCGCTGGCCAGCAAACGATGGTCCCGAAGATACAGCAGCACAGGGCGAGAAACAGCGGGAGTTCTCTTGTCCAGGTCCCCAGATCAAGGCCCATCGGGCCGGCAATCAATCCGGCAACAGTTCCAGGATCAGCGAGTCCGAACAGGATCGCCAGGCGGAATTGCGACACTGCGGAACGATCCTGCATGCGCAAGGTTGTCTTTCGTACCGTTAAAACGTGGGCGGGAGCATGTTCTGCGGTTCATAACGAATGGTTAAAGTTTTAAGTTGTAATCGGGCGCGTGACTGATTTTTGTGAGGTTAGGGACCCGGAAAGAAATGTGGCGCCCGGCACCCGGCGCACGATAAGGTCAGACCGTGATCAAGCCTGCCGTTCAGGGAAATTTCGATGGTGAACAGATGACCGACAGTCAGACCAGAGTTACGTCCAGCCATTGGGGCGCCTTCCAGATCACCACCGAAGAAGACCGCATTACCGGAGTGGCGCCATTTGCCGCTGATCCGGACCCATCGCCGATTTCCAGCATATTGCCCCAGGCCGTACATCACCGCACACGGATTGCCCGGCCGTCGGTCCGCAAGGGGTGGCTCGAGGGCGGCGCCGGTCGTTCGCGGGACCGGCGCGGCATGGATGAATTCGTGGAACTGCCGTGGGACGAGGCGCTGGATATCGCGGCGGCGGAAATCGACCGGGTGCGAGCCAAACATGGCAATGGTGCGATCTTCGGCGGGTCCTATGGCTGGGCCAGCGCCGGGCGGTTCCATCATGCCCTGGGCCAGGTCCACCGGTTCCTGAATTCGGTCGGCGGCTATGTTTCCTCCTATGCCAGCTACAGCACCGCGGCGGCACAGGCGATCATTCCCCGTGTGCTGGGCATGAACTTCCTGAAGATGACCTATGGCATCCAGACAGCCTATACCGAAATTGCCGACCACACCCAGACGCTGGTGATGTTCGGCGGCATCAATCCGAAAAACTCGCAGGTCAGCATGGGCGGGATCACCCGGCATGAAACCCGGGGTTGGCTGCAGACCTATCGCGATAGTGGCATGCGGCTGGTCAATATCAGCCCGCAAAGTACCGATGCGCCCGAAGGGGCAGAATGGCTCGCCATCGTGCCGGGCGGCGACACCGCGATGATGCTGGCCATGGCCTGGGTCCTGGAAACCGAAGGACTGGCGGATCAGGATTTTCTGACCCGGTGCACTACCGGCTACGAGAAGTTCCGACCCTATCTGCTCGGCGAGACCGATGGCCAGCCGAAATCGCCTGACTGGGCGGCGCCCCTGTGCGGCATCGACGCGGCGACGATTGCCGAACTGGCCCACCACATGGCGGCGTCGCGCACCATGATAACCGTCGCGTGGTCGCTGCAGCGTGCCCAGCATGGCGAACAGCCCTTTTGGATAGCGGCAGTGCTGGCGGCGATGCTGGGCCAGATCGGCCTGCCAGGTGGCGGGATCGGCTATGGCTATGGGGCGATCGGCGGCGTTGGCGTGGCGATCAAGCGGCTGGGTGGAATTACACTACCCCAGGGGGAAAACCCGGTCAGCGACTTTATTCCGGTGGCCCGGATTGCCGATATGCTGCTGAACCCGGGCGGCTCTTACGATTTCAACGGCCAGAACCGAACCTATGCGGATATCAAGCTTGTCTACTGGTGCGGCGGCAATCCGTTTCACCATCACCAGGATCTGAACCGCCTGGACCTGGCCTGGAAGCGACCGGACACCGTCATCGTCAATGAACCGTGGTGGACGCCGACGGCCAAGCGCGCCGATATCGTCTTTCCCGCGACCACTCCTTACGAGCGCGAGGATATCGGACGGACCAGACTGGATCCGTTTCTGTTCAACATGCCCGCCCTGATCCCGCGTGTTGGTGAAGCGCGGGACGATTATGATATTTTCAGCGGGCTGGCCGAACGGCTGGGCGCGGGGGAGAGCTTTACCGAGGGCCGCGATGCCGAGGGCTGGTTGCGCCACCTCTATGACCGGTTCAAGCAGGCCGTTGCCGAAGACGGGGTTGAGGCCCCATCCTTTGACGAATTGCGCGAGAAGAACTGGGTAGAACTGCCGATTGCCGGACCCCAGTTTGCTGAAACGCCGTTCGCTGACTTCAGGCGCGATCCCGGCGCCGCACCGCTGGGAACACCATCGGGCAAGATCGAGATATTTTCCGAAACCATTGACGGGTTCAGTTATGCCGACTGTCCGGGGCATCCGGCCTGGCTGCCGCCCGATGAATGGCTCGGCGCGGCGGGAGAATTTCCGTTGCATCTGGTCTCGCCCCAGCCCGGCGATAAACTGCACAGTCAGCTGGAAAGCGCCCTGGCCGATTCCCCCGGAGCACGACCTTCGCGGCTGACGATGCACCCGGACGATGCGGCCGCACGCGGGCTTGTCGACGGTGATCCCGTACGGGTGTTCAACGCCCGCGGTGCCTGCCGGGCAAGGGTCGAGATCAGCGCTGACATCCGCCCCCGCGTAGTTGCCATGCCTACTGGCGCCTGGCTCGATCTGGCCGAGGACGGTACGGATGCGCAAGGCAACCCCAATGTCCTGACACGAGATGTGGGAACGTCACGGTTAGGGCAAGGCAACATCGCGCACACGGCGCTGGTGGAGGTCGAAATCATAAAAATGACAGGGCGTGATGTCAAAGTTCCGTGGCGCGGTCCAGGAAATCGAGGATCGGTCCGGTGAACAGATCCGGTTTTTCGGTCAGGCCCATATGTTGCAGGCCCGGAACGATTATTGTTTCCGCGCCGGGAATTTCCGAGGCGATGGCATGGGACATATCAGGGGTGCTGCCGGTGTCGTTTTCACAGGTCATCACCAGGGTCGGCACGATAATCGGCTTTTCCGGGCGGATCAGTTCGGTCACACCGGCGGCCAGGACCAGGCAGGCGTCGGGATAGCTGACCGGATCGTTGTCGGCCCGCCACCGGCGGATCAGGTCCATAATGTCCGGCCGGCCGGCGCGAAATTCCGGCGTGTACCATCGTTCCAGGGCGGAATCGATTGTGGCGGCGGAACCGCCGCCGGCAACCTGCGCGGCCCGTTCCTCAACAAGTCTTTGCACAGCGGGATCGCGTTCATGGGGTGAATTGAGGATCGCCAGCGCGCTGGCCCGACCGCGATAATCCAGGGCAAAGCGGCGATTGATCATGCCGCCCAGGGAAAAGCCGATCAGGGCGGCCGCCTTGATGCCCAGATGATCGAGCAGATCGCGCAATTGCTCGGCATAAACCGTCAGGGAAGCGCGGGCGGGCGGCGGGCCGCTCTTGCCATGGCCAAAAAGATCGTAATTGACCACCCGGTACCAGGTCGCCAGCGCCGGCAGATGCCATTGCCAGATCTGGCGGTTCAGCCCGAGCCCGTGGATCAGCGCGATGACAGGCGCGCCGTCCGAGCCGCTGACGTCATAGGCGGTTCCGTCGGCGGTTCTGTCGGTCATGGGCTGGGTGCCTTCGAGGGAATTTGGTGCGGTTATCGGTCGGGCCAACAAGGAGCACTCATTGCTGTTCCGCGTCAACAGGACTGGAAAGGCAGCTTTGCCCGGGTTGGACCTTTAGTTTGCGTACACATCGTGTTAGGCTCCGCCTGATCTGCGGCGTGCCAGAGCAGGGCCAGAGCAGGGATCGTGGCCGGGAAGGGGTAATTTGTCCGATGAACATCAATCAACGCATTGTGGGAGATTTGATCTCGAACAGGGTCGAATTCGTTACCACGGTGCCGTGCAAACAACTGGCCGGCGTGATTGCCGAACTGGAACAGAGCGACCGCGTCATGCACGTACCGGCCAACAAGGAGGACGAGGGCATGGGCCTGTGCGCCGGCGCTTTTATGGGCGGCAAGCGATCCTGCATCATCATGCAGAACACGGCGATCGGCGTGACGATCAATACGCTGGTGACCCTGATCCAGTATTACCAGATTCCGCTGCCGATGCTGATCAGCTATCGCGGCGAAGTGGGGGAAAAGGTCGCCTGCCAGGTGGAGATGGCGGTGCATACCAAGGCGCTGCTGGCGCAGTTGAACATCCCGACCTATCACTTCCACCATGCCGACCAGGTGGAAGAATTCAGCGCCATTGTGAACCACACATTCATGAGCAAGAAGCCTAGCGCCATTCTGACCGATGCCAATTTCTGGAGGATCGCCCAATGATCCGCAGTGAGGTTCTGCAATCCCTGTTGCCGGTGATCCACGATCATCTGGTGGTGTGCAATATCGGTCTGCCGTCCCAGGAATTGCACATGATGGACGACCAGCCGACCAACTTCTACATGCTGGGCACCATGGGGCTCAGCTCGTCGATCGGCCTGGGGCTGGCCATGGCGCAAAAGGGCAAGGTCATCGCCATTGACGGCGACGGATCGGTGCTGACCAATTTCGGCACTCTGCCGACCATCGCCAACAATGTGTGCGATAATTTCGTCCTGCTGATCATCGACAATGGCAGCTATGGCTCGACCGGCGACCAGCCGACCTATGCCGGCATGAAAACCTCGCTGACCGCCGTGGCGACCGCCTGTGGCTGTGAACACGTGGTCGAATGCAGCGCCGAGGACACTGCTCTGGAGGTCAAGAAGGCGCTGGAAGGCGACCGGATGACCATCATTGTCAGCAAATGCGAATCCGGCAATATTGACGTGCCCGTGATTGACATGAACCCGATCCTGATCCGTGAACGGTTTATGGCCGAGGTGCGCGCCCGGAACGAAGCCGGCTGATTACATGCTGACTTTTGCCGCGGCGGTCTTCTTTCTGATCATCACACCTGGCCCCGGCGTTCTGACCACCGCCGGGGTGGGCTCTGCATTCGGCGCGTCGGCGGGGGTGCGGTTCGTGAGTGGCCTTTTGATCGGCACCAATCTGGTGGCGCTGGCGGTGGTCAGCGGGCTGGCCGCCTTTGTGCTGGCCGAACCTTCGATCCGCACGGTGCTGCTCTATGCTTCGGCGGCCTATCTGTTCTATCTGGCGGCGCGGATTGCCTTTGCCGGCGCAAGGATCGCCTTCATCGAAAAGGCCAAGGCCCCCGGCATTCTGGGCGGCATCGCCCTGCAGGCGATCAACCCGAAAGCCTATGCGGTCAACACCGCCCTGTTCAGCGGATTTGCCTTCTGGCCGTCCAGCCTGATGACCGAATATGCCCTGAAATTCCTGATCATGAACGCGATCTGGATCCCGGTGCATTTCGTCTGGCTGAGCATGGGCATCGGCCTGCGCCGCCTGGACCTGTCGAGCCGGGTACAGTTCGCCATCAACGTCGTTATGGCGCTTTCCATGCTGACAGTGGTGGGGCTGGCGATCCGGGCGCAGCTTTAGGTCGATTTCAGCCCTTTAGAGCCCGTTTAAAAGTCGTTGAGTGATATCAGTGGGTTGTGATTCACCGTCTTTATCGAAGAAGATGGAGAATGGCCATGCCATGGACCAATATCACTCGAGTTGAATACAGGCGCAGCCCTACCTGCCATCCAAGCGATTTGACGGATGAAGAATGGGCGTTGATTGGGCCACTATTGCCGCCTGCAAAGCCCGGCGGTCGGCCCCGCTCGATTAGGGCCTGTTGACATTCGGGTTTCCGATTGGGCCTGAACTGTTATTCAAGCTTCGAAAATGGCGGTCTGGATGGACGAAGATCGTTTGGTGATTTCAGATGAACTCCGGGCGAAGATTGCGCCCCTGTTACCCGGTAAGGCCGGGGACCCGGGAGCAACCGGTCGGGATAACCGTCGGTTCGTGGAGGCCGTTCCCTGGCGTGTGCGAACAGGGTCTCCCTGGCGTGACCTGCCCCAGGATTTCGGCAACTGGAATTCGGTTTTCAAACGATTTCGTCGATGGGCAAAGGCCGGTGTGTTTGACAGACTTTTCAACGCCATGAGCGGCGAGCCAGATTTGGAGTATGTCCTCATCGACGGGACGATTGTCCAGGCCCATCAGAAGGCTTCGGGCGCAAAAGGGGGACACGGCATCAAGCCATCGGACGCTCTCGCGGCGGGCTGACGACCAAAATCGTTGCCCTGGTCGATGCGCTCGGCAACTTGTTCCGCTTTCTGCTTCTGCCGGGGCAGGCGCACGACATGAAGGGGGTTGCCCCCCTGATCCACGATGTCTCCTTCGCAGCGTTGCTGGCCGACAAGGCCTTCGACGCCGATTGGCTCCTGCAAGACCTTGATGAGCGCGGCGCAACTGCGGTTATTCCACCCAAATCGAACCGGAAAGGGCTACGAGACGACGATACTCACATGTACAAGTGGCGTCACCTGATTGAAAACTGCTTCGCAAGGATCAAGGAATTCAGGGGGATGGCAACGCGATACGACAAAACAGATACCAGCTACGCAGCCAACTGGCACCTCTGCGCAATGCTCAACGCTGCTCGGTGATTGTCAACAGACCCTAATATGCGTGATGTGATGGATGGGATATTGTAGGCTCAGTTCGCGAATTGTATGCATGGACGTGTGATGGCGGTTGCGAGGCAAGCCCGGGGTGAGGCGTTCTCCAGTTCAAGTCGCTGGAACCATCGCAGGTAGTTGTCGAGATATCTGGTCGCGACGCCTCGGTAGCGCCGCAGGAAATCCTTCAACCGGCTGTGTCGGCTGTTGACCGCCGGATCTGCTGCGATCTGAATGTGAAAGGCACCTCGCACCCGTTCACTTCGTGACAGGTTCAATGCTTCGTGATGCGCACTGACTGTCGCGCCGCCGCGATCAGCGACAACCAGGACCGGGTGAGGCACGAGGCGCCGGTGCCACGTGATCAGCAAGACCACAATCGCCGAAACTGCACCAACCCAGCCGGCAAGCTGAATGTCCTCGGTGGATCTCCACAGTGCAAAAAACAATAGCGACGGCACGTTCTCAAAAATGCGTACAAGTGCGTACAAGAATGTCACGCTGCTGGTTCAAGGGTATCGTTCCCCTTGTCGATGTGGATGGCTGCTGCCGCAAGATTGGGATCACAAGTTCGGGAAAGCAAACTGGTCCATGCGGATCAATCCAAGACACAATAGGCAATTGACTTCCCACGCCTGGTTGTCAATGGAGAGGGCGAACCGGAACAGGCAAGGAACGCATGACAGACACAACACTCCCGGGTATTCTGCCGGGCGGCGGGCAGATGCTGCTGGACACCCTGCCTCATGCCAAGGCCCTGGGCATGAAGATGGAGGACTATGCGAAAGGCAATGCCACCATTCGGGTACCCTATCGTGAAGATCTGATCGGCGATCCGGAAACCGGTGTGATCCATGGCGGGGTGGTGACGACGATGCTGGACAATGTGTCGGGTGTCGCCGCGTTCCTTGCCTTTTCCCACCCGATGCCGATTGCCACGCTGGATCTGAGGATCGATTACACGCGGCCCGCCAAGCCCGGGCAGGATCTCATCGCCCATGCCGAATGCTACCGGCTGACCCGGTCGATCGCGTTCGTGCGGGGTTTTGCCTATGACGAGGACCAGGACGATCTCATCGCCACCTCGGTCGGTGCTTTCATGATCGGATCGAACAAGCAGGCAGGATCGAACAAATGACCTCTCCCGTTTTTGAATCCGAATTGTCGCGCGATGCCGCCCTGGAAAAACTGATCGACGGCATTCCGTACGCCAAATTCCTCGGCATCACCGTGGAACGCATGGGGGATGAACTGACCACTACCATGCATTTCGACGACAAGCTGATCGGCAACCCGATGCTGCCGGCCCTGCATGGCGGCGTGATCGGCGCCCTGATGGAGGTAACCGCCATCATCCAGCTGGCCTGGCTTGCCCCGGACAATGCCCTGCCCAAGACGATCGATATCGGCATCGATTTCCTGCGTTCGGGCAAGCCGCTGAGCACCTATGCAAGGGCAATCATCTTCAAGCCGGGCCAGCGGGTCGCCAATATCCGGGTCGAAGCCTGGCAGGAAGAACGCGCCCGCCCCATCGCCGCCCTGCACGGCCACTTCCTGATGCGCGGGGTCGAGGAGGATTAACGCGGAATAATGCGGTCGCGGATCCAGGCAGCAAGCTGTTCCTCGTCAATTCCACTTGCCGCCAGGGCCACAAACATTGTTGCCGCTTCGGCCGGTGGCGCCTTGAGGCGGAGGCCATTGATCAACAGAAAAATGCCCGCGGCAACCAGTGCCGTTCGCTTGTCGCCGTCCACAAACGGATGATTTTTTGCGACACCATGGGCGTAAGCAGCAGCCAGTTCGGCAGCATTCGGAGCACCATAATTTGCCTTCATTTCCGGTCGCGACACGGCGCTGTCCAATGCGCCGGCATCGCGCAACCCATCGCCGCCGCCGTGAATACGCAATTGGAGACCTCGAACAACGCGGCTTTGGTTCTGGATTGAGTGGTGAGGAACCAACTGGCCCCGCTTTGGCGGGGCTTCTTTTCTTAAAGGCGACATAGATTGACCCCTGTGGCCAGCGCTTTGACCCTTTTTGACATAGATTGACTTTTCGGGGCAGCGAAGCTGACCCATCCGGGTGAAGCAGGCGCTCGTGCAAGCTGCGGCGAGCGGCGGGAGCCGGATCTGCCGCGATATGTGAGGTCTCCGCAGTTCCGGCTCCGGCCCGATCAACCTTCTTCTGTTCCGTCATGAAATACCTCAATAATCCCCGCGTCTCAGGTCTTGATCTGTGTCTCAAAAAACTCTATGTGGGGAGGTAGAATCGTCTCGGGGGAGAGGGCCAAAAGATGTGGTTTGGTGTGCATATATTGGTTGGCGTTTTGTCTCTTGCTCTTGTGGCGAATTCCGCATTCGCGCAATCGATCGATGGGCTTGGCAAAATAAAGTCCGTTGTTGTTCCAACGCTAAAAAATCAACTCATCGACGATGCGGTGTCACAAAGGGAACTGCTGTTTCAACGCATGTTGGAAAGACCAGACGATCTTGACGTCGCATTTGCTTATGCAGCACTGTCCATCCAGTTGGGAGATGTTGAAGCAGCCATAAGTACGCTCGAGCGGATGTTGATTTACGCGCCTGGATTGCCGCGGCTGCAGCTGGAATTAGGACTTCTGTATTATAGGGTCCGGGCCTTTCATAATGCCCGCAGCTATCTTGAGCAGGCAATTGCCGGTCCAGATGTGCCAGAAGACGTTATTGCCAAAGTCGAGTCCCTGCTGGAACTCATCACTCAACTGGAAAGAAGGCAAACGGCGTCCGGTCAAATCAGGGCGGGATTCCGTTACCAAACCAACGCAAATCTGGCCCCCGATGTTTCGTCCATTGATCTGAACGGCGTGCCCTTCGTCCTGAGTGCGAATTCTCGGGAAGATGACGACGTAAATGCCTACCTGGCCGGAACCGCGCATTTTTCCAAGGAATTGGAGACGCAGGGAGATAGCTTTGATGTCGATATTCTGGGCTATGCCACCAGACAGGTTGATCGTGACGAGTTCGATATTGCCCAAATCGAGATTACCGCGGGACCTGCTTTGGACATGGGGCGGTTCGACGTTGATAATGCTGCCCTTGGCCTATACGGCATCGCGTCTGGCGTGTTCGTCGCCGGCGAGTTTTACGGCCACGCCTTTGGGACCGGGCTTCGCTATGCTGCCCAGGTCCGCCCATCGAGCGGCGTCTTGATCGAGTCCGAATGGCGTCGTCGAACCTACCACAACAGCGATAGTGCGCCGCTCGCTGATCGTCGCGATGGGGATGAATATCGCGCGGCGATTGCCTGGACAGAGAATTTGGGCGCGTCTCACCTGCTTGGCGGCGGTGTTCAGGCAAAGAAAACAACAACAGACTTTGACTATTTGTCCTATCAGGAAGTCAACGCCTGGTTGGGGCCAACAATCCTTTTTGAATCGCCCCTGGCAGACCCAAAAGGGGTTTGGACGGCCAACATGACCCTGGGAGCAACCTTGCGCGAATATGACGGGCCGGACGCTGTCATCGATGCGACGACGGAACAATCTGACCAGGAATATTATGTGCGCGGTACCCTAGATGTCCCAATCGACCTGAAGGGCTGGTCATGGTCATTCCGGACAGAGGCTGAATATCGAATGGTGAATTCAAACTATGACATCAGGGAACACGACAATTTGTCCGTGTCCTTTTCGATTGTTAAAGAATGGTAGAGCAGGATGACTGAAAAAACAAAAAGGAATCTCGTCGCACCGATCCACAATGGCTTGCTGAGCATTGGATTAGGACTGGCACTTTTGTCCACGGTTAGCGTGCCAGCGTCAAATGCAAAAGTCGGAATAACCGCCGCGGTCAACCAATTGTCGCGCGGCACCGCGCCTGGTGCCGCCCCGAGGGTGAAATCCATCGCTGAAGATGTCGTTTTCAACGAGCAGATTGAAACCAATGAAAATGGTCTGGTGCAAATTCTCCTCGTTGACGGGACGACCTTCACGGTGGGTCCAAGCTCTTCACTCACTATCGACAAATTCGTTTACGATCCCGACAAAGGTGAAGCGGAAGCCATAGCAAGTGTGGCCAGAGGTGCTTTTCGGTTGATTGGAGGCCTGGCAACCAGGCGGAGAGGTTCATTTAGAATCAACACGCCTTCCGGCACGATGGGCATACGCGGTGCGATGGTAGAACTGGTCGTCGACAAGAGCAGAGATCAAACCCTCATTCGCCTGGTCTTTGGCGATGAAGTGACATTTACCGGCAATTCCGGCCAAATTTCACGGCTGTTTGAACCCGGCTATGTGCTTGAAGTCCGTCAGGAAGCTGGCGTGATCTCCCAGAGAATCCGCCGCGGCACCCTTGCCGATGCACAATTGTTCCAGTCGAATCTGTCGGGACGAAGCGGTACAAGTGGTGGTTCGTCCAATACGCCGTCCGACTCGGTCGTGGCGGTCAGTCCGGTGACCTCTGAAAATTCTGCCGCGCCGACGCAAGTGACCACGCCCACGCCGCGTCCTGCACCGGTCAAGGCTTCCGACATCGACACCGTTCAAGTTGAGACGGATGATGTTGATGTTGTAACCGAAGATGCCATTCGTTCTGGAACGATCGACCAGGCTTCCGACATCGACACCGTTCAAGTTGAGATGGATGATGTTGATGTTGTAACCGAAGATGCCATTCGTTCTGGAACGATCGACCAGCCCACACAACAACCTGACCCCGTCTTGCCGACCCGACAGGCGCGCATCCTGGGAACCGGGGAAACCGATATTTACAGCGAGACGTTTGAACCTCGATTGATTCCCGATGCGGGCTCGCGAGGGCTGGTGGGGTCTTCAACTGGTCTGGACCAGACCGTGGCGTTGACCCAGGATCAGGGCCGGTTTGCCTATGCGGGGATGGGCCTGACACTGGACTTTCCCGACTTCAGTGGCACACAGGGCGATAGCGGCCTGACAGCGTTCGCCGTGACTGATGGCGTCTATTCGCCCGATGTGTCGTTGACAGGCACTGCTTATGCCGGTGTCGAAGATTTCGTCTTCTACCAATTGCGGCGCAATGATGATGTGACACAGCCATTCTACGCCATCTTCGGAACCGGAACTGATTTTGATGCTCCGAGGTTTGATGATGGGGAGACAAGTATCAGGGAATACACACTGACAAGAGATCCGATCCTTCAGCTTCCGGTTCCTTATTTCAACAACACGCTCTATGGAGATCTTGGCAATTACAATTCAACAAATCTTTTGGTGGCTGAATCGGACGATGACAGTTATCATGAAGGGGTTTTCCAGTCCTGGATCGATATTACAGGAAGTGGAACGGCACAAAAAAGTGCGGTTGGTTTGGTCGCCAACGTTTTATTTACGGATGACGGCGGAACAGCCTTGATACGCGACAGTCGAAGGGGCAGTTTTCGTACAGGCGCGGCTTTGCCGTCCACAGTCATGAGAGGTGCATTCGGTACCATATCAGGTCCGGATGGTCGTCATGTGTTCGGGCCGAACGCCGAGCACGTCGTCTTGGGGGCCTTTCTGGATCCTGCTGACGCTGCTCACACCTATTTCGACGGCTCACGGGGTCAGCATCCAGGCTTGGCCCAGGGGGGAACGGGATATGTGTCGGGTGGTTATTTCACTACCGTTCATGTGGCAGATCTCGCCTCTCGAACCGAGAAGGCGACATTTGGCCGGACCGCGCGCACCCACAGGGGATATATGGTAGGCGTTGCAGAAGCGCTCAGCCAGGGGCCAAACAGCAAGTATGCCGTTATGTCCGGAACTGCGGGTTCGGACACAATTCTTGCCAGTTCCACCAATTTTGTTGTTGGAATCGACGCTTCAACCAGCAGTTTGGGAGCGCAAGCTGATGTGAACGATGTTTTTGACCAGGACGCCCATGTGGCCGGCCTTGATCTGACTTTCGGCCGAACCAGCACCGACTTTGGGGGAAGCGCTTTTATCGATGACGATAGATTTGGTGCAGGTGTCACCAGAAACGAGGCGTTGACGCGGCTGCGAGGTGATTTGGGACAGAATGTTCAGCTGATACCTGATCGTCATGCCGGGTCCTATCTTGTCTCCGGACGCGCTGCTCCCATCGCAGGTTACCAGCATTGTACGACATGCGACTTCATGGACTGGGGTTGGTGGGGCACTGACCTCGGTGTCGAAAGCGATGGGACACTTGGGCAGCCATCGGGGAGATCGCGACACGATCATGTCCACCTTGGAACCTGGGTGGCGGGAGACATTACAAACCGGGCTGATCTTCCAACTTTTGGCAGCGCCACCTATGCGGGTACGGCCATGGCGACTGTCGTCGACGTCTCCGCCGCGACCAACAGTCCAACCTATATCAGCCGTGGCGGCTTTGGCATGGATTTCAATTTTGCCAGCCGAACTGGCACGGCCTCGATCACAGGGGTGGCTGGAATGAGCGCAACCGGTGCGGTGGCCGAGAACATCATGTCTGGAACAGACGCGACGTTCTCGGGTGATATATCGGGAACCTCTGTTGTTGGCGCCTTGAGCGGCAATTTTACCAATGACGGTGCGGCTATCGCCGAGGGCGTCCTGGGGCAGTTTGTTCTGGGTGATACGGTTAATGATCTTGGCGCCGTGGGAACGTTTATGGGGCGGCGTCAGTGATCGGCAACGGCTCTGGGACTGATCTTCAATTCATGAGAAGATCAAGAGATTCTCGCGCGTCCACCCGAGGCCAATAAGGGCAATAGGCAGGGATTGTTGATCATGGCGGATTAGATGCGGATCTTCAGCTACAGGCTTGTTGTCATCTGGTTGATTGCCTTTGGCGCGGCCTGTACCGTCTGGACACTCGCATATTTTAACAATAACGAAGTCCAGAGACTGCATGCGCTTGTCTTTGATTCCTATCAACGCATTCTGCCGCGGCAATGGGCCGGTACCGATGTGGTGGTAATCGATATTGATGAAGCTTCTTTGAAACAAATGGGGCAGTGGCCCTGGCCCCGCACATTAATAATCCCCGCGTCTCAGGTCTTGATCTGTGTCTCAAAAAACTCTATGTGGGGAGGTAGAATCGTCTCGGGGGAGAGGGCCAAAAGATGTGGTTTGGTGTGCATATATTGGTTGGCGTTTTGTCTCTTGCTCTTGTGGCGAATTCCGCATTCGCGCAATCGATCGATGGGCTTGGCAAAATAAAGTCCGTTGTTGTTCCAACGCTAAAAAATCAACTCATCGACGATGCGGTGTCACAAAGGGAACTGCTGTTTCAACGCATGTTGGAAAGACCAGACGATCTTGACGTCGCATTTGCTTATGCAGCACTGTCCATCCAGTTGGGAGATGTTGAAGCAGCCATAAGTACGCTCGAGCGGATGTTGATTTACGCGCCTGGATTGCCGCGGCTGCAGCTGGAATTAGGACTTCTGTATTATAGGGTCCGGGCCTTTCATAATGCCCGCAGCTATCTTGAGCAGGCAATTGCCGGTCCAGATGTGCCAGAAGACGTTATTGCCAAAGTCGAGTCCCTGCTGGAACTCATCACTCAACTGGAAAAAAGGCAAACGGCGTCCGGTCAAATCAGGGCGGGATTCCGTTACCAAACCAACGCAAATCTGGCCCCCGATGTTTCGTCCATTGATCTGAACGGCGTGCCCTTCGTCCTGAGTGCGAATTCTCGGGAAGATGACGACGTAAATGCCTACCTGGCCGGAACCGCGCATTTTTCCAAGGAATTGGAGACGCAGGGAGATAGCTTTGATGTCGATATTCTGGGCTATGCCACCAGACAGGTTGATCGTGACGAGTTCGATATTGCCCAAATCGAGATTACCGCGGGACCTGCTTTGGACATGGGGCGGTTCGACGTTGATAATGCTGCCCTTGGCCTATACGGCATCGCGTCTGGCGTGTTCGTCGCCGGCGAGTTTTACGGCCACGCCTTTGGGACCGGGCTTCGCTATGCTGCCCAGGTCCGCCCATCGAGCGGCGTCTTGATCGAGTCCGAATGGCGTCGTCGAACCTACCACAACAGCGATAGTGCGCCGCTCGCTGATCGTCGCGATGGGGATGAATATCGCGCGGCGATTGCCTGGACAGAGAATTTGGGCGCGTCTCACCTGCTTGGCGGCGGTGTTCAGGCAAAGAAAACAACAACAGACTTTGACTATTTGTCCTATCAGGAAGTCAACGCCTGGTTGGGGCCAACAATCCTTTTTGAATCGCCCCTGGCAGACCCAAAAGGGGTTTGGACGGCCAACATGACCCTGGGAGCAACCTTGCGCGAATATGACGGGCCGGACGCTGTCATCGATGCGACGACGGAACAATCTGACCAGGAATATTATGTGCGCGGTACCCTAGATGTCCCAATCGACCTGAAGGGCTGGTCATGGTCATTCCGGACAGAGGCTGAATATCGAATGGTGAATTCAAACTATGACATCAGGGAACACGACAATTTGTCCGTGTCCTTTTCGATTGTTAAAGAATGGTAGAGCAGGATGACTGAAAAAACAAAAAGGAATCTCGTCGCACCAATCCACAATGGCTTGCTGAGCATTGGCTTAGGACTGGCACTTTTGTCCACGGTCAGCGTGCCAGCGTCAAATGCAAAAGTCGGAATAACCGCCGCGGTCAACCAATTGTCGCGCGGCACCGCGCCTGGTGCCGCCCCGAGGGTGAAATCCATCGCTGAAGATGTCGTTTTCAACGAGCAGATTGAAACCAATGAAAATGGTCTGGTGCAAATTCTCCTCGTTGACGGGACGACCTTCACGGTGGGTCCAAGCTCTTCACTCACTATCGACAAATTCGTTTACGATCCCGACAAAGGTGAAGCGGAAGCCATAGCAAGTGTGGCCAGAGGTGCTTTTCGGTTGATTGGAGGCCTGGCAACCAGGCGGAGAGGTTCATTTAGAATCAACACGCCTTCCGGCACGATGGGCATACGCGGTGCGATGGTAGAACTGGTCGTCGACAAGAGCAGAGATCAAACCCTCATTCGCCTGGTCTTTGGCGATGAAGTGACATTTACCGGCAATTCCGGCCAAATTTCACGGCTGTTTGAACCCGGCTATGTGCTTGAAGTCCGTCAGGAAGCTGGCGTGATCTCCCAGAGAATCCGCCGCGGCACCCTTGCCGATGCGCAATTGTTCCAGTCGAATCTGTCGGGACGAAGCGGTACAAGTGGTGGTTCGTCCAATACGCCGTCCGACTCGGTCGTGGCGGTCAGTCCGGTGACCTCTGAAAATTCTGCCGCGCCGACGCAAGTGACCACGCCCACGCCGCGTCCTATACCGGTCAAGGCTTCCGACATCGACACCGTTCAAGTTGAGACGGATGATGTTGATGTTGTAACCGAAGATGCCATTCGTTCTGGAACGATCGACCAGGCTTCCGACATCGACACCGTTCAAGTTGAGATGGATGATGTTGATGTTGTAACCGAAGATGCCATTCGTTCTGGAACGATCGACCAGCCCACACAACAACCTGACCCCGACTTGCCGACCCGACAGGCACGCATCCTGGGAACCGGGGAAACCGATATTTACAGCTATGCATATGAAACTGAATTTGAGATTCCCGATGCGGGCTCGCGAGGGCTGGTGGGGTCTTCAACTGGTCTGGACCAGACCGTGGCGTTGACCCAGGATCAGGGCCGGTTTGCCTATGCGGGGATGGGCCTGACACTGGACTTTCCCGACTTCAGTGGCACACAGGGCGATAGCGGCCTGACGGCGTTCGCCGTGACTGATGGCGTCTATTCGCCCGATGTGCCGCTGACAGGCACTGCTTATGCCGGTGTCGAAGATTTCGTCTTCTACCAATTGCGGCGCAATGATGATGTGACACAGCCATTCTACGCCATCTTCGGAACCGGAATTGATCTTGATGCTCCGAGGTTTGATGATGGGGAGGCAAGTATCAGGGAATACACACTGACAAGCGATCCGATCCTTCAGCTTCCGGTTCCTTATTTCAACAACACGCTCTATGGAGATCTTGGCAATTACAATTCAACAAACCTTTTGGTGGCTGAATCGGACGATGACAGTCCTCGTGGAGAGGTTTTCCAGTCCTGGATCGATATTACAGGAAGTGGAACGGCGCAAAAAAGTGCGGTTGGCTTGCACGCCTCCAATTTATTTGCTGATGACGGCGGAACAATCTTGCTCTCTAGCGCTCGAAGGGGCAGTTTTCGTACAGGCGCGGCTTTGCCGTCCACAGTCATGAAAGGTGCATTCGGTACCATAGCAGGTCCGGATGGTCGTCATTTTTTCGGGCCGAACGCCGAGCACGCCGTCTTGGGGCCCTTTCTGGATCCCGCAGATGCCTATTTCGACGGCTCACGGGGTCAGCATCCAGGCTTGGCCCAGGGGGGAACGGGATATGTGTCGGATGGTTTTTTCACTACCGTTCATGTGGCAGATCTCGCCTCTGAAACCGAGAAGGCGACATTTGGCCGGACCGCGCGCACCCACAGGGGATATATGGTAGGCGTTGCAGAAGCGCTCAGCCAGGGGCCAAACAGCAAGTATGGCGTTATGTCCGGAACTGCGGGTTCGGAAACAATTCTTGCCAGTTCCACCAATTTTGTTGTTGAAATCGACGCTTCAACCAGCAGTTTGGGAGCGCAAGCTGATGTGAACGATGTTTTTGACGATGACGCCCATGTGGCCGGCCTCGATCTGACTTTCAGGGAAATCGCTTTTATCGATGACGATAGATTTGGTGCTTTTCATAATCGCAACCGAGCCCTGACGCGGCTGCGAGGTGATTTGGGACAGGATGTTCAGCATAGACCTGATGGGAATCCCGGGTCCTATCTCGTCTCCGGACGCGCTGCTCCCATCGCAGGTTACCAGCATTGTACGACATGCGACTTCATGGACTGGGGTTGGTGGGGCACTGACCTCGGTGTCGAAAGCGATGGGACACTTGGGCAGCCATCGGGGGCACGGAGAGCAGATCATGTCCACCTTGGAACCTGGGTGGCGGGAGACATTACAAACCGGGCTGATCTTCCAACTTTTGGCAGCGCCACCTATGCGGGTACGGCCATGGCGACTGTCGTCGACGTCTCCGCCGCGACCAACAGTCCAACCTATATCAGCCGTGGCGGCTTTGGCATGGATTTCAATTTTGCCAGCCGAACTGGCACGGCCTCGATCACGGGGGTGGCTGGAATGAGCGCAACCGGTGCGGTGGCCGAGAACATCATGTCTGGAACAGACGCGACGTTCTCGGGTGATATATCGGGAACCTCTGTTGTTGGCGCCTTGAGCGGCAATTTTACCAATGACGGTGCGGCTATCGCCGAGGGCGTCCTGGGGCAGTTTGTTCTGGGTGATACGGTTAATGATCTTGGCGCCGTGGGAACGTTTATGGGGCGGCGTCAGTGATCGGCAACGGCTCTGGGACTGATCTTCAATTCATGAGAAGATCAAGAGATTCTCGCGCGTCCACCCGAGGCCAATAAGGGCAATAGGCAGGGATTGTTGATCATGGCGGATTAGATGCGGATCTTCAGCTACAGGCTTGTTGTCATCTGGTTGATTGCCTTTGGCGCGGCCTGTACCGTCTGGACACTCGCATATTTTAACAATAACGAAGTCCAGAGACTGCATGCGCTTGTCTTTGATTCCTATCAACGCATTCTGCCGCGGCAATGGGCCGGTACCGATGTGGTGGTAATCGATATTGATGAAGCTTCTTTGAAACAAATGGGGCAGTGGCCCTGGCCCCGCACATTAATAATCCCCGCGTCTCAGGTCTTGATCTGTGTCTCAAAAAACTCTAGGTGGGGAGGTAGAATCGTCTCGGGGGAGAGGGCCAAAAGATGTGGTTTGGTGTGCATATATTGGTTGGCGTTTTGTCTCTTGCTCTTGTGGCGAATTCCGCATTCGCGCAATCGATCGATGGGCTTGGCAAAATAAAGTCCGTTGTTGTTCCAACGCTAAAAAATCAACTCATCGACGATGCGGTGTCACAAAGGGAACTGTTGTTTCAACGCATGTTGGAAAGACCAGACGATCTTGACGTCGCATTTGCTTATGCAGCACTGTCCATCCAGTTGGGAGATGTTGAAGCAGCCATAAGTACGCTCGAGCGGATGTTGATTTACGCGCCTGGATTGCCGCGGCTGCAGCTGGAATTAGGACTTCTGTATTATAGGGTCCGGGCCTTTCATAATGCCCGCAGCTATCTTGAGCAGGCAATTGCCGGTCCAGATGTGCCAGAAGAGGTTATTGCCAAAGTCGAGTCCCTGCTGGAACTCATCACTCAACTGGAAAGAAGGCAAACGGCGTCCGGTCAAATCAGGGCGGGATTCCGTTACCAAACCAACGCAAATCTGGCCCCCGATGTTTCGTCCATTGATCTGAACGGCGTGCCCTTCGTCCTGAGTGCGAATTCTCGGGAAGATGACGACGTAAATGCCTACCTGGCCGGAACCGCGCATTTTTCCAAGGAATTGGAGACGCAGGGAGATAGCTTTGATGTCGATATTCTGGGCTATGCCACCAGACAGGTTGATCGTGACGAGTTCGATATTGCCCAAATCGAGATTACCGCGGGACCTGCTTTGGACATGGGGCGGTTCGACGTTGATAATGCTGCCCTTGGCCTATACGGCATCGCGTCTGGCGTGTTCGTCGCCGGCGAGTTTTACGGCCACGCCTTTGGGACCGGGCTTCGCTATGCTGCCCAGGTCCGCCCATCGAGCGGCGTCTTGATCGAGTCCGAATGGCGTCGTCGAACCTACCACAACAGCGATAGTGCGCCGCTCGCTGATCGTCGCGATGGGGATGAATATCGCGCGGCGATTGCCTGGACAGAGAATTTGGGCGCGTCTCACCTGCTTGGCGGCGGTGTTCAGGCAAAGAAAACAACAACAGACTTTGACTATTTGTCCTATCAGGAAGTCAACGCCTGGTTGGGGCCAACAATCCTTTTTGAATCGCCCCTGGCAGACCCAAAAGGGGTTTGGACGGCCAACATGACCCTGGGAGCAACCTTGCGCGAATATGACGGGCCGGACGCTGTCATCGATGCGACGACGGAACAATCTGACCAGGAATATTATGTGCGCGGTACCCTAGATGTCCCAATCGACCTGAAGGGCTGGTCATGGTCATTCCGGACAGAGGCTGAATATCGAATGGTGAATTCAAACTATGACATCAGGGAACACGACAATTTGTCCGTGTCCTTTTCGATTGTTAAAGAATGGTAGAGCAGGATGACTGAAAAAACAAAAAGGAATCTCGTCGCACCAATCCACAATGGCTTGCTGAGCATTGGCTTAGGACTGGCACTTTTGTCCACGGTCAGCGTGCCAGCGTCAAATGCAAAAGTCGGAATAACCGCCGCGGTCAACCAATTGTCGCGCGGCACCGCGCCTGGTGCCGCCCCGAGGGTGAAATCCATCGCTGAAGATGTCGTTTTCAACGAGCAGATTGAAACCAATGAAAATGGTCTGGTGCAAATTCTCCTCGTTGACGGGACGACCTTCACGGTGGGTCCAAGCTCTTCACTCACTATCGACAAATTCGTTTACGATCCCGACAAAGGTGAAGCGGAAGCCATAGCAAGTGTGGCCAGAGGTGCTTTTCGGTTGATTGGAGGCCTGGCAACCAGGCGGAGAGGTTCATTTAGAATCAACACGCCTTCCGGCACGATGGGCATACGCGGTGCGATGGTAGAACTGGTCGTCGACAAGAGCAGAGATCAAACCCTCATTCGCCTGGTCTTTGGCGATGAAGTGACATTTACCGGCAATTCCGGCCAAATTTCACGGCTGTTTGAACCCGGCTATGTGCTTGAAGTCCGTCAGGAAGCTGGCGTGATCTCCCAGAGAATCCGCCGCGGCACCCTTGCCGATGCACAATTGTTCCAGTCGAATCTGTCGGGACGAAGCGGTACAAGTGGTGGTTCGTCCAATACGCCGTCCGACTCGGTCGTGGCGGTCAGTCCGGTGACCTCTGAAAATTCTGCCGCGCCGACGCAGGTGACCACGCCCACGCCGCGTCCTGCACCGGTCAAGGCTTCCGACATCGACACCGTTCAAGTTGAGACGGATGATGTTGATGTTGTAACCGAAGATGCCATTCGTTCTGGAACGATCGACCAGGCTTCCGACATCGACACCGTTCAAGTTGAGATGGATGATGTTGATGTTGTAACCGAAGATGCCATTCGTTCTGGAACGATCGACCAGCCCACACAACAACCTGGCCCCGACTTGCCGACCCGACAGGCACGCATCCTGGGAACCGGGGACACCGATATTTTCACCTGGACGTTTCCCTCTCCGCCCAGATTGCTTCCCGATGCGGGCTCGCGAGGGCTGGTGGGGTCTTCAACTGGTCTGGACCAGACCGTGGCGTTGACCCAGGATCAGGGCCGGTTTACCTATGCGGGGATGGGCCTGACACTGGACTTTCCCGACTTCAGTGGCACACAGGGCGATAGCGGCCTGACGGCGTTCGCCGTGACTGATGGCGTCTATTCGCCCGATGTGCCGCTGACAGGCACTGCTTATGCCGGTGTCGAAGATTTCGTCTTCTACCAATTGCGGCGCAATGATGATGTGACACAGCCATTCTACGCCATCCTCGGAACCGGAATTGATCTTGATGCTCCGAGGGATGATGGGGAGGCAAGTATCAGGGAATACACACTGACAAGAGATCCGATCCTTCAGCTTCCGGTTCCTTATTTCAACAACACGCTCTATGGAGATCTTGGCAATTACAATTCAACAAACCTTTTGGTGGCTGAAGCGGACGATGACAGTGCTCGTGGAGAGGTTTTCCAGTCCTGGATCGATATTACAGGAAGTGGAACGGCACAAAAAAGTGCGGTTGGTTTGGTCGCCGCCGGCCTCTCTACGGATGACGACGGAACAATCTTGATACGCGACAGTCGAAGGGGCAGTTTTCGCACAGGCGCGGCTTTGCCGTCCACAACCATGAAAGGTTCATTCAGTACCATAGCAGGTCCGGATGGTCGTCATTTTTTCGGGCCGAACGCCGAGCACGCCGTCTTGGGGACCTCTCTGCTGGAGGATATCGACGACACCTATCTCGACCACTCATGGGGCCAGCATCCAGGCCTGGCCCGGGGGGGAACGGGATATGTATCGGATGGTCGTTTCACTACCGTTCATGTGGCAGATCTCGCCTCTGAAACCGAGAGGGCGACATTTGGCCGGACCGCGCGCACCCACAGGGGATATATGGTAGGCGTCGCAGAAGCGCTCAGCCAGGGGCCAGACAGCAAGTATGCCGTTATGTCCGGAACCGCGGGTTCGGACACAATTCTTGCCAGTTCCACCAATTTTGTTGTTGGAATCGACGCTTCAACCAGCCGTTTGGGAGCGCAAGCTGATGTGAACGATGTTTTTGACCAGGACGCCCATGTGGCCGGCCTTGATCTGACTTTCGGTCGAACCAGCACCGACTCTGGGGGAAGCGCTTTTATCGATGACGATAGATTTGGTGCTGTTCATAATCGCAACCGAGCCCTGACGCGGCTGCGAGGTGATTTGGGACAGGATGTTCAGCAGGTATCTGAATATAATGCCGGGTCCTATCTCGTCTCCGGACGCGCTGCTCCCATCGCAGGTTACCAGCATTGTACGACATGCGACTTCATGGACTGGGGTTGGTGGGGCAGTGAACCCAATGTCGAAAGCGATGGGACACTTGGGCAGCCATCGGGGGCACGGCGAGCAGATCATGTCCACCTTGGAACCTGGGTGGCGGGAGACATTACAAACCGGGTTGACCTTCCAACTTTTGGCAGCGCCACCTATGCGGGCACGGCCATGGCGACTGTCGTCGACGTCTCCGCCGCGACCAACAGTCCAACCTATATCAGCCGTGGCGGCTTTGGCATGGATTTCAATTTTGCCAGCCGAACTGGCACGGCCTCGATCACGGGGGTGGCTGGAATGAGCGCAACCGGTGCGGTGGCCGAGAACATCATGTCTGGAACAGACGCGACGTTCTCGGGTGATATATCGGGAACCTCTGTTGTTGGCGCCTTGAGCGGCAATTTTACCAATGACGGTGCGGCTATCGCCGAGGGCGTCCTGGGGCAGTTTGTTCTGGGTGATACGGTTAATGATCTTGGCGCCGTGGGAACGTTTATGGGGCGGCGTCAGTGATCGGCAACGGCTCTGGGACTGATCTTCAATTCATGAGAAGATCAAGAGATTCTCGCGCGTCCACCCGAGGCCAATAAGGGCAATAGGCAGGGATTGTTGATCATGGCGGATTAGATGCGGATCTTCAGCTACAGGCTTGTTGTCATCTGGTTGATTGCCTTTGGCGCGGCCTGTACCGTCTGGACACTCGCATATTTTAACAATAACGAAGTCCAGAGACTGCATGCGCTTGTCTTTGATTCCTATCAACGCATTCTGCCGCGGCAATGGGCCGGTACCGATGTGGTGGTAATCGATATTGATGAAGCTTCTTTGAAACAAATGGGGCAGTGGCCCTGGCCCCGCACATTGGTTGCGGAACTGACTGACCGGTTGGGATCCTTGGGCGCTGCAGCGATTGTCTTTGATGTCCTGTTTCCGGAAACCGACCGAACCTCTCCTGTTCTGGCCATCGAACGGCTGAGAAAAGCAGGTGCCGAAATAAAGTTACCGCAGAACGTTGAGGTTCTGGACAATGACCTTGTACTGGCAGAAGCCTTTGCGCGCAATGTTGTCGTCACAGGTTTGGTGTTTTCCGCTGACGGCACCAGGGAATTGCCCGCCCCCAAGGCAGGCTACGGTTTTAGCGGAAGTCTTCCCTCTGGCTACATGGTCCAGGACGTGAAAGCCATCCGCAACATTCCGGTTCTTGATGCGGCCGCAACCGGAATTGGGGATATCAGCTTTCTTTCAACCGGCGACGGTGTGGTGCGCAAGTCGGTTTTGTTGAAACCGGCCAATAACCGCTACTATCCCAATCTGGCCATGGAGGCCCTGCGTGTTGTCCAGGGCGCGAGCGCCTTCAAGCTCAAGAGCAGTGACGGATCGGGTGAGATATCCGGTAGCGAAGTGTCGATTGTCTCGGTGCAGGTTGGTGCATTGACTGTGCAGACTGACGAGCAGGGCGCACTCGATATCTACCATTCGAGCGCGGCTGAAAAGCCAACCCTGTCGGCCGTGTCGGTCCTTCGCCCAACACCGGGTTCGCTGCCCGATCTGCGACGGGAAATTGCCAGCCACATCGTGTTGATCGGCACATCTGCTCAAGGTTTGCTGGATCTGTGGGCTACGCCACTCAATCCGGTGGTGCCCGGGGTTTCGATCCATGCGGATATCATCGACCAGATTGTTTCCCAAACCTACATCACCCGGCCCGACACGGCTTCAGGCATTGAACTGGTGAGTTCGCTGGTATTGGTCATCATCTTGATCACGGCACTCCCCCTGTTGCGATCGCTTGGAGGAGTTCTGCTGACGGTCGTTTTGTTGTCGTTGGCCATCGGAGTATTCTGGCGTGCATTCAGCGACTATCAATTATTGTTCAGTCCCGTATTGCCGGTATTTTCCTTGCTCGCTGCCTACGGCACCTCCTCTGCCGCCAATCTGTTCGTGGCGGAAAAGGATGTACAGTTCATTCGCAATGCTTTTGCCCATTATCTGGCTCCTGCGCTGGTGGAAAGACTTGCCTCTGATCCCGAACAACTGACTCTGGGTGGAGAGGAACGGGAACTAACGATTTTATTCTGTGACATTCGCAGCTTCACGACCATTTCTGAATCCATGTCGCCGATTGAACTGACGCAGTTTTTAAATGATTTTCACACTTCCATGACGACTGTCTTGTTGGAGCGGGAAGCGACGATCGACAAATATATGGGGGACGCCATAATGGCGTTCTGGAACGCGCCGGTTTCGCAGGAACAGCATCACAGATTGGCATGCCAGGGGGTCCTGGACATGCGAAAGGCCCTGCGTGCCCTGAATGCGAATGCACCCCGCAAACTGGAAATCGGCATTGGCTTAAATACCGGACATTGTTGTGTTGGTAATCTGGGTTCCAGTCAGCGGTTCAACTATTCGGCAATCGGAGATGCGGTCAATGTTGCTTCCCGGGCGGAGGGATTGACCAAGCAATATGGGCTCGATAATCTTGTGGTCGAAGAGACCGTTCGGGAACTCGATGAGTTTGCGCTTTTGGAAATCGACAAGGTCAGTGTTGTTGGTCGAAACGAGCCGATTAGGGTTTACACGCTGCTTGGAGATCACGAGTTGAAGACCTCTGACACATTCGCAGAACTTTGCGACGTTCACGGAAAGATGCTGCAAACGTTTCGTGCGGCGGACTTCGAAAGGGCGCTCGAACATCTCGAAGCATTCAAAGCGATGAACTTTCATGGAATGAAAAAGCTCTGTGCGTTCTACCAAAATCGGTTGACTGATCTTTCGCGACAGGGAGTGCCGGACAACTGGAACGGCGTGTTCGTTTCAGACAAAAAATAAAGGGTCGTGTCTCGAGTTTGGTGGAAACTTGAAGGTGGCGTCCTCTCCGGGTGAACCAGAACCACCCAACCGGCGGCAGGTACCGCCAAAAGCAGATCACGCCATGAACCAGATTACAGACACGAGCCCTCTTTCGCTCCTGGCATTTGAAGAGGGTCTCGACCCGATCGAAGACCGGCTGCGAGCGAACATCCGCTCGACGATTGAACCCGTATTTGAGGAGGAGCTCGACAGCTTTCCCGGTCGCCTTCGCGACAGCCACCATGGCGGCGGCGTAAAGGGCTATCGCCACGGAACCCGGGGACGCCAGATCACGGGAACCTTTGGCACCGGGACGGTCAGCGTGCCCCGCGCCCGGATCGAACCGGATGCGAAAAGTCGATGGCTGGGAAACGCTCACGCGGCCTGCCCTGCCTATGACCCTTGACTTTGCCGCCTGATCAGGCGCAATTCACACCGCTCGGAGGACACCGATAGAGAATTTCCACCACTTTCGAGATACGACCCCAAAGTATTTTCCGCCACTGTCCACGATGCAGCACCATTTCCACGATTGGTGTGACAGCGGGCTGTGGTTGTCGATCAGCCATCTTCTGGTGATGAGCGCGCGCGATCTTGAAGGTAAACAGGCGTCTCCCGGCGCCGGTGTGATCGACAGCCAGTCGGTCAAAACCACCGAAGGCGGTGGCGTTTGTGGCTATGATGCGGGCAAGAAGAACGCACCTTCGCCTGGCTCGGCAGATGTCGAAGATTGGCCAGGGATTGGGAAAGCTCCACCGCATGGGCAACAATCGCCCACATCCGCATCCTGACAAGACGGCTGGCAAGATATTGTCATGTCTGAATAACTTTTCAGTCAGGCTCTTAGGAAAACTACTCCGTTTCCGGGAAACAACCCAATGGACCGGTCTTCGCCGGATCGGATGGCGGTTTGGTCGTCTCATCCCGGCAACTGATTTCCAGCTGTTCCAGGCTCAGGCCCTGCACATTTGTCAGATCGACGCCGCGAAAATCGGTCTGGACCAGGATGGCGCCGGTAAAGTCGGCTCCATCCAGTGTCGCGCCGCGAAAGTCGGTGCGGCCGAGATAAGCGCCGGCAAACCGCGCGCCGGTCAGGTCGGCGTCTTCAAAGCTGGTGCGGCCCAATTCGGCCTTGGCGAAGCTGGCGTCCTTCAGTGTTGCACCGGTAAACCGGGCGCGGGCCAGTTCGGCTTTTTCCAGTTCGGCGCGGGAAAGGTCGGCACCGTCGAAATTAACCCGGGCCGCCTCGACCTTGGTCAGATTGGCGCCGGTCATGGAGGCATTTTTGAAACTGGAGCGATAGAGCTTTGCCTTGACGAAGCTGGCGCCATCCAGCGCGGCGCCGGAAAAGTCCGTGGCGGCCAGGTCGGCCCCGTCAAAGGCGCCGCCGGACATGTCCATCCCGGACAGAACTTTCCGGTCTTTCAGGCATTTGGTCCAGTCGATCCCGGCCGCCGGTGCGTCATTGCAACCGGCAAGAACAGGCGTTGCCTGCAGTACGGCAGCCAGCGCCACCAGGGCGACCGCCATCAATGCCGGTATTGTTCGTGTCATCACTTTTCCTTTCGGGTCAGACCGCCGTGCCGCCGACCGTCATGCCTTCCAGTTTCATCGTCGGCTGACCGACACCGACCGGCACGCCCTGGCCGGCCTTGCCGCAGGTGCCGATGCCGGGGTCCAGCGCCATGTCATTGCCGACCATCGAGATCCGCTTCAGACTTTCCGCGCCCGATCCAATCAGCGTGGCGCCCTTCAGCGGCCGGCCGATCTTGCCGTTCTTCAACTCATAAGCCTCGGTGCACGAAAACACGAACTTGCCCGAGACGATGTCCACCTGTCCGCCGCCGAAATTCACCGCATAGACCCCGTCCTTGACCGAGCCCAATATTTCCGCCGGATCGCGCTCGCCATTCAGCATATAGGTGTTGGTCATGCGCGGCATCGGCTGGTGTGCATAGGATTCGCGCCGTCCGTTGCCGGTTGCCTTGACCCCCATCAAACGTGAATTGAGCCGATCCTGCATATAGCCGACCAGCCGCCCGTCCTCGATCAGGGTCGTGCACGATGTCGGCGTGCCCTCATCATCGACATTCAGGGAGCCGCGCCGGTCGGGCAGGGTGCCGTCATCCACCACGGTCACCCCCCTTGAGGCGACCATTTCACCCATCAGGCCAGAGAAAACCGAGGTTTCCTTACGATTGAAATCGCCTTCCAGACCGTGGCCGATGGCCTCGTGCAACAATATGCCGGGCCAGCCGGGCCCCAGCACCACATCCATTTCACCGGCGGGCGCATCCACGGCTTCCAGATTGACCAGGGCCTGGCGAATCGCCTCATCAACCGCGCCCTGCCAGGCATCGGGGGTCAGATAGGCGTCATAGGAGGTGCGGCCGCCAAAACCGTGGCTGCCGGTTTCCTGGCGATCTCCTTCGCCCACGACAATCGAGACATTGACCCGGGTCAACGGTCGGATATCGCGCACCACATGACCGCCGGGGCGGATGATCTCCACCGTATTGTGGGTGCCGGCAATCGAGCAACTGACCTGGCGAACCCGGTCGTCGGCGCCGCGGGCATAGGCATCGATGCTCTCCAATACCTTCACCTTGTCGCCGAATTCATGGTCGCCCAGCGGATTCCCTTCGCTGTAGAGAGAGGCGTTGGTGCGGGCGGGGCCTTCGGCCAGAGTGCCCGAATGTCCCGATTTGACCGCGCCGACGGCCGCCGAGGCCCGCTTGATGGCATCTTCGGACAGTTCGGAAGCATGGGCGTAGCCGGTTGCCTCCCCCGCCACGGTGCGCAGGCCAAAACCCTGTTCGGTATCGAAATTTGCCGTTTTCAACCGGCCATCGTCGAAGCTCAGAACTTCGGATTGGGAATATTCCAGGTACAACTCGCCATCGTCGGCGCTGGTTTCATCGATAATCGACTGGACCCGGCCCCGGTCCATGCCGGTACGGATGAAAAACACATCATCTGCGGCGGTATCGGGCACGAAAACTCTCCTCAAAGCGGCAATAATCGGGGCAACCCGTGTTGCCGGGCGACCGTATTGCCATATATCCTAACCATGAAAACGCGATAGTCACGGGGTGAATTCGCGACCGGGGTTAAAAAATCGTGCGACACGGTGTCCAAAGCACCGCCCGCGTCTTGCAGACCTCCCGCATTTGTGATCATAAACCCCTGTCGACGATAACGAATGTGCCGTCTGGCCGTGGCCGGGCGACGCATCAGCAAGCCGAGGCTTTGACGTGCGCAAATTTATGCTTTGGACCATCGCCGCTCTGTTCGCTCTTGTGGCCGGACCGGTGCTGGCTCAATCCGGGGTCCCCACCGATTGGAGCATGGGATTTCAGGAGCCGGCATCGCCGGTGACCGAACGAATTGACTCCTTCCACAATCTGTTGCTGTGGATCATCACGCTGATCAGCCTGTTCGTGCTGGCGCTGCTGATTTACGTGGTGGTGAAGTTCAATTCGAAGGCCAATCCGGTGCCCACCAAGACCAGCCATAACACGACCATCGAAATTCTCTGGACGGTGGTGCCGATCGTGGTTCTGGTGCTGATCGCGTTCCCGTCAATCAAGCTGCTGCAATATGTCGAGGAAGTGCCCGAAGCCGATGTCACGGTGAAGGCCATCGGATACCAGTGGTACTGGGGCTATGAATATCCCGACCATGAGGGCTTGGAGTTCGAGGCCAACATGCTGGATGATGAAGAAGCCGAGGCCGCCGGCGTGCCGCGCCTGTTGGGCACCGACTATTTTGTCGTCGTGCCGGTCGACAAGATCGTTCGCGTTCAGGTAACCGCCGATCCGACTGGTGTAATCCACAACTTCGCCATGCCGTCGCTGGGCCTGAAAACCGATGCCGTGCCGGGACGGCTGAACGAGACCTGGTTCAAGGCGAACAAGGAAGGCGACTTCTTCGGTCAGTGCTCTGAACTGTGCGGCATACGTCACGCCTTCATGCCGATCTGGATCAAGGTTGTCTCGCAGGAAAGATTCGACGCCTGGACCAAGGCGGCGCAAGACGACATTGACGCGGCGAATGAAAGCTTGATTGCCGGTCTGAAGGCTGATGCGCCGGTTCAGACCGTGGCAAAAAAACGATAGATCCGAACAAGGGCGACAAGCGATATGGTGTACGCATCTTCTCACGCACACGACGAACACACGCCGACCGGCTGGCGGCGCTGGGTCTATTCGACCAACCACAAGGACATCGGCACGATGTACCTGCTCTTTGCCATTGTCATTGGTGTGATCAGCCTGGTGATGTCGGGAATTATCCGGATGGAGTTGATGTATCCGGGCGACGGAATTGTGCTGCAGGGCAACTACCATCTCTATAATGTCCTGGTCACCGGCCACGCGCTGTTGATGATCTTCTTCATGGTCATGCCGGCCATGATCGGCGGTTTCGGAAACTGGTTCGTCCCGCTGCAGATCGGCGCGCCGGATATGGCGTTTCCGCGCATGAACAATATCTCGTTCTGGTTGCTGCCGGTGTCTGTTTCTCTGCTGTTCCTGTCGATGTTTGTCGAGGGGCCGGCGGGCGGAAACGGTGTCGGCGGAGGCTGGACGATCTATGCGCCGTTGTCGACCACGGGCCAGCCCGGACCGGCCATGGATCTGGCCATCCTGTCACTGCACATCGCCGGTGCCTCATCCATTCTGGGCGCCATCAATTTCATCACCACCATCTTGAACATGCGGGCGCCTGGTATGACCCTGCACAAGATGCCGCTGTTCGTGTGGTCGGTGCTGGTTACCGCGTTCCTGCTGCTGCTGTCGCTGCCGGTTCTGGCCGGCAGCATCACCATGCTGCTGACCGACCGCAACTTCGGCACCACGTTCTTCTCTCCCGAAGGCGGCGGCGATCCGATCCTGTTCCAGCATCTGTTCTGGTTCTTCGGCCACCCGGAAGTGTACATTCTGATCCTGCCCGGTTTCGGCATGGTCTCGCACATTGTGGCGACCTTTTCGAAAAAGCCGGTCTTCGGCTATCTCGGCATGGCCTATGCCATGGTCGCCATCGGCGTTGTCGGTTTCGTTGTCTGGGCGCACCACATGTACACAGTGGGCATGGATGTCGATACCAAGGCCTATTTCACCTTGGCCACCATGGTCATTGCGGTGCCGACGGGCGTGAAGGTGTTCTCGTGGATCGCCACCATGTGGGGCGGGTCGATCGATTTCAAGACGCCGATGCTGTGGGCGATGGGCTTCATCTTCCTGTTTACCGTTGGCGGCGTCACCGGCGTTGTGCTGGCGAACGCGGGCGTCGATGTATCATTGCACGATACCTATTACGTGGTCGCCCACTTCCACTACGTGTTGTCGCTGGGCGCCGTATTCGCGATTTTCGGCGGCTGGTACTACTGGCAGGGCAAGATGTTCGGGGTGCAGTACGACGAATTCCTCGGCCAACTGCATTTCTGGCTCACCTTCATCGGCGTGAACATCGTGTTCTTCCCGCAGCATTTCCTGGGTCTTCAGGGCATGCCGCGCCGTTATGCCGACTACCCGGACGCCTATGCCGGCTGGAACCTGGTGTCATCGCTCGGCTATTTTGTCACCTTCGCCGGCACCCTGGTCTTCCTCTACATGCTGTATGACTCGCTGGCCAAGAAGCGCGCCGTCGCGGACAATCCATGGGGTGAAGGCGCAACCACTCTGGAATGGACGCTGCCCTCGCCGCCGCCGTTCCACCAGTTCAACGAACTGCCGCGGATCAAGTAATCCGTGGACTTCGGCTGGAGAAAACTTGCGGAGGCCGGATGCCACGTCCGGCCTTCCGCCGTCAAAGGCTGGATCCTGAAAGGTCAAGACAATGTCAATGAGTGACGTCGCAATTAATGAAGACCGGGCCGAGCCGGGTTATGCCGACGCGGGCGATTTCTTCGCGCTGCTGAAACCCCGCGTCATGTCGCTGGTGATCTTCACCAGCATTGTCGGCCTGTTGCTGGCGCCCGGCGCGATGCCGGCCGCCGTTGCGGTTACCGCGATTCTGTGCATCGCCGTCGGCGCGGGCGCATCGGGCGCGCTGAATATGTGGTACGACGCCGATATCGATGCCCAGATGACGCGCACCGCCAAACGTCCGGTGCCGAGCGGCGCGGTGACGCCTCAGGAGGCCCTCGGCTTCGGGCTGACCCTGTCGGCCGGATCGGTGATCATGATGGGCCTGGGGGTCAATCTGGTGGCTGCCGGCATGTTGGCCTTCACCATCTTCTTCTATGCCGTGATCTACACCATGTGGCTGAAGCGTTCGACGGCGCAGAACATCGTCATCGGCGGCGCCGCCGGCGCCTTTCCGCCGATGATCGGCTGGGCTGCCGTGACCGGCGGCGTTTCGATGGAATCCATCGTACTGTTCGCCATTATCTTCCTGTGGACGCCGCCGCACTTCTGGGCGCTGAGCCTTTGGACCGCCAAACAGTACGAGCGGGTCGGTGTGCCGATGCTGCCGGTGGTGGCGGGCGAAAAGGAAACCCGGCGTCAAATCCTGATCTATACGGTGCCGATGATCGCCTCGACCCTGGCGCCCGTGGCGCTGGGCTTTGCCGGACTGGCCTATGGCCTGTTCGCCGCGATCCTGGGTGCCGGTTTCGGGATCCTGTCCTGGCGGCTGTGGCGCGCGCCGGACGCCGATGCGGCAATTCCGGTGGCCAAACGGACCTTCGGCTATTCAATTTTCTATCTGTTCGCCCTCTATGCCGCGCTGCTGATTGAGGGCATCGCCGACAAGCTGGGCTGAGGATAGGTCATGCCACTGCATGAGGAACACAAGAAGCGCCGGGGCCGCAACTGGGCGATGTTCTTTGTGCTGGTCGGTCTGGTAGCGCTGTTCTTCTGGCTGACCATGTCCAAGATGGCCGCCGCCACCGGCGTTGCGCCTTAGGCCCGGCGCCATGGCCCCGGCCCCACATCAGGCTTCGATCCGGCGTACCGCCATCATTTGTGCCAGCGTTGTCGTGGCCATGGTCGGGCTCGCCTATGCCTCGGTTCCGCTCTACCGGATTTTTTGCCAGATCACTGGCTATGGCGGCACGACCCAGCGGGCGGAAATGGCGCCCGGCGCGACCGGTGACCGGATCATCACGGTGCGGTTCGACGCCAACAAGGATCATGATCTCCCCTGGACGTTCAAACCGGCACAACGCGCGGTCGATGTTGCCGTCGGCGAGGAGAAGATAATCCACTATCTTGCCGCCAACCCGACAGACCAGGCCGGCACGGGAACGGCCACATTCAATGTCACGCCGCTGAAAGCGGGCGCCTATTTCAACAAGATCGAGTGTTTCTGCTTTACCGAACAAGAGCTGAAACCCGACGAATCTGTGGAAATGCCGGTGGTTTTCTTCATTGATCCGGGGATCTCGAAAAACCCGCATCTGGACGATATTACCGAGATCACGCTCAGCTATACCTTCTTCCGGGCCGACGGCGGTGATGGCGGCGGACAGAGCAGCAGCCTTGCCCCCGAGAACCGGCTTGAAGCTGGAAAATTTGTCGCATCGGCAGACCTGACGGATGATCTTGCCGCGCCAACCCAGACCGACTAAGACAGGACAAACTTCCGGGGGCAGGGAAATCCTCGGACGAAGAAAGATGGAGCTTCCTTGATGGCCGACGCCCACGCAAAACACCACGATTATCACCTGGTCGATCCCAGTCCGTGGCCGGCCATTGGTGCCGTCTCCGCCTTCGTCCTGGCGATCGGGGCGATTGCCTATATGAAAGTGGATAACCCGCTGGTGGCCGATGACTCGGCACTGCATTTCTTCCTGGGCGGCGGCCAGCCGATCCTGATGACCATCGGTATGCTGGGCGTCCTGTACACCATGTATGGCTGGTGGCGTGAAGTGATCCTGGAAGGCGAAAGGGGTGATCACACCCGCGTCGTTCAACTGCACCTGCGCTATGGCATGGTGATGTTCATCGCCTCGGAAGTGATGTTCTTCGTCGCCTGGTTCTGGGCGTTCTTCGATGCCTCGCTGTTCACCGGCGAACTGACCCAGCAATACTCCCGCGCCGAAGTGACCGGCGGCCACTGGCCGCCCGAGGGCATCCTGGTGTTCGATCCCTGGCATCTGCCGCTGCTGAACACGGTGATCCTGCTGCTGTCCGGCACCACGGTAACCTGGGCGCACCATTCGTTGCTGCACGGTGATCGCAAGGGACTGGTCAACGGGCTGATTTGCACTGTGGTTCTGGGCGCGCTGTTCACCTTGGTTCAGGCCTATGAATATTCCCACGCCGCCTTCAACTATTCCGGCCACATTTATGGCGCGACATTCTTCATGGCGACGGGCTTCCACGGTTTCCACGTCCTGGTCGGCACGATCTTCCTGTTTGTCTGTCTCGTCCGGGCCATGCGCGGCCATTTCAAACCGGAAGCTCATTTCGGGTTCGAGGCGGCGGCCTGGTACTGGCACTTCGTTGACGTGGTGTGGCTGTTCCTGTTTGCCTGCATCTATGTCTGGGCATCGGTCGGAGCGGTCACACACTGACAGCAATGAGCGATAACAGGGGTTCCCCGTTCTCCACGGGGCTGGCGTGCAAATGCCCGCGCTGCGGCGAAGGGGCTCTGTTCGCCGGGTTCCTGACCGTGCGAGCCGAATGCCCGGTCTGCCAGCTTGATTATCCAAAAGCCGACAGCGGCGATGGCCCGGCGATCTTCATCATTCCGATCGCCGGGGCCGTGATCACGATTGTCTTCACGGTTCTGAAATTCGCCCTGGTTCTGCCGGACGCCGAGGTGCTGACGATCTGCTTGGTGCTGGCCGTGGCGCTCCCAATTGCTCTGATGCGCCCCTTCAAGGCCACGCTGGTAGCTCTGCAATACCATCACAGTGCGGCGGAAGGGCGGCTGGACGAGTGACGTTTCGCCCGCTGCTCTTGCCATCGGTGATGACGGCGGTTCTCCTGCCCATCCTTTGCGGCCTCGGCTGGTGGCAATTGGAACGGCTTGAATGGAAGACGGCGCTTCTTGACCGGATGTCCGCCCAACTCGCGCGGGCAAAGCCCGATGTCGTTTATATCAATGACCTGCGGAAAATTGAGCAGGACTGCGAGGCTCACGAGTACCGGTTAATAAGATCCGGTAAAGTATATATGCCCTATATTGCCCTGGTCAGTACAGCACGCAGCGGACGCTTGGCCGACCGGATTTTTGCTCCCTACCGGCTCAAGGATCGATATGAGGATCCTGGCGTAATCGTCTTGTGGGATTTTGGTACGGACTCGGGCCCCTCGATGATTATCTCACTAATTTCAACGGGGCCTCACAGGGAAACCGGGATTGTCCGTTGTTCCCGGACCCCTGGTCGGTTTACGCCAGACCCCGATCTTAAGGCCGGACGATGGTTCGCGCCGAACATCCCGGAAATGGCTGAATGGCTATTGAACAATCCAAAAATACCCGAGTGGTCGTTAGCTGATCCGAAAAGGGCCAAACGGCTGTGGATGGATGCTGAAATTCACACAAATTACTATATTCAGGCCGAAGAGCCTCATTTTGTATTGGGCTCAAAGCCCTGGTCATCCGCTCGGCTGAAGAAGATCTACGACGCTATTCCCAACAACCACTTTGCCTATGCGATAACGTGGTTCTCGTTCGCTCTTACCCTCGTTGTGATTTACATCGTCTTTCACATTCGTGAAGGACGCCTGGGGCTGAAATGACCATGACCGCCTATCAAAGCCTGGAAGATCATTTTGGTCGTGCCAGCCATGTGCGCGGCGCCTTGCGGGTGCTCGGCTGGGATGCTTCGGTCAATATGCCCCGGGGCGGCGCAAGCGCCCGCGCCAATCAATCCGCCACACTTTCGGGTCTGCTGCATTCCATGACCGCGGACCCCCGCATCGGCGACTGGCTGGGCGAGGCGGAAGGCAATAACGACCTGGATGACTGGCAGCGCGCCAATGTGCGCGAGATGCGCCGCAGCTTTACCCATGCCACCGCCACACCGTCCGATATGGTCGAGGCGCTGTCTCACGCGGCTTCCGAGACCGAGATGATCTGGCGCGATGCCAGGGGCGACAATGATTTCGCCGCCCTGGCGCCCAGCCTGACGAACCATCTGAAAATCATTTGCGACTGGGCCGACGTGAAGGGCGAGGCGCTGGGCCTGGCGCCCTATGACGCGTTGCTGGACATGTACGATCCCGGGCGCAGGGTCGATCAGGTCGACGGGCTGTTTGCGGATCTGGCCGGCTGGTTGCCGCATACACTGGAATCTATTTTGGAGCGGCAGGCGACCGAGCCCGCTGCCGCCGCACCGGCCGGGCCGTTCAGCGACGATCAGCAATATGCCCTGGGCGTGAAAATCATGGGGGCCATGGGGTTCGATTTCGACCATGGCCGGCTGGATGTTTCCGCCCATCCCTTTACCGGCGGCGTGCCCGACGATCTGCGCCTAACCACGCGGTATTCGGCAGATGATTTCACTTCTTCGGTTATGGCCGTGGTGCATGAAACCGGGCACGCGCTCTATGAACGGGGCCTGCCGGCCGATTGGCGCGGCCAGGCCGTCGGCCGTTCGCGCGGCATGACCGTGCATGAAAGCCAGTCCCTGATCATGGAAATGCAGGCCAGCCGCCATCCCGCGTTCATACGCTGGCTGGCCCCGGTGGCTGCCGAGACGTTGAATGGAGAAGGCGATACCTGGCACGCAGACAATATGATCCGACTCTATTCCCGTGTCGCCCGCAGCCTGATCCGGGTCGACGCGGACGAGGTGACCTATCCGCTGCACGTGATCCTCCGTTATGAACTGGAGCGCGCCATGATTGCCGGTGATCTGACCGTTGCCGACCTGCCCATGGCCTGGAACGATGAGATGGAAAGACTGGTCGGCTATCGGCCACAAAATGATGCCGAGGGCTGTCTTCAGGACATTCATTGGCCCTCGGGCTCGTTCGGCTATTTTCCGACCTACACATTGGGCCGGCTGTTTGCCGCGCAATTGTGGGAACGGGCAATCGCGGACGTTCCCGATATTCCGGATGACCTGGGCCGCGGCGACTTCGGCCCGCTGCTGGGATGGCTCAGAACCCATGTCCACGGCAAGGGGTGCCTGCACACTTCCGACGAATTGATCGAGACGGCAACCGGTGGTCCGCTTGACACGGCCGCGTTCAAGAGGCACGTCACAGCCCGCTATCTGAACGGGGAGGGCTGACGCTCCCATGCAATATGTAAGCACCAGGGGATCCGCCCCCACGCTGAATTTCGAGGACGTGCTGCTGACCGGGCTGGCGCGTGACGGCGGTCTTTATGTGCCGGATGCATGGCCAGTCATGGCCGCCGATGATATCGCGGCCCTCTCGGGGTTGTCTTATGCCGAGGCGGCAGTGCGGGTAATGATACCGTTCCTGGGCGAATCCATTGCCAACGATGACTTTGCCGCGATTGTCAAGAAGGCCTATGCCGGCTTCCGTCACAAGGCGGTCGCGCCCCTGTCCGAGATCGGCGAGGGGGAATGGCTCCTGGAGTTGTTTCACGGGCCGACTCTGGCCTTCAAGGACGTGGCAATGCAACTGATCGGTCCATTGTTCGACCATGTCCTGGCGCGTCGGGGCAAGCGTGTGACCATTGTCGGTGCCACCTCCGGTGATACCGGCAGCGCCGCCATCGATGCCTTCAAGGGCCGCGATGCCGCCGATATCTTCATCCTGTTTCCGGAAGGGAGGGTGTCGGAAGTTCAGCGCCGCCAGATGACGACACTGAACGAGAGCAATGTCCACGCGGTCGCCGTCCAGGGTACGTTTGACGATTGCCAGGCTCTGGTGAAGGCCATGTTCAACGATCATGCATTCCGGGACCGGGCACAACTTGGCGCGGTCAATTCGATCAACTGGGCCCGAGTGATGGCGCAGGTGGTCTATTACTTCACTTCCGCCGTCGCGCTGGGTGCGCCGCACCGACCCGTAGCCTATTCGGTGCCGACGGGGAATTTCGGCGATATATTTGCCGGCTATGTCGCGCGGGCGATGGGATTGCCGATCTCCCAGATGGTGATCGCGACAAATACCAATGACATCCTGGCTCGCACCTTCGAAACAGGCGCCTATGCCACGGGCAAGGTGGTTCCGACCTTGTCGCCTTCCATGGATATCCAGGTCTCCTCGAATTTTGAACGAGTGCTATTCGATGCCTGTGGCCGCGATGGCGGTGCGGTCACGGGTGTGATGAACAGCCTTGCGCAGTCGGGCTCCTTCACCATTGCCGACGGGCCGCTGTCGGCTCTGCGCGATCTGTTTGATGCTGGCCGGGCCGACGATGAAATCTCCAAGGCGACCATCTGCACCATTCTGGATGAAACCGGCACGCTGATCGATACCCACACGGCGATCGGCATCCATGCCGGCCGGACCCTGCGGCGCAATGCGTCGGTTCCGCTGATCGCTCTGGCGACCGCTCATGCCGCCAAGTTCCCTGACGCGGTCGAGGCCGCAACCGGCATTCGCCCGGACCTGCCGCCTCACCTTGCCGATCTCTATGGCCGGCCCGAAAGGATGGACATTTTGGCCAATGATCTGAAAACAGTTGAGACCTTCATCGAAGAACGCGGCCGGGTGCTGGCATGACCGAGCAGATTACAAAACTGGCCAACGGCATGACGGTGGCGACCGGCCCCATGCCCGGGATCGACTCTGTTGCACTGGGCGTATGGGTCGATGTCGGCAGCCGCCATGAAAGCATCGACGAACACGGCCTGTCCCACCTCCTGGAACACATGGCATTCAAGGGTACCAAGCGGCGCGATGCCCGCGCCATTGCCGAGGAGATCGAGGCGGTCGGCGGCAGCCTAAATGCCTATACCGGCCGGGAACAGACCGCCTATCAGGCACGTGTTCTGAAGGAAGATACCGCCCTGGCTGTCGATATCCTGGCGGACATCCTGCAGAACTCGACCTTCGTACCCCAGGAACTGGAACGCGAACGCAGCGTGATCCTGCAGGAGATCGGCCAGACCGAGGACACGCCCGACGACATCGTCTTCGATCATCTTCAGGAAACGGCCTATCCCGGCCAGCCCATCGGCCGGTCGATCCTGGGCACGCCCGACAGCGTGCGCGGTTTCACCCGCGAGGCGGTGTTCGGCTATCTTGATCGCCATTACCAGGCGCCGTCGATGACTGTGGTGGCCGCCGGCGCAGCCGACCATGACGACCTGATCTCCCGGATCGAAGGCGTGCTCGGCGATGTCGGACAGAGCCATAACGGTACAATGGCGCCCGCTCGATATGCCGGCGGCGATTTCCGCGAAGGGCGCGATCTGGAACAGGCGCATCTGACCCTGGGCCTGGAAGGGGTCAGCTTCGACGATGCCGATTATTATGCCAGCCAGGTATTTGCCAATGTGCTGGGCGGCGGCATGTCTTCGCGGCTGTTCCAGGAGGTCCGGGAAAAGCGCGGCCTGTGCTATTCGATTTTTGCCTTTGCCGGATCCACCGTGGATACCGGCATGGTCGGCGTCTATGCCGGTACCGGCGAGGAAGACGCCGGCGAGATTATTCCGATCATCGCCGGTGAACTGGAAGTCCTGGCCGAAAATGCTGGCGAGGACGAGGTCGCCCGTGCAAGGGCGCAATTGAAGGCTGGCCTGCTGATGAGCCGGGAAAGCGCCATGAACCGGTGCGAGTCCGTGGCCCGTCAGTTGTCGGTATATGGCCGAACCCTGACCGTGGCCGAGTTGACCGATGCCATCGACAAGGTCGATGCCGCGACCGTTCGCGCCTTTGCCACACGGGTGCTGGATGCGGGCGATCCGGTTTTTGCCGGTCTCGGCCCTATCGCCAAAGTGGAAAAATACGATAAGATCAGGTCCAGATTCACCGGTTAGGTCGATTTGGAGGACAGCCTGTGTCACTGCTGCGCGGATTTGGCAGGACGGATCAGACCCCCAATCTCCAGGGGATGGGTATCAGTCTGCGCCTGCCCCAGCTGGCGGATTATGCGGCCTGGTCGGCCTTGCGGCAGAAAAGCCGGGATTTTCTGACCCCGTGGGAACCGAAATGGGCCCATGACGATTTGACCCGGTTCGGCTATCGCCGCCGCCTGCGCCGATATCAGTGCGAAGCCCGCGAGGGGACAGGATATTCCTTTTTCATTTTTGAGCAGGACAACGATATTCTGGTCGGCGCCATCTCGATCGGCCATCTCAGGCGCGGCGTATCGCAAAGCGCGTTGATCGGCTACTGGATCGGTGAGCCTCACACCAGGCGCGGCTATATGTTCGAGGCGGTCAATATGGTATGCAAATTTGCCTTCGACGAATTGAGCCTGCACCGGGTCGAAGCGGCCTGCCTGCCCACAAACGAGGCGTCCAAGCGACTGCTGATCAAGGCCCGTTTCCAGTGGGAGGGCCATGCCCGCGGCCTATTGAAGATTAACGGCCGTTGGCGCGATCACCTGATTTTCGCGCGGCTTTCCAGCGACGAGATGCCCTGATCAGGCCCGTCCGGCCGTGGACGACAACAGGGCCGGGTCGGCGCCTATGGCGCGCAGGGTCTGTTCCCATTTGGCGTCGTGATCGGCGCCGAAGATGATTTCCGATTCAACAGGCGCAATCAGCCAGCCATTGGCCTGGATTTCGCTTTCCAGTTGTCCCGCCATCCATCCGGCATACCCCAGCGCCAGAATGGTATGTTCGGGTCCGGTGCCTGACGCCATCGCCTTCAGCACATCGATCGTTGCCGTCAGACCGATGCCCTGTTCATCGTTCATCATGGATCCCGGACCCTTGTAATCCAGGCTGTGCAAAACAAATCCGCGGCCCCGTTCTACCGGGCCACCATTGTGTACCTGGATGGCGGACGGATCGTCGGGGGTTGGTATATCCAGTTGTTCCAGCAATTCCTCGAACGAAATATCGCTCGATGGCTGATTTATTATGATGCCCATCGCTCCTTCGTCGGAATGAGAGAAAAGGTAAATTACTGATTTTTCAAATCTTTCGTCCGACATGCCTGGCGCAGCCGCCAGCAGGTAGCCTTCGAAGTAGCCTTCTTCACCAAGATCTGATTTGTCATTTCGGTCTGTCATGGGCATGATTCTAACCTGATAAACGCCTACTGCAAGGCTTGATCCTGCCATAATCACTCCTCACATCGTGAATTATGGGCAATTTTGGAGAGACGAACGTGCTGCGCCAGTTTTTTTGTGTCGCGATATTAACCGCCCTGATCGGGCCTGCCCTGGCTCAGTCCGGTGATTGGGCCAGCGACGAGTTCTCACGCGCCCGCCTGATCGCCGCCGAAGACAGTGTCGGCCCCGAGGGAACACTGACCCTGGGACTGGAAATCGAACTGGCGCCGGGATGGAAAACCTATTGGCGCAGCCCGGGCGAGGGCGGCCTGCCGCCGGCCTTTGACTGGTCACCGTCAAACAACGTAACAGCCGGCGTGGTATCCTGGCCGCAACCGCATCGGGCCACCACCTATGGCCTCGACAATTTTGTCTATACAGAGCGAGTGATCCTGCCGATCACCGCACAAGTGGATAACCCGGCCGAAGCTGCAAATCTCCATTTGCATCTCGACTATGCCGTCTGTTCGGACTTGTGTGTGCCCGTCCGTGCCGAATTGGCCCTGAGGCTGCCGTCAAGAGACGGTGCGCAAGGCGCGCACGGCGCGGCGATCAAGGCGGCGCTGGCACAGGTTCCGGTTATGGCCGGCGAGGCGTCGGATGTTTCCATCATATCGGCCAAGCCGGTGGTGGAAGGCGAAAAATCATTTCTCGACCTTCACACGAGGGGCTACCCGGCCGAGGAGCCGTCAGCGGATATCTTTATCGAGGCCGGCTATGATTTCCTGTTCGGCCGCCCAGAGGTAACCAGGCTGAGCGGCATGGACGATTATTACCGGATCCGGTTGCCGATCACCTACGGCACCGCGGACAAACTGTCCGGTCAGTCGATATCGATCACCCTGGCGGGGCCGAAACCGGTTGAATCGACGGTCAAGGTCGGACCCGTCTCCTGATATTTTTGCAATTGGATGATTCTTGCTCTGGCATCGTGCGCCCGGAGTGTTAGATCATGTCCCAGGGTTCCTGGCGGTTGTGCTCGGAGCGTCAGTGTAACAGGGAGAGACACGACATGGCCATCCAAGTTGGTGACAAGCTACCGGAAGCAACAATGTTCCACATGACCGAAGCCGGTCCGGTGAAGATTTCCACCGATGAACTGACCGCCGGCAAGAAGGTGGTGATCTTCGCGCTACCCGGTGCGTTCACCCCGACCTGCTCGGCCAAGCACGTGCCCGGCTTTGTCGTCAATGCCGCCGACCTGGTGGCTAAGGGCGTCGATAAGGTTGCCTGTGTGTCGATCAACGATGCTTTTGTGATGGCGGCCTGGGGCAAGGACACCGGCGTCGGCGACAGTGTGATGATGCTGGGTGATGGCAATGGCGAATTTACCTCCGCCATGGGCCTGGAAATGGACGGTTCGGGTTTCGGCCTCGGCACCCGGTCCCAGCGCTATGCGATGATCGTCGATGACGGCACCGTCACCGAATTGATGGTCGAGGCGCCGGGCGAATTCAATGTCTCATCCGCTGAAAGCGTGCTGTCGAAGCTCTAACCTATTCTTCTCGAGTGGGCTTGAAAGGCTCCATCCCGATATTGGCGAGGGCATCGGCGCGTTCGTTGCCCTCGTCGCCGGCATGGCCCTTGACCCAGCGCCAATCGACATCGTGGCGCTGGTTGGCGTCGTCAAGGGCGCGCCACAGATCTTCGTTCTTGACCGGTTTGCGAGCCGCGGTCTTCCAGCCGCGGGCCTTCCAGTTGCGCATCCAGGTCAGAATTCCGTCCCGGACATAAACCGAATCCGTATAAAGCGTCACCTTGCAGTGCTCTTTCAGGGCATTCAAGGCTTCGATGGCTGCGGTCAACTCCATCCGGTTGTTAGTAGTGGCTTCTTCTCCGCCTGACAGCTCCCTCCTGACGCCGCCGAAGATCAACACGGCGCCCCAGCCGCCGGGTCCCGGATTTCCCGAACACGCCCCGTCAGTATAGATCGTGACCTGTTTCACGGCCCATCCAACCCGTATTCGCCGACTGATGTGATGAACGCATGGAAGCGTAGTTTCCGGCTGTATTCCCTGGGATCCTTGGGTATCACCAAGGCACCGTCATCGTGGAAGATCCAGTCATGGGCCCGTGTCAGCAAAAACCGCAGCGCCGCGCCGGTTGCCAGCGAGGGAAGGGCTTTGCGTTCAGCCGGGGTCAGCGTACGCGCGCGATCATAGGCATTGAGCAGGGCACGCCCCTTGGTGATGTTGTAGGAACCATCAGGTTCGAAACACCAGGCATTCAGACAGATCGCCAGATCGAAAGCGAAGGCATCGGTACAGGCGAAATAAAAATCGATCAGACCGGTCAGCTTGCCCTTGATGAAGAACACGTTATCTGCGAACAGATCGGCATGGACGACACCGGTCGGCAGGTTCACGGGCCAATCAGCTTCCATCCGCACCAACTGGCTTTCGATCAGAGCGGTTAGACCCGGTTCGATTTCCTCGCCCCGGTCTTGAAAAGTCTCAAGGAGCGGCCGCCAGCCTTCCGGCCCCAGTGCATTGGACCGGGTCATGTCGAAATCTGCGCCGGCGGCATGAAAACGGGCCAGTTCGCTGCCAAGTTGGGCGCAATGATCTGCGCCGGGCCGGCGCACGCAGATGCCGTCCAGAAATGTGATAATCGCGGCGGGTCGCCCGCACAGGCTTCGCAGCGCCTCCCCGTCCCGGCCCGCGACGGGGATCGGACAGGCAATCCCGCGGTCGGCCAGATGACGCATCAGATTCAGGAAGAAGGGCAGATCGCCCGGATCGACCCGTTTTTCATAGAGCGTTAGGATGAAATTGCCCTGGTCGGTCTGTAGCAGATAATTGGAATTCTCGACGCCTTCGGCAATTCCTTTCAAGGCCGTCATTTCGCCGATATCGTATTCGGTCAGGAAATTTTCCAGCGCTTCGTCGGGGACTTCGGTATAGACGGCCATCTGTTGTCTCAGGCCCTCAAGGCACGTGGCAGCTTGAACTGGACGGTCTCGTCACGCAAGCGCACTTCCTCGACGCTGACCGGGCCGCGAGCCCGGAATGCCTCGACCACCTCGTCCACCAGAACCTCCGGTGCGGAGGCACCAGCGGTGATGCCGACACGGGCCTGGCCAGCCAATGCCGCCCAATCGATATTGTCGGCGCGCTGAACCAACAGGGCGGTTTTACATCCGGCACGCTTTGCCACCTCGGCCAGGCGCACCGAATTTGAAGAGTTCGGCGCGCCGATCACCAGCACCGCGTCTGCCTTGCCGGCGATGGCCTTGATCGCCTCCTGGCGATTGGTGGTGGCATAACAGATATCTTCCTTGTGCGGCGCCGTCATCGCCGGAAATCGCCGGGACAGGACCGCGACAATCTCGGCGGTGTCATCGACCGATAAGGTGGTTTGGGTCACATAAGCGAACCTGTCCGGCATGGCCGGCGTGAACTGTTCCGCATCCGCGACTGTCTCCACCAGATGGATAGCGCCCTCCGGCAACCGGCCCATGGTGCCGATCACTTCGGGATGGCCGCGATGGCCGATCAGGACGATCTCCCGCCCCTCGCGAAAGTGCCGTTCGGCATCTACATGAACTTTCGAGACCAGCGGGCACGTGGCATCCAGATAGGTCAGGTTGCGTCGCTCGGCCTCTTGCGGCACTGATTTGGGCACGCCGTGGGCGGAAAACACCACCGGCGCGTCGGCCGGCACTTCGTCCAGGTCATCGACGAAGATTGCGCCGCGTGCCTCCAGACCCTCGACCACAAACCGGTTGTGCACGATCTCGTGGCGGACATAGACGGGGGCGCCGTATTTTTCCAGTGACCGTTCCACGATCTGGATCGCCCGGTCGACACCGGCGCAAAATCCGCGCGGGGCAGCCAGCAGCAGGGTTACCGGGGCGGCTATGTCGGTTGACGTCGTCATGGCCTCACACTGATCTCCCGTGCCCGGTCTTGCGGCCCGGGGGCCAAGTTACTATAGTCGAACGCAATAGATGGGTGCGCCTGCCTGCTGTCAAGCGGCGGCGCGTTATCGCATGAAGGGAGCATTGCATGACCGAACCTATTGTTGCCCAAAAGGAACCCGTGGCAGTGGAAGTGACCGAGGGTGAGAAATACTGGTGGTGCGCGTGCGGCAAATCCAAATCCCAGCCCTTCTGTGACGGGTCGCACAAGGGCAGCGAATTTACACCCGTCAAATATGTCGCCGATAAGTCCCGCCGGATGTTTTTTTGTGCCTGCAAGCAAAGTACCCGCGCACCAATGTGCGACGGCAGCCACAAAGAATTGTGAGTGGCTCAATCCGGCACGCCCTGCTGGGGGTGGGGGTCACCGGCTTGATGCTGGCGTCATGTGGCGACAACGAGGAAAGCCTTGGCCCCTGTCCGTCCACCGGGGTCCTGTCCGATGCCGCGAAGATCGTGAAATTTGCCCCTGGCGGCAGTGAAGAGGTGGCCAGTGCGTTGATCGCGGCGGAAGTGGTGAACACCACATCCGGCTGTCGCTATGACGGAACGGATATCACCGCCGGCGTGGGACTTGCAATCGAGGCGGTGGTCGGCCAGGCGGGCGCCAAATCACGCCAGCTAAGGTATGTGTTGCCCTATTTCGTTGCCGTCACCGACGCCAATGACCGGGTGCTGAGCAAGCGCGAATTCGAAGCGACCCTCCGCCTGAAGGACAATACGGTCGTGCGAGTTCTCGAAACCGTCGATGATATCGAGATCAAAATGCCGGCCGGAAAGACCGGCGCCGATTACCGCGTGATCGTCGGCTTCCAACTGACCCCGGCACAATTGGATTATAACCGCCGCCAGCGCCGGCGCTGACCTTGACCCGCTCGGTCGACGCCCTGCTGTTCGATCTGGGTGGGATCGACATCGATTTCGAATTGGCCTTTGTCCGCTGGCCTTGCCTTCCCCTGCGTCACGCCTTGCGCTCAAGGTTTCGTGCACCTTTCCGGCTTTCCGGCACACAGGTTTCATCGGCTTCCACAATGCCCGTGAGCTTGCGTGCCTTCAGGTCTTTTGCGGCAGGAAATCGGTGCCGCCAACGCAAGGCGGTGTTGACGGCAGGTCCGCAACGTTCTGCTGAAGCGCGAACCGTCAGCCCATCGGCAAGACAGGCTCCGAAGGAAAGCCACTTTTCCTTGCGGTACGGCCGCTTCAATGGCAGCCAGCGACGCTGACGTCTCCGTGTCCCCCGGGAACACGGCTTTCGGTTTGCTGCCGCCGCGCCGGGCTGAGGTGGTCTATCCCCGATAACCATTCCTGAAACTGCTTGTGATCCATGCCAATCCATCCTTCTGATTTCACAAAAAACATGACATGGACGCACACGGCTTGTAAACTGAGCCAACCTAAAAGTGCAGCGAGACGACGATACGCACATGTACAAGTGTCGGCATCTGATCGAAAACGACTTCGCAAAGATCAAGGAATTCCGAGGTATGGCAACGCGTTACGACAAGACTCACCAACCATGCCGCCAACTGGCACCTCTCCGCAATTGCTCATCGCCACAAGATGATTGTCAACAGGCCCTAAGAGCCCAACTGCAGCAACCGGACCCGAAGGTTGATTGACGTCGATGGGTCGAGTTCACGGTCACGGGTAAAGCGCCGTTTGACGCCGAAATCAACAATGATGCATTCGTTTCGGTAGCTCAGGCCACCGCGTGCTTCGATCGTATCATCGTCGGCCAGGTCGCGCTGCCAATTACCCTCCAGCGACCAGTTGTCGTTGATGACCAGATTGGTTCCGATCGACACTTCTTCGCGATCCTCCGGTACCGCTGGATTGGCGTTTGCCGGGATGCTGACATAGTCTAGGTTGGTGCGCCACCAATCCGGGCCGGCGGCAATACCGACCTCGGCCCGTTCAAATTCAAGCGTGTCCGTGTCCAGTCGAAAACGATGGGTGAAGTCCAGGAACTCGCCATAATTGACATCCAGCCGTCCGACATAGTCGGACGAGCGTTCGGATAAGCCTGTTCCTGAAGCAAACGTATCGTCTTCCTGCAGGCGAAAACTTTGCCCCAAAACCGCGCTCACGCCGAAAACATTGCTTCGGAACAGCGAATACCGCAGGCCAACATTCATCCGCGGGCCGCTTTCCTGCCGGTCCCGGCCGGGAAACTTGTTCAGCGAAAACAGGTTGGTCTCGTCAAATTCAAAGCTGGCGCTGTCTTCATTGGGAATGCCGCCGGGATTGTTGCCGTTTGGCGCCACCACCAATTGGATGATGGGTTCGATGACCTGATCCGCAAACTCGGACCGGCGTAAAAACAGCCAGTTCCATTGAGCTCCGGCAAGCGGTGTGAAACGACTGGTAAACCCGTGATCCTTGCCGGTCGTCGGGTCGTCTGCATCAGTCCCGGGATCGACATTATAGGCATCGGCGCGCACCGATCCGAACAAGGTTAGCAATTGGCCGTCACCGAAAAAGAAGGGACGCTCCCAGCTCAAATTACCGGACAGGCGCTGGGTATCACCGCCTTCGGGCCGGGTAATGGCCAGCGCACTGGCATCCATTTCAAATCTGCCGTCGAACCAGGGATCGTCGAACAGCCGATTATATTCCAGGAAAGGCATGACCAGCGGTGTGATGCCGCCGTCATTGTCGGCCCGCAGGTCCTGAAAGGCCAGGCCGGAAACCGACCAGAAATTCTGATCCCAATACCGCTCCGCATAAAGTTTGGACGTCAGACGATCGTCATTGGTGATCTTGTAGCGGCGTAGAAAAATGTCGTCGGTCGTTCGCTCGACATCAAAGCCCCAGCTTCGACCCTGACCCAGATCAAACTGGCCTTCGCCGAACAATGCCCCACGAAAGGCGTTTGAATTGGTCACCGATTGGCCATCCGAGCGATCAGCTATCGTGCCTCTGCCCTGAAACCGGTAGGTTCCGGTTTCCGTTCTGGCCCGGTATTCCAGATTCAGCAAAGGCAGTTCACGGGTCAGGATAAGCGGCGAAATTGTCAAATCCCGGTTCGGAGCGAAACTAATGAAATAAGGTAACTCGATGCCGTAACCCAGTTCGGATGAACCGAAGAACGAGGGTTGCAGCAGCCCGGTCTTTCTTTTCACATCGGGATCGGGATGCTGGAAATAGGGCAGATAGAAAACCGGTTGCCCCAGCACCTCAAAGCGTGGGTTTTTGTAGGTGATGGTTTGTTCGGTCTGATCGTGTTCGACCTCGTCGGCATAGATTTGCCACAAGGGATCCGGATTTTCCCGGCACACTTTACACGGGCTGTAGCTTGCGCCCTCAAGCCGGGTGACATTATCACCTTCACGCACGCCGCGCCGAGCCGCCAACTTCGCAAACTCGCCATAACGGGCAGACAGATTCTCAATTACCCCGGCCGCCAGATCGCCGGACAGGACGGCTGAATCTGAATAGACAACCGTGCCGTCGGGGTCGATGACACTGACATTACCCTCGGCCTTGACCCGGTTTTCCAGTTGCCAGTAAGAGACCTTGTCGGCAAACAGCCGTCGGCCCTTGTAGAAAATCTCCACATTGCCGAGTGCCCGGGTGATCTTGTTCTGGCTGTCGTATTCCAAAGTGTCTGACAGCAACAGGCCCTGTCCGCTCTCGGTCAGATCATCCACGACCGGTACGGATTGGGCGGTTGCATTCGGGTTTGTGAAGAATACCGCGACGGCAATCGCCAGCGCACCTGTCAAACCGCGCATCTAGCCGTCCTCAAGATGGAAGAGTGTGGTCAGCGCTAGCAGGGTGGCGACCACCGCCGGCGTCCAGGCGGCAAACATCGCCGGCAAAACGCCGTTCAAGCCCATGGCCAAGGATAGGTCGGTCAGGAAGTACAAAATAAAGCCTGAAAATACACAGCCGCCGACCATCGTCGCCATGCCGCCCAACCGGGCAATGCGCAGCGAAAAGGTCGCCGCTACAATGATCATGGCGCATAGCAATATGGGCAGAGATACCAAGGCATGCCAATGTAATCGGTGCCGGGTCGCGGTAAATCCTGATTCCTCGAGAATTTGAATAAAGCCCGGCAGTTCCCAGAACGATAATGTCTCCGGCGGCGCAAAGCTTTCCTGGATCTGATCTAGGGTTAGCGGCGTTTCGATTTTGACCCGATCAAGCTCAACCGGCGGCTTGTTGGGTTCAGACCGCCAGACATCGTTCAATTCCCAGTGCCCCTCCTTCAGAACCGCACTTTGGCTATCGAACCGGCTGACAAAAAGATCGGTACCCCGATAACGGTAGATAGTGACATCTTCCAGGCGCTGCCCGCCGTCATAGGCACGCAAGGCATGGATTACCGAAGGTCCGGATTCAGTATTCTGGCGCAGCCACAGGCCGCCGGGCGAGACAGTTAACAGGCTGGTTCGCCCGCGGATGTATTTGGCTTCGTAGGTCTCAAACTGTCTAACCATCGCGGCCGCGACCGGATTGTAGGCGGTCATGGCAAACAGTCCCAGGAAGGCGCCGACGAGAACCATCGGCAATAGAAACTGCCAGACCGAAACCCCGGCGGCGCGGGCAACTACCAGTTCGTTACTGCGGGTCAGCATCAAAAATGCCCACATGGCCCCGAACAGAACCGCAAAGGGCAGGGCCTTTTCGGCAACCGAAGGTGTATGCAGTGCCGCCATGCCGCTGAGCAGGGCAAATGACGCTTCTCCGCCTTTTGCGGATCGGCGCAACAATTCCATAAGGTCAAAGATGAAGATCAGGCCGAGACAGACCGCAAAAGCGATGGAGATCTTGGTCAGGAACTGGCCCACCAGATATATGCCGAAGGTCATGCCCATGGGTCAGCCAGGCTCCATCGCCGGGACGCCGTGCTGGCGTTTACGGTCGAACAGCAAATAGAACCCGACAATGATGACGATGACCGGTATCGCATAGGTCAGGATCAGGAAGCCGGACTCCTTTGCCGCCAGGTTTTGCAGGCCGAGACCGGCCACACGCACCACCAGAGCCACACCGACCGTCGCGAATATGCGCATGGCATTCCCGCGCCGCGAATGCCGGGCTCGCATGATCCCTACCACGGCAATCATCGCAAAAGCGACAGCATAAAGCGGCGATGTCAAACGCTCATGCGCCTTTGCCGCGAACTGGGCGCGGCGGCGCGGCGTCATGTCCGCCTCCTCGGGATACAACAGCTCTTGCAGTGACATTTCCTTCAGCTTCACGGTTCGCTGTGCCGTCGATTGGGTGAACTGGGACAGGTCATAAATATACTGCTGGAAGTACAGCATATTGATCTGGCCCTTTGACCGCTCGACCCGCTGGATGTTGCCATCCTGCATGATCAGGCGCGGGCCGTCGAGCGTGCGGACCAGGGTACTGCGGGACGCCATATAGGTTGTCGCCATTTCTCCATCGCGGTTGTCGTGGATCAGAATGCCCCGCATCTCGCCCGAACGTGACATGTCGCGGATATAAACGGTCAGTCCCTTTGCCGGAGAATTGAATGTTCCCTCCTGGATGAGAGCGGCAGCAATATCCGTCTTGATCTCGAACAGCCGGTCGCGAGAAATCTTCGCCGACATAGGTACAAGATACAAAAACAATCCATAGAGGATGATTGTTACCGCCATGGCCAGAACCAGTATCGGCGCGGCAATTTGCAAATGACTGGCGCCCGAGGCCCGCATCACCGTCAGTTCGCTTTCCAGCGCCATCCGGTTCAGCGCGTACAAAATGGCGCACAACAGAGCGATGGGCAAAACAATGGACAGGGTCTGTGGCAGCAGCAATGCCGCCATCTCCAGAAAGACAAGACCCGATTGACCGTTGTTCAGAATAACGTCAACAATCCGCAACGACTGCGTCAGCCAGATCACACCGCACAAAACAAGCGTAAAAAACACCATTGGATATAGACACTGGCGGAACAGATATGATGACAATCCGTGCAAGGGGCGCATTGCTCCGTTAACTTCTTGGTGCCAGCTTCCGGGATACAGGAGCAGGCACCAGCAAACAAGGTCATGTCTCAGGGTGATTCAGTAAAAATTGTTGTGGTCTTTGGCCAGGAAGCGGATCACCGTTGTTCTGCTGGTCTGGAACGCCTCGATAGCCCTTGTGGACGAGTTGCTGATGCGCTTGAACACAGTATGTGTGGCGCCTGTCAGCGTGAAGATGTTTTGCGGGGCATGATCGAGGCGATTGGTATGGCGACCCTCACCAGGGGTTACGTCCCTGTCGCGGTGCATCGCCTTGATCCGCCAGTGGCCGCTGTTCACAGACATGATGCGTTTCGGTGTCGCCCCGGGCAGGCTCGTAATCAGATAAATCGTCTCCCTTTCGGTTCGGATGACGCGTCCCCCTCGGACATGGTCTCGCCTGCGCTCCAGGCGAGCGATGAAGCGGACCGTTGGCCATGACTTGCGCATCTCCTCGCCGAGCGCTTCCAGGAATGTGGCGCCGGTCAATCCGCCCGTGGCCGCTGTTCACAGACATGATGCGTTTCGGTGTCGCCCCGGGCAGGCTCGTAATCAGATAAATCGTCTCCCTTTCGGTTCGGATGACGCGTCCCCCTCGGACATGGTCTCGCCTGCGCTCCAGGCGAGCGATGAAGCGGACCGTTGGCCATGACTTGCGCATCTCCTCGCCGAGCGCTTCCAGGAATGTGGCGCCGGTCAATCCGCCCGTGGCCGGATTGCAACGGCTCATGCCATTCGGCGAGGGGGAAAACCGGCTCTGTGAAGGCCGTCTCGATCTCGTCGCGCAGGTCTTTCCGGTTTCCCTTCACCGGCAGGACATCATCGCCGCCCTTCCCCACGACCTTTGAAGTGATTGTTTTCTGGCAGAAGCGACAATCTTGCCCGTCAGGTCAAGCTGATCAATGAGCCGCAAGGCATCGGGGATCTCCCTCCCCTTGCCGCGCGACGATACAGGGCCCACACTCTGGTCCAGGGCGACGCAAAAGGCCGAGAGCACATGTTCGGCCCTGCCGTCAGCATCCTTGCTGCCGCGCGGGGTTTTGCCGTCGAGGGAGAGGCGGTTGATGTCTGTGTCGGCCTGCGCGCCGGTCTCCGCCGTCAACTGACCAGGAACCTGCGCCATTGCCGTGGGATCCGGAACCCGAAGGGTTTCCGTCAGGGTTGCATGGCAGGGGGAGGCATGACCGGGGCGAAATCCCAGTCGCCGAAATCCCGGTCGCCGAAATCCCGGTCGCCGGAGCTGTCGTGCAGTCAGGCCACGGCCCTGTTGCCCCGCCGCCATCATTCCTTTACGGCCGCTGAGCATGGATAACAGCATCAGCCCCGGCAGCGCGTGGAGCGGATGTTTGAGACCTTGCTTTCCCCTCGGATCGGGAAGATGTTTGAGACCTTGCTTTCCCCTCGGATCGGGAAGATGTTTGAGACCTTGCTTTCCCCTCGGATCGGGAAGATGTTTGAGACCTTGCTTTCCCCTCGGATCGGGAGGATGTTTGAGACCTTGCTTTCCCCTCGGATCGGGAACCTGTCGCAATACGGATTGAACGGATACCATGTCTGGCCACCTCTGTCGCTGAAACTCGGCAACAGAGATTCAGACTTTCAGGATATTTTCAATACCCTGGTTGAATCTGATGAATAGCCCTGTCATTTCCGAACCCTGCCTTGGCAATGACGCCGGATGTCTGCAAGGGTTACATAATCTTCTGTCCGATGATGCGAACCATGCCGATGTCAAATGCGCGGAAGAGGCGGGTCCGGAGCACAACGCAGGCTATCCGGAAATAGCTATGGCTGCTTGGATGATGAGAAAAACAGCGCGGAGCACAATTCGGGTTCTCAGCTTTGGCGTGCGCATGGGACAATATTCATTCTCCCAAATGATGGAGATCCGGGGACATGGTCGTAATTTGCCGATCCCAATAACTTTCTGGCCGGTGTAAAAAGCACTTATGCCAGTTTTCCTTATCCTCTTGTTTCTTGCCGCGGGCGCGATTGGATTTTGGTGCCGGTCAAAACGACAGGCGCGCGCAAAGCTTCTTGCAACGGCGCTGTCGGATCATCAGCGCGCCATCGTCGCGGAACAGGTCCCCCTCATTCAGAAGCTTCCCTCTGAACTACGCGGAAAGCTCGAAGGCAAGATCAATGTCTTTCTGCACCAGATCGAATTTATCGGGTGCGATGGGCTGGAGGTAACCGAGGAAATGCGGCTTTCCATTGCCGCGCAAGCCTGCATTCTCGTCGTCAATAGCGACGCATGGTACAAACATCTTCGCACGGTTCTCATCTATCCGGGCGCCTTCAAGTCACAAGAGATTAGGCACGATGGCTACGTTGTGACAGAACGCGAAACGGTACGCACGGGTGAAAGCTGGTCGCGTGGGCCTGTCGTTCTATCCTGGGAGCATACCGAACAAGACGCCATTGACCACAAAGACGGCCACAACGTCGTGCTGCACGAATTCGCCCACCAAATCGACGGCTTGTCCGGTCACACCGACGGTGCTCCCATCCTCACCAAGGGCCAGAGCTTCGCTGACTGGGAACGCGTATTCATCGGGGCCTACGAACGCCACGTTCGAAATGTTGAATGGGGGCGCACAACCGTACTTGACGCTTACGGCACGGATGGGCCGGAAGAGTTTTTTGCGGTGGCGGTTGAGGTTTTCTTTGAGAGGCCGTCAGCCCTTAAACGTGAGGAACCGGCGGTCTACGAGCAGTTGTCAGGGCTTTTCCGGCTGGAGCCGGCAAGCTGGGAGTAGTTTGCCCAGCCGACAGTGTATCGGGTGGTTGGAAACCGCAGTTCCGGTGTCATGGTCGAAACTCAAAGATGACGTCAGACTGATCGTATCCGTCCGGTCAGGCCGCGTTTTTGAGGTCTTGGGGCTTCCAGTTCCACGGCATGAGTTCGTCGATGGGGTTGATCTGTGATCAGCAACGCGTTCCAGCACCCATGTGAGCCAGGCCTCGGGATCGATATTGTTCATTTCAGCGGTCTCAATGAGGGCGTAGGCGATAGCGGCAGCCTCGCCGCCATCAACGGAGCCCGGGAAGAGACAATTTTTTCGACCAGGGGCGACGGGACGGATTGATCGCTCACAGATATTGTTGTCGAGTATCCGTCCGGTCAGGCCGCGTTTTTGAGGTCTTGGGGCTTCCAGTTCCACGGCATGAGTTCGTCGATGGGGTTGATCTGTGATCAGCAACGCGTTCCAGCACCCATGTGAGCCAGGCCTCGGGATCGACATTGTTCATTTCAGCGGTCTCGATGAGGGCGTAGGCGATAGCGGCAGCCTCGCCGCCACCAACGGAGCCCGGGAAGAGACAATTTTTTCGACCAGGGGCGACGGGACGGATTGATCGCTCACAGATATTGTTGTCGAGTTCCAGACGTCCGTCGCCGAGACAGGCACGCGCCTTTGGCATGCGGTTCAGCGCATGGCGAATGGCCCCTGCCAGCTTGTTCTTGCCCGAGATCTTGGGAAGCCGGGCCTGTAACCATGCTTCCAGCTCATCGAAGACGGGCTTTGCCTTCTCTTGCCGAATGGCGACCCGCTCTTCGGGGGATTTGCCCCTGGCTTCCTCTTCGATAGCGTAAAGCACGGCGATCTGCTTGATTGTGCCTTTGGCGATGGCCGACCCTGTGCGCTCAAACTCTTCCACAAACTTGCGGCGCACATGCACCATGCAGGCCTGTTCGTCGGCCTTGCCCTCCCCGAAGAGGCCATTGAAGCCCGCAAAGCCATCGGCGTGCACCGTGCCGGTATAGCCGGAAAGATGATTGACCGGATGTTCACCCTTGCGATCCACGCTGAACTGATACCACGCACAGGGCGGGGCGTCCCCGCACCAGGGGCGTTCATCGCGCACATAACTCCACAGCCGTGCGGTCCGGGTCTTCTTTGCCTTGAGCCTGATTTGCAGTTTGACAGGTGTGTCATCGGCAAAAAGCGCGGGACCTGCCCTGACCAGCTTGCCGATATGATCGGCCAATGGCTCCAGCAGCGCCGTGCTGCGGCCCACCCGGTCGGTCAACGTGGTGCGGTGCAGATTAGGGTCTGTTGACAATCACCGGGCAGCGTTGAGCATTGCGCAGAGGTGCCAGTTGGCTGCGCAGCTGGTATCTGTTTTGTCGTATCGCGTTGCTATCCCCCTGAATTCCTTGATCCTTGCGAAGCAGTTTTCAATCAGGTGATGCCACTTGTACATGTGAGTATCGTCGTCTCGTAGCCCTTTCCGGTTCGATTTGGGCGGGATAACCGCGGTTGCGCCGCGCTCATCAAGGTCTTGCAGGAGCCAATCGGCGTCGAAGGCCTTGTCGGCCAGCAACGCTGCGAAGGAGACATCGTGGATCAGGGGGGCAACCCCCTTCATGTCGTGCGCTTGCCCCGGCAGAAGCAGAAAGCGGAACAAGTTGCCGAGCGCATCGACCAGGGCAACGATTTTGATCGTCAGCCCGCCGCGAGAGCGTCCAATGGCTTGATGCCGTGTCCCCTTTTGCGCTCGAAGCCTTCTGATGGGCCTGGACAATCGTTCCGTCGATGAGAGCATGTTCAAGGTCTGGCTCGCCGCTCATGGCGTTGAAAAGTCTCTCGAACACATCGGCCTTGGCCCATCGACGAAATCGTTTGAAAACCGAATTCCAGTTGCCGAAATCCTGGGGCAGGTCACGCCAGGGAGACCCTGTTCGCACACGCCAAGGTACGGCCTCCACGAACCGACGGTTATCCCGACCGGTTGCTCCCGGGTCCCCGGCTTTACCGGGTAACAGGGGCGCAATCTTCTCCCAGAGTTCATCTGAAATCACCAAACGATCTTCGTCCATCCAAACCGCCATTTTCGAAGCCTGAATAACAGTTCAGGCCAAATCGGAAACCCGAATGTCAACAGGCCCTAATCCAGCTACTCGTCGAGAACCAGAGATTTTCGCTCGCTTCAATCGCAATCTGCTCCCGCCCGGATCGCCGTCGATGACAGCGGGTTCATCGGGCTGTGCAGGAGGACCCAGGCCGGTGGTGCGGATGCGGCCAGAACAGCGGCGTCTCCTTCGCTCAAATGGTAGCGGCGCAGCGCCTGAGCGGCCTTCGCGCCGGCGCTGTCGATCATGTAACCGGGACGGGCCAGCACCGCGAACGGCACCATGGCCGCGATGTCGCGCCAGCGCTGCCAGCGGTCGAACTGGATCAGGTTGTCGGCGCCCATGATCCAGACGAACCGGACGCCCCGAAACCGGCTGGTCAGCTGGGTCAGGGTATCGGCGGTATAGCGGGTGTGGATGCGCTGTTCGAAATCCGACACCGCGATGCGCGGGTGCTGTTTCACGATTGCCCGGGCGCCGGCGAAACGTGTCGCAAACGGCGCCATGCCGGTTTCTTCCTTCAGCGGGTTTTGCGGTGAGACCAGCCAGACGATCTGGTCGAGACGCAGGCGCTTCAGGGCCAGGTCAGATATATGCAGATGGCCGGCATGGGCCGGGTTAAAGGATCCTCCCAGTACGCCGACCCGCCGGCCGTTGGAAAAGTAAAGCCGCACCCCGGGACCATCAGGCCGGACGGGTCTGGCCGGCGCCCCGGACCATGTATTTAAAACTGGTCAGCTGTTCGGCGCCGACGGGTCCGCGCGCGTGCAGTTTGCCAGTGGCGATGCCGATCTCCACGCCCATGCCGAACTCGCCGCCATCGGCGAACTGGGTCGAGGCGTTCCACAGCACAATGGCCGAATCCACGTCGTTCATGAATTTTTCGGCCACCTCCGGATCGTCGGTAATGATGGCCTCGGTATGGTTCGAGGAATGCTCGCCGATATGGGCAATCGCGCCGTCGACGCCGTCCACCACACGGACGGCAATGATGCTGTCGAGATATTCGGTGTCCCAGTCTTCGGGCTGGGCGAGGATGACACACGGATCGGCGCTCTGGGTCGCCTGGTCGCCGCGCACTTCACAGCCGGCGTCCAGCAGAGCCTTCAACAGGGGATCGAGATGGGTACGGGCACAGGCGCTGTCGATCAGCAAGGTTTCGGTCGCGCTGCAAATCCCGGTCCGGCGCATCTTGGCGTTCACGATAATCTCTCTGGCCATGTCCAGATCAGCGGCACCGTCCACATAGACATGCACCAGCCCTTCCAGATGGGCAAAGACCGGCACGCGGGCCTCGGCCTGGATCCGGCCGACGAGCGACTTGCCGCCGCGCGGCACGATCACGTCGATATACTGGGTCATGTCGGCCAGCATATAGCCGACGGCGGCGCGGTCCTGGGTCGGGACCAGCTGGGTCGCATGGGCCGGCAGGCCGGCGGCCCGCAGACCTTCGGTCAGGCAGGCGTGGATGGCGCGCGATGAATGCATGCTTTCGCTGCCCGCACGCAAGATCGATGCATTGCCTGCCTTCAGGCACAGGGCGGCCGCATCGGCGGTCACATTGGGCCGGCTTTCGAAAATGACCCCGATCACGCCCAATGGTGTCGCCACCCGGGAAATTTTCAGCCCGTTGGGCCGATCCCATTCAGCCAGAACCCGGCCGACAGGGTCTGGAAAATCGGCGACGGTTTCCAAGCTGGCGGCGATGGCTTCGACCCGGGCCACGTCCAGTTTCAGACGGTCCAGGAAAGACTCGGCAGGGCCGTTTTCCCTGGCCGCCGCCATGTCGCGGCGATTGGCGTCCAGAAGACTGTCCCGGCGCGTGCGAATGGCCTCGACCGACTTTTTCAGGGCCATTGTCTTGGCCTCTGGCGTTGCCATCGCCAGGATCGCGGCGGCCGCTCGGGCGCGTTTGCCAATCTCGTCCATGGTGACGGCGATGGTATCGCCAGCCTGATCTACAGCAACATTCATGTCCTTCGTCCTATCCCGTCAGCACCAGATCGTCCCGGTGAATCAGCACATCCCGACCACGATAGCCGAGGATGTTCTCGATGTCCGCACTGTTGTGCCCGATGATCCGGCCCGTGTCATCGTGACCATAGGCGACCAGACCACGGGCCAGCTCATTACCTTCCGGCCCCAGAACCCGCACGGCATCGCCCTTTTCGAACTTTCCGGTCGTCTGGGTCACACCGGCGGGCAACAGGCTCTTGCCTGTCGCCAGCGCCCGGGCCGCACCCGCATCCACATGCAGTGCGCCATGCGCTTTCAAGGTGCCGGCAATCCACTGTTTGCGCGCGGCGGAGGGGGATTCCTGCGCCACGAACCAGGTTGCCTTCGCACCGCCGTCCAGCGAGGTCACAGGTCCCAGGACCGTGCCGTCGGTGATCGCCATATGGCAGCCGCCCTGCAAAGCCAGCTTGGCAGCCGCCAGCTTGGTCACCATGCCGCCTTTGCCCAGACCGCCAGGGTCGCCGGCCATGGCCTCGATCAGTGCGTTCACTTCGCGGACCTCGGGGACGTGCCGCACTGTACCGCCGCCGGCCGGATTGCCGGTGTACAGGCCATCGACATCCGACAGCAGAACCAGGCAGTCGGCTCCGATCATGACCGCAACCCGGGCCGCCAGGCGGTCATTGTCGCCGAAACGAATTTCGCTGGTCGCAACGGTATCGTTCTCGTTGATGATCGGCACCACGCCCAGCTTCAGCAGGGTCTCCAATGTCGCCCGTGCATTCAGATAGCGCCGCCGGAGCTCGGTATCATCCGAGGTCAACAGGATCTGAGCGCAGTCGATGCGCTTGGTCGCAAGTGCCTCGGACCAGGCCTGGGCCAGGCGGATCTGGCCGGCGGCGGCGGCCGCCTGTGCCTCGTTCAGCTTCAGGGTGTCGGATGGCAAGTTCAGGCCGTTCTGGCCGAGCGCGATCGAGCCGGACGACACGATCAGCACGTCGGCGCCGCGCGCCTTGAGCGCCGCCACATCGGCCACCAGCGCGGCCAGCCAGTCGCGGCGCACGTCGCCCGCGACGGGATCGACCAGCAGGGCCGAGCCGATCTTCAGCACCACCCGGCGGGCAGATGTCAGGGGAGAAGTTACGGATGCCATGCGGGCGTTTCCTCGAATTCGACTTCCTCCGCGCGCAGATCATCGACGTGAACCAGCAGTGCGCACAGAACGTCATCGACGCCCGCGCCCGTGACACCCGACATCGCCATTACCGGATGGCCGACCTCTGCCACCAGGGCTGCCTTGATCTCGGTGCGCAGATCATCGCTCAGGGCATCGATCTTGTTCAGCGCCACCAGTTCGGGCTTGTTCTCCAGCCCGTTGCCATAGGCTTCCAGTTCACCCCGGATGGTGCGGTAGGCGCCGGCCAGATCCTCCTGGGTGCCATCGACCAGGTGCAGCAGGACGGCGCAGCGTTCCACATGGCCCAGGAACCGGTCGCCGAGCCCCGCGCCCTCGCTGGCGCCTTCGATCAGGCCGGGGATATCGGCGATGACGAATTCGCACCCGTCCACGTGCACCACGCCGAGATTGGGATGCAGGGTGGTGAAGGGATAATCGGCGATCTTCGGCCGCGCCCGGCTGGTGGCCGCCAGAAAAGTCGACTTGCCGGCATTGGGCAGGCCGACCAGACCGGCATCGGCAATCAGTTTCAGGCGTAGGCGGATCCATTTCTCGATCCCCTCCTGGCCCGGATTGGCCCGGCGCGGCGCTTGGTTGGTCGGGGATTTGAAATGGTCATTGCCGAAGCCGCCATTGCCGCCCCCGGCCAGCAGCACTCTTTGACCAATTTCGGTGAGGTCGGCGATCAGGGTTTCGCCGTCGTCCTCGAAGATCTGCGTCCCGACGGGTACCTTCAGCGTTACATCCTCGCCGGCCGCGCCATGACGGTTTCGGCCCATGCCGTGGACGCCGGTCTTTGCCTTGAAATGCTGGCGATAGCGGTAATCGATCAGCGTGTTCAGCCCCTGAACGCATTTGCCCCAGACATCACCGCCGCGGCCGCCATTACCACCGTCCGGCCCGCCGAACTGGATGAACTTCTCGCGCCGGAACGAGACACAGCCCGCGCCCCCGTCGCCGGAGCGGATGAATATCTTTGCCTGGTCGAGAAATTTCATTTCAGGGGTCCAAAGACAAAAAAGGGACGGCCCGTGGCCATCCCCTTTGGTTCAATATGTGTTTTCCACCCGCTTACGCGAGCGGTTCCACATGCACGAATGTCCGGTTCGACCGGCCTTCGCGGAAGCTGACCTTGCCCTCGACCGTCGCGAACAGGGTGTGATCCTTGCCCATGCCAACATTGTCGCCAGCAAAGAACTTAGTTCCGCGCTGGCGCACAATTATATTGCCCGGAATGACGTGTTCGCCGCCATATTTCTTCACGCCCAGCCGGCGTCCGGTGGAGTCGCGTCCGTTGCGGGACGAACCGCCTGCTTTTTTGTGTGCCATCTGGTCTACTCCTTCTCGTCCATCAGCGCCTTGGCCTGGGACATCCAGTCGTCACACTCGATCCGGCCCTTTAAGGTCAGCTGTGCATCGACTTTTTCGATTTTTTCGATATCGTCGGCAGTGAAAGCGGCGACCTGCCAATAGTGATAAATGCCGAGGCCGTTCAGCGTCTGCTCCAGCTTCGGCCCGAGGCCGGAGATTTTTTTCAGATCGTCGGCTTCGCCCCGCGGTCCGGACAGTGCTTCGAATTTCTCGGGCGCGGCGGCTGCCTTGGGTGCTTCGGCCTTTGGCGTCTCGGCCTTGGGGGCCTCTTCAGCCTTCTTCGGCTTGGCGGCTGCCTTGACCTTCTTGCCACCCGTCAGGATGTCGGTGATCCTGATGACCGTCAGATCCTGGCGATGACCGCCCCGGCGACGCGAATTCTTGCGACGGCGCTTCTTGAAAACGATGATTTTCGGTCCGCGGGCCTGTTCCAGCACCTCCGCGGCGACCGAGGCACCTTCGACCAGCGGGCTGCCGACCGTGACATTGTCGCCATCGCCGACCATCAGCACTTCTTCAATGGCGACCGTGTCGCCGGCGCTGCCGGACAGGCTCTCAATTTTCAGGATATCATCCTTGACGACCTTGTACTGTTTGCCGCCGGTTTTGATCACTGCGAACATATTCATTTTAGCTCCATCCCTCTGTTCCGGGGGACCTTTTTATTATTGATTACCGCGATACCGGCGGTTCATTGGCCACCGAACAAAACCGGCGACAGAGAACCGTCCCAGCAAGGCGCGCCATGTACGCGTTTGATCAGGTCCTGTCAAGCGTCGCAGCGGGTTTAAAGTCCTGTAAAATGACGCATTCTGACACCTGAACCGCGGCATCCGGGAGCACGTTCATGGACCTTATCGGCCACTTCACAATGCAGGGCCTGTCGATCCTGTCCAGCCTGTTCGTTTTTACTATCGGATGCGGGGTGATCGCCGGCATTGTCATGTTCATCATCGACGTGACCCAGACCAAGGACACGGTCCGCCGAAATTTCCCTGTCATCGGAAGATTTCGGTATCTTTTCAGCATGTTGGGGGAATTTTTCCGACAGTACATGTTCGCCCTGGACCGCGAGGAAATGCCGTTCAACCGGGCTGAACGCGAATGGGTCTATCATTCGGCCTCGGGCGGCGACAACACGGTGGCCTTCGGCTCGACGCGCAATCTGACGGTGGTCGGCACGCCGATCTTCGTCAACACGCCCTTTCCACCCCTGCACGGCGAATACATGGAAGAGCCGCCGATCAAGATCGGGGCCCATGCCCGCATTCCCTATAATGCGCCGTCCTTCTACAACATTTCCGCGATGAGCTTCGGCGCCCTGTCGAAACCGGCGGTCCGGGCGCTGTCCCACGGAGCCAAACACGCCGGCTGCTGGTTCAATACCGGCGAAGGCGGATTGACGCCTTGGCATCTGGAGGGCGGCTGCGACGTGGTGTTCCAGATGGGCACCGCCAAATACGGCGTACGCGACGGCGATGGCAATCTGTCTGACGCGCGTCTGGAAACCATCGCCGCCCACGACCAGGTCCGCATGTTCGAGATCAAGCTGGCCCAGGGCGCCAAACCCGGCAAGGGCGGCATCCTGCCCGCCAGCAAGGTGACCCCGGAAATCGCCGAGATTCGCGGCATCTCACAGGGGCAGGATTCAATCTCGCCCAACCGGCATCCGGACGTGAACAGCGTCACGGATCTGCTGGACCTCATCGGTCATATTCGCGAGGTTACCGGCAAGCCCACCGGTTTCAAGACTGTCGTCGGCGATCCTGCCTGGCTGGAAGACCTAGCCCGGGAAATTCACCAGCGCGGCATCGAATCCGCGCCCGATTTCATCACCATCGATTCCGGAGATGGCGGCACCGGCGCCGCGCCGATGCCGCTGATGGACAATATGGGCATGACGGTTCGCGAGGCCTTGCCGCTGGTCTCCGACATTCTGACCCGGCACGGGCTGAAACAGCGCATCCGGCTGATCGCGTCGGGCAAGCTGATCACCCCGGCCGAGGTTGCCTGGGCGATCTGCGCCGGTGCCGATTTCGCGGTGTCTGCGCGCGGCTTCATGTTTGCAATCGGCTGTATCCAGGCGATGAAGTGCAACAAGAACACCTGTCCGACAGGCGTGACCACCCATGACCCACACCTGCAGCGCGGCCTGGTGCCGGAAGAAAAGGCGCCACGGGTTGCCCATTTTGTCGGCAAGATCCGTTACGGCGTCGGCTTGATCGCCCATTCGTGCGGCGTGGCGCGGCCGCGCCTGCTGTCGCGCGCCCATGTTCGCATCGTTCAGGATACCGGCAGGTCGGTGCCGCTCGGCGAACTGTTTCCCGAACCGGTGACAGGGGAGGTACCGCGCAGCGCGGCATAATCCTTCACCGTCGGAACATCGGCCGCCGGATAGAACGCCACAGGCAGAGCACGCCGAAATAGATGGACGCGACAACCCAAAGCCAGAAGATGATTGGCGAGGCTTCCTGAGCCTTGTTCACGTCGGGATGGATTAGCACCAGCCGCAGGCTGGTCGCCGCCCACAGCACCGTCATCGGGATGGTGATTGCCCGAAGCGGCCGGACCCGCAAGGGGTGGACAAATTTCATCGGCACGAAGGTCAGCACGCCGCACACGCCGATCACGATGATATTGGTCCAGTGCGAGGTTTGCAGCACATGGAAATACAGAATGACGACATTCCACAGAGCCGGGAAGCCGTCGAAATAATAATCGTCGGTCTTCATGCCCACATTGGCGAAACAATAGAGCGAGGTCGCCAGAATAAAGGCCGCGGCCGGTGTTTCCCATCCCGGCGGCACCATGTCGAACCACCAGATCATCATGGCCGGCACAACCACATAGGTGAAATAGTCGATCACCATGTCCAGGATCGCGCCGTCGAACTTGGGCGTCATTTCGGTCACCCGGAAGCGCCGGGCCAGGGTGCCATCGATGCCGTCGACGAACAAAGCCAGCCCGAGCCACATGAAGGCGGCGATCTTGTCGCCCTCCAGGATAGCAACCAGGGCCAGGAAACCCAGTACCACGCCGGACCCGGTAAAGGCGTGCACGGCCCATGCCGCTGCCACCTGCCGCCGTTTCGGCTTGATTTCCCCCAAATCGCTCATCGCGCAGTGATGCCACATTGCGACGGAATTCCAAACCCTCTTGGAAAGCAGAGCCGGCTTGGTTATAGGAAGGGCCGCTGATCGACCGGGATCCTGCTGGATCCTTGCAGCCTTGCTTTGCGGAGAGGTGCCGGAGTGGTCGAACGGGGCGGTCTCGAAAACCGTTGTGCCTTAGGGTACCCAGGGTTCGAATCCCTGTCTCTCCGCCACACACTTCCCTGATTTCAGGCACTGACAGTTTGTCAGGGTATTGTCGCGTGTTTCCGGGAGCTTGGTTCGCCGCGCTTTCGGGTGAGACGCGATCCAGATCACATCGAGACCAGGGCCTTTGGACACTCAGGGTTCCCATCGGGTCTGATTTCTGATTCAAACTTCGAAAATGGAGGTTTGAATGAACGCGCAACGTTTCGGGATGGCGGATCAGGTTTGGCGGCGGCTTGAGCCGCATCTTCTTAGTGATCCACGTCTTTCCACATCTTCTGGTAGGCCGCCCAAAGAAGGCCGGTGAAGATGGACAGGAAGATCATCACCTTGAAGCCGGTGGCCTTTCGCACGGTCATGGTCGGTTCGGCTGCCCACATCAGGAACGCGGATACGTCCTTGGCCATCTGGTCGCCAGAAGCTTCGGTGCCATCCGTGTACTCAACGGCGCCATCCGGCAAGGGCGGCGCCATCGAAATGCACGGGCCGTTTTCAAAATACTCATTGAAGTGCTTGTCGCTCTTCTCGCACTTGGCAACCGGATCATATTCCTTGCCGTCGTCATCGGTATAGGTGTGACCCGGCTCGATCTCGTAAAAGCCGGTCAGCACTGAATAAATGTACTCCGGCCCGCCAGATCCATTGAAGAATTGGGTGAATTCGCCGTGGTATCCGGCACGCCCCTTGGCCAGTAAAGACAGATCCGGCGGGTAGGCGCCGTTGGCCGCGGTGGCGGCCTCAACATTTGGAAAGGGCGATACGAAACGGTCGGACGGAATGCCTGGCCGTTCGAACATGTCGCCTTCTTCGTTCGGACCGTCGATCACCTCAAACTGGGCGGCAATGGCCTTCACTTCTGCCTCGGAAAAACCGGGACCATACTTTTCGCTCAGGTTCCGATAGGACAGATATTTCAACGAATGACAGGCGGCGCATACTTCGGTGTAGACCTGATACCCGCGCTGCAGCTGAGCCCGGTCAAACTTGCCAAAGGGTCCCTCGAAGGAAAAATCGACCGACTTGGCTTCCTTCTGGCCGCCGGCGGCGAACGATATTCCCGGAATGAGGGCCAAGCTTACCGCGGCCGCCATCGCCAGTGTCTTGATCAGTTTCATATCGTCAATTCCTCTCAAGACCGGCCGTTATTCAGCGGGCCGGGCAGCAGCGCCGCCGTTCTTATCCAGAACCGCCTGAGCGATCGACACCGGCAGGGGTTTGGGCGTTTCCATCCACCCGACAATCGGCAGGATGATCAAGAAGTGCGCGAAATAATAAGCTGTGGTCAAGCGGGCAACGATCAGCCAACCGCCCTCCGCAGGCTGCGATCCCGCATAACCCAGGATGATGCAGACCACCACGAAGATCCAGAAGCACTGCTTGAAGATCGGTCTGAACGTCGCCGAGCGAACGCGAGAGGTATCAAGCCACGGTACGATGAACAACAGGACGATGGCGCCGAACATGGCGATGACACCGCCCAGCTTGTCCGGGATCGAGCGCAGGATCGCGTAGAACGGCAGGAAATACCATTCCGGCACGATGTGCGGCGGCGTCACCAGCCGATCGGCCTCCACATAGTTCACGGTGTGGCCCAGATAGTTGGGCATGTAGAAGACCCAGAACGCGAAGAAGATGAAGAACACGCCCAGCACGAACGCATCCTTGATCGTATAATAGGGGTGGAACGGCAGTGTCTCGGTCTTGGTATCCTGGACATCGATGCCGGTCGGGTTGTTGTTGCCCGGCACATGCAGCGCCCAGATATGCAGGATGATCACGCCGGCCAGCACAAACGGCAGCAGATAATGCAGTGAATAGAACCGGTTCAGCGTTGGATTATCGACAGAGAAACCACCCCACAGCCAGGTCACGATCGCATCACCGGCAATCGGAATGGCGGAGAACAAATTGGTGATCACCTGGGCGCCCCAGAAGGACATCTGACCCCAGACCAGCACATAGCCCAGGAACGCGGTTGCCATCATCAGCAGGAAGATCAGCATGCCCAGGATCCATAGGATCTCGCGCGGGTTCTTGTAGGAGCCGTAATAGAGTCCGCGGAAGATGTGGACATAAACCGCGATGAAGAACATCGACGCGCCATTGGCGTGAACATAGCGCAGCAACCAACCACCATTGACGTCGCGCATGATATGCTCGACCGAGGCAAAGGCGCCGGCGACCGTCGGCTCGTAATGCATTGACAACACAATCCCGGTCAGGATCTGCACCACCAGCATCACGGCCAGAATGCCGCCAAAGGCGTACCAATAGTTCAGGTTTTTCGGCGTCGGGAACGCGGAAAACTCGTTCGACATGGAAATGATCGGCAGGCGCCGGTCAATCCATGCAGCTACGCCGCTCTTGGGGGCGAATTCGGAAGAATGTCCTGACACCTTGCGCCCCCTAACCGATCTTGACCTTGTTGTCAGACAGGAACTGATAAGGTGGCACACCGAGGTTTTCGGGTGCCGGGCCCTTCCGGATCCGGCCAGAAATATCGTAATGTGAACCATGGCAGGGGCAGAACCAGCCGCCGTATTCACCGCGTTCCTGACCCTCCTTGGTACCCAGCGGTACACAGCCGAGATGGGTGCACGAGCCCTTAAGCACCAGCCATTCAGCCTTGATCACACGGGCTTCGTCGGTTGCCTCGGCGGCGGCGCCGGGAATATCGCTGCGCGAGTCGCCGTCGATCAGATCGTCCAGCTCCGTGGCACGGGCTTCCTCGATCTCGTTGTTGGTGCGGCGACGGATGAAAACCGGCTGGCCGCGCCATTTGACGACGATGCCCTGGCCTTCGGTGATCGAAGATATGTCGATCTCGATCGATGAAAGCGCCAGGACGGATTTGTCCGGGTTCATCTGATCGATCAGCGGCCAGGTGACGCCGACCGCCCCTACGGCGCCAAACGCGCCCGTTGCCACATACAGGAAGTCGCGGCGGTTGCCCTCTTCCCCGTCATGATCCGCACCGTTGTCCGTCATCACTCTCGCCCCTTATTTTGTCCTTACACAGCGAAATCGCACCGTCGCCCCGCAATCGGGCGCACCGGAATCCAAGGCCTTCTACACCGCACAAACATAATGTCCAACCCTATCGGATTGCATTAGCTGTATTGCCGCAGGCAAGGAATAACAGCGCCCTTCATGAGGAACCCTTTTCCCGTGCGATTTGCCCTCTATCAGCCTGAAAATCCACGCAATACCGGGACCGTACCGCGCACGGCGGCGTGCCTGAACACCACTGTGGATGTGATTGAACCATGCAGTTTTCCGTTCTCGCGCCAATCGCTGAAGCGCGGCGCGCTGGATTACATGGACAAGGCGGACCTGAATCATCACGCCGACTGGACTGTATTCACCCAAACGATCGGGCCTGCCCGGCTGGTGCTGCTGACCACATCGGCGGCGGTTTCGCACATTGAATTCACCTATCGTGCGGACGATATCCTGTTGCCGGGCCAGGAAAGTGCCGGTGTGCCGGAAGCCATTCGCACCCGCGCGGACGCGCATATCCGGATCCCGATGGCAGGCGGCTTACGCTCGCTCAATGTTGCGGTGGCCGGCGCAATCGTACTAGGGGAAGCGTTGCGCCAGACAGGCGCCTTTCAGGACCTGACATAATGACCGAACTGCCCGACGATGCCATGCTGAACACCCGAAAGGACACCGCCCGCCAGTGGTTTGAGGTCCTGCGCGACCGGATCTGCACCTCTTTCGAGGCTCTGGAGGATCAACTGACCGAAACGGCCAAGGTCGCGGATGACGCCGGCCGGTTCGAGTGCACGGCCTGGGATCGCAAGGATCACACCGGCGCCGATGGCGGCGGCGGAGTGATGTCGATGATGGGCGGCCGAGTGTTCGAGAAGGTCGGTATTCACACCTCTACCGTCTTTGGCGAATTCAGTCCCGAATTTCGCAAGACCATGCACGGGGCGGAAGACAGTCCGAATTTCTGGGCCTCGGGCATTTCCCTGATCGCGCATCCCTGGAACCCGAACGTGCCGGCGGTCCACATGAACACGCGCATGGTGGTCACGGGCAAGCAATGGTTTGGCGGCGGCGCCGATCTGACCCCGGTGCTGGACGCCAGGCGGACACAAGCAGATCCAGACACTATCGATTTCCACGCCGCGATGGAGCGCGCCTGCGCCGTTCATGAAGTGGCCGATTATCCGCGCTACAAGGATTGGTGCGACGAATACTTCTATCTGCCCCACCGCAAGGAGATGCGCGGCATCGGCGGCATCTTCTTCGACCACGCCAATTCCGGCGACTGGGAGGCGGACTTTGCCTTTGTCCGTGATGTCGGCGGCACCTTCGCCAAGATCTATCCGCAACTGGTCCGGCGCAATTTCGATCTCGACTGGACCGATACCCAGCGCGACGAACAACTGGTCCGCCGCGGCCGCTATGTCGAGTTCAATCTGCTGTACGACCGCGGCACCATGTTCGGCCTCAAGACCGGCGGAAACGTCAACTCGATCCTGTCGTCCATGCCACCGATGGTTAAGTGGCCGTAGTAACTGCGCTGGCGACCGGGCGACTTCCCTCTCCCGCCTTTGCGGGATGAGGGAATAAGGGAGAGAGCATTACCGCAAACACCAGGTTAGCGATCAGGCTGACCCGAGCCGGTTCATGCCGATAACGATCGACAGGAACGCGGTTTCGCACTTGGACAGGTTCAGGACACGCGCCAGTTTGTCCGCCGTTTGCAGAATATCCGACAGCCTTGCGGTCAGGACCGCTTTTTCATTGGTTAACGCCCGACACAGCACGTCCCACTGACCGGATGTCGATTTTGCGGCTTTGCGACCCGCCACAGCATCAAGCCGCGGCAGCCCTGTGACACTGCGGTTGTTACGGCACCAGTTTACCATGGTCTCGGCGTGCTGAGACGCCGGCGTCCGGCGCGGGCGGGGCGGACCCGTCCAGTGGCCAACGGGCGCGCGGCACAACGCTTAAGGCATCGCCGGGCAGGCCGGCCCGAATCCGCTCGATCCCGGCCCAGGCGATCATGGCGCCGTTGTCGGTGCACAGCTTCATTGGCGGCGCAGTGAATGTCAGGCTGTTGCGGCCGGCGAAATCGTCCAGCCGCCCGCGCAGATATCCATTTGCGGCAACCCCGCCGGCGACGACCAGGGTTTCGACCGGTTCGGTCATGGCCAGTGCGTTTTGCAGCCGGTTTTCCAGGCAATCACCGATGGCAAATTGAAACCCGGCGCACAGGTCGGCACAGGCCTGGTCATCCCAGGCGCCGCTGGTTTCCCGGACCCGGCGCACGGCGGTTTTCAGGCCGGAAAATGAAAAGTCGCAACCTGGCCGGTCGGTCAGGGGCCGGGGCAGGGGAAATCGGGCCGGATCGCCACTCTTCGCCGCGTGTTCCACCGCCGGGCCGCCGGGATAGCCCAGGCCCAGACGCTTTGCCGTCTTGTCGAAGGCCTCGCCCGCCGCGTCGTCAATGGTGGTGCCAAGGCGCCGGTATTTCCCCGGACCCGATACCGTCAGAATCTGGCAATGTCCGCCAGAGACCAGCAGCAGCAGGTAGGGAAATGCCATCGGTACGGCCATGCGCGGCGACAGGGCGTGACCTTCCAGATGATTAACGGCGTAGAGTGGCAGGCTTGCCGCTCGGGCAATGCCCTTGGCGGTCATCAGCCCGACGATAACCCCGCCGATCAGACCCGGACCGGCGGTGGCGGCCACGGCATCGAGATCGCCGAAGCCGATGCCGGCCCGTTTCATGGTCTCCCCGACCAGACCGTCGAGATGTTTGATATGAGCCCGCGCGGCAATCTCCGGCACCACGCCGCCATATATTGCGTGTTCATCCTGGCTCAGCAAGGCCTCGCCCAGAATGTCGGCGGTGCCGTCGGTCGTGGGACGCACAATCGCTGCCGCGGTTTCATCGCAGCTGGATTCAATGCCCAGAACGATGGGGTCAATGCCCAGAACGATAGGGTCGCGCGATTGCATGTGGCCGGACCTCGGGGTACGAGAATGGCCCCGCATCTAATGGCAAGAGGCCAGCCTTGCAACGTCCGATCCGTATCGGCGCCCGTGGTTCCGACCTGGCCCTGGTTCAGGCGCGCCAGGTTGCCGCCCTGTTGACCTCTGCCCACGGGCTCGGCACCGACGGCACCGAGATCAGGGTGATCAAGACCACCGGCGACAAGATTCAGAACCGCGCTTTGGGCGATGCCGGCGGCAAGGGCCTGTTTACCAAGGAAATCGAAGAGGCGCTCTTGTCGGGTGACATCGATCTGGCGGTGCATTCCATGAAAGACGTGCCGACATTGTCTCAGGATGGGCTCGGCATCGTTTGCCTGCTGGAACGCGAAGACGTGCGCGATGCCTTTATCTCCAAAGCCGCGCAAACCCTGGATGATCTGCCCGATGGCGCCGTGATCGGGACCGCTTCGCTGCGTCGCCAGGCCCAGGTCCTGCGCAAGCGGCCGGATCTGAGGGTCAAGCTGCTGCGCGGCAATGTGCCGACGCGCCTGAAACGCATCGCCAACGGCAATTATGATGCGACCTTCCTGGCCTATGCCGGCCTGCGCCGCCTGAGACTGGCGGACGAGGCGACATCGGTCATCGATCCCCACGACATGCTGCCGGCGGTGGCCCAGGGCGCAATCGGCATCGAGACACGGCTGGATGATGAGGCGGCGCGCGCGGCGCTGGCGCCGCTGAACCACGCCGATACAGAGATCCAATTGGCGGCGGAGCGGGCTTTTCTTGCCGCGCTCGACGGGTCGTGCCGTACGCCGCTGGCGGCACTGGCCACCCTGAATGGTGACGAGATCACCCTGGTTGCCGAAATTGTCCGTCCTGACGGCAGCGAGGCGCACGGCGCCATGCTGACCGGACCGGCAAGCGAGGCCGTGGAACTTGGTCGCGAAGCCGGCGAAGACCTGAAGGCGCGCGGCGGCAACAATTTCTTCACGGCCGGCTGACCCTTGCGGGTTCTTGTCACCCGGTCGAAGGGCGATGGCTTGGTATTCGCCAGGGCCCTGATCGCTGCCGGTCACGAACCCTTGATTGATCCGGTTATCGATATCGAAAATCTGACGGTTCCGGCGGTGGATATCGAAGCGGCACTTGCCGGCGCGCAGGCGGTTCTGTTCACCAGTGCCAATGGCGTGCGGGCCTTTTCCCAAGCATGCGACCGGCGCGATCTGCCTGCAATTTGCGTCGGTCCAGCCACGGAGGAATTTGCTGTAGATGCGGGATTTGAGCGGGTAGAAACATCCGGCGGTGACGTGACCGCCCTGGCGAAATTGGCGCGGAAGATGTGCAATCCGGCACGAGGACCATTGGCCCATCCGGCAGGCCGGGACCGCGCTGGCGATCTGGCTGCCCTGCTGGGTGATGATGGTTTCAGCGTGCGCCGGCTGGTGTTGTATCACGCGGTGGAAAGCACGGAACTGACGCCTGAAACCAGTGTCAGACTTCGTACCGGCAACGTCGACGCGGTAACCCTGTTTTCGCCGCGCAGCGCCCGGATTTTCTGCCGTCTTGCCACGGCAGCCGGCCTCACCGAGCATTTTTCAGGCGTGACGGCCATCTGTCTCAGCCTGGCGGTTGCCGATGCGACAATCGGCCCCTGGGCCGATATCCGGATTGCCCCTGCGCCAACCGCCGCCGAAATGATTAAAATGATAAATGCTCTGGCGCTGGCACCGCGCGATTAAGCTGTGCCAACGTTTTTTCGAAGGGCAGCGCTGGACACTTTTAGATATAGGCTTTACGCCACCATTCTCCCGAACTTCGAGACGAAGGAAATGGTCCGGGTATGGCAACTACAAAGAAGCCCCGTAGTACATGCACGCGTAAAAAACCCGATGCAGAGGATATCCCGGTCGAAAAAGTGGCCGAGGTGAAACCTGCCGCAAGGCCCGCGACGAAGCCCGCCGCAACCGCGAAGGCAAAGGTGCCCGCCGCCGCCAGGCCGGCGGCGGATAAGCCGGTTGAAGCCAAAGCCACCGAACCCGCAAGCGCCGCGCCAAAGCCAAAGGAGAAGGCTGAGGAAATTGTCGCTGCCGTGGATGGCGATCCCACACCCAAATCCGGCGTGGAAGCCGATGCGCCATCCCAAGCAGCCGGCGCGATGCCGCCGCCGGCCAGCAGCATCCGGCCCGGCTGGTATGTTGCCGGGATTCTGGTCCTGCTCTTTGGCGGCGGCGTGATCTTTGCCGCGGCCCAGCCGCACGTTCTCAAATTGTTGCCCGGCGTCAGCACCCAGGCGGAGATCAGCGAAAGCCTGACCGCCCTGACCGGTCGCGTCGACGGCGTCGAACGGACGGTTGGCGCCTTGCCGACGGAGGCCGGGGTCAGCGCCGAGGATGTCCAGTCCCGCATTGCCGAGGCGACCGGTCCGATCGCCGAGCAGATCGGCGACCTCGACGCCTGGATTACCGAAATCGCCAATCGCCCGGTGATCACAACCGACGGCACTCCGGTGGTAGACCTGTCGCCGCTGACCGGCCAACTGGATGCCCAGGCGACCAATATCGCGGCGCTGGAAGCCCGCATTGCCAAACTGCAGACGGAAAACACGGTGTTGAAGGCAGCGCTGGACAGCGACCTTGGCGGGCTTGAAGAACGCCTCGCTGCGGTGGAAGCCAGCCGCGCGCCGGAACTGGCCGGCCGGGCGCTGGCGCTCGGCGCGCTGGCCACTGCGGTGCGCTCCGAAAACCCCTATGTCGGTGAACTTGCCGCGCTACAGGCGCTGGGCGCTGAACTGCCCGAGGGCGGCCCGCTGGTCGCCAACGCGCAGTCCGGCATTCCCACGCTCGGTCAGTTGCGCGGTTCTGTTTCCGAAGCCATAAGGGCAGCCCAGTTTGCCGCATCCGTGCCGGAAGGCGCGACCAATACAGACCGGGCGCTGGGCGTGCTGAAATCGATGTTCGCGCCGCGTCCCGCCAACCCGGTCGAGGGCGATAGTGTCGATGCGGTCATCTCGCGTGCCGAGGCCGCCCTCGACACAGATGATCTGGGCGGTGCAATCGCCACGTTCGAAACCCTGCGGGGGCCGGCGGCCGAGGCCATGGCGCCCTGGTTGACCACTGCCCACGCCCGCGCCGACACGTTGGCGGCGCTGGCCGCGCTTGAAAATTCTGTTCGTCAGACCCTGTCTGCCCGCATCGGAAACTAAAGGACCGGTCTCATGTTTCGCGTAATTGTTCTTGTCTTTCTTTTGATGCTGGCCTGGATGGTCACCGGCTTTCCCACGGGTGCGCCGATGATGGACGGCATTCCGGTGCCGCACGCGTTTTTGGACAATACCAACACCCGCTGGGTGCTGGCGACGCTGCTGCTGATCCCGGCCGCAGTGATCGCATTTGCCCTGACCAAGGCGCTGCCGCTGGTGCGGATACTGGTGATCCTGCTGGTGGTGTTCACGGTCGCATTGGCGACACGCTGGCTCTATGAGCAGCCGGGCGGGATCGACATTACCTTCCAGGAGACCAAGTTCTCCTTCGGGGTGCTGCAGGTCGCGGCGCTGGGTCTCATCGGCTCGGTTTTCATCATAGCGTTCTATAACGCCATGCGCTGGCTGTGGACCGGTCCGCGCGCCGTCGGCCGCTGGCTTGGCGAAAAGCGGGTGGAGAGCGGTTATGTCCATCTGTCGCGCGCCATGGTCGCCGTTGCCGCCGGCGATGCGAATGAGGCACGCGCCCACGGGCGCAAGGCCGAAAGCAAGCTCGACAACCCGGCCGTCACCCGGCTGATCAATGCCCAGGCGGCCCAGCTGGCCGGCGACAATGAAGGCGCTGAAAAATACTTCTCGGCCATGCTGGACGACAAGGAAACCGAATTCCTCGGCTTGCGCGGCCTGATCGTTCAGGCCCTGCGCCAGGGCGACAAACCGGCTGCCCTGCGCCGTGCCCGGCGCGCCGTGGCGCTCAGGCCCGGCGCCGAATGGGTCAACACGACGCTGTTCGATCTGCAGACCGAACAGGGCGACTGGGAAGCCGCGCGCAAGACCATTACCGCCAAGCCTGCCGCCAATGTGTTCGGCAAGGGCATCGCTCGCCGGCGCGAGGCCGTGCTGTTGATGAAGCAGGCCGAAGCGCTGCTCGCCAAGGGCAACAAGATCGCGGCCCAGCCCATTGTCCTCAAGGCGATGAAGGCCGCGCCGGGCCTGGTGCCCGCCGCCGTGATCGCCTCGCGCCTGATTGGCGAGGAGGGCAAGACCCGCAAGGCCGAAAAAATACTGGCCGACGCCTGGGTCCTGGGGCCCCATCCCGACATCGTCACCGCCTATTCCGCCCTGACGCCGGACGAGACGCCGGCGGCCCGGCGTGGCCGCTTTGCCCGTCTGTTCCAGTTGCGCCCCAACCATGACGAGACCCACTTGGCCAAGGCCGAACTGGCGATCCAGGCTGAAGACTGGGCAGCGGCTGAAAACGCGCTCGAACCTTTCATCTCGAAAATCCCCAATGCACGGGTTTGCACCCTGATGGCGACCGTCGAGCAGGGCCGCGGATCGGGCGAGGATATCGTACGCGCCTGGCTCGCCCGCGCCCTGGCCGCGCCGCGCGGCACCGCCTGGGTCTGCGGCAACTGCACCTACGCCGAACCCGCCTGGGCCGCCATCTGTCCGGCCTGCGGCGCCTTTGACACACTGGGCTGGCAAGAACCCAAACCAGGCGATTCCACCCTCGCTTTGCCCGAGTCCGTGCTGCCCCTATTGACCGCCGGCGCCCGCGATGGGGAGGCCGAGGAGGTCGATGCTCCGACAGACCTGCCGGTGACCGTCGATACGCCGCCGGCCGCAGCCGCGGAGGCGCCACAGGCCGAACCTCAACCGCCCACGTCGCCCCGGCCGCCGGTCAGCGACCTCAAGCCGGCGGAGGATGCCAAGCCCACCGTCGCGGTCATCCCGCCGATCGTTGTCGATGCCCCGGCGCCCGCCAAGCGCGACGACACCGTCCCGCCGCGCCCCGACGGCATCTGACGGCTGCCCACGGCACTTGATCTTCCCCGCGCGGACCTGTATCAACGCGCCCATTCGGCCCACGGCCGTGCCGCAATAGCTCAGCTGGTAGAGCACATCATTCGTAATGATGGGGTCGGGGGTTCAAATCCCTCTTGCGGCACCATTTTTCCGGTGTCTGGAAACAAGCCGAAAATGCGCTGATCTGACGAGATCGTATAAAGTGCGCTGTTGCCGTTAATACCGTTTTTCAGCCGTTCAGAGTCTGACTCATAAAGACTGCCCTGATATCAAGCTCTTGCCAACCGCCTGATCATGAGGCGGATGCTGGCGATAGTCATCCAGGCAACGGCGTTTTCGATGGTCGCCTCGACATACTTTGCCAGACGGCGACAGCGTCGTAAGCGTCCGGTGTTGGTGCTCTGACGCGTTATAGAGTGCGCTGATAGTGTCCACCATTGATAGTGGACATCCTGAGGGCGGATATGGCTGGTAAGAAGGGTCAGAAGAAGCGGTTCCGGTCAGACGATGAGAAGGTTTCGATCTGCGGACAAACGCGCGCGCCTGGGGTTTCGGTAGTGCAGGTTGCGCGACGTTACGCGATGAACGCCAATCTGATCCACACATGGTTGCGTGATCTCAGTTTCGCGCCGTCATGTACTGACGGTGATGATTTCGCCGGGGAAGTGACCACATTTCTGCCTGTAGAGATTGCAGGGCCAACCGCCCCCCACATGCCGATCACAGCGCCCTGTATGGACGGTCCTCTTTCGGCTCACCGTGTAGACATCACCCTGTCTGATGGTCGGCGGTGCCGGCTCTGGTTGAGGGTCCCCCGCCCTGGCGTTTTTTGAGACACTGATCAAGACCTGAGACGAGGGGATGAATGAGGTGTTTCATGACGGAACAGAAGAAGGTTGATCGGGCCGGAGCCGGAGCTGCGGAGACTTCACATATCGCAGCAGATCCGGCTCCGGCCCGACGTCGCAGACAGACGTCGGCGCGCAAGCAGGAGGCCGTTCTGCGGGTGTTGCGGGGCGAGGACATCGAGTTGGTGGCTCGTGGTATCGACGCGACGGCGGCCGATGTCAGCGGCTGGCGGGACGTTTTCCTGGCGACGGGCGCATCCGGGCTGAAGCATCGCCCGCGCGGTGCCCGCGATGAGGAGATTGATCGGCTTCGCGCCAGGGTGGGCGAGATCACCATGGATAACGATCTTCTCGTCGAGAAGATCGCGAAGATGGAGGCGGGCCACCCTTTCGGGCGCCGGAGGTCGAAGCGATGAGCGCCGTCCTCTCGATCTCCACGGGCAAGGCTTACGGCGTCTCCCGGGTGTGCCGGGCCTGGAGTCCGAGCCGGGCCAGCGTGTACCGGGACCTGCAACCGGCCCGGACCGAGGTCGCGCCGCCCCGCCGCCCGGGACCACAAGGCCCCCTGTCGGATGCCGATCTGGTCGGGGAGATCAGACAGGTCATCACCAACAGCAGGTTCCATGGCGAGGGCTATCGCAAGGTGTGGGCGCGCCTGCGTTACAAGGGCATCCGCACCTCGAAAGTGCGGGTTCTGCGGCTGATGCGCGAGAACGGGCTCTGTGCGAAGCCATGTCAGGGGGCGGCACACGGGCCAAGGGCTCATGACGGAACCATCATCCCGGACAACATTGATGAAAGGCCAAGGGATGTGGGGCACCGACATGACCGCCCCCCTCCTGAGCACAGGGCGTCAGGTCGCGGTCCTTGTCGCGGTCGATCATTGTTCGGCGGGCTGCGTGGGCATTCATGCAGCCATCCGGGGCACACGCTTCGAGGCGTTGCAGCCGATCCGCCAGGGCGTGCGGGACTGCTTCGGGGCGTGCGCCACGGACGTGGCCGCTGGCCTGACGATCCGCCATGACAACGGCTCGCAGTACATCAGCCACGACTTCCGGAACGAGATCGCCTGGCTGGGCGCGAAATCCTCACCGTCCCTTGTCCGAGCGCCCGAGGGCAACGGCTGTGCCGAGCGCTTCATCCGGACACTCAAGGAAAATCTCTCCTCTGGATCACGACATTCAACACCATGGAGGAACTGCAAGCAGCCCTCCAGAAGTTCAAGGATGACGACAACGAACACTGGCTCATCCAGAGCCATGGCCATCGCTCGCCAAACCAGTTCAGACGCGACGCAATGGACAAAATCCAGGCCGCCGCGTAAGCTTCAAGAGTGTCTCAATAACCTTGGGGCGATACAGAAGGATGCAAACGGGTTGGCGATTCCGCCTTGATCCAGATCAGGGTTCACCACGTTCCTTGCGCAGGCGATCCCAATAGGCCAGACGCTTGGCGATCTCTCTTTCGAAACCGCGATCGACGGGGCCGTAAAAACTTTGGCGACCAATTTCCTCGGGGAAGTAGTTCTGGCCGGAAAAACCATCTGGCGCATCGTGATCATAGGCATAGCCGCTGCCATGGCCTTCCTGCTTCATCAGCTTGGTCGGCGCGTTCAGGATGATCTTGGGCGGCATCAGGCTGCCGGTTTCCTTGGCCGACCGCATCGCGCCCTTGTAGGCCGAATAGAGGGCATTCGATTTCGGCGCGGTGGCGCAATAGACCACCGACTGGGCAATGGCCAATTCACCCTCGGGACTGCCAAGCTGTTCAAAGGCGTCACGTGCCGCAAGTGCCTGGATCGCCGCCGCCGGATCGGCCATGCCGATGTCTTCGTATGCCATGCGGATTACGCGCCGGGCGATATAGAGCGGGTCCTCGCCACCCGACAGCATGCGCGCCAGCCAATAGAGCGCCGCGTCAGGATCGGACCCTCGAACCGATTTGTGCAGGGCCGAAATCAGATTGTAATGCCCGTCCTGACCTTTGTCGTAAAGTGGCGCGCGCCGTTGCAGAAGCTCCGTCAATCCTTCAGGCGTCAGCTTATCGGCCATGTCCATGGAGAACAGTGCCTCGGCCATGGTCAGCAGGAACCTTCCATCTCCATCGGCCATCGCCTTCAAGGCGGTGCGGGCTTCCTTATCAAGCGGCAGGATCTTGCCTGCATCGATTTCGGATCGTTCCAGCAGTGTTTCCAGCGCGGCCTCGTCCAGGCGATGGAGGACCACCACCTGGGCACGCGACAGCAAGGCGGCATTCAGCTCAAAACTGGGGTTCTCCGTCGTTGCCCCGACCAGCACGATGGTGCCGTCTTCGACCACTGGCAGGAAGGCGTCCTGTTGGGCGCGGTTGAACCGGTGAATCTCGTCTATGAACAACAGGGTCTGACGGCCCGTATCGCGCGCCGCCCTGGCTTCGGCAAAGGCTTTCTTCAGGTCGGCGACACCGGAGAAAACTGCGGACAATTCCTGGTATCGGAGATCGACGGAGGCCGCCAACAGCTTGGCAATCGTGGTTTTGCCGGTACCTGGCGGGCCCCACAGGATCAGTGAACCGAGCCGGCCGGCCGATACCATGCGGCCAATCGGGCCTTTCGGGCCGACCGCGTGATCCTGGCCCATGACCTGGTCCAGCGACGTGGGTCGCAGCCGGTCAGCGAGGGGACGGGCGGTATCCGCCATGCCGGCGACGTCAAACAGGTTGCTCATATTCGGACTATAACGGTTTTGGATCGACCGTCGCTGCCCCGGATGATGATCCGCCATTCATTTGCCTGCCACACCAGTATTCAATTTTTGCCGTTCCACCCGTACCCAGCGCCGCGCCAACCACTTGTTGAACCATATTGCCCTGGGTCAAGCCGCGCCCCAGACGATGGGCGGCGGCCATCCCCCCGGCGGTCACTGGGCATCGACAGCAAGATCAGACCGAGCAGGGCCTCCAAAAGGGGGTGACGCCCTTTCTTCCCCGCGGGTCGGAAACCTGACACAAAACCAATCGAACTGAAGCCATGACAATCACCTCCAAATTAGCCTGCCCCGGCCATGGATTCAGATAATCATACATTAAGCAATTGCTTTTCGATTTATGGGCACCTCTAGGGCCTGTTGACATTTGGGGTTGCGATTTGGCCTGAACTTTTATTCAAGCTTCGAAAATGGAGGTTTGGATGGACGAAGATCGTTTGGTGATTTCAGATGAACTTTGGGAAAAGATTGCGCCCCTGTTACCCGGTAAAGCCGGGGACCCGGGAGCAACCGGTCGGGATAACCGTCGGTTCATGGAGGCCGTACCTTGGCGTGTGCGAACAGGGTCTCCCTGGCGTGACCTGCCCCAGGATTTCGGCAACTGGAATTCGGTTTTCAAACGATTTCGTCGATGGGCAAAGGCCGGTGTGTTCGAGAGACTTTTCAACGCCATAAGCGACGAGCCAGACCTTGAATATGCTCTCATCGACGGAACGATTGTCCAGGCCCATCAAAAGGCTTCGGGCACAAAAGGGGACACGGCATCAAGCCATTGGACGCTCTCGCGGCGGGCTGACGACCAAAATCGTTGCCCTGGTCGATGCGCTCGGCAACTTGTTCCGCTTTCTGCTTCTGCCGGGGCAAGCGCACGACATGAAGGGGGTTGCCCCCTGATCCACGATGTCTCCTTCGCAGCGTTGCTGGCCGACAAGGCCTTCGACGCCGATTGGCTCCTGCAAGACCTTGATGAGCGCGGCGCAACTGCGGTTATTCCACCCAAATCGAACCGGAAAGTGCAACGAGACGACGATACTCACATGTACAAGTGGCGTCACCTGATTGAAAACTACTTTGCAAAGATCAAGGAATTCAGGGGGGATAGCAACGCAATACGACAAAACCGATACCAGCTACGCAGCCAACTGGCACCTCTGCGCAATGCTCAACGCTGCCCGGTGATTGTCAACAGACCCTAACCACAAGGCATCGAAAGAGACCCGCGGCGCACCCCGCATTCACGCCGGGTTGGCCGACCAGGGCATCTTCGTCGGCCGCAAGCGCATTGAGCGTCTGATGCAAGCCAAGGGCTTGAGGGGCGTGAGCCGCCGCAAGTTCGTGGTGACGACGCAACACGACTCAAGGGTGCGCCCGGCGGCCGACCTGGTGGACCGGAACTTCTACGCCGGCGCCCCGAATGTACTGTGGGTTGCAGACATCACTTACGTGCCGACATGGGCGGGCTTTGTGTATCTGGCCGTCGCGCTCAATGCCTTCAGCCGCCGTGTCATCAGCTGGGCCATGGGCCACCGGCTGCCACAAGAAATGGAGGACGACTTCCATGCAAGCATGAATGCCCTTGATCCCGGCGCGGTTCACTTTTCGGCAACTCGCTTGACAAACCTGTGGCACAGCACCTCGACCGGCCCATCGGGTGTGTCGGCCGGGTAGTTTTCGGCTCTCATATCCCGCCAGCCGGACTTTTCGTAAAACCGGTATGCCCGGTCATTTCCGGCGACACACTCGAGGTAGGCCTGTTTGAATCCAACTTCGGCAATCTTGGCCTCGTCAACCGCCATCATACGGTCAGCGAGGCCGGTTCCCCGCGCCTCGGATGTGATGAAGATCTGATCCAGTTCGTCGGCCTTCCAGGACACAAAACCGACAATCCCATCCGCAGTTTCGGCGACAACCGCATGTTCAACCGCCTGGGCCGCCCGCCAGGAAAACACAGCGCGGTCACGATATTTCGCCAGTTTTTCCGGAACCAGCCCGGCATGTCCCTGCCAATAGGCCTGGTGCCACAACTCGGCAACCATCTCCACATCCCCCAACTCCATCGGGCGCAGAGTGGGGATCAAGAGTGCATCCGCATGGATTCTGCATCGAACAGCGGTTCTAGCTGCAGTTTTGCGGGATACTTCTCGCCCAGGATCTCGATCTCGAAGGATCCATTGGCCTCGCCATTGGCGAATTCGGTCTGGATATAGCCTTGCGCCACCGACAGTTCGATATTGTGTGCAAAACCGCCTGACGTAACCCAGCCGACCATTTCGCCATTGTGATAGACCGGCTCGTCGCCGATCACATCGGCATCGCCGCCATCGACCACCAGGGAAACAAACGAGCGTTCCGGCCCGTCTTCCTTTTCCTTCATCGCCGCGTCCCGGCCGATGAAATCATTCTTGGACAGATTGACGAACCGGCCCATGCCTGCCTCATACACGCCGTAGATCGGGCGGTATTCGCGGGCCCAGGTGCCCCAGTTTTTTTCCAGCCGCATGGCATTCAGGGCCCGACTGCCAAATGGCCGGATGCCGAATTCCTCGCCCGCTTCCAGCAGGTTGTCGAACAGGGTGCGCTGAAATTCCGGCTTCACCCAGATTTCGTAACCCAGATCGCCGGTGAAGGTGATCCGGCCGATCATCACAGGTATCATGCCCAGATCGATCTCCTTGAAGGCCATGAATTTGAAAGCGTCGTGGCTGACATCCTCGTCAGTGACCTTGGCCAGAACTTTTCGGGCATTCGGGCCGGCAATCGACAGGCCGCACAGATCGAGACCCAGGGCCCTTACCGTGACGCTGCCGTCGCCTGGCAGATGATCGTGGAACCAACGCAGGTGATATTCCTGACCGACACCCGATCCGAAAATATAGAACCGGTCGTCATCGGCCTTGGTGACCGAGAAGTCGGCAATCAGCTTGCCGTTGTAATTGAGCATCGGCGACAGCACCGTGCGGCCCTTGTTCGGGATCCTGTTGGCCATGATGCGGGACAGCCAAACTTCCGCGCCCGAACCGGTGATCTCGTATTTGGCGAAGTTGGAAATCTCCATGATGCCGACACTGCCGCGCACCGCCTTGACTTCTTCCTTCACGGTTTCGAAGTCCGTCGACCGGTGGAACGAGAATACCTCCTCCGCCCCGTCCTTGGAAAACCACAGCGGCGTTTCCAAGCCCCAGCTGTCACCGAAGATCGCGCCCATGGCCTTCATCTTGTCATAGATCGGTGTGGTGTGCAGAGGCCGGCAGGCCGGCAATTCCTCGTTCGGAAACCGGATGCGGAAACGGCGCGAATAGTTCTCGCGTACCTTGCCGTTGGTGTAGGCCAGATTGGCCCAGCTGCCGAAACGGGCGACGTCCATGCCGAAGACATCAAAGCCCGGATCGCCGTCGATCATCCAGTTCGCCAGCGCCACACCGACGCCGCCACCCTGGCTGAACCCGGCCATCACGGCGCAGGCGCACCAGTAATTCTTCAGACCCCGCACAGGCCCGATCAGCGGGTTGCCATCGGGCGCAAATGTGAACGGGCCATTGATGATCTGCTTGATGCCAGCATTCTGGAAGGCCGGGAAATGCTCGAACCCGACCTCCAGCGACAGCGCGATACGGTCCAGATCCGATTGCAGCAATTCATGGCCGAAATCCCACGAGGTTTCCTTCGGCATCCAGGGCTGACCGGCGCGCTCATAGGTGCCCATCAGCATGCCGCCGCGTTCCTGGCGCATATAGATCTCGCTGCCGAAATCGATGGCGTGCAGCACTTCCTTGCCGGTGGTCTCATTAATCTCCTTCACCTCGGGCATGTCCTCGGTCAGCAGATACTGATGCTCCATGGCCAGCAGCGGCAGTTCAAGCCCCACCATACGGCCCACTTCCCGGGCCCACAGGCCGCCGGCATTGACCACGTGTTCGGCATGGATCGTGCCCTTGTTGGTGACCACTTCCCATATGGCGTCCTCACGCTGGACCAGTTCCTCGACCTTGGTTTTCAGATAGATCTCGGCCCCGCCTTTTTTGGCGGACTTGGCATAGGCATGGGTGACGCCATAGGGGTCGAGATGGCCTTCGATCGGATCGTACATGGCGCCGGCGACATGCTTTTCGTCGAGCAGCGGAAACAGGTCCCTGGCCTCATTGACCGAGATCATCTCGGTGTGCATGCCCAGATACTTGCCCTTGGCATGGTTTGATTTCAGCCATTCCAGACGCTCGGGCGTATCGGCCAAGGCAACCCCGCCGGTCAGGTGGACACCGCAATCCTGGCCGGAGATATCCTCGATCTCCTTGTAAAGATTGATCGTATAGTCCTGCAGCTTGGCCACGTTCGGATCGCCGTTCAGGGTGTGAAAACCGCCTGCCGCGTGCCAGGTCGATCCCGAAGTCAACTCGTCGCGTTCCAGCAGGACCACGTCCTTCCAGCCGCCCTTGGTCAGGTGATAGAGCACGCTGGCGCCGACGACGCCGCCGCCGATGACCGCCACCTTGACGTGGGATTTCATCTCGTCTGCCATGGGTGTCCCTTCCTGTTCGGCCGATTGGCCGGGTCAGCCGACATCAAAAACCCGGGCGAAATAGCCACTTGTGCATTGCCGACGCTTTTCCACGGTTAGCGACATCCGCTGGCACGCCCCCAATGCACCCCGCGAAGGGGATTTGCCACAACGACGATTTGTGGCCTGAGTATTTTCATGTCTGATCAACCGCACATCGCCGTCGTCGGCTTGGGGTATGTCGGTCTGCCGCTTGCCCTGGCCTTTGCCCGCCACGGACCGGTAACCGGTTTTGATGTGGATACCGATCTGATTGCCGCCCTAGCACAGGGCACTGATCCGCGCGGCGAAGTCACAGCCGACGACCTGACGGCGGCCCGCTTTCTGACCCTGACAGCGGACAGTGCTGCGCTGGCGGACGCCAAGATCAGGATCGTCGCGGTTCCGACACCTGTCGATGAAAACAAGGCGCCCGACCTCGCGCCGCTGCGATCTGCAACCCAGATCGTCGCCGCACACATTAAGCCCGGTACAATCGTGGTCTATGAGACGACAGTTTATCCCGGGTGTACGGAAGAGATCTGTGCTCCAATTCTTGAAGCGGGCTCGGGCCTGACCTGGAAAAAGGATTTCCACATCGGTTATTCGCCAGAACGGGTCAATCCCGGTGACGATGCCCACGGCCTGGCGCAGATTGTCAAGATCGTGGCCGGTGATACGCCGGCAACCCTCGACACCCTGGCAAACCTCTACAGCCGGATCATCGAGGCCGGTATTCACCGAGCACCCTCGATCGCCGTTGCCGAGGCGGCCAAGGTGATTGAGAATGTCCAGCGCGACATCAATATCGGCCTGATGAACGAGTTGTCGATGATCTGCCGGCGCATCGGCATCGATACCCACGATGTGCTGGAGGCCGCCGGCACCAAATGGAATTTCATGAAGTTCCACCCCGATCTGGTCGGTGGGCACCGTATCGGCGTCGATCCCTATTACCTGACCCATCTGGCCAACCGGATCGGCCACAATCCGGAAATAATCCTGGCTGGCCGGCGGCTGAACGACTTCATGGGATCCCATGTAGCAGAAGAGGTTCTTCGCCTTCTGAAAGATGCCGGTCACCAAAGACCCCGGATCAATATTCTTGGCGTAACCTTCAAGGCCGATGTCGGTGATATCCGCAACACCAAGGTCGCCGACGTGATCCGCGGGTTGAACGATGGCGGTGCCGACGTAACCGCCTATGACCCTTGGGCCACTACCGCCGAATTCGAAGCCGAATATGGCTTGCCGCTGACGGGCGACTGGGCCTGGCTCGGGCCTTGCAATGCCCTGGTCATCGGTGCGCCCCACAGCGCGCTCGTCCAAACACCGATGAGCGAATTTTCCCGACTTCTGGCTTCAAGCGGCCTGTTCGCCGATGTGCTGGGCCGATCTGATCGGGATGAGGTTATCGCGGCCGGTTTCAATTACTGGCGGCTTTGAATACTTTCGCGAAACACAACATTGAATTCTGGAGATGCGGACATGAAGACCGGCGGACAAATCCTCGTGAACTGCCTGAAGACACAAGGCGTCGACCGAGTCTTCTGTGTCCCGGGCGAAAGCTATCTGGCGGTGCTAGACGCGCTGCACGATGCGCCCGAGATCGACGTGGTGGTGTGCCGCCAAGAAGGTGGCGCCGCGATGATGGCCGACGCCCATGCCCGGCTGACCGGCAAACCCGGTGTGTGCATGGTGACGCGCGGACCGGGTGCAACTAATGCCAGCGGCGGCATCCACATCAGCTTTCAGGACTCGGTTCCGGTGGTGATGTTCGTCGGCGATGTGGGACGGGAAATGCGCGACCGCGAAGCCTTTCAAGAGGTCGATTTTTCCTCGATGTTTGCGTCACTCGCCAAGCGGGTCGACCGGATCGACGATCCCGGCCGGGTGCCCGAATATGTCGGCCGCGCCTTCGCCACCACCATGGCCGGCCGGCCGGGACCGGCCATTGTCGTCTTGCCCGAGGACATGCTGCGCGAACCGGCCGATCCCACCGGATATGTCGCCGTGCCGGCACCGGACAAAAGCCCATCCCTGGCCGCCCTCGATCAGATGGAAAACCTGCTGGCCCATGCCGAACGGCCGCTGATCCTGGCCGGTGGCAGCGGCTGGGACCAGGCGGGGGTCGACGGGCTGGTCTCGTTTGCCGAAAACTGGGATCTGCCGGTCGCCTGTACCTTCCGGTTCCAGGACCGCTTTCCCAACGACCATGCCAATTATGTCGGCGATGTCGGCATCGGTCCCAACCCGCGCCTGCGCAAGATGGTCGAGGACGCGGATGTCGTTCTGGCGCTTGGTGTCCGGCTTGGCGAGATGAGCACCGGCGGTTATTCCCTGTTCGATATTCCGGTGCCGAAACAATCGCTAATTCATGTCCACCCAGGTCCGGAAGAAATCGGCATGGTCTATCAACCGGTCCTGGGCATCACCGCCGGCGCCCCGGAAACAGCGACGGCCATGGCCGGTCGCGTGCCGCCGAATAACCGCCCCTGGGCCGGCCGGACCGAGACGGGAAATGCATCCTACAGCGACTGGACGCGGCCAGTGACCAATCCCGGCGGTGTGCAGATGTCGGAAGTGATTGACCACATCAACACCGCCTTGCCCGCCGATACCATCATCAGCAACGGAGCTGGAAACTATACCGGCTGGCCGAACCGGTTTTTCAAGTACCGCACCTATGGGTCCCAACTGGCGCCGACGTCGGGGTCCATGGGATATGGCGTGCCGGCCGCGATCGCCGCCAAGATCGCCCGGCCGGACCAGACCGTCATCGGCTTTGCCGGCGACGGCTGTTTCATGATGAACGGCCAGGAACTGGCCACCGCCGTGCAATACGGCGCCAACGTCATTATCATCGTCGTGAACAACGGTATGTACGGCACCATCCGCATGCATCAGGAGCGCGAATACCCGGCCCGCATCTCGGCGACCCACCTCAACAATCCCGATTTCACCGCCCTCGCTATTGCCTATGGCGCCCATGGCGAGCGCGTTGAAAGCACAGATGAATTCGCCCCTGCGCTGGAACGGTGTCTGAAGGCCGGCAAAACCGCCCTGATCGAAATTCTCCTCGATCCCGACGCCATCAGCCATTCGACAACCCTGGCCGCCGTGCGCGAGAAGGCTTTGGCGAACCAGTAATCGCAACGACCAGAGTCTTTCCGACTGACGTTGACCCCGAAAAGATTTGCTTTTTTCGGCGCCCCGGAACGACGCGATTGGGATGGGTTGAAAAAGGCTCAGTTTAAATTGTATGCATGGACGTGCGATGGCGGTTGCGAGGCAAGCCCGGGGTGAGGCGTTCTCCAGTTCAGGCCACTGGAACCATCGCAGGTAGTTGTCGAGATATCTGGTCGCGACGCCTCGGTAGCGCCGCAGGAAATCCTTCAACCGGCCATGTCGGTTGTTGACCGCCGGATCTGCTGCGATCTGAATGTGAAAGGCACCTCGCACCCGTTCCCTTCGTGACAGGTTCAATGCTTCGTGATGCGCACCGATTGCCGCCGCGCATCGCGGACAAGCGCGGTGTCCATCGGTCACCAAAACGATATCCTCGTCCACAACCGGCGCGATCAACCTTCTTCTGTTCCGTCATGAAACACCTCATTCATCCCCTCGTCTCAGGTCTTGATCAGTGTCTCAAAAAACTCCAGGGCGGGGGACACACGATGCATTTCGATTGAACACGACCTGACTCCCCGTTAGCGTGCAGACAGCATAAAAAATGGGCGCGCATATTAACCATACGCGCCGAGCCGGGAGTGCGAAGTGGATAACGACAAGTCGGAGCCTCGTTGGGGGGCGCGCAGCGCCTCAAGTTCATCGAGTTCCGATTGTTTTGGGAGGGGCGAGTGAACCGTAGCGATTTGATGGAGCAGTTCGAACTGTCGGTGAACCAGGCGTCCGCCGACCTGAATCGCTACATCGGCTTCGCCCCGGACAACATGGTCTATGACAAGAGTGCGCGGACGTACGTCCGTGGTCCCGACTATGCTGCACGGTTCCTGCAACCTGACGCCAGCCGCTATCTCGCGCAACTGCGGTCCTTGGCCGATGGCACCATGGACAGTGACGATACCTGGATTGCTGAACTGCCATCCTATGATGCGGCACCAACGCCAGCCCGCGGCGTCAACCCGATGACGCTCCGCTCGGTTGTCGGCGCCATCCGCCGCTCTGAGGCCATCGAGGTCAAATACCAGTCCCTCTCGCGCCCCGAGCCGAGCTGGCGGTGGATCGCGCCTCACGCCATCGGGTTCGACAGCTTCCGATGGCACATGCGGGCATTCTGCCTGACCGACGAAGCCTTCAAGGACTTCCTGCTCTCACGGATGCTAGAAATTCGTGGATCGCAAGAGAGCAGCGTGACGGCGGAAGTAGATCTCGACTGGAACACACAGGTCACACTGGAGATCGGGGCCCACCCCGCGCTTTCGGAAACCCAGGCCAAGGTCATCGCCCTCGTCGATCGGGACGCGCTCGTTGACGAACTGATCCGTCGATCAAGCCGCACCGTTGGCCAGAATGCCACCCTATCGAGCGGAGAGAACCATATTCCCTGGCTCGGCGCTGAAAGAAAAAAGGGCTGGATATACTGGAAACGCTACTCCGAATACATGGAGACGCGTATCCCGTGGACGGCCCGCGACGCCCTCGACGTTGCCACCGATGAAGTCCTGTCGCAGCTCGAGAATCCGACCCGCGAAGGCGCCTGGGACCGTCGCGGTCTGGTCGTCGGCCACGTGCAGTCTGGAAAGACCGGGAACTACACGGGTCTGATCTGCAAGGCCGCCGACGCTGGTTACAAGATCATCATCGTGCTTGCCGGTCTGCACAATAACCTGAGAGCCTGATTCAAAATGATCTGATGTTTTTCAAGCCCTTGCGAGACAGCGTGTCATGCGCCTGATATGGGCGATGAGACCCCAAGCCTCTGCACTTTCGATGGTTTTCTCCCAATCCTTTGCCAATCGGCGGCAACGTCCCGGCCAGGCGAAGGTGCGTTCGACGACCCATCTGCGGGGCAGGATCTCAAAACCTTCGGCGGTGTCGGAACGCTTCACGATCTGGATGGTCCAGCGGCCAATGGTTATCAGGGCTGAACGAAGTTTTGGCCCCCGATAACCGCAGTCGGCAAAAACGTGGCGCAGTTTTGGGGCATCCCGCTTGAGCTTTTGAAAGACGCCCACTGCCCCGTCGCGATCCTGAATGTTGGCAGCGTGAACGCATGATGCCAACAGATGGCCACAGGTGTCTGTCATGATGTGGCGCTTGCGGCCTTTGATCTTCTTTCCTGCGTCGTAGCCAGAAATGCCGCCGTTTTCAGTGGTTTTCACGCTTTGACTGTCAATGACGCCTGCCGTGGGGTGATGATTCCGAGCCTCCCGTTCACGCGCCAGAGCGACCAGAGCGTGGTTGATCTCCGCCAGTAACCCGCCATCACGCCAGTTGTAGAAATAGTATCGAACCGTTGAAACCGGCGGAAAGTCCTTTGGCAAAAGAGACCACGCGCACCCGGCGGCAGCGATGTAGCCAATCCCATCCCGGACTTCGCGCAACTCAACTTCCCGAGGGCGCCCCAATTTGTCGGGGCCGGGCAAAAGCGGAAAAATGACCGCCCATTCTGCATCGGTTACATCGCTTGAGTAACGCTCGTTATTCCGCTCATACTGGCAGCGAGTGGTTTCAGTCCAGGGCATCGTGACCTCCGTTTTCTTGTTCCCTGTTCAAACAAACAGAATCACAACCCACTGATATCACTCAACTCATTTTCGATCAGGCTCTTAGCAATTGATTTTTAGAGGGGCGCCATATCCGTAAAAGATGAATTATCCTTAATGGGCAATTAACGTTGCCGTACTTGGCCTGCATAAAATGGCGGTTACAAGACCGCTTTTAGAGCTTTTGCCATCTCAAATGGCCGCTCGATCATCATTGTGTGCCCTGAATGGGCAATCATGACACTCCCGCAGTCCTTGATTTCGGCGATGATGGCGCCGGCGGCCCGGGCCGGGGTCATTTTGTCATTATCACCCATGACGACCAGTGTGGGACAGGCGACGGTCTTTGCCCGCTCGACGGCGGCGTCATAGGCCATGCAGGCCTTCAGGTCATTGGCGATCACCCCATCGGCCGCATGTCCCAGCAAGGCCAGGCCCCCACCCATGATCCAACTGCCGGGCGAAGGGTGCCCGCCAATATGGGCGTCCGCGCCATAGCCCCAATCGGTAATCAACTGATCGGCCAGCAGATCGTCCGCTTCGGCCGCCGCGACCAGATCGGGGTGGACCTGCATATCCTGCGAGGTGCCGAGCAGGCACAGCGTGCTGATCCGGTCCGTATACCGGCCCGCCGCATCCAGCACGATCAACGACCCCATGGAATGGCCGACCAAGGCAGCGGTTTTCAAGTCCATCGCGTTCATGAAAGCGATCAGCCAGTCGGCATATCCGCCAATGGTGGGACATGCCGCGCCCTCGCTGCGCCCATGCCCCGGCAGGTCGACCGCCAGCACCCGGTAGCCATGGCGGGCAAGATGCCGCGCCTGAAAGGACCAGACGCTGCGATCCATTCCCGCACCGTGGACAAAGATCAGGGCCGGGGCACCGGCGTCCCGTTCAATCCCGCCTGTCGCCACATTGACAGCCTTGCCATTGACGGTAACGATCATGCTGCAACCGCCTTCTGCGAAGCTCGCAGGGCCTGTTTCAGATCACCGATAATATCATCCGGGTCTTCCAGACCAATTGACAGGCGGATCATTTCCTCGCCGATCCCGGCCGCGATCAACTGTTCCGGGGTCATTTGCTGGTGCGTCGTGCTGGCCGGATGGATCGCCAGGGTCTTGGCATCGCCGACATTGGCCAGATGGGAGATCAGCACCAATCGTTCGGTGAAGGTTGCGCCGGCGGGCCGGCCCCCCTTGATTCCGAAACTGAAAATGGAGCCACAGCCATTGGGCAGCAGACGATTGGCCACCGCATGACCCTGGTGATCGGGCAACATGGGGTGGTTGACCCATTCAACCTCGGGCGCGCTGATCAGAAAATCCGTAATGGCACGGGTGTTGGCAATGTGTTTTTCCATCCGGATCGGCAGAGTTTCAATGCCCTGCAACAGATAGAACGCGTTCTGCGGCGCCATTGTGCAGCCGAAATCGCGCATCCCTTCACCCCGGGCGCGCATCAGAAATGCCATGGGCCCGAACTCCTCGGTAAAATCGATCCCGGCATAACCGGCATACGGCTCGGTCAGGGTCGGGAACCTGCCGCTGGCTTCCCAGTCGAAATTGCCGCTGTCGATCAGTGCACCGCCGATGGCGATGCCGTGACCGCCCATGAATTTGGTCACCGAATGGGCAACGATATCGGCGCCGTGTTCGAACGGCTTCATCAAAGGTGGCGGTGTGAAGGTTGCGTCGATCATCAGCGGTACGCCGTGTTCATGGGCCACGTCGGCAATCGCCGGCACGTCCATGACGTCCAGGCCCGGATTGCCCAGCACCTCGCCATAGACCAACCGGGTTTCCGGCCGCATGGCATCGCGAAACGCCTGCGGATCAGTCGAATCGACAAAGGTGGTGGTAATGCCGAAGCGCGGCAGGGTGTGGTGCAACAGATACATCGTCCCGCCATAGAGCGCGCGCGAAGCGACGATGTGGGCGCCCTGGCCCATCAGGGTAACGATCCCCAGATGGATTGCCGCCATCCCGGCCGAGGTACAGATCGCGCCGACCCCGCCTTCCAGGGCGGCAAGGCGTTCTTCCAGCACAGACACGGTCGGGTTTGAAATCCGGCTGTAAATATGACCCGGCAGTTCCAGATTATAGAGAGCCGCGGCCGTATCGGCGTCCTCGAACAGATAAGACGTGGTCTGGTAGATCGGCACCGCCCGGGCACCGGTCGCCGGATCGGGCTGTTGCCCGGCATGCAGGGCCAGCGTCGCCTGTTTATAGAAATTGGGTTTTACCATCGGGAGTCTCCTAAAATGTGTCGGGATCATAGACGAGCCGCCGCGGCCGCGAAACAGAACTTAGCGATGTCGAAACGTCGCAATTGAAGGACCGGGTCTGGCGCTCTATGTTCCGCGCCAAATTCCACATCGGGCAGAAGAGATATTCATGAAACGAGAGATCAAGTCAGTAGCCGTTATCGGCGGTGGCACCATGGGCCTGGGCATCGCCGGCGCGTGTGCACAGGCGGGCTTCCCCGTCCTTCTGCTGGACCGGACCATGGAACTGGCGGAAAAGTCGCTGGACCGCATCATCAATGGCCGGCCGCCGGCGGTTGATGACCCCGAGGCAGCCGGCAATATTACCCTCGGCACGGTCGAGGCAGATCTGGACAAGATCGCGACCCATGACTGGATCTGTGAAGCGATTATCGAGTATCTGGATGCAAAGCGTGATCTGTTCGCGAAAATCGAACCTCTGCGCAAGGATGGTTCGGTCATCTCGACCAACACGTCGGGCATTCCGCTGCGCACGATTTCCGAAGGCATGCCGGCCCGCTTCCGCCAGGATGTCTGCGTCACTCATTACTTCAATCCGGTAAAGGTCATGAAGCTGCTGGAACTGGTGCCCGACAGGGATACCGACCCCGACGCTCTGGACGCTCTGGCTGCGTTTAACCGGGCGCATCTGAAAAAAGGCGTTGTCTATGCCAAGGACACGGTGAATTTCATCGGCAACCGGATCGGCTGTTTCTGGATGCTGTCGGGTTTGCACAAGGCCAAGACCGCGCTGGCAGGCGGGTTGAGTATGGAAGAAATCGACGCGCTGATGGGAACGCCGGTCGGCCTTCCGTCCACAGGTCTCTATGGTCTAATCGATTTGATCGGGCTCGACATCATGGATATGGTCGGCAAAAACCTGGTCGTCAATTTGCCGGCGGACGATGTCGGCCGCGCCTTCACGTCGTTCCCCGAGGCTGAACAGGCCATGCTGGAGCGCGGCCAACTGGGCCGCAAGGTCGGGGCGGGTTTCTACAAGGTGACCAAACTGGAAGATGGCAGCCGCAAAAAAGAAACCTTTGATCCGATGGCACAGGACTGGCGCGAAGCCGCCGCCGCACAGATTGATGACTCCGCTGAAACACTGTTCTTCGCAGACACCCCGCAAGGCCGGTTCACCTGGGATCTGATGGGCGGAACGCTTGCCTATGCCGCTGATCTGGTGCCGGAGATTTCTGATGATGTGGTCAATGTCGATCGCGCCATGCGCTGGGGCTTTTCCTGGGCACGCGGGCCGTTCGAGCTGATGGATCAGATCGGTCCGGCCCGGATCGCCGACAAGATTACCGTCTGTGGCGGCGCCCTGCCGACCATGCTGCAGGTGCTTGTGGACGCCGGCGCTGCAACGTTCTATGTTGAAGACGGGGGCAAGTATCTCGGGCTGGACGGCCATTATCACGCCACACCCGACGAATAAGCCATTTAGCAGCATATCGATGAGGAAAGTGGAGCCCCATGTTGAGACTGATCCCCGTCGCGGCAATGTGTATCGTGTTGGCCGCCGGAATTGCCGCGCCCGTCCTGGCCCAGGACCAGGGCACCCAGCTCCAGGCACAAGTTACCCGCAATGAAAAAATCCGGGATTGGACGATTATCTGCGCCCAACCGCCGTCGGGAGGCCCGGAACGCTGTAATCTGATCCAGCAGGCGCCCGCCCCCGATGGCAAGCGCCTGTTGCTGGAAGCCGAAGTTGGCATTGGCCCGAAGGGCCCGATTATCACTTTTACGGCACCGACCCGGCACGGTTTGTCGGTAGCGCAAGGCATGTTGCTGAAAGTTGATGGCGGCGAGCCGGTGCGGGTTCCGTTCCTGCAATGCTTGCCCCAGTTGTGCATTGCGGCAAAGTTGCTGGACGACAGTCTCAGCGCCCGATTGCGCGCCGGCAGCAATGCCGAGGTGATTTATCTGGACGGCCGCAGCCAACCGCAAAGCGTCGGCGTCTCGCTGATGGGGTTCACATCCGGTGTCGCGCAGGTGAAATAGAACGACAGTCTTGACGCTGCTGGGCCGAGCCGCTCGCCGCGCCAGTCACAACAGCTTATGCCCCTGAAAACCATGCTTTTTCTGGTGCAGGTCCGCTGCCTGTTCGAGCCAGCGATCGCGCGCGATGCGGTCGGGGAAGGTGTCGATGCGCGCGGCTACCCAGGTGATTTCCTCGCCACTGAGTTCAGCGATCTGACGGTAATAGTAGATGCCATGCTCGTTCAGAATGCGCTCCATCACCGGGCCAATGCCCCAGATTTTTTTCAGATCATCCGGCTCGCCTTCTGATACCGAGGACAGCAAGCCCGCCGGCTTGGTGCCGACGTCGGCCTGCGCCTCGACCGGCACCGGTACGGCGTCGGCCGGTGCGGCAACACCAGCCGGGGCCGTCAACGCCTCTTCCCGCAATGCCAGTATCTGCTGATCGCGCCAGCGAATCTGGGCGTCCTTCCATTTCAAGTCCCGTTCGACATCGGTATAGCCGTCACCAGCCGACAGTTTTGTGATGCGCGCCTCTGCCTTTTGCAGTTCACCGCGCAGGAGGCTGGCTTCTTCCGTCGATCCGGCGGTTCCGGCGACGGCCGAGCGTTCCCGCAACGATTTGATAGCGCTTTCCAGGCTTGTGGCGCGGGTTTCGGCCTCCTCGTGGGCGCTGGTCAGGCTCTGGACCTTGCTGTTGGCGGCATCGACCTTGGCTGAAAAGTTTCGCTCAATTTCCCGGATCCGCGCCTGGCCGAATATCGATCGCAACCAATAACCGACCAGAAAACCGATGAGGGCAGCGACGGCAAGGCTGAGCAATATCTGGGTGATAAGATAATAGTCAGGCATCGAAAGGCTCCTTGCTCAACGCGCTGGGGTGGCGTTGTCATTGTGTTGTACGGCAAATTCGATCCGCCGGTTTCGGGCCAGGCCGGCCTGGGTGGTATTATCAGCGACCGGACGACTTTCGCCGTAGCCAACGGCCAGCAGACGACCATCTTCGATTTGCCTGGCGATCAGTGCGGTGCGAACCGACTCCGCCCGGCGCTGGCTGAGCGCCAGGTTATAGTCGTCGCTGCCGCGGGCATCGGCATGACCGGCGATCTCGACATTGACGGTCGGGCAGCCCTTCAACAGGGTCGCGACCGCAGTCAGAACCTTTTGGCCATCGGGCCGGATGTTCACCCGATCAGTGTCAAACAGGATACGCTGATTGACGATATAGTTGTCCAGATTAGTCCGGCAGACCGTTCGCACGGGCACCGGTTCCGCCACCGGTTCAGAAACGACCGGTTCGGGCGTTGTAAGTGTAACTGATGACTCGGCGGTTGGTACTGGAACTTCCGGCGTAGCCGCCGCGGCCGTTTGCAGAATTGTCGCCACGGCGCCCTCCAATGACGACATACGCACCGATGCATCGATCCGCGAAGAGACCAGATAACTTTCCGGCACGCCGATTTGCAGGCTGTCCTCGACGTCATTCTTGTCTTCCGACGACGATGCGTTGCCAACCAGTTGGCCAAGCTGGCCGGTTACCGCCCAGCTTCCCTGTTCGAGCACGGCCAGTTCATCAAAGGCTGATACCGCAAATCCCGGCCAGGCATCGTCCGGCGTCCCGCGCGCCAGAGACAAGCGATCATCAACCGCGCCCGAACCGAAGGCCTGTGTCGCCGCCTGGATGATCTGTGTTCGGGTGTCTTCGCCCGGTGCGCTGCCGGTCAGCACGACCTTTCCGTTCTCACCCTTTTCGGCAACGAACCGATACGGATCGGCCAGCGGAAGCGCCGATGAAAAGCGGATCTTCGGCGCCAGGCCGGGCACCGGAACCGAAATCACGTCCGAGACCGTGAAACCTGCCGGCACACCTTCGCGCAGACGCGCGCGAACATTGCTCACCAGGTTCAGCGATGGCGCCTGGCCGGTAAGCGTGCCGGAGGTGCCGGTCACTTCCCAGGAGCCGTCCGCCAGATCGAACAATTCGTCAAAGCCGGACATCGCGAATGCCGGCCAGCCGTCGGCCGGCATGCCGCTGGCCAACGTCAACTGATCGACGACCCCGTCGCCGAAAACATCAATCGCATCCGCCACCAATGCCTGACGCGTTTCCTCATCCGGGGCATGTCCGGCAAGAACCAACGCGCCACCGGCGCCCTTTGTGGCGGTCAATCCGTAAGGGCTGGCCAGCGGTGGCAACGGCGCGGTTAATCCGGTTCCAGCGGTGTATCCTTGCGGTGTTCCCAAGCGGACCAAACGGTCGATCTCCTGAGCGATCTCGGAATCGGCGACCTTTCCGAACAACAGCAATTGGCGATCCGTCAATATCGCATACCCATCGTCCAACCGGCCCAGCGTGCCCAATGCAAACCCGGCATAACCAACCCAGTTTTCGTCGGGAACCGTCCGGGCAATGGTTGTCATGTCATCCACATTTCCGGCGCCAAAAACCTCGCCCGCACGCGCGACATAGTCAGCGCGTGCTTCTTCGCTGGGCATTACACCGGACAATGCGACCCGGCCGTCGTCACTCCTCAGCGCACTGACCCGGTAGGGATCGGCCAGTGGCGGCGGCGGCGGGGTCAGACCTGTTTCAACGCTGTAACCTTGCGGCGTGCCCAAACGCACCAGTTGCTTGATTTCATCCGCCGTTGCGGTGTCCGGGACCTTTCCGAACAACAGCAATTGGCGTCCCGTCAATATGGCATACCCATCGTCCAACCGGCCCAGCGCACCGAGCGCAAACCCGGCATAGCCGACCCAGTTTTCATCGGGAACCGTTCGGGCAATGGTGATCCCGTCTTTCACATTGCCAGTTCCAAAAACCTCAACGGCGCGCGCCACATAGTCTGCCTTGGCGGCCTCGCTCGGCATCATACCGGAAAGCTCGATGCGGCCGCCCTGGCCCCGCAGCGCACTGACCCGGTAGGGATCGACCAATGGCGGCGGGAGGACGGTCAGGCTGGTCTCAACACTGTATCCTTGCGGCGTTCCCAGTTGAACCAGACGGTCGATCTCCTGAGCGGTCTCGGAATCGGCGACCTTTCCGAACAACTGCAAGTGGCGATCCGTCAATATCGCATACCCATCGTCCAACCGGCCCAGCGTGCCCAATGCAAACCCGGCATAACCAACCCAGTTTTCGTCGGGAACCGTCCGGGCAATGGTTGTCATGTCATCCACATTGCCGGCGCCAAAAACCTCGCCCGCCCGCGCGACATAATCGGCTTTCGCCTCCTCGCTCGGCATGGCGCCGGAAAGTTCGACCCGGCCGTCGTCACTCCTCAGCGCACTGACCCGGTAGGGATCGGCCAGTGGCGGCGGCGGCGGGGTCAGACCTGTTTCAACGCTGTAACCTTGCGGCGTGCCCAAACGCACCAGTTGCTTGATTTCATCCGCCGTTGCGGTGTCCGGGACCTTTCCGAACAACTGCAATTGGCGTCCTGTCAATATGGCATACCCATCGTCCAACCGGCCCAGCGTGCCCAATGCAAACCCGGCATAACCAACCCAGTTTTCGTCGGGAACCGTCCGGGCAATGGTTGTCATGTCATCCACATTTCCGGCACCAAAAACCTCGCCCGCCCGCGCGACATAATCGGCTTTCGCCTCCTCGCTCGGCATGGCACCGGAAAGTTCGACCCGGCCGTCGTCACTCCTCAGCGCACTGACCCGGTAGGGATCGGCCAGTGGCGGCGGCGGCGGGGTCAGACCTGTTTCAACGCTGTAACCTTGCGGCGTGCCCAAACGCACCAGTTGCTTGATTTCATCCGCCGTTGCGGTGTCCGGGACCTTTCCGAACAACAGCAATTGGCGTCCCGTCAATATCGCATAACCATCGTCCAACCGGCCCAGCACACCGAGCGCAAACCCGGCATAGCCGACCCAGTTTTCATCGGGAACCGTTCGGGCAATGGTGATCCCGTCTTTCACATTGCCAGTTCCAAAAACCTCAACGGCGCGCGCCACATAGTCTGCCTTGGCGGCCTCGCTCGGCATGGCGCCGGAAAGTTCGACCCGGCCGTCGTCACTCCTCAGCGCACTGACCCGGTAGGGATCGGCCAGTGGCGGCGGCGGCGGGGTCAGACCTGTTTCAACGCTGTAACCTTGCGGCGTGCCCAAACGCACCAGTTGCTTGATTTCATCCGCCGTTGCGGTGTCCGGGACCTTTCCGAACAACAGCAATTGGCGTCCTGTCAGGATGGCATACCCATCGTCCATCCGGCCGAGCGCACCGAGCGCAAACCCGGCATAGCCAACCCAGTCTTCGTCGGGAACCGTCCGGGCAATGGTTGTCATGTCATCCACATTTCCGGCGCCAAAAACCTCGCCCGCCCGCGCGACATAATCGGCTTTCGCCTCCTCGCTCGGCATGGCGCCGGAAAGTTCGACCCGGCCGTCGTCACTCCTCAGCGCACTGACCCGGTAGGGATCGGCCAGTGGCGGCGGCGGGGTCAGACCTGTTTCAACGCTGTAACCTTGCGGCGTGCCCAAACGCACCAGTTGCTTGATTTCATCCGCCGTTGCGGTGTCCGGGACCTTTCCGAACAACTGCAAGTGGCGATCCGTCAATATCGCATAACCATCGTCCAACCGGCCCAGCGCACCGAGGGCAAATCCGGCATAGCGCGCCCATTTCTCATCCGGAACCGTCCGGGCAATGGTTGTCATGTCATCCACATTTCCGGCGCCAAAAACCTCGCCCGCCCGCGCGACATAATCGGCTTTCGCCTCCTCGCTCGGCATGGCACCGGAAAGTTCGACCCGGCCGTCGTCACTCCTCAGCGCACTGACCCGGTAGGGATCGGCCAGTGGCGGCGGCGGGGTCAGACCTGTTTCAACGCTGTAACCTTGCGGCGTGCCCAAACGCACCAGTTGCTTGATTTCATCCGCCGTTGCGGTGTCCGGGACCTTTCCGAACAACAGCAAGTGGCGATCCGTCAATATCGCATAACCATCGTCCAACCGGCCCAGCGTGCCCAATGCAAACCCGGCATAGCCCGCCCATTTCTCATCCGGAACCGTACGGGCAATGGTTATCATGTCATCGACATTATCGGCCCCAAATACCTCTCCCGCACGCGCGACATAGTCAGCGCGTGCTTCTTCGCTGGACATTACACCGGACAATGCGACCCGGCCGTCGTCACTCCTCAGCGCACTGACCCGGTAGGGATCGGCCAGTGGCGGCGGCGGCGGGGTCAGACCTGTTTCAACGCTGTAACCTTGCGGCGTGCCCAAACGCACCAGTTGCTTGATTTCATCCGTTGCTTGATTTCATCCGCCGTTGCGGTGTCCGGGACCTTTCCGAACAACTGCAAGTGGCGATCCGTCAATATCGCATACCCATCGTCCATCCGGCCGAGCGCACCGAGCGCAAACCCGGCATAGCCAACCCAGTTTTCGTCGGGAACCGTCCGGGCAATGGTTGTCATGTCATCCACATTTCCGGCGCCAAAAACCTCGCCCGCCCGCGCGACATAATCGGCTTTCGCCTCCTCGCTCGGCATGGCGCCGGAAAGTTCGACCCGGCCGTCGTCCCTCCTCAGCGCACTGACCCGGTAGGGATCGGCCAGTGGCGGCGGCGGGGTCAGACCTGTTTCAACGCTGTAACCTTGCGGCGTGCCCAAACGCACCAGTTGCTTGATTTCATCCGCCGTTGCGGTGTCCGGGACCTTTCCGAACAACAGCAAGTGGCGTCCTGTCAGGATGGCATACCCATCGTCCATCCGGCCGAGCGCACCGAGCGCAAACCCGGCATAGCCAACCCAGTCTTCGTCGGGAACCGTCCGGGCAATGGTTGTCATGTCATCCACATTTCCGGCGCCAAAAACCTCGCCCGCCCGCGCGACATAATCGGCTTTCGCCTCCTCGCTCGGCATGGCGCCGGAAAGTTCGACCCGGCCGCCCTGGCCCCGCAGCGCACTGACCCGATAAGGGTCGACCAATGGCGGCGGCGGGGTCAGACCTGTTTCAACGCTGTAACCTTGCGGCGTGCCCAAACGCACCAGTTGCTTGATTTCATCCGCCGTTGCGGTGTCCGGGACCTTTCCGAACAACAGCAAGTGGCGATCCGTCAATATCGCATACCCATCGTCCAACCGGCCCAGCGCACCGAGGGCAAATCCGGCATAACCAACCCAGTTTTCGTCGGGAACCGTCCGGGCAATGGTTGTCATGTCATCCACATTTCCGGCGCCAAAAACCTCGCCCGCCCGCGCGACATAATCGGCTTTCGCCTCCTCGCTCGGCATGGCGCCGGACAATGCGACCCGGCCGTCGTCACTCCTCAGCGCACTGACCCGGTAGGGATCGGCCAGTGGCGGCGGCGGGGTCAGACCTGTTACAACGCTGTAACCTTGCGGCGTGCCCAAACGCACCAGTTGCTTGATTTCATCCGCCGTTGCGGTGTCCGGGACCTTTCCGAACAACTGCAATTGGCGTCCTGTCAGGATGGCATACCCATCGTCCATCCGGCCGAGCGCACCGAGCGCAAACCCGGCATAGCCAACCCAGTCTTCGTCGGGAACCGTCCGGGCAATGGTTGTCATGTCATCCACATTTCCGGCGCCAAAAACCTCGCCCGCCCGCGCGACATAATCGGCTTTCGCCTCCTCGCTCGGCATGGCGCCGGAAAGTTCGACCCGGCCGTCGTCACTCCTCAGCGCACTGACCCGGTAGGGATCGACCAATGGCGGCGGGAGGACGGTCAGGCTGGTCTCAACACTGTATCCTTGCGGCGTTCCCAGTTGAACCAGACGGTCGATCTCCTGAGCGGTCTCGGAATCGGCGACCTTTCCGAACAACAGCAATTGGCGATCCGTCAATATCGCATACCCATCGTCCAACCGGCCCAGCGCGCCCAATGCAAACCCGGCATAACCAACCCAGTTTTCATCGGGAACCGTTCGGGCAATGGTTGTCATGTCATCCACATTTCCGGCGCCAAAAACCTCGCCCGCCCGCGCGACATAATCGGCTTTCGCCTCCTCGCTCGGCATGGCGCCGGAAAGTTCGACCCGGCCGTCGTCACTCCTCAGCGCACTGACCCGGTAGGGATCGGCCAGTGGCGGCGGCGGGGGGATCAGACCTGTTTCGACGCTGTAACCTTGCGGCGTGCCCAAACGCACCAGTTGCTTGATTTCATCCGCCGTTGCGGTGTCCGGGACCTTTCCGAACAACAGCAATTGGCGTCCCGTCAATATGGCATAACCGTCATACATGCGGCCGAGCGCACCGAGCGCAAACCCGGCATAGCCAACCCAGTTTTCATCGGGAACGGTCCGCGCGATCGTGATCTGGTCATCCACATTGCCGGCGCCAAATACTTCGCCTGCCCGGGCAATATAATCGGCCTTCGCCGCTTCGCTGGGCATGACGCCCGACAATGCGATCCGGCCATTTGCCCCGCGCAGCGCACTGACGCGGAAGGGATTCACCAGCGGCGGCGGCGGTAATGTCAGGTCGGTTTCCACCGTGTATCCCTGGGGCGTCCCCAGCCCGACAAACCGTCCTAAATTTGCCAGGGTTTCGGCATCATCGACCTTGCCGGTCAACTGCAATTGATGATCGGTCAGAACCGCGGATCCGTCATTCATGCGACCCAGTGCACCGAGGGCAAAGCCGGCAAAGCCTGTCCAGTTCGCGTCCGGAACGGTGCGGGCAATCGCGATATTGTCGCCTACATTGCCAGCGCCGAAAACCTCGGCCGCCCGGGCAACATAATCTTCCCGCGCTTCGGTGCCAGGCATCACGCCAGACAACTCAACCCGGCCGCCCTCGCCCCGCACCGCGCTGATCCGGTAAGGATCGGCAACCGGTAAAGGTGCCGTCAGGTCGCTCAGCAACTGATAGCCGTCCGGTACCGCGACACCAAGGCTGGCCTGAATGTCGCTGCGTGATTCAATCGACATCGCTGCTCCGGTCAGCACACCCTGCCGATCGGTCACCTGCCAGTTTCCGCCTGTCAGGCTGGCGAGTTCATCAAGGCCCGAAGTGGCGAATGCCGGCCAGTTCGTATCCGGCTGGCCTGTAGCCAGCTCAAGTTTTCCGGCAATCTTGTCCGATCCCAATGCGCGGCGGGCAGACGCCATGATCTCGCGCCGGACATCGGCGTCCGGGGCAAAACCTGTCAGCATCACCTGGCCGTCTTCTGTCTTCGTGGCCCTGAACTTAAAGGGACTGGCCACCGGCAGCGGTGCCGACAGATCAGTTCGGCTGTAATAGCCGTCCGGTACCGCCGCCGTCAGAGCGTTGGTCAATTGTTGCGCCACTTCCCGGGAAGGCGCATCGCCTTCCAGAGACAAGAGTCGACCCGACAGGCGTGCGCGCGCCGTGTCCAGCTTTGCCAATTGTTCCAGTCCGGTGACCGCGACGCCGGCCCAGACGGTATCCGGCATGCCTGAAGCCAAAGTCAGGCCGTCGACCACTTCGGAACCCGCGAACAGGTTTTGCGCCCGGCCGACAAGCTCGCCACGCACAATGTCATCGGGTACATGACCAGCCAGCGTAACACGGCCGTCTGCGTCCTTGTGCGCCTCAAACACATAAGGGTTCTGGACCGGCGGCGGCGGTGCCTCGGCAATTGACCGTGAGAGGACAACCACCCGGATCTGGTTCTCAACAGAACGCACACCGGCATAGGTTTCGATCAGACGTTCCGCCTCGGCCTTTTGATCCGGCGAGGACACTTCGCCCGACAGCACCACCTGGCGTCCACTGACGGCGATCTCGACCTCGCCAAGACCGGCAGTTGTCAGGGCTTTGGCGGTCTGCTGTCGAACATCTTGTGTAATATCATCGACATTGCCCGGGATGGTGGCGACGAACACCCCGACCAAGCCGGCAAAACCCAGCAACAATACCCCCAAACGATCCATATTTCCCCTCGCCACTCGCCTTTTTGCGTCAGTTCCGTCCCGTGCGGAATTCGGGCAAGACTTTAGGGTCAGGGTATATAAATGTCATCATTTCTGTGAGTTAACCATTATATTGAGGTGCTGGCCTTGAAGTCCGGATCATCGGATTTGCGGGACTGATATATATTGGTGCCCCCGGGGAGACTCGAACTCCCACGGCCAAAGGCCGGCAGATTTTGAGTCTGCTGCGTCTACCAGTTCCGCCACAGGGGCACTGGCAGGTCTTCTATCGCCCTTGCACGTGCGCATCAATTGAGTTTGTCGGTCAATCGCCGGATATTTCGATTTTCGGTCCGGCGGGACCCGTGTTAATCGGCCGATCTGGAAATACACCTCGGGGATTCGCTGCATGCCGCGCCGTCTTTACGACTGGACCCTGTCCAAGGCGGAAAGCCCCCATGCGATCCGGATCTTGGCGGCGGTGGCTTTCGTCGAAAGTTCGATATTTCCGATTCCGCCGGAAATACTGCTGATCCCGCTGGTCCTGGCGGCGCCGACCCGGGCCTGGTGGATTGCGGCGGTGTGTACGGTATGGTCTGTTCTGGGTGGCATGGCTGGATATGCTATCGGTTATATGGCGTTCGAGGAGATCGGCCGCCCCCTGCTCGATTTTTATGGCAAGGTCGATTATTTCGAAGCCTTCAAGATCAAATACAATGAATGGGGCGCCTGGGCCGTTCTGGTCGCCGGCGTTACCCCGTTTCCTTACAAGGTCATTACCATTACCAGCGGCGCGACCCAGTTCGACCTGGCGGTTTTCACAATTTCCAGCATCGTGGCGCGCGGTGCCCGGTTCTTCATCGTTGCCGCCCTGTTGTGGAAATTTGGTCCGCCGATCCGGGCTTTCATCGAAGAGCGTTTCGGCCTGATGACCGTGATATTCTTTACCGCCTTGACCGGCGGCTTTGTCGTCCTCAAATATTTGTTGTGAGGCAGTCTGCCGCCTTTTTCGAGACCAAATAACCTGTAAGATCAGCCCTATGAACACCACCATGCATACCTTTCAAACCATGGAAACAAGACAGGTTCTGTTGCTGTTGGCGCTAGTCAGCGCCGCGTCCTTGGGCGGTGCCTATTTCTTCCAGCATGTCATTGGCTTGGCACCGTGCAAAATGTGCCTGTGGCAGCGGGCTCCCTATTGGGCCGTTATCGGTCTGGGGATCGCCGGCTTTGCCGGCCAGGGCATGGCGGGCAAGGGTCTGCTGGCGCTGGCCGGTGTGGCGATGGCGGGCAATGCCGGTCTGGGCGTCTATCATGTCGGCGTCGAACAGAAGTGGTGGCAAGGGCCGACCAGCTGTACGGCATCGACATCGGCAATTACGGTCGAGGACCTGACGAAGCAACTGGAAAGCATCAATGTGGTACGCTGCGATGAAATTCCGTGGAGCTTTTTCGGCATCACGCTGGCCGGTTACAGCGCCCTGATTTCGGCCGGACTTGCCGTTCTCGCCATCACCGCCCTGACCCGGCCCCGGGTGGCGGCATGAGCAAGCGCCGCATTCCCCTGCCGGGCCAAAATCCGGACACTTCGCTGGATGTCATGCTGCGGGTCGACCACGCCGGTGAACATGGCGCGGTCAGGATTTATGATGGCCAGCTGGCGGTTCTGGGCCGCAGCCGGCGCACCCGTCGGACCGCCGCCAAGATCAAGACCATGGCTGCCCAGGAACAAAAGCATCTGGAGACATTCGACCAACTGCTGCCCGAGCGCGGTGTCCGGCCAACGGCGCTCATGCCCGTCTGGTCCGCCGCCGGATTCGTCCTGGGCGGGGTCACTGCCCTGATGGGCGAAAAGGCCGCGATGGCCTGCACCGCGGCGGTTGAAGAAGTGATCGAGGAACACTATGGCGATCAGATCGAAACGCTGAACGCGCGCGGCGAAGAGCCCGAAATCGCCGCAATCTTCGAAGAGTTTCAGGCCGAAGAAGCCGGACACCGCGAAACCGCCCTGGCAGAGGGCGCCGAAGCGGCCCCGGCCTATCCCCTGCTCTCACGGGTGATCAAGGTCGGGTGCCGCGCGGCAATCCGCGCCAGCGAGAAGATTTAGCACCGGGGTTTAATGGCAGTTGTTTCCACCACTCGACAAAGGCGAGAGATTCTCGATCCCCGGCAGATTGACCGTGGCGGCGAACGGGCTGATGCCCAGGGTTTGATCCAGCAGATGAACTTCCACGCCTTCCCGCCAGGCCAGCGCCGCGCCAGCATAACCGTCGATTGAGATCTGCCAGCCGGTATTGATGGGTGTCGGTGCCAGCCAGTCACCATTGGCGACGAAATCCTTGCCGATTGCCGGCGGCAGGGCAATATTGATCTCCGGAACCTCGCGCATCAGCCAGGCGACAAACGTATTGCTGTTCGGGCCTGGCCAAAGCCGATAACTCCCTCGTTCATGATGGGGATAGGCGGCAATAGCGGCCCGGGCGCGCGGCACGATCGCTGCGGCTTGCTGGACGGTGCAGGCGAATACGATACGCGGATCGTTGGAATACCAATAGGCACCGGGCAGGTGGGCATTATGGCGCATCGGCTTGCGCCAGCCGATAACCTCGTACCGGTCATAGGTGGCGGCACCGGATTCCTTCAGAACGATCCTGCAATGCGCCCGACAGCATCCTTCCAGCGGGCCAGGCGGGCGCACAGGATATGTGCACTGGCATCGGGCATGGCCGCGGGATCGGGAAGAACAGTGGCCGAAGATCAATCCGCCTCGCGCCAGTTATCCGGCCAGCCCTTGGCCGCCCACCAGGCACCGCGCACCGCCGTCGGCACAATGAACAACAAGGCAAGCAATCCGAACATTCTGATTATGACGTGGACCAAGTCGAGCCTCTGATCGGTTACGACCCGTACTGGAGATTATGCCGAAATGAGGCCGCGATATGCAGCCGGGTGGGTGATTTGGCGGCACTAATTCCAAATATGATCGAGGCCGCACAGGGGCGGGCCTCGGTACAAGATTAAAGTGAAAATTCGCGCTCAGGCCTCCAACTCCACATCCCAGTAGAGATAGTCCATCCAGCTTTCGTGCAGGAAGTTCGGCGGGAATTTCCGGCCATTGTTCTGCAACTGGTGGATCGTCGGCTGGGCCGGAAAATGACGCGGCACCATGGCGATCTCGGTGATCAACTTGTTGCCCTTGCGCAGATTGCACGGCGAACAGGCGGTGATCACGTTTTCCCATGTGGTCAGACCGCCGCGCGAACGCGGGATCAGATGGTCGAAGGTCAGATCGCGGTTCAATCCGCAATACTGGCATTCAAAGCCATCACGCAGGAACACGTTGAACCGTGTGAAGGCCGGATATTCGGCCGGCTTCACATATTCCCTGAGCGCGATCACACTGGGCAGGCGCATTTCGATCGACGGCGAATGCACCAGGGTTTCGTATTCCGAGACAATATTAACCCGGTCCTGGAACACCGCCTTGATCGCATCCTGCCAGCACCACAGCGACAGCGGGAAATACGACAGCGGACGGAAATCCGCGTTCAGGGCAAGTGCCGGACAGGCTTCCGGCTTGGGTTGATCAACATGTATTGTCATCGGACGCCCCCTCCTTCATCGGGGCTTACAAGAAATTTATTCTACGACGGTTCCGTGTCGACCACACCCTATATAACCCGAGTCATGGATAAGCGACGTTCTTCATGGAGATTTTGGCTTCATGGGGATTCTGGTTTTGCCCAGCGTATGGGCGACCAGGCATGACAGGATGTGGACGAACACATTTGTTGGCGATCCGTGTCTTGTGTGTTCCCGTCCCATATCTGATTTGAGCCTGTCGAAGAGCGTCTCAATGATGAAGGCTCAGTTTACGAATTGTATGCATGGACGTGCGATGGCGGTTGCGAGGCAAGCCCGGGGTGAGGCGTTCTCCAGTTCAAGCCGCTGGAACCATCGCAGGTAGTTGTCGAGATATCTGGTCGCGACGCCTCGGTAGCGCCGCAGGAAATCCTTCAACCGGCCGTGTCGGTTGTTGACCGCCGGATCTGCTGCGATCTGAATGTGAAAAGCACCTCGCACCCATTCACTTCGTGACAGGTTCAATGCTTCGTGATGCGCACCGATTGCCGCCGCGCATCGCGGACAAGCGCGGTGTCCATCGGTCACCAAAACGATATCCTCGTCCACAACCGGCGCGATCACCTCTCGCAAGGGATCTGCGTGGACCGCGGGCAGAACCGCACTGACTGTCGCGCCGCCACGATCAGCGACAACCAGTACCGGAACCTGTTCATCTGACAGGTCCTGCTTGCTGACCTTGCCTCCCCTGCGTCGCGCCTTGCGCTCAAGGTTTCGTGCACCTTTCCGGCTTTCCGGCACACAGGTTTCATCGGCTTCCACGATGCCCGTGAGCTTGCGTGCCTTCAGGTCTTTTGCGGCAGGAAATCGGTGCCGCCAACGGAAGGCGGTATTGACGGCAAGTCCGCAACGTTCTGCTGAAGCGCGAACCGTCAGCCCATCAGCAGGACAGGCTCCGAAGGAAAGCCACTTGTCCTTGCGGTGCAGACCCGACAAGGGGGTGCCGGTCGCGGCATTGAATCTCTTCCTGCATCCCTTGCACCGGTACCGTCGCAGACCCCTTGCCTTGCCACGCGATATGGCGCCTGGCGTGCCACAATGCGGGCACTGGTGATCTCCCCACGGCCGCTTCAATGGCAGCCAGCGACGCTGACGTCTCCGTGTCCCCCGGGAACACGGCTTCGGTTTGCTGCCGCTGCGCCGGGCTGAGGTGGTCTGGCCCCGATAACCATTCCTGAAGGCTCAGTTTACGAATTGTATGCATGGACGTGCGATGGCGGTTGCGAGGCAAGCCCGGGGTGAGGCGTTCTCCAGTTCAAGCCGTTGGAACCATCGCAGGTAGTTGTCGAGATATCTGGTCGCGACGCCTCGGTAGCGCCGCAAGAAATCCTTCAACCGGCTGTGTCGGTTGTTGACCGTCTGAATGTGAAAGGCACCTCGCACCCGTTCACTTCGTGACAGGTTCAATGCTTCGTGATGCGCACCGATTGCCGCCGCGCATCGCGGATAAGCGCGGTGTCCATCGGTCACCAAAACGATATCCTCGTCCACAACCGGCGCGATTACCTCTCGCAAGGTATCTGCGTTGACCGCGGGCAGAACCGCACTGACTGTTGCGCCGCTGCGATCAGCGACAACCAGTACCGGAACCTGTTCATCTGACAGGCCCCGCTTGCTGGCCTTGCCTCCCCTGCGTCGCGCCTTGCGCTCAAGGTTTCGTGCACCTTTCCGGCTTTCCAGCACATAGGTTTCATCGGCTTCCACAATGCCCGTGAGCTTGCGTGCCTTCAGGTCTTTTGCGGCAAGAAATCGGTGTCGCCAACGGAAGGCGGTGTTAACGGCAAGTCCGCAACGTTCTGCTGAAGCGCGAACCGTCAGCCCATCAGCAAGACAGGCTCCGAAGGAAAGCCACTTGTCCTTGCGGTGCAGACCCGACAAGGGGTGCCGGTCGCGGCATTGAATGTCTTCCTGCATTCTTTGCACTGGTACCGTCGCAGACCCCTTGCCTTGCCACGCGATATGGCGCCTGGCGTGCCACAATGCGGGCACTGGCGATCTCCACCCACGGCCGCTTCAATGGCAGCCAGCGACGCTGACGTCTCCGTGTCCCCCAGGAACACGGCTTCGGTTTGCTGCCGCTGCGCCGGGCTGAGGTGGTCTATCCCCGATAACCATTCCTGAAACTGCTTGTGACCCATGTCAATCCATCCTTCTGATTTCACAAAAAACATAACATGAACGCACACGGCTTGTAAACTGAGCCTTCCTGAAACTGCTTGTGATCCATGCCAATCCATCCTTCTGATTTCACAAAAAACATGACATGAACGCACACGACTTGCAAACTGAGCCATGATGAATCTGTTTCGCAACGGCAGCTTGTCGAATATCGGCCCCGGGTGGTTCTTCATGTTCCCGCGACTGCCGGTGATCGGATGCAGGCCCTTTTTCCAGAGCCGTGCGAAGAGGTTTTTTGAGATATCGCCCTTGTCGGCCAACAGCTTCTCCACCAACCCCCTTCCCCTCCAGCCCCGCGAAACCCTGTTCTCCAGTGGCCCCGATCATCGGTATCGCCCGGTGTGATCGTGATCGCCATCAACGCGCCCTTGTGGTTCATCACCACATGCAGTTTGACCCCCGAAGACCCATCCCATCGTCGAACGCCCGCGCGCGGCCAGGTTCTTGGACACCCGGTTGCGGCTGATGCGCGGGTTGGTGCGGACCGCCAGTCCGGTGCTGTCGGCGCTATGGATGCCGTTCCCATTCCTCAAAGGTTTCAGCAAAATCATCAAGACAGCAATAGAGCGCGGTGGTGGACAGGCGCATGGGAAGAATTGCCCGTGTCGTGACAGATACGATCCTGAAGCACGCCGGACGCGGTTTGTGAATCCCTCTCGCCTTATCCATAATCCGGGTTATATAGGGATAACCGGGCGTCAAGTGGGGCCAATTACGGCAAGGAGGACAGGAAACTGATCGCTTTTTCAAGCCCGTCTGGCGCGATATTATGCGTCGTCCCTTGGCTGATATGCCACTGGGTCGGCACATTGGCGGCGCCAAGGGCCTGGCGCGCAAGGACCAGGGCCTGAACCGGGACGACATCGTCGGCATCGCCGTGAACCAGCAGAACCGGCGGCGTTCCGGTCACTTCGCTCGGCAAATGTTCAGGCCCGGCGAGAGATCCGGAAAACCCGATAATGCCCGCCGGCGGCGCGGCGCGGCGCAGGCCCACATGCAGTGACAACATGGCGCCTTGGCTGAACCCGACCAGGATCAATTTGTCGGATGTCAGGCCGTGGATCGCAAGTTCAGCATCGATAAAGGCATCGACCGTCGGACCGGCGGACTGGACGCCGGCCCACATTTCCTCCGGCGCCAGGCGGGTAATCGGAAACCACTGACAGCCCGGATAGCCCGGCGGCGCTCCGTCCACGGCGTCGGGCGCGTCGGGCGCGACAATCATTGCCTCCGGCACGGCCTGGTGAAGATAGGACGCCAGTCCGATCAGGTCCTGACCGTTGGCGCCATATCCGTGCAGGACGACGATCAGATATTCGGGCGCACCGCCAGTTGCCGGCGGAATCCGCGGTCCGTTGATCGGCCTGATATCAGTCATATTCTTCCTTAAACTTTTTCCATGCCGGTTGCGGCCGGCATGTTCTTGATGTGCCTGTAATAGGTCCACAGCGTCAATGATGCAGCCCCGCGCCAGGGAGACCAGGCGGCCGCCAGTTCGACCATGGCCTTCTCGGCCGGGCGTTCTTCCAGTTCGAACAGATTGTGCGCCGCCACCTGCAGCGCCAGATCTCCGGCCGGAAAAATATCCGCATGGCGTTCGCAAAACAGTAGATAGATCTCCGCCGTCCAGGACCCGATCCCCTTCACCGCCGTCAGGTTCTTGATCGCCTGATCGACCGGTGCCTCGCAGATCCCCTTCAGATCCAGACGACCGTCGAGGACGGCACCGGCCAGATCTCGGGAATAGCGCATCTTCTGGCCCGACATTCCCATCGCCCGCAACTCCTCGTCGGAAAATTGCAAGGTGTTTTCCGGTGTCATCGGATCGATGGCCGCTTCGATCCGGGTCCAGATCGCCTTGGCGCTGGCAATGGACAACTGCTGTTCGGTGATGATCTGCATCAGCGCGGGAAATCCTGTCAGCGACGGGCGCAGGCCCGGCCGGCCCGCCGCCTCGACTGCAACGGCAAAGCGCGGCTCGTGCGCCGCCAGCGCATCGACCTGCTTGTCCAGTTGGGATTGCCGGGTCATTCGATTCATGGCCACAACAACTAAGGCACACCCTGCCTCTTGTCACGAGCGGCGCCTGGGCTAATGCTTGACCCATGTCGCATGTCACCCGCTTCGCCCCTAGCCCCAATGGTTATCTGCATCTCGGTCACGCCTATTCGGCGCTGTTTGCCGCCGAGGCCGCCGGCAAGGATGGCCGGTTCCTGCTCAGGATCGAGGATATCGATGCTGGCCGGGCGCGACCCGAATTTGAAGCTGCTATCCTGGAAGATCTGGCGTGGCTGGGTCTGACCTGGGAAACGCCGGTGCGCCGGCAGTCTAAGCATTTCGAAGATTATTGGACCGCGCTTGACCGGCTTCAGGGTCTGGATGCCACCTATCCGTGTTTCTGTACCCGCCGGGATATCCAGGATGCCGGCGCCGCACCGCATGGGCCGGAAGGCGTAGTCTATCCCGGCACCTGCCGCGGCTTGACTGCCTCGGAGATTGCGGCACACCGGGCGGCCGGTCGGCCCCATGCGGTTCGGCTCAATCTGAAGACCGCCCTGGACAGAACCGGACCCGCCAGCTTTGTTGAAAGCGGCACTCCGCTGGTCGGCAATGCCGGCGCCATCACCGCCAGCGCGGGTGCACTGCACCGGACGCTGGGCGATGTGGTCATTGCCCGCAAGGACGTGCCAACCAGTTACCATCTGGCGGTGACCGTGGACGATGCTCTGCAGGGCATCACCCTGGTCACCCGCGGCCAGGATTTGTTCTTCGCCACCCCAATCCACCGGCTGTTGCAGGAACTGCTGGATCTGCCTCAGCCGGAATACCGGCATCATCGCCTGATAACCGACGATGCGGGCGACCGCATGGCCAAGCGCGAGGGATCAAGGACATTGCGCGATTATCGTGCCGAGGGTCTGCCGGCGGAAGAGGTCCGGGCGCTGATCGGTTACTGAACGGCTTCGAGGGCCAGCAGCACCACCGACACTGTCACCACCGACAAAATGGTCGAGATCAGCATGGCCGAGGTATTGGCGCCCTCGGCGGCCTTGTAGTGGTTGGCGATCAGGTAAACATTCACCCCTGCCGGCAGGGCCGCCATCATGATGGCGACCTTGGCGGCAACGAAAGGCACGGGCAGGATGACCAGGGTCATCAGGGCGGTCAGGGCCGGGAAGACCGCCAATTTCATCACCGCGACGATCAACGCCTCCGGCATCGCCCGCACAATCTCGAATCGGGTCAACGAGGCGCCGGCCGAAAACAGCGCGCACGGCCCAGCCACCATGGCAAACTGGCTGACGATGTCAGTGGCGACGCCGCCGAACGGCAGCCCGGCCAGGTTCCAGGCGATGCCCGCGAAAATCGATAGAATGATCGGATTTGCCAGCGCATCGCGCACCGTGTTCCACAACACGCCGATAAAGGATTGGCAACCTTCACGCCCGTCGACAATCGCCATCAGGATCGCGACAACAGTCAGCAGGAGCGGGCTGTGCACCGCGATCATGCCGAAGATGATTGCGCCGGTTTCCAGCCCGAACGCCATCTGGGTCAGCGGAATGCCGATCAGGACCACATTGGAAAACATGCCGGCCATGCCGATCACCACCACATCGCGACCCGGCCGCGCAAACAGCCGGCCGACCACCAGCGCGGTCAGGGCGTAGGTCGCAAATCCGGCGCCGAAATAGCCGATCAGCAGATCCTTGTTGAAGACCCGCGCAATGTCGGACGTGACCATCGAAGAGAAGAGCAGCATCGGAATGGCGAAGCGAAAAACAAACCCCGCCAACCCGTCAATCCAGTCATCCTTGAACAGTCCGACCCTGGTCGCCAGCCAGCCGAGCCCGACGATCCCGAAGACGGGGGCGACAATATCCAAAATCGAGATCAAATGCGACTTCCCTCAGCCAGAGACGTCGCTGTCACTGCCACCCCCGGCTGATTTTCACAAGCCACCGACCTCAATTTGAACCTGTGCATTTCTTGCACAATTTACATCTCATGCTTTAACGCATGTCTCAGAGTCTGACTCATAAAGACCGCCCTGATATCTAGGGCCTGTTGACATTCGGGGTTGCGATTTGGCCTGAACTGTTATTCAAGCTTCGAAAATGGAGGTTTGGATGGACGAAGATCGTCTGGTGATTTCAGATGAACTCCGGGCGAAGATTGCGCCCCTGTTACCCGGTAAGGCCGGGGACCCGGGAGCAACCGGTCGGGATAACCGTCGGTTCATGGAGGCCGTACCTTGGCGTGTGCGAACAGGGTCTCCCTGGCGTGACCTGCTCCGGGATTTCGGCAACTGGAATTCGGTTTTCAAACGATTTCGTCGATGGGCAAAGGCCGATGTGTTCGAGAGACTTTTCAACGCCACAAGCGGCGAGCCAGACCTTGAACATGCTCTCATCGACGGAACGATTGTTCAGGCCCATCAGAAGGCTTCGGGCGCAAAAGGGGGACACGGCATCAAGCCATTGGACGCTCTCGCGGCGGGCTGACGACCAGAATCGTTGCCCTGGTCGATGCGCTCGGCAACTTGTTCCGCTTTCTGCTTCTGCCGGGGCAAGCGCACGACATGAAGGGGGTTGCCCCCTGATCCACGATGTCTCCTTCGCAGCGTTGCTGGCCGACAAGGCCTTCGACGCCGATTGGCTCCTGCAAGACCTTGATGAGCGCGGCGCAACTGCGGTTATTCCACCCAAATCGAACCGGAAAGGGCTACGAGACGACGATACTCACATGTACAAGTGGCGTCACCAGATTGAAAACTGCTTCGCAAGGATCAGGGAATTCAGAGGAATGGCAACGCGATACGACAAAACCGATACCAGCTACGCAGCCAACCGGCACCTCTGCGCAATGCTCAACGCTGCCCGGTGATTGTCAACAGACCCTAGTCGCATGCTTCCTGCTTACTGAGGGAAATCGGCGGTCGCTTTATAGCGGAAATCCGGGCCACATTAAACACGCGTGCCCTTTTATGTGCGAAATCGAAGTCATCCGCCCAGATAGGGCAATGCGGCCGCTTCCTCGGCGGTCATCTCGACGGCATAGTTTCCATCGGGCAGCTGGAACAGCGCATCGGCCGACACCAGCACAACAGTTTCGTTGATGATCGGAATGCCCGACACCGCGATCAGGACATGGGTCGCGCGACCGTCACGGTCGATAATGACATCACGAATGTTGAGCCAGCCTTCGACACCCGGCATCTTGACCTTGCGACCGATCACCTGGGAGGCTCGTTGCGACCCGGCAGGCAATGCGGCGACGGGTCGATCCTGGCTCGTATCCAAGGCGCCGATGATGGCTTCCTTGCCAGCGGCATAGACTTCGCTGGTCACGTCGCGGCTTGTCTCATAGGCGCTGCCTGCCACCCTGCCGGTGGCATCGACAGCCTCGTCGATCGAGCGGCCAATCCAAGCAAACCAGCCCTCGTCCTCGCTTTGTGCAATGGCGGACGAACCAACCAACATGACGGCGAATGTCCCCGCGATAATTGATCCGGAAAATTTCAGCATATTGAAGCCTTTCCTGATGAATACTGATCGGTGCCACGTAAAGGTGACGGTAATTTGGACCTTAGCCCGGATACGTCACAGGGGAATTGCATTTGGATTTTGACAAATCGGTATGAATAGATTCTTGAGTTTCCATCATCCAAAGGAGCTTCGGAATGTCAACAATCATAGGCTATTTCAAGGCTCAGTTCGCAAGTCGTGTGCGTTCATGTTATGTTTTTTGTGAAATCAGAGGGATGGATGTAAGCGTCCGGTGTTGGTGCTCTGACGCGTTATAGCGTGCGCTGATAGTGTCCACCATTGCTAGTGGACATCTTGAGGGCGGACATGTCTGGGAAGAAGGGTCAGAAGAAGCGGTTCCGGTCAGACGATGAGAAGATTTCGATCTGCGGACAAACGCGCGCCTGGGGTTTCGGTAGCGCAGGTTGCACGACGTTACGCGATGAACGCCAATCTGATCTACACATGGTTGCGTGATCCCCGTTTCGCGCCGGCATGTACTGACGGTGATGATTTCGCCGGGGAAGTGACCACATTTCTGCCTGTAGAGATTGCAGGGCCAACCGCCCCCCACGTGCCGATCACAGCGCCCTGTATGGACGATCCTCTTTCGGCTCACCGCGTGCAGACATCACCCTGTCTGATGGTCGGCGTATCCTGGTTGAAGGAGCGACGGGATTGTCGGCGGTGCTGGCTTTGGTTGAGGGGCTGATGACATGATCCCGGTGCCGGGCAATACGCGAGTGTGGCTGGTTGCCGGGGTGACGGATATGCGGCGCGGGTTCAACACACTGGCGACTCAGGCCGAACAGGTTCTGGCTGAAGACCCGTATTCGGGGCACATGTTTGTGTTTCGCGGCAGGCGCGGTGATCTGCTCAAGATCATATGGTGGGACGGCCAGGGCGCTTGCCTGTTCTCCAGACGACTGGAACGGGGGCGGTTTGTCTGGCCTGCGGCCAGGGAGAGGGCAAGGTCAACCTGAGTCCCTCACAGCTGTCGATGCTGCTGGAGGGGATTGACTGGCGCACCCCGCAAAAGACCTGGCGTCCTTTGCAGGCGGGATAGAGAAAGCCCAAAAAACATGAAGTTTAACGCGGTTTGTCGTTCCATCCCATGGGGCAGTTTGATATGGATTGCACATGCTGAATGCCCTTGAATCCCTGCCTGAAGACCCCGCCGAACTGAAGGGGTTGGTCTCTCGGATGGACCAGGAGATTACGTCTCTCACCTATCAGGTTGAGAAGCTGAAGGCTGAACTGCATGGCCACCGCAAGGCACGGTTTGGCTCCAGATCAGAGAGCATGGATCAACTGGCCCTCGACCTACAGGATGACGAAGAGATCGAGGCGGCAGCAAACGAGCAGAAGAACGAAGCTGGCTCCAACGGCACTGATGTCGATGAGACGGACAAACCTGCCAGGCGCAAGCACAGCCGCAACCCCTTGCCAGATCATCTGGATCGGCAGGATGAGGTGCTGTCGCCGGGTAAGGACTGCACTGACTGCGGTGGGAGCCTGCGCCAGATCGGTGAGGACGTTACCGAGGAACTGGAATATGTCCCGGGCCGCTTTGTGGTACGCCGGATCCTCCGCCCCCGCATGGCCTGCACCTGTTGTGAAACCTTTGCCCAGGCCCCATTGCCGTCGCGCCCTGTTGAGCGTGGCCGCCCCGGTCCGGGTCTGCTGGCCCACGTCCTGATCGGCAAATACTGCGATCACCTGCCGCTTGACCGGCAATCAGAAATCTTCGCCCGCGAGAAGGTTGATCTGCATCGCACCACGTTGACCGACCGGGTGGGCCGCAGCACGGCGCTGCTGGAGCCATTGGCCGATCATATCGGCAAGCTGGTCAGGGCAGGGCCTGCACTTTTTGCCGATGACACACCGGTCAAACGACAAACCCGCACCAGGATAAAGAAGACCAGAACCGCGCGGCTGTGGAGTTACGTGCGCGACGAGCGCCCGTGGTGCGGCGAGGCCCCACCCTGTGCCTGGTATCAGTTCAGTACAGACCGCAAGGGTGCACACCCGGTCAATCATCTTTCCGGCTATACCGGGACCGTGCATGCCGATGGCTTTGCGGGCTTCAATAGCCTCTTTGGAGAGGGCAAGGCCGACGAACAGGCCTGCATGGTGCATGTGCGCCGCAAGTTTGTGGAAGAGTTTGAGCGCACAGGGTCGGCCATCGCCAAAGGCACAATCAAGCAGATCGCCGTGCTTTACGCTGTCGAAGAGGAAGCCAGAGGCAAATCCCCCGAAGAGCGGGTCGCCATTCGGCAAGAGAAGGCAAGGCCCGTCTTCGATGAGCTGGAAGCATGGTTACAGGCCCGGCTTCCCAGGCTCTCGGGCAAGACCAGACTGGCAGGGGCCATTCGCCATGCGCTGAACCGCATGCCAAAGGCGCGTGCCTGTCTCGGCGACGGACGGCTGGAACTCGACAACAACATCTGTGAACGCTCGATCCGCCCCATCGCACTGGGCCGCAAGAACCATCTCTTCATGGGCTCCGTCGGCGGCGGCAAGGCCGCCGCTATCGCTTGCACACTCGTCGAGACCGCCAGGATGAACGGCGTTGATCCGGAAGCCTGGCTCACCTGGGTGCTGGAGCGCCTGCCAGATCACAAGATCAACCGCATCGAGGAACTCATGCCGTGGAATTGGATGCCGGAATAACCGAAAAATACGGCTCTAACGGACGGATACACCGGTACAGCTTGCCGAATGATAGATGATACCAAACTGGCCGGACTTCTGGACTTTGCCAACCGGCTGGCGGATGTCGCCGATGCGGTTACGCTGCCACATTTCAGATCATCTCATCAGGTGCAGAACAAGTCCGGAGAAGGCCGGTTCGACCCCGTGACCATCGCCGACAAGGATGCCGAGCGCGCCATTCGCGATCTGATCCTGAAACACTATCCCGGCCACGGTGTGCTCGGTGAAGAGCACGACGATGTTCCCAGCCAAAACGGATTCGAATGGGTGATCGATCCGATTGACGGCACCCGCGCCTTTATCCAGGGACTGCCGACCTGGGGAACCCTGATCGGTTTGATGTTCGAAGGCGTGCCCATTCTGGGCGTGATGAGCCAGCCTTTCACCGGTGAACGCTATTCCGGCAGCCGGCTGGGATCTCAATTGCAGTACAATGGTCGGACGGATCCGATCACCACCCGCATATGCTCCCGACTGAGCGATGCGCTGATGGGCACAACCGCCCCGGAACTGTTCAACAGGCCCGCGGACCTGGCTGGCTATCTCGCCCTCTCGCAGGCGGTGACCCAGGTGCGGTTTGGCGGCGATTGCTATTTTTATGCAAGCGTCGCGCTCGGCTGCACGGATCTGGTGGCCGAGGTGGACCTGAATCCGTTCGATATTGTCGCCCTGATCCCGATCATCGAAGGGGCCGGCGGCGTCGTGACGAGTTGGGAAGGCGGATCCGTCGCCGGGGGCGGAAGGACGCTGGCGTGTGGCGACCCCGCATTGCACGACGCCGCCCTGGAATTAATTGCCAGCACTCAGGGGGATTAGCCGGCGAGCAGCGGCCCCATCTTCATGGCCAGACCCATCTCGCCGTCAACCTTAAGCTTGCCCTGCATGAAGGCCATGGTCGGGTCCAGATTGCCGGCCGCGATTTCCTTGAAATCATTCATTTCGACCCCGATGGTGCAATCGGCTTCGCCATCATCATTGGACACGTTTCCGTCGCCATCGACCAGAATGCAGCCTTCTGCGCCAAAGTCGAACTTCACCGAACCGCCGATGCCGTTGCCGGCCAGCCGGCTGCTCATTTTCGATGTAATCGTTTCAAGATCGTTCATCACAAACCCTTCAAATCCAGTTCCGATTTCAGATGCCCGATGCAAACATGACCCGGCTCCTGGAGAGCTATATAGCACACGCTGGAAAGCCATGTCGCCCATGACGTTGCGTTATCCTGAGACCTCTTGAAATCGCTGAAATCGATCCCAAATATGCTGCACCGGACGCCGATATCGGGTCCGGATGTCAACCCAGGCCCAGCCAATCAGGTGGGCTCAAACCCTTGTCGCTTTGAAGGAGGATAAGCTTATGCGTACGTTCGATCTTTCCCCGCTGTACCGGTCCACGGTCGGCTTCGACCGCGTTTTCTCGCTGCTTGACCAGTCGATTGAATCCGCCGGTTCGGGATACCCCCCCTACAACATCGAAAAAACCGGCGATGACGCCTATCGGATCTCGGTTGCGGTTGCCGGCTTTACCGAGGATGAACTTAATATCGAAGTCAAGGAAGGCACGCTGAAGATTACCGGCGCCAAGGAGGAAAAGGACGATAAGACTTACCTCTACCGCGGTATCGCTGCGCGCAACTTTGCCCTTCGCTATCAACTGGCCGACCATGTCCATGTGGACGGCGCCCAGATGGAGCATGGCCTGCTTCACGTGAAATTGAAGCGCGAAGTGCCCGAGGCTCTGAAACCCCGCACCATCGAAATTTCGAGTGGCAAGGGTAAACTGATCGAGGGCGAAGCAGCCAAGTGACAAGCTGCCCATGAGGTATTTGCCGAGCGCGCCGGAAATCCGGCGCGCTTTTTCATTTGTGATGGCTCAGTGTCGACCGCTGTCACAAGCTGGTGCGTGACCATGACGTGAGCGATGCCGCGGTGCACGACAGTCAGGTGCCGGATCAGATCCTCGATGATGACAACACCGCCTCGGATGTCCGGGCCGACAGCGCCTGTCGCTCGGCCGAGATCGAGGAGAAGCTGAAGGACAAGGGGCTGAGGAGCCGGGTCCACCGCAAGGGCAAGCGCAACAAGCCGCTGAGCGACCGGGAGAAGAAGGGCAACAAGACCCGCTCCAGGGTGCGCGTCCGGGTCGAGCATGTCTTTGGCACCCGGAGCAACGACATGGGCGGACCGCTGATCCGATCCATCGGTCTGGTACGGACAAAGGCACGGGTCGGTCTCCGGAACCTTGCCTGCAACATGCGCCGCGCCGTGCAGCTGGATCACCTGGATGCAGCACCGGGTTGACCACCTTCAGGGGATGAGTCTGCCCAAACCACAAGAAAACAGGAGATAAATCACAAGGCAGACCCAGGAATCAAATCTGACCCGCCGACTTTCCCCTCAACCCTCAGCTACAAGCTGGGACAAAATATGAACCTTGGCAAGTCCCAGCATTTTTAGAGGTGCCCATAATTCGCCGGGACGCGTCGAACTACACAATGTATCGCCTTAACGTCATCTGCGCAGGCAGTATGAGTTGATCCGAAAGCTCCACTTGCGAACCAACTCGCTTTTGGCGACCGTCTTTTGATCGGACTTCGATTTCCCGGTCGCGGACCAGCTGTTTGACACCTGTGCAGATATCCAGATTGGTTGCAGCCGTCCTGTTGCCGATCCGGGCCAAGAGCGCTTCGACAGACAGTCCACCCTCGGTCATCTGTTCCGCGATTTCCCGTGGTAGCTCCTGGACAAGCTCACCATTCATTGTCGTGCGATCGAGCTCGGTGAAGTTAAATAATGAGTCCTTTGCCTCGATCCGGCGGGTATCGAAGCCAAGCAGGAAAAAGCTACCTTTCCCTATGTGCCGGAAACTGTTCTGGCTATCCCAGTGCACTCCAAGCATTTTGTCGCGCGCAGCCTGGTGACGGGACAGATGAGCGATCATCATCCATCGGTTGTCGGTTCTTGACCACAGCATGAAGGGTGTGAAGAAGTTCGCGCCGCTGCAGCCCTGGATTTTTGCCATCAGGACCATTTGCGAAGTGAGACGGCCCAACGCTCCATCCACTTTTTTGGCGTTCCACTCTTCGATAAACTCATTATCGGCGCCAAACTGCCGAAATGTTTCGAGCGCGCCGGATTCTTCGCGGAGGTAGTTGAGAAGCGCATCGATGGCAAATGTCAGGAGAATTTCCGGTCGGTCCAACGTAGCGAAGATAGAACGAACTGCTTCCATGGGCACGTCGCAATATCCGCACTGGTCCAGCACAAAGATGGAACGTCCAGCGCGTTGTCCCGCACGAATTTTTTTCAGAATGTCAGGAAGTTCATCAGCTAAATTTCCCGTTATCAATGTGATGCTGCTGCCAATCTGATCGCCAAAACCCGCGTCCCGAATCCGTTCTTCCAATGAGGCTATGTGATCGCTTTTGTTGTCGATGAGGACAAAGCGCGCATTGATTTCGAGCGGTTTCCCGCGGTTCGTGTTTAGCCTCTCGCGCGCCCTTTCGACGGATTGCAAGAGTATGATCGGACTGCCGTATTCGATCCGTTCGCCGTGCTGATACGCTCCGCCGCCGCAAAACCCGTCGACAAGAGTGATATTGAGCCGATCCATGTGGGGGTTGGACACCACGGTATCGAAATATCTATCAAGATAGTTTTGCAGCACATCAAGCTTTCGCCGTGAGTGTTCCTCAATGCGCGGTAGAGGTCCATTCGGTGACCACTGAAAGTTTTTAGCCATACAATCTACCGTTACGACGTCAAGCGATCGGAAATCGGCTTGGGCACGATCTGCCAGGGAAATCCGTTCCACTCTACACCCTCAAGCAACCGCCCCCCCGATTTCGGTCTTGGACCGCCCCATTGCTTAAAAAAGAACTCGGCGTCATCCCGTTCGCATATGGACTTGATCCGGGTCGCCCAGTCTTCCTTCATTGGCCGCGCCTTTGGACCGCTCTCTCCACCCACGATTGCCCAGGCAATCCTTGAAAGGTCTACATCTCCAACAGGACCCAACAGCGGCTCAAACGAGATGAAGCGCGCCGATGAGTTTATCTTGCTCAGGTGGGCGATCCTGTTGGTATGTGCCTTGTCCTCGACAGAGACACCGAGCCAGATATTGCCCGGCACCCTGCCGTCGCGGTATCGCCTGGACACGAATTTCGCCATGAGACTGCTGCGCTTTGTCAGTACCTGAAATACGTGCCAGTCTGCAGCTTCCATCGTATCGAATACCCGGTCAATGAAATCGTCCGGTATCTCCTTGTGGAAGAGATCGCTCATCGAGTTGACGAAGATCATTCCGGGCTTCTTCCAACGCAAGGGCTGTTCAAGACGACCTGGCCATAGCCTGAGGTCGAACCCCTGCTCATAGGCGTGCCCCGGGATGCCGCGCCAGCGCTCGGCAAAGCGTTCCGCGTAGCAGTTGTCGCATCCTGTACCAACCCTCGTGCATCCCGTTACCGGGTTCCACGTGGCATCTGTCCATTCAATCTCTGACTTCCGGGCCATGCTCGATCCTTTTCGCATAAGGGCATCTCGAAAAATCGGCCTGATTTTGAGTTTATGGATGACGTTTGATTCTCTCGAAATATAATTGATGGAAACTTCAATTTTGTAAGGAAGCGGCGATGGGGCAGCCGGGCTTTTTCGATGTCAGCAACCGTTACGCTTCGCTTGATGCCAGGAAGGACCCCCTGGTTCAGATTGCGGCGGTTGTTCCATTCGAGGCGTTTCGGTCGCGTTTGGAGGCGGTTTGGCGCAAACCGGGTGAAAAGCGCACGTCGGCGGCGGGTCGCAAGCCGTGGGACGCGGTGGTCATGCTCAAGGCGATCATTCTCTGCGAACCTTACAATCTTTCCGCTTTCCGACGAGCAGGTCGAGTATCAGGTTCGCGATCGTCTTCCCTTCATGCGGTTCCCGGGCCTGGGCCTTGAGGATCCGGTGCCCGATGCCAGGACGATCCGGCCTTATCGCGAGCAGCTGGCCCAGGCGGGCGAAGTAAAACCGCTTTTTTCAGCTTTTGGCGATCATTTGAAGGGCCGGGGCCATTTGGCAATGGGCGGACAGATCATTGATGCGTCGATCGTCCCGGTGCCCGGGCAGCGCAACAAGCGCGAGGAGAACGCGACCATCAAGGCCGGTGACACGCCAGAGGCGTGGAAGGAAAAGCCGGCCAGGCTGCGCCGGAAAGATTGCGATGCCCGCTGGACCGGAAAAACGGCCAAAGCCATTACGGCGACAAGAACCACATCAACGTCGACCGCCGTCACAAGCTGGTGCGTGACCATGATGATTTCAACGGCGAGATGCAGGAAGGCATCGGTTATTGCCAGAACACCACGCGTGGCAGCTTCCGGTGCAGCACGGCCGCCGGTTACCTGAAAACAGCCCGTTCGCGGGGCAATCTGAACACCGAGACAGGCGCTCTGGCCCACCGTGTCCTGTTTGGCAGCAAGAAAGTGATCGGGGTGGAGTATTCGCGCGGCGGACAAACCCGCCAGGCCATGGCGAACGGCGAGGTCATCCTGACCGGACGGATACGATCAATTCACCCCAACTGCTGGAACTCTCCGGCATCGGCGATGGCGCTCGTCTCGGCGAACATGGCATCGACGTAATTCACAACGCTCCCAAGGTCGGCGAAAATCTGCAGGATCACTATCAGGTGCGCATTGTTCTGGAGGCGACCCGGCCCCTGACCCTGAATGATGAATACAAAAACCTGTTTCGCCGGATGCGCATGGGGGCGGATTATCTCTTGCGCCGCCGGATACGCCGGCGCCTTTTTCAAGACCCGGGCCGAACTGGCGACCCCGGACATCCAGGTCCACTTCATCTTGTTCAGCACGTCCAGAATGGGCGAGGCGCTGCATCCCTTCTCCGGCTTTACCGCCACGGTCTGCCAGTTGCGGCCCGAAGCCCGCGGCAGTGTGCACATCACCTCGGCCAATCCCGCGGCCCGGCCGGCGATCAGGCTCAACTATCTGTCGACCGAGGTGGACCGGCAAACCATGGTGGATGGCATGAAACGGCTGCGGACCATCCTGCAGGCCGAACCAATGCGGCCTTTGGTGGCGCGCGCGGTTGAGCCCGGACTGGATGTTGCCAGCGACGAGGACTTGCTCGCCTATTGCCGCAATACAGGTTCGACCATTTATCACCCGACCTGTACCTGCGCCATGGGCACCGATGATGCGGCCGTGGTGACACCGGACCTCAAGGTGATCGGTGTCGAAGGCCTGCGCGTCGTCGACGGATCGGTGATGCCGCGTCTGGTTTCCGGCAACACAAACGCCCCCATCGTCATGATCGCCGAAAAGGCATCAGACATGATCCTGGGCGATGCGGCCTGACGGCCGTCACTGTTTGCGGCGATGATCCGGGTGCAGACTATTGCCCAATATGTGTTCGCTTTTGCCGATCACGTCGGCACTGGAGCCGATGATCAAGGAGTCCGGCGCGTGTGCGACGCGACTGTCCTTGCCGGAATAGGGCAGGGACGACAGGAAGTGGCGCATGCAGTTCAGCCGGGCCCGCTTCTTGTCGTCTGACTTGACGATCATCCAGGGGGCATCGGCGGTGTCGGTGTAAAAGAACATCGCCTCCTTGGCCTCGGTATAGTCATCCCATTTGTCCAGGGATTGCCGGTCGATCGGGGACAGTTTCCATTTCTTGAGCGGCTCTGCCTCGCGCGATTTGAAGCGCCGCCTCTGCTCCGCCCGGGTAACAGAAAACCAGTATTTGAACAGAATAATACCGCTGCGCACCAGCATACGTTCCAGCTCGGGAGTCTCGCGCATGAACTCCAGATAATCATTGGCAGAACAAAATCCCATGACCCGTTCCACGCCTGCCCTGTTGTACCAGGACCGGTCAAACAGAACGATTTCTCCACCCGCTGGCAGGTGGCGGACATAACGCTGAAAGAACCATTGCGAACGCTCCCGGTCGCTCGGTTTGTCCAATGCGACGGTTCGGGCGCCGCGCGGATTGAGGTGCTCGGTGAACCGTTTGATGGTGCCGCCCTTGCCGGCGGCGTCGCGTCCCTCGAACAACAGGACAATCTTCCGGTCGGTTGCCTTGACCCAGTCCTGGAGCTTGAGCAATTCGGTCTGCAGATCGACTTTCTGTTTTTCATACGTCTTGCGGCTGATCTTCCGTTTGTAGGGATATTCGCCGTTCTCGAAAATCCGGCGCACCTCGTCCGGGTCCCGCCGGATTTCCGGAAGCCGGCGAACGGCACTTTCCGCCGCCGCGGGAGGGCGAACGGCACTTTCCGCCGCCGCGGGAGAAGGGAGAGGTGTTTTGCGAAGTTCTCGATCGTTCATGCTGTTAGCCGATTGGTCATGGAAACTCCGCACGTCAGGATAAGAAGAATGCTATTCCCAACATTGAGCAGAATCAATAGGCGTGGTGGGGGTCCTGTTGCTCCTGAATGATCTCGATGGTCCATTGGCCGTGTCCCGACAATGCATCCTTCAGCTTGTCGCCCGCATGGCCACCATCGGCGAATGGATGCCGCGGCCACGGAGAGCGATATCGCATGGCCTTCATGAGGATCGGCAGCCCTTCACCATTCTGAATGGCGGCGCTGTGGACGATGATGAACAGCATGCGGCCCGGCGTGTCGGTGATGACATGGCGCTTGCGGCCCGCAATCTTCTTGCCCGCGTCATGGCCACAAACGCCACCGTCTTCGGTGGTTTTGACCGGCTGGCTGTCGATCACACCGGCACCGGGAGACGCCTGTTTACCGGTCCGCGGTCCACCAGAAGATGGTTGCCAGAAGATGATAGAAAAACAGCGCAGAATCAGGGAGCACAATCATGAGCATGGCCAGCGCTGACGCACTTCTTGTGGAATCGGCCACCGCGGCCAGGGTCGACGCGATCCGCGCCGAGCTTCTGGATGAGTATCGCCAGGAACACGATCATCCCTGGATAATCGGCTATTCAGGCGGCAAGGACAGCACGCTTGTCACGCATCTGGTGTTCGGGATGCTCATGTCTCTCCCCCCATCACGGCGCGCACGCCCGGTGCACATCGTGGCCAATGATACGCTGGTCGAGAGCCCGCTCGTTGTGCAGCACATGATCGACAGCGTGGCAGAAATCGATCACGCCGCCAAAGCGTTCCACTTGCCGATCATTACCAGGATCACACGCCCATCGTTGGATCAGTCCTTCTGGGTAAACATGATCGGGCGCGGCTACCCATCGCCGAACCGCTCTTTCCGCTGGTGTACGGATCGGCTGAAGATCCAGCCCACCAGCCATTACATCAAGAGCAGGATAGACGCAGCCGGCCAGGTCATACTTTTGCTTGGGGTCAGACGCTCGGAAAGTGCGGCCCGCGCCGCCACGGTTGCACGCCATGACGGACGCCATGGCGAGCGCCTCCACAAGCACAACGATTTGCGGGGCTGTATGGTTTTTCGCCCGATTGTCGAACTGGACACGGATGAGGTCTGGGAATTTCTGGCCTCGGATGAACCGCCATGGGGCGGCTCGCACCAGAACCTCATCAGCCTGTATCGCAATGCAGGCGGTGGCGAATGTCCTGTTGTCACCTCCCGGGACGACGCCCCGTCCTGCGGCACCAATTCCTCCCGCTTCGGATGCTGGACATGCACGGTTGTGACGAAAGATCGCTCGCTGGCGGGCTTCGTCGAGGCGGGCTTTGCCGAATTCACGCCGCTTCTGGATTTTCGCGACTGGCTGGTTTCGATCCGCAACGACAGGAAGCGCCGGCAGGCGCGCCGGCGCAATGGCCGGATAACGACCACAAGGACCGGTACTCTTGTTCCCGGTCCCTTCACGATCCAGGCCCGCGCAGAAATTCTGGAGCGGCTGCGCGCCCTCGAAGCCCGGACCGGCCAAAGCCTGGTCACGGCCGCAGAAGTCGATTTGATCCAGACACTATGGGCCGAAGAAATCGTTGGACAGGCCGAAGCCAAAACACTAAAAATACTTGAAATCAACAAGGAGAGGTAAATGCCGAGAAATGTTGTCGTACTTCTCGATGATAAAGATGGGCAGGCGATGATCAGAGAGGCCTGCAAACAAAACGGCGTGAATTTCGCAGAATTTGAAGAGCTTGTGCAAACGGAAGTGGAACAAACAGGTAGACAGCGCCGTGCGGGGCTTTGGGATTCCTTCGATGATATCCTGGACCGTATTCAAGGGGACGAATAAGAGGATGCATATCGCAAGGATTATGCTGCGCGATTGGAAGGCGTATGCAACCGCGAGTTTTGAATTTCCCGCGCCTGCTAAAAGACAGAATATTGTCCTGATTGGTGCGCCTAATGGCTACGGCAAAACCAACCTGTTTGAAGCGATTGTTCTCGGCATGTTCGGTCGCGATGGTTTGCCGCTAATTGAGCGCTCGCCATTTTCCGGTGTCGACGAAGAACGGCTTGCGATCTCGTATAAGAACTGTCTTGAAAAAGCCCTTCATCAAGGGGCAACGGCTGCCGGACGCACGTCTTGTTCGGTGGAGCTGATCTTTATTGATGATGATGGCGAACCACTGGAAATCCAGCGTATCTGGCATTTCAATGATGCTGGCCTGTATCGCCCGCAAGACGAAGAAGTCCATATCTATGAAGGTTCGACCCGCAAGGCAGTTGCCCCAGGAGCGTCGCAGGACAATGATCGCGCCGATTGGTGCCGTGAGTATATCACAAAGAACCTGCTACCCTTCAACCTTGCACATTTTTTCATGTTCGATGGGGAGCACGTCAGCGCTCTTGCCGAACAGGAAATGTCAGCGCAGGTGCGCATCGGCATTGAGGGGCTGCTCGGAATACCGGTTCTCAGGTAATTGGCCAAAGACTTGCGCTCTTATGCCGAATTGCGGCGCAAGGAGGTGCCGAATGTATCGGACAAGACGATTGAAAAGCTGGAACTGGAGCGCCACCAGCTCACTTCTGATTACGAAGAGAAGAAAGCGCGTCTGAACGAGATTGTATCTCGCCTCGCCGTGCTCAAGCAAGAGCGGGAGCGTTTGATCCGCGAACTGGCCAATTTGGGCGCGAGATCGCAAGCACTGTTCCAGGAGCAATTCGAGCAGATCAAGAACTATGAGCGCATCATTACAGATCAGCAGGCTCGGCTCGAAGAACTGATGATGCAAGATTTGGCGCTTGCACTCTCGGGGTTTGAATTGCGCCAAAGCGTCAAAATGCGCCTTTTGCGTGAAGGGGTGCGCGAACGTTGGGAAAGCGGGAAAAATCAGGGTGATACTAATCTGGAGCGATTCCTCGCTTCTGTGGATACCAGCATGCAGGGGATTGATCCCGCTTTGACTGATGGGCAACGAGAAGGCGTGCTGGATAGCGCGCGTGGCGCATGGGAAAAACTCTGGTATCCGCCGCCCGAAAATTGCGCCAAGGGGTATTGGCATCCTTACCTGAATGAGTTGGAGCGCTCGAAAGTGATCGACCGGTTGGGTGAGCTGGATGAACTCGACGCTCCTGCCATTGTCGAACTCCTGGATACAATTTCTGCCAATGAAGAGGCGCTGAAGCGTTTGCAGGAAGAGGTCACGCGAACCGAAGCGGTAGCGCCGCAGGTCGATAAAAAGCGCAAGCGCTTGTCGTCGGTTATTGTCGAGATTGAGGGGTACGACCAGGAAATCGGTGCGCTCCGGCGTGAAATGACATCGCTGGAAAGTCAAATCAACCGGAAGAACACGGAACTGACCGGGCTTTCCCGCCAGTTCGATCAGGCAGCGCCATCGGCGCGGCGCGCGGCGCGTGCAGACAAAGTCGCGCAGATGGTCGATGAAATCGTGGCCCAGGCCGTACCAAGCCAGATCAATGCGATTGCCGCGGCCATGACAACAGCCCATCGCTCGGTGGCCCACAAGATAGATTTGGTGGAGCGCATCGCCATTGATGAGAATTGCGATGTAAAACTGCTCAACCATAACGGTCTGGATTTAAGAGCCTGATTCAAAATGATCTGATGTTTTTCAAGCCCTTGCGAGACAGCGTGTCATGCGTCTGATATGGGCGATGAGAACCCAAGCCTCTGCACTTTCGATGGTTTTCTCCCAATCCTTTGCCAATCGGCGGCAACGTCCCAGCCAGGCGAAGGTGCGTTCGACGACCCATCTGCGGGGCAGGACCTCAAAACCTTCGGCGGTGTCGGAACGCTTCACAATCTGGATAGTCCAGCGGCCAATGGTTATCAGGGCTGAACGAAGTTTTGGCCCCCGATAACCGCAGTCGGCAAAAACGTGGCGCAGTTTTGGGGCATCCCGTTTGAGCTTTTGAAAGACGCCCACTGCCCCGTCGCGATCCTGAATGTTGGCAGCGTGAACGCATGATGCCAACAGATGGCCACAGGTGTCTGTCATGATGTGGCGCTTGCGGCCTTTGATCTTCTTTCCTGCGTCGTAGCCAGAAATGCCGCCGTTTTCAGTGGTTTTCACGCTTTGACTGTCAATAACGCCTGCTGTGGGTTGATGATCCCGAGCCTCCCGTTCACGCGCCAAAGCGACCAGAGCGTGGTTGATCTCCGCCAGTAACCCGCTATCACGCCAGTTGTAGAAATAGTATCGAACCGTTGAAACTGGCGGAAAGTCCTTTGGCAAAAGAGACCACGCGCACCCGGCGGCAGCGATGTAGCCAATCCCATCCCAAACTTCGCGCAACTCAACTTCCCGAGGGCGCCCCAATTTGTTGGGGCCGGGCAAAAGCGGAAAAATGACCGCCCATTCTGCATCGGTTACATCGCTTGAGTAACGCTCGTTATTCCGCTCATACTGGCAGCGAGTGGTTTCAGTCCAGGGCATCGTGACCTCCGTTTTCTTGTTTCCTGTTCAAACAAACAGAATCACAACCCACTGATATCACTCAACTCATTTTCGTTCAGGCTCTAAGAGGCTATGATTTGTCTGCCGGTGAAAAGCAGATATTCACCCAGGCCCTGATTTCCGCGGTGTCTTCCGTTTCGGGGCGGGGATTCCCGATGGTGGTCGATACCCCACTTGGACGCCTCGATAAGGGGCACCGCAAGGGCATCCTGAACCACTTTGTCCAGCGTGAGCATCAAGTGATCTTGCTCTCAACGGACACGGAAGTTGTGGGGGAATATTTACGGGAAATAGCCCCACATGTGCAAAAGAAGTATCTGGTGAGTTTCGAGCAGGTCGGCGATATCGGCCAATCCACCGTGCGTCAGGGCTATTTTGGAGACTTGGAGGTGGGGGCATGAGCATCTCCCTGGTAGAAGTAGCTGGAGCAAATTTCCGTACGGATCGCGATAGCGACAAGCTGAACACGGAGTTCATGGGACGACTTGGAATGCGTAAACGCTACCTTCCCGCGCGTTTGGCAATATCGCGATCTCTGGCTATAAGAGCGCCGCTCGTCATGAAATCCGATGAGCGTGAAACCGGAAATGTCATCAAGGGCGATGCGCTGTTTGGCACGGGCACAGCGCTGTCTGTTTGGCTGTCGTTGATCGTGGAAAAATCCGAACAGCCGGACATGGACGTCAGGCAATTGATTACCACAGTCGGGGTTCATTGGCAGCGCGGCCTCGCAAAACTCGATGAGGAATGGAAACAGTCCGGTGGGCAAGTGGGCGCGTTTGTCCGGCGTATGGTTGATGTAGCAGGCCTCAGGCAGTCAGGTGGTGGCCTGCCAGGGTTGTCCGGTGGAGATGCAAGTGGAGTGACCTTCCCCAATGGTGAAATCAAAGCGCCGCTTGGTGAGATTGGCGAGGACTTGGTCACGGGCGAGACGATTCTTTGGAGTCTGAATGGCAAGGGCGGCGCGCCACATGCCGCCATTATGGGCGGTAGCGGTTCGGGAAAAACAGTTATGGCGGCGGCCATGCTGCGTGCAATCCGTGAACAAGCACCAGTGCCGCTGCTGGCTTTTGATTTCAAGGGCGATTTGGAGGACTTCACCGGCACCAGGGGGCAAGCTGCGCTCGGTGAGACTTTTGAAGCTCAAGTAATCGAACCGCCACGAATGCCGATCCCACTCGATGTTTTGGCGCTGTCAGAGAAAGATCGGGTTGGCATTGACGAAGCGGCCCTGCGATTTCGTGAATCGTTTTCCCGCTTGAAGGGTTCAAGGCTGGGCAGCATCCAGCGAGATCATGTGCATGAAGCGGCCAGCCGCGCTCTGACAACGGAAGAGTCCTGCGAGCTGCATCACATTCGTGACCGCCTGCTGGAAGTCTATCAGGAACATGGGGCCAGGGAAGACGGAGCAACGGCCAGCATGAACGAGTTGTGCCGCTTCCCGCTCTTCAAGCCGGAACTGTCGCCAGTGGCGTTCTTCCAGAAGAGTTCGATCATCAAGCTGCCGCCCAATGTGCCGGAAGATAGCAGGACAATTGTCGTCAATCTGCTCCTGGATGCGCTAGATCAATATCTGAATGGTCTTGTTGATGCGGACATCAGCCCTGAAGGCGCGAGGGGCCTGCGCATTCTGTGCATGATTGATGAGGCGCATCAGATATTGGGGACCAAACTGCCATCGCTCTCGCGCCTCATTCGCATGAGCCGATCAAAAGGCGGTGCCGTGATGCTGGTTTCGCAATCGCCGGATGATTTCTCCGGAGAAGATGATGAGTTTTTGGACAATATGGGACTGGTTGCGGCCTTTGCGACCAACGCCAGACCCGGAGCGGCAGCACGGGTTCTGGGCAGGGGGGCGAACTTGACCAGTCTGCAAACAGGCCAGTGTTTCGTGCGTGTCGATAAGACGACGAAGAAGATCAAGGCCTGGTAGGGTCGGAAGTCCAATATCACCCGCTCCGGGCCAACGAGGAAAGCAGTGGCAAGTTGAGCGGTTCAATCGATTTTGCGAGGCAGAAGAGTGAACCGAAGACGGCGTTGGACTTCCATCGCGAACACGTTGTGAATGTCTTCGTTTGGCCGGATGCATGGCGAAACGCCGCGGCCGCCAATGACCTAATCCGGATCATTCACAATGCGGCGTGAACTTGCTGGCGGGCGTGGCGTAAACATTTGAGATCGTTCATGTATTGGTTTCCACACAAGCACCTGCCCGTCACGGCGAGTTTCCAGCCCGCCATGTCCGACGATACCTGCATTCTCCCCGGTTTGTCACCCGTCTGCGGGCTTGACGTTCACGCGCGGTTCGATGGCGGCCGGATTTCCTGCCGCAAAAGACCTGAAGGCACGCAAGCTCACGGGCATTGTGGAAGCCGATGAAACCTGTGTGCCGGAAAGCCGGAAAGGCGCACGAAACCCTGAGCGCAAGGCGTGACGCAGGGGAGGCAAGGCCAGCAGGCGGGGCCTGTCAGATGAACGGGTTCCGGTACTGGTTGTCGCTGATCGCAGCGGCGCGACAGTCAGTGCGGTTCTGCCCGCGGTCAACGCCGATCCCTTGCGAGAGGTGATCGCGCCGGTTGTGGACGAGGATATCGTTTTGGTGACCGATGAACACCGCGCTTGTCCGCGATGCGCGGCGGCAATCGGTGCGCATCACGAAGCATTGAACCTGTCACGAAGTGCCTTTCACATTCAGATCGCAGCAGATCCGGCGGTCAACAACCGACATGGCCGGTTGAAGGATTTCCTGCGGCGCTACCGAGGCGTCGCGACCAGATCTCTCGACAACGACCTGCGATGGTTCCAGCGGCTTGAACTGGAGAACGCCTCACCCCGGGCTTGCCTCGCAGCCGCCATCGCACATCCATGCACACAATTTGAAACTGAGCCATAATCAAGGTTAAGAACGCTGTGCTAATGCCAAAGGTCAGCAGCCCTGTGATTGCGCAGAACGTTGCAAAGATTCGGGCGTCTGACCCCAGAACGACATCGCCATACCCCAAGGTCGTGTAGGTAACGGTCGCAAATTAAAAACTCGTTACCAAATCAGGGAGCTTAAGTTATTTCGAGAATGACGACGGCCCATGTCCAAACCTGAATGGTGTGCGCAAAAACAAGGACGAAAACACTAAACGCAAGAAGAGCGACGATCCTGAACCAGGGCCTCTTTTTAGGAGAGATGAGACCAGCAAGCTTTCCAATGAACGGAATGCTCCACGCAATGGTGCCAACGTGGACCAGTGAACTGAACGGCAACAACACCGTCCCCAGCAGAATTTGTTGGAAAGTATCCATGGCTAGTTTCCTACTTTCGGTCTACAACCACATATAGGTCAGTAGAGACACAAACAGCGGACAGGGACAAACACTATGATGCGCAAAGTAATTTGGGGATTGATCGGGTTTTGTGGCGCAATGGTTGCAGGGGGTGCTATCGCCCAGGACGCAAGCCCGCGTCCAGCCAAAGTGGCTGTTGTTACTGCGACGCAGGCGACGGTTTCTCGCAAGTACCCAGCGATTGTATTGCCATCCCGCGAAATTGAATTGTCTTTCAAGGTTTCGGGGCAGGTCATCGACCTGCCGATCCGAGCAGCATCTGAAGTCAAAGAGGGCGACACGATTGCCCAGATCGAAACTCGGGACTTCCAAAACCAGATTGCGCAACTTCAGAGCAGCCGTGATCAGGCGACGGCTCAGCTTGATGCGTTGAGAGCAGGCGCGCGACCGGAAGAGATCGCAGCCCTTGAGGCGGCCGTTCAATCAGCTGAGGCGCAAGTTGAACAGACAGGTAAAGCCCTGGCGCGTGCCGCGGAGTTGTTGAACCGTGGCATCGCAACACGTGCTCAGGTCGAAGGAGCCCAGGCGGAAGCCCGTGTTGCCCAGGCCAATCTGCGCGCGCAACAAGAGCAGCTGCGCATCGGAGAGATTGGGGGCCGCCCAGAAGAGATCGCCGCAAGTGAAGCTGCGTTGCGTGGGATTGATGCACAGATCAAGGTCGCCCAGGACAGTCTGTCAGATGCAACTTTGACCGCTCCCTTTGACGGTATCATCGCGCGGCGCGATATCGAAAAATTCACAAATGTCTCAGCAGGGCAAACCATTGCTCTGTTGCAGGGGCTAGATGTTGTCCATCTGGCTTTCGATATACCAAGCCCTGACGTGACCGAGCTCACCAGAAACGGCCCGGACACAATAACCAACCTGGCCATCTTTGACGCTCTACCAGGTCAGGAGTTCGAAGCCGAACCTGTAGAGTTTTCAGTACAGGCCGACAGCAGCACCCAAACTTACCGAGGAAGGGTTGCCGTTACTGTTCCCGAGGGCGCGGTTATCCTGCCGGGCATGGTAGCAAGCGTCATTTCGTCGACGGATGGATCCGCGGCGGAAGTGATGGCGCCCTTGTCCGGTATTGCAGCAGGCCCCGATGGGTCGACGTTCGTCTGGTTGGTGGATGACGCCGGGACAGTTTCGGAACAGCCGGTATCACTTGGCGAGGCGAGCGGTGGGCGAGTTGTGGTCACTGAGGGGCTCGCGGACGGAGATACGATTGTCGCCGCCGGGGTGAACGAGATCATTGATGGGATGACCATCCGCCCGATCACACAAATCGGGAACTAAGCACATGGATCTCGCTCGGTTCGCGCTCGAAAAGCGCCTGATATCTGCCGTCGCTACGTTTCTCATCCTCTTCGCAGGGTACTTTGCCTATACGGCGTTGCCAAGATTTGAAGACCCGGAATTTGTTATCCGGCAAGCGCAGATCATCACGCCGTACCCGGGTGCCTCCGCTGAAGAAGTGGCGGAAGAGGTGACGGAAGTCGTGGAAAACGCGCTCCAACAGCTGCAGGGTATTGATGAAGTAAGATCGGTGTCTTCGCCGGATCTGAGCACAGTTACAGTCGAGTTTACCATCGCGTCGACTCCGGGCTATCCCGAACTCGATCAGAAATTTTCAAAGATGCGCGCCAAGATATCGGATGCGCAATCGCAGCTGCCGCCAAACGCGCTGCTATCTCAGGTCTACGATGACTTTGGCGATGTCTATGCGCAGTATTACGCAATCACCGGCGAAGGGTTCACGATTTCAGACCTTTACGAATATGCGAAAGACCTTCAGCGTGAGCTCGTCATTGTTGAAGGCGTTTCCAAGGTCGTCTTGAACGGTGTGCAAGACGAAGTGATCTATGTCGAATACGCGCCTGCGCGTTTGACCGAACTTGACCTTTCTCCCCAACAAATTCAGCAGCTGTTGGAAGGGCAGAACCTTGTGACACCGGCGGGGTCCATCGTCGCTGGCTGGTCGCGACTTTCGGTACGGCCGGAAAGCGCCGTCGGGTCAATTGAAGCCATAGAAAACTTGCTTATCACAAATGCTCAGACAGGGGCATCTTTCCGCCTTGGGGATATCGCGAGTGTATCGAGAGGTTTGGCGGAGCCACCCAGTTCGCTGTTGTTCCGGAATGGTCAGCCTGCTGTCGGTCTGGGCATCTCAAATCAGCTTGGTGGCAACGTGGTCAATATGAGTAATGCGGTCAAAGAGCGGATTGCTGAGTTGCTAGATGAACGACCAATCGGCATCCAGGTCCTCCCCATCTCTGATCAAGGAGCGAGCGTGAAGGCTTCCGTCGATGACTTTGTTGTCAATGTTGTGTTGGCGCTGGCGATTGTGGTGGGCACGCTCTTGATCTTCATGGGCTTGAGGTCGGGTATCCTTATGGGGGGTATCCTGCTCGTTACAATCGCCGGAACGCTGTTCGGCATGTACCTCTATGGGTTAAACATGCAGCGTATCTCGCTTGGCGCACTAATCATCGCGTTGGGGATGCTGGTCGATAACGCGATTGTTGTGGTCGAAGGCACGCTGGTGCGGGTGCAGCGCGGCGAAGACGCGGCCAAAGCCTCGCGGGCGATCGTGAAACAAACGATGTGGCCGCTCCTTGGTGGTACAATTGTTGGCATCCTGGCATTTTCTCCCATCGGTTTTTCGCCCGACAACACCGGTGAATATGCGGGCAGCCTTTTTTGGACCATCGGCATTGCCCTGTTGTTTTCGTGGCTGGTTGCGATCTGGCTGACCCCTTACTACTGCACGTTGCTGCTTAGGCAGGGCAACTCAGACGCTGAGAAAAAAGAGAACTTCATCCTCACTGGATATCGCGCATTCTTGGCGCTGGCCATTCGGGTGCGGTGGATTACCATTGGCATTACAGTAGCATTGTTCGTTTCAGCTATCGCAATGTTTAGCGCGGTTCCGGCAGGGTTCTTCCCCTCCTCAACGCGGGATCAGTTTGTGATCGACTACTTTTTGCCGCAGGGTGCAGATATCACGCGCACGCAAGCCGATTTGACTGAGATTTCGGAATTTGCCCGCACGCTGGACGGAGTTACTGGGACAAACACAGTCGTGGGCGGCGGTCACCTGCGGTTCATGCTAATTTATGAGGCCGAGGGTGGAAATCCAGCCTACGGTCAGATCCTAGTAGACGTGGAAGATTATACGTTCATCGAGAATCTTCGCACTGAACTTCAGGATCACATCGACGCGCAGTATCCCGAGTCCAATGCGAAAGTATGGAAATTTGTTCTCGGGCCTGGCGGCGGTTCTAAGATCGAAGCGCGATTCTTTGGTTCCGACGCCGCCGTTCTGCGTGAACTTGCTGGACAGGCAAAGACCATAATGGCTGAGGCAGGTGCGGTCGCTGTCAAGGACGACTGGCGCGAGCAAGTTCAGGTTGTGCGCCCTGTGATTGATATTGAAAACGCGCGGCGGCTGGGACTGACCCAGGGAGAGATTTCCAATGCAATATACGGTCATCTGACAGGGACAACGCTTGGCGTCTACCGTGAACGGGACGAACTGCGCAGTGTGGTGATGCGTCCCGTCGAAGAGGCGCGCAATGACATTGGAGAACTGCGCAACATCCAAGTCTACAGCGCGGCCATCGGCGGCTACATTCCCATTAGTCAGGTTGTTGATCGTTTTGATATCGTTTTTGAGGCCGGCAACCTGCGCCGCATTGACCGCGCTCTGGCGATCACCGCGCAATCAGACAACGCGCCTGGCGTGCTGTCAGGTGATCTGTTTGAAGCGGTGAAAGGCCCGATTGAGGATATCGCCCTGCCCCCCGGCTCCAGCATGGAGTGGAAGGGTGAGTATGGGAACAGTCAGGAAGCGAATGCCGGTTTGGCGTCCACAATGCCCATTGGCTTTGGCGCGATGTTCATCGTTGTGCTGTTTCTGTTCAATGCCTGGCGTCAAACGATCATCATCTGGCTGGCTGTGCCCCTGGCGTTGATTGGCGTCATCTTTGGCCTTGCCAGAACGCAGACTCCGCTTGAGTTCATGGCGATCCTTGGCATCCTGTCGCTGACCGGGATGCTGATCAAAAACGCGATTGTCCTGATTGACGAAACCGATACGCAGATATCAGATGGCAAAGCGCGCATGTCTGCTGTTGTGGATGCCGCCGTGAGTCGCGTGAGGCCGGTGTCGCTGGGTGTGCTGACGACAGTACTGGGTGTGGTGCCGCTTTTGTGGGACCCGTTTTTCAAGTCGCTTGCGGTGGTGATCATTTGCGGCCTCAGCTTTGCGACGATCCTCACGCTGATCGTGGTCCCAGCGCTCTACACGATTTTCTTCCGGGTCAAACAAGATGAGCAGGATTGTGGGGAAGAGATATGCTCAAAAGTTGGTGACAGCTGTCATCAGGCGGCGATTTGAACTTGCTTGATGCCGTCTTTGAACTCACCCCCCGAATGACCTCGGGCAGACGGTTTGGCCCTGAGATATTCCGCCACGTTTTCCTGGCTGACATCATCAGCCTGAAGACCATGGCGAGCGCGGTTTTGCGGTTCAGGCAGCCCCTGGTTTTTCGGATGCGGTTTCTGACCGTGGCAAAGACGCTTTCTATGGGGTTCGTCGTCCTGATGTGCTTCCAGTGCTCGGCCGGGAAGTCGTGGAAAGCCAGCAGCTCAGCGCGGTCCTTGACCAGCTTGGCGACGGCCCGCTCGCATTTCACACCGCAGGTTTCCACGAAGAGGTCGAAGGCGGCGTTGGACTTCTATCTCGAACACGTTGTGAATGTCTTTGTTTGGCCGGATGCATGGCGAAACGCTGCGGCCGCCAATGACCTAAATTGTAGTCGTTCAGATAGATATGCCCGTCCGCGTTCAGCAACGACACCAGAGTTTTGAATTGAATTAGGCTCAGTTCACGAATTGTATGCATGGACGTGCGATGGCGGTTGCGAGGCAAGCCCGGTGTCCATCGGTCACCAAAACGATATCCTCGGCCACAACCGGCGCGATCACCTCTCGCAAGGGATCGGCATTGACCGCGGGCAGAACCGCACTGACTGTCGCGCCGCTGCGATCAGCGACAACCAGTACCGGAACCTGTTCATCTGACAGGCCCCGCTTGCTGGCCTTGCCTCCCCTGCGTCGCGCCTTGCGCTCAAGGTTTCGTGCACCTTTCCGGCTTTCCGGCACATAGGTTTCATCGGCTTCCACAATGCCTGTGAGCTTGCGTGCCTTCAGGTCTTTTGCGGCAGGAAATCGGTGCCGCGTATCCGTCCGGTCAGGCCGCGTTTTTGAGGTCTTGGGGCTTCCAGTTCCACGGCATAAGTTCGTCGATGGGGTTAATCCGTGATCAGCAACGCGTTCCAGCACCCATGTGAGCCAGGCCTCGGGATCGACATTGTTCATTTTAGCGGTCTCAATGAGAGCGTAGGCGATAGCGGCAGCCTCGCCGCCACCAACGGAGCCTAGGAAGAGACAATTTTTTCGACCAGGGGCGACGGGACGGATTGATCGCTCACAGATATTGTTGTCGAGTTCCAGACGTCCGTCGCCGAGATAAGCACGCGCTTCGGGCATCGGCTTCAGGGCGTAGCGGATCGCCTCGGCCAGTTTGGTCTTGCCCGAGAGCCTGGGCAGTTGGGCCTGTAGCCATGCTTCCAGGTCATCGAAGACAGGCCTGGCCTTCTCCTGCCGCAGGGCGGCCCTTTCGTAGCCGTCCGTTAGAGCCGTATTTTTCGGTTATTCCGGCATCCAATTCCACGGCATGAGTTCCTCGATGCGGTTGATCTTGTGATCTGGCAGGCGCTCCAACACCCATGTGAGCCAGGCTTCCGGATCAACGCCGTTCATCCTGGCGGTCTCGACCAGGGTGTAAGCGATAGCGGCGGCTTTACCGCCACCGACGGAGCCCATGAAGAGATAGTTCTTGCGGCCCAGTGCGATGGGGCGGATCGAGCGTTCACAGATGTTGTTGTCGAGTTCCAGCCGTCCGTCGCTGAGACAGGCACGCGCCTTTGGCATGCGGTTCAGCGCATAGCGAATGGCCCCTGCCAGTCTGGTCTTGCCCGAGAGCCTGGGAAGCTGGGCCTGTAACCATGCTTCCAGCTCATCGAAGACGGGCTTTGCCTTCTCTTGCCGAATGGCGACCCGCTCTTCGGGGGATTTGCCTCTGGCTTCCTCTTCGACAGCGTAAAGCACAGCGATCTGCTTGATTGTGCCTTTGGCGATGGCCGACCCTGTGCGCTCAAACTCTTCCACAAACTTGCGGCGCACATGCACCATGCAGGCCTGTTCGTCGGCCTTGCCCTCCCCAAAGAGGCCATTGAAGCCCGCAAAGCCATCGGCATGCACGGTCCCGGTATAGCCGGAAAGATGATTGACCGGATGTTCGCCCTTGCGATCCACGCTGAACTGATACCAGGCACAGGGTGGGGCCTCGCCGCACCACGGGCGCTCGTCGCGCACGTAACTCCACAGCCGCGCGGTTTTAGTCTTCTTTATCCTGGTGCGGGTTTGTAGTTTGACCGGTGTGTCATCGGCAAAAAGGGCAGGCCCTGCCCTGACCAGCTTGCCGATATGATCGGCCAATGGCTCCAGCAGCGCCGTGCTGCGGCCCACCCAGTCGGTCAACGTGGTGCGATGCAGATTAACCTTCTCGCGGGCGAAGATTTTTGATTGCCGGTCAAGCGGCAGGTGATCGCAGTATTTGCCAATCAGGACGTGGGCCAGCAGACCCGGACCGGGGCGGCCACGTTCGATGGGGCGCGACGGCAATGGGGCCTGGGCAAAGGTTTCACAACAGGTGCAGGCCATGCGGGGGCGGAGGATCCGGCGTACCACAAAGCGGCCCGGGACATATTCCAGTTCCTCGGTAACGTCCTCACCGATCTGGCGCAGGCTCCCACCGCAGTCAGTGCAGTCCTCACCCGGCGACAGCACCTCATCCTGCCGATCCAGATGATCTGGCAAGGGGTTGCGGCTGTGCTTGCGCCTGGCAGATTTGTCCGTCTCATCGACATCAGTGCCGTTGGAGCCAGCTTCGTTCTTCTGCTCGTTTGCTGCCGCCTCGATCTCTTGGTCATCCTGTAGGTCGAGGGCCAGTTGATCCATGCTCTCTGATCTGGAGCCAAACCGTGCCTTGCGGTGGCCATGCAGTTCAGCCTTCAGCTTCTCGTTTTGATACGTCAGCGACTGAACCTCGGCCATCAAAAGCTCGCTGACAGCCCGCAGTTCGGCGGGGTTTTCAGGCAGGGCTTCAAGGGTGTTCAACATGTGTAATCCATACCAAACTGCCCCATGGGATGAAACGACAAACCGCGTTAAACTTGATGTTTTTTTGGGCTTTCTCTATCCCGCCTGCAAAGGACGCCAGGTCTTTTGCGGGGTGCGCCAGTCAATCCCCTCTAACAGCATCGACAGCTGTGAGGGACTCAGGCTGACCTTGCCCTCCCTGGCCGCAGGCCAGACAAACCGCCCCCGTTCCAGTCGTTTGGAGAACAGGCAAGCGCCTTGGCCGTCCCACCATATGATCTTGAGCAGATCACCGCGCCTGCCGCGAAACACAAACATGTGCCCCGAATACGGGTCTTCAGCCAGAACCTGTTCGGCCTGAGTCGCCAGTGTGTTGAACCCGCGCCGCATATCCGTCACCCCAGCGGCCAGCCACACCCGCGTATTGCCCGGCACCGGGATCATGTCATCAGCCCCTCAACCAGAGCCAGCACCGCCGGCAATCCCGTCGCTCCTTCAACCAGGATACGCCGACCATCAGACAGGGTGATGTCTACACGGTGAGCCGAAAGAGGAACGTCCATACAGGGCGCTGTGATCGGCACGTGGGGGGCGGTTGGCCCTGCAATCTCTACAGGCAGAAATGTGGTCACTTCCCCGGCGAAATCATCACCGTCAGTACATGCCGGCGCGAAACGGGGATCACGCAACCATGTGTGAATCAGATTGGCGTTCATCGCGTAACGTCGCGCAACCTGCGCTACCGAAACCCCAGGTGCGCGCGTTTGTCCGCAGATCGAGACCTTCTCATCGTCTGACCAAAACCGCTTCTTCTGACCCTTCTTACCAGCCATATCCGCCCTCAAGATGTCCACTATCAATGGTGGACACTATCAGCGCACGCTATAACGCGTCAGAGCACCAACACCGGACGCTTACGGTGCCGCCAACGCAAGGCGGTGTTGACGGCAAGTCCGCAACGTTCTGCTGAAGCGCGAACCGTCAGCCCATCGGCAAGACAGGCTCCGAAGGAAAGCCACTTGTCCTTGCGGTGCAGACCCGACAAGGGGGTGCCGGTCGCGGCATTGAATGTCTTCCTGCATCCCTTGCACTGGTACCGTCGCAGACCCCTTGCCTTGCCACGCGATATGGCGCCTGGCGTGCCACAATGCGGGCACTGGCGATCTTCACCCACGGCCGCTTCAATGGCAGCCAGCGACGCTGACGTCTCCGTGTCCCCCGGGAACACGGCTTCGGTTTGCTGTCGCTGCGCCGGGCTGAGGTGGTCTGTCCCCGATAACCATTCCTGAAACTGCTTGTGATCCATGTCAATCCATCCCTCTGATTTCACAAAAAACATGACATGAACGCACACGGCTTGTAAACTGAGCCTTGAATTAGTTTCGATGTGATCTGACACAGTCCCCTTCCCAGCTCGCTGGGAAGGGGACGGCGCCTCTCTTGAAGGAGATGATGATTGTCCGTTTTGATGGTGGTGCACACCAACCACAAAACGAGGAAACCACAATGTTGAATACGACCGACAAGATCATCAAACACAAAACCGGCTTGCTGAACCTGGCCGAGGAACTTGGCAATGTCTCGAAGGCCTGCCAGGTCTCGAAGGCCTGCCAGGTCATGGGCCTGTCGCGCGACACATTCTACCGCTACAAATCAGCGCTCAACGATGGGGGCGTGGAGGCGCTGTTTGAACGCACGCGGCGCAAGCCCAATCTGGCCGATCGGGTCGATCAGGCGACAGAGGATTCGATGATCAGCTGCCGGCCAAGGCGCGACCGGTCCGCCGGGGTCATCGTCACGGATTTTTTCCGAGACCGCCACGTTCCGGCGCTAATGCGCCTCGTCCCAATTGGGGCCGATGCCGGTATCAACGACCAGGGGGACGGTCAGGGTCTGGGCCGGCAGCGGCGCGTTTTCCATGACTTCCCTGACCAGGGCGCGGGTCTTCTCGACCTTGGCTTCGGGGACCTCGAAGATCAACTCGTCATGGACCTGCAACAGCATGCGCACATCGCCCAGGCCGGCGGCGTCCAGCGCGCCGGGGATGCGGATCATGGCGCGGCGGATGATATCGGCGGCGGCGCCCTGGATCGGGGCGTTGATGGCGGCGCGTTCCGCAAAGGCGCGGTGGCTTGGCTGGGATCCCTGAATGCCCCTCATATGGCAGCGGCGACCGAAAATCGTCTCCACATAGCCGTATTCTTTCGCAAACGCCTTGATGTCGTCCATGTATTTGCGAATGCCGGGGAAACGTTCGAAATAGGTCTTGATATAGGCGCCGGCCTCGTTGCGCGGGATGCGCAGATTATTGGCCAGGCCAAAGGCCGAGATGCCATAAATGATGCCGAAATTGATCACCTTGGCGCGTCGCCGCGTGGCCGGATCCATGTCTTCCATCGCCACGCCGAACATTTCAGACGCGGTCGAAGCGTGAATGTCGAGTTCGTCGGCAAAGGCCTGTTTCATGGTCGGCAGGTCGGCGATGTGGGCAAGCAGGCGCAGCTCGATCTGGCTGTAGTCGGCGCTGAGCAGGACATTGCCGGGCTCGGCCACAAAGGCCGTGCGGATCTCGCGACCCGTATCGGTGCGCACCGGAATGTTCTGCAGGTTGGGATCGGTCGAGGCGAGCCGGCCCGTCGTGGTCGCCGCCATCGAATAGGACGTATGCACCCGGCCCGTGTCCGGATTGATATGGTTCGGCAGGGCGTCGGTATAGGTTGATTTCAGCTTGGTCACCTGACGCCAGTCCAGCACCTTGACCGGCAGGTCGTGGCCCTGTGCCGCCAGTTCTTCCAGCACATTCGCACCCGTCGCGGCCTGGCCGGTGGCGGTCTTCCTAGCGCTCTCGATCCCCAGCTTGCCGAACAGGATCTCGCCCAGCTGTTTCGGCGAACCGATCGAGAAACTCTCGCCCGCCAGGTCATGAATTTCGGTTTCCAGCGCCGCGGCCTGTTTGGCGAAATCGTTCGACAGCCGTTTCAGGACGGCGGTATCGACCTTGACGCCGTGACCTTCCATCATCGCCAGGACCGGCGACAGCGGGCGTTCCAGAGTCTCGTAAACAGCGGTCTTCCGGTCGACCACCAGACGGGGTTTCAGGAGCCGCCACAGACGCAGGGTCACATCGGCATCTTCGGCGGCATACTTCGTCGCTTCGGCGATCGGCACCTGGTCGAAGGTCTTTTGCTTCTTGCCGGTACCGGCGACCTCCTTGAACGGGATCGGCGCATGGCCGAAATGCAGCTTGGAAAGCTCGTCCATGCCGTGGCCGTGCAGCCCGCCCTCCAGCACGTAGGACAACAGCATGGTGTCGTCGATCGGCGCCACCTTGATGCCGTGGCGGGCGAGCACCAGCAGATCGTATTTGATGTTCTGGCCGACCTTCAGGATGGAGGCGTCTTCCAGCACCGGTTTCAGCGCACCGACCATCTGGTCCAGGGTCATCTGACCGGACGTCAGCCCGACCTGTTCGTCGAAAAGGTCCTCGCCGCCCTGACGATGCGTGATCGGGATATACGCGGCATGGCCGGGCTCGACACACAGCGAAACGCCGACCAGACCGGCGCCGGCGGCATCCAGTCCGTCCGTTTCGGTGTCCACCGCCACAACGCCGGCTTCCATGATCGCCTCGATCCAGGGCTGCAGTTGCGCGGGTTTGGAAATTGTTTCATAGACCGCCATATCGAACGGCCGGTCGATGCCCTTGGGCGCGACGCCGGGCGTGATCTGCTCCTCATCGACAAGGGTTTCCACTGTCGCCGATTTTTCTTTCGCCGCGAAAGCGGTGTCGGCTTCGATCTCGCCGGCGTCGGCATCCAGGGCCGAGGCGACGCGCTTGGTGATGGTGGTGAACTCCATTGCCTTCAGAAAGGCGATCAGCGGTTTGGCGTCGGGCCGGGACAAAACGAAGTCAGAGATCGGCTCATCAATCGGCGCATTCTGGGCCAGGGTCACCAGTCGCTTGGAAATGCGCGCCAAGTCGGCATTCTCGATCAGCTTTTCCCGGCGCTTGGGCTGTTTGATCTCGCCGGCCCGTTCCAGCAGGGTTTCCAGATCGCCATATTCATCGATCAGCAGGGCGGCGGTCTTGACGCCGATGCCGGGCACGCCGGGCACATTGTCGACCGAATCCCCGGCCAGGGCCTGGACATCGATCACCTTGTCCGGGCCGACGCCGAATTTCTCGCGCACTTCGGCGTCATGGATCTTGCGGTTCTTCATCGGGTCCATCATTTCGATGGCTCCGCCGATCAGTTGCATCAGGTCCTTGTCCGACGAGACGATGGTGACGGTTGCGCCGGCGTCGGCCGCCGCCCTCGCATAGGTCGCAATCAGATCATCGGCCTCGAACCCTTCCATCTCGATCGACGGCAATCCGAAGGCCCGGGTCGCGTCGCGGATCAGCGGGAATTGCGGCACCAGATCTTCCGGCGCCGGCGGCCGGTGCGCCTTGTATTCGGGATAGAGATCGCTGCGGAAGGTTTTCGATGATTTGTCGAAGACCACGGCCAGATGGGTCGGCTTGTCGCCTTCGGTATCGGCATCGGTTTCCTCGACCAGTTTCCACAGCATGTTGCAAAAACCCGACACCGCGCCAACCGGCAGCCCGTCGGACTTGCGCGTCAGCGGCGGCAGCGCATGAAACGCCCGGAAGATATAGCCCGACCCGTCCACCAGATAGAGGTGGTCGCCCTTCTTGATGTTGCTGGATGCTGATTTTGCCATGGCCGGAACTATGGAGAACCGGCCCGCCGCAATCAAGCGTGCCGATCCGCGGCCTTGTGCGGCGGTGTTTGGCCCCCCAACTGACCCGATTGGATCAGATCAAGGAACACCACGGACCCACCGTCGAAATGATCTTCGGCAACGTCAACGACACAGGACCGGCGGACCGGTACCGGATCTGGTGAACCATTCGGGATAATCCCGCGGCCATTCCTGCAGGCCGCAAGAGCCAAGTCCGTATTCGGATGCATGATTTCTTCCTCATAGGCGAATGAGACCCTGCCAACACCGGGCCAGGCACCGCGAGCCTGTATAATTGCCACCAGGATAATTGCCGCCAGGTCCGGCGAAACTCTTACGCCTCCTGGGCGCCGTGATTTTCGCGGATAATACGCATGTCCGGCAGAGGATTTCATCAAGTCGTGTCGCCGAGGACGGCGTGCCCGCGATCCGGCTGAACCACAGGCCATCGACCAGCGGGGTATGGTTCAGCGTCGCATGGATCGATCCGAAGAAGGCCGGCCGGGCCTTGAAAAATTCCGCCGCCGGCAGTTTGGCAACCGCGGCATAAAGATCGCGGTTGGCCGCCCGGTCATGGCTGGCGAGCGCCCGGAGGTGATCCTTCAGGTCCGCGCTCAATGCCCGGCGTCACCGCCGGCGCCGTCTGCCAGTACAAAGCGACGGTCGCAATAGCCGCATTCGACAAAGCCTGCATCGCCGATATGGTAATAGACCGCCGGATGACCCAGGGTACCGCCGCCGTCGCATTTCACGTCGCGGGTCTCCATCTCGATGGTTTCGGGGGCGTTGATATCGGCCATGGGTGTTGTCCTCGGGCAAATCAGCTATACCGGCGGAAAGATAGGCAATGCCCCGGACGGGGGCAAGCAGGGTCCGAGATGAACGAATTTGCGATTGAGGCGCGCGGCCTGGAAAAGATCTATCGCGGGACCAGGGGCGGCGGCGACAAGCACGCCCTGAAGGGCATTGACCTTTGCGTTCCGCGCGGTTCGATCTTCGGCCTGTTGGGCCCCAATGGCGCGGGCAAGTCGACCTTCATCAACATTCTGGCCGGCATGACCGTGAAAAGCGCGGGGCAGGTGTCGATCTGGGGCTTTGATATCGACCAGCGCCCGCGCAATGCTGCCATGTCGATCGGCATCGTGCCCCAGGAACTGACCCAGGATCCGTTCTTTACCGCGCGCGAGACGCTGGAGATCCAGGCTGGCCTGTACGGCATCGCCGGCCCGGACCGCAAAACGGCCGAGATATTGAGCGCGGTCGGCCTCACTGACAAGGCGGACGCCTATGCCCGCACCCTGTCGGGCGGCATGCGCCGGCGCCTGCTGGTCGGCAAGGCGATGGTCCATTCGCCCCCCGTGCTGGTGCTGGACGAACCGACCGCCGGTGTCGATATTGAGCTGCGCCAGCAGTTATGGGATCATGTGGTCAAGCTGAACAAGGCCGGCATCACCATCGTCCTGACCACCCACTATCTGGCCGAGGCCCAGGAACTGTGCGACCGCATCGCCATCATCAACCATGGCGAGGTTGTCGCCGACGAGCCCAAGGCCGACATGCTGTCGCGCCTGGATGCCAAGCGCCTGATCGTCCATGGCGAAACGCCGCCCCAATCCGTGCCCGCCGGCCTCGAACCTTACGAACCGGCATTACGCGATGACGGCGCCCTGATCCTGATCTACAAGCCGAGCGCCACGGGCTTCGACAAAGTTCTGGAGGATGTCCGCGCCACTGGCCTGAAGATCCGCGATCTGTCGACCGAGGAGGCCGATCTGGAAGACGTCTTCCTGGCCCTGACCGCCGGGGCGCACAGTGCGGCGTGAGCCCGATGCCGGCCCTTCCGTAGCGGGGCGCTTCTTCAAAGCAATACAGCGCCGGAATGGCAAAGGCGGCGTCAGCGTGAAATCGCCGTTCCCGGGACGCAGGGCGCACCGTTCCAGATCGCCGAACCGGTTTAACACGAAGAGCGGATGCAGGCGCTTCGACTGGAAGCGCCCGTTCCACATCGCCCCTCCCGATCACCATGCACCGGGCTCTCGGAACTGTCCATATCGAGGGGGACGCTTTTCGATGATCGCCGATCGTGCACGGCGAGGTTCCCGGGCCGCGTCAGCATCTGCGTCCCGAACCGGCCATGACGTTTGTCGAGGCCGCGCCGTGCCTGACCGCCCGGCCACCGACAAGCTGGCGCATCACCGGATCGCGCAGCCCTGGAGCGCGAGCTTGACGGAGCGGTCGAATTGAAGCCCCGGCGGGCCGGTTTGCGCGTCCCCCTTTGCGTTCACTGCCTAATCCCGGCGCCATCATGGTCACGCTATTGATTTGCCAATACGACCACATATATGGTTTGCGATCTGAAGCGCCGTTCATCTGGGGAATGCGGGTTAATCACTATTACGCTTGCATTACGATACCAAATGCATCATAGTACCACAAACGGTTTTAGAAATTCCGTAAACCCTTGAACTCCATATTCAAATAACGATTGACTGAATCAAAAAACAACATTAAAATTGAAAAAATTATGAATTTCATACCAAATAATCCTAAAATCGCCTTAATTATGCCATGCTATGGTTATTCAAATCTTATTTGCGAACAAATGCAAGATATTTTGAATCAACGAGCATCTACTTCTTTTGTAGTTGTGATTGCAGATGATTGCGACCCAGATACCAACCTTATATCATATTGTAATATATACGCAGAAGCATATCCAGAACTAATTCATTATATTCGCGTTAGACATAATGCTGGATTGCCAGCAATACGAAATACAAGCGTTGAATACGTTTTAAGATTTTGGACATCGGTTGAAGTCATCATGTTTCCTGACGCAGATGACAGAATGACCCCAAATTTTATCGATAATAGTTATGCTGCCTTTAAATTGGCACGCAAACATACCGACGCAAATGATGAAAAACTCGGATGGGTCTTCGAACATCCAAACATTTTTGGTATCAGTGGACGAGTGTTACGGCTCACTCAACATTCAACATTGTGGAACATGGCGGGAGCAACACAAATGCCTTCTTCTGCCATATCTATTGAATTATTTAAAGAAGGGCTTCGTTATGAGGAAGATATGCTAAACTCGGGAGAAGATTGGCGCCTCTCGATTGCAGCGATAGAGGCCGGATTTGTTGGACGCCATGTGGACTATCAAGGTTTTTTGTGGAGGAGGCGTCCGGGAAGTTTGTCGGCTAACATCTCAAACAAATCAAACGGACTGAACGGACTGGTGGCCGAACGTAATAAGACTGAGATTCGATTGGCCCATAAAGCAATGTTTTCAAAATCGTATGTCATGAATCGCTATCGAATTGAAAATTCTCATTATGCCGTTATTCGCCCCGAAGGTGTGTCGTTGGGCAAGAGCGCCGCAGAAATTGCAAACATGACCAAAAAAAAATCACTGACGAAGCAACATATCGAGTTAGTTGCTCTAATCTATAAAAATGGACACATGCCCGCGGATCCATGTCCGCAGAGCTATTATTTTACCTCGAGAGAAATCCCTAGATCGTTGGCGAAATCAGGATTGATGACATTTTTTTGTTTAGTTAGCGAATTTTACATTGGAGAGGAAATTCAAGTAAATCACATATTCAATCCGGCAGTTGACAATGACAGCAAACCGGCATTAAAAAAAATAACTCGAGTTTCTTCAGATTTATCCGATATTGTAGTCCATTCTCGATCTACATTACAGAATTTAATAACTGACGAATATTTTAAACAATATGAAGAACGATCGACAATCGAATTTGAATGGAGTATTCCATGTAATGATTTATTTTTCCAAGAAAATAGTACCACTAATGAAGAAAATAGTACCACTAATGAAATAGTTATTGAATTGATTGACCGATATAAATCAATTCTGGCGGTTCCAAAACCAGGACAACCTCCAGAACTGGCACTACTAAGAAAAAATCGTTATCAAATAGAAAAATGGGAACCAAAGAAACTAAATTGGAGACAACTAACAGCATTTCACATGAATGTTCCCCGTGTTTTTGTGTGCCCCGAAAATATTGAATTGCAAGGGCTGCACTGCCAAGCAAGAGATTTTGAACAAGCGCTAAGCTGGATTATCGCACAGAAAGGGGAGCCACCAGTGCTTTTTATGTCAGGACATGTCGATAGCGAACTAGAATTCCAACTCAACATCGCTTATGAAAATAGTATCATCAACGATTTTTTCATGCTAGACTGCTTGATGGAAACGAGTCCCGTGCTAGACCGCTTGATGGAAACAGGTCCATCGAAATCATTTTGGAGGGATGATATTTTTGATATGTTGATGATAGGATACGATAGAATTACATTCTGGTCGTCAATGGTACACTCCACATTGTTGAGTGCTCTAAGAAGCAATAATGTAAAATTAGAGATCATTTTTCCAGACTCGGCGGCCGCAGTAGAAATTCTCGGGACAAAGAGTTCGATATTCAAAGCATTTGATAAGTACCAGATCCTATCGCAGCACGGTGATGAAAAATCCACCCTGAATTCATTTGGCATTCCAGATGAAACAATAGTAATTGGTGATTATATAAAATCAAATGCTCAAAATGTGAATAATTTTGGTTAAATTAAAATCGGAGGAGATGTTTCTTATGATGTATAAATACTCACCAAAAATAGTATGCCTGTTAAATTTGGAGATTTCAGAAATGATTTCTCAAGAAATATTCAATATTTATTCCGATGTAGCTAACATATATGTAGGCCGGCGAAGCGATGAAATAATATATGTTTCAGAACTAACTTCTGATGGTTTGCAACAAGAAACAGTATTGAAAAATCCTCTTACAGGAATAACAATATTTGTTGTTGAAGAGCATTTTGATGGCAAGAAAATCGAACAAATTACTTCAATCTGGACCGATGCAAAATTGGACTCACCACGAATTATTACTATCTCAGACGATTATAGGTCTCATATTTTTACAGATATAACGCGGGCATATATTTTGAATTCTGAAAATTCTGCAAAACGCAATGTCAATTTATTGAGCCAAATAGCGATTTTAAGGAAAAGATGCGAAGAATACAATATTGTAAATGATGAGCTAATAAAATTATTAGATCAAAAAAATCAAGGAATTCATAATTTACTATGCGAGTTAATTGAGGTTGACGGATATATTGAAATACTAAAATCACAAAATGCTCGACAAAGATTGCCAATTACCGTGCTTCCTTCATTAATTGGGGCAATTTCATTTGATATCTGGTCGGATGGTGAAGGTAAAATTGAAGTAGAATTGTATTCAGTAGAACACAATTGTTCTCATCAAATTAGTAGATTTGATGTCATAGATAACATTATATTTGTTAAAATTGAAAATTTATTCCGGCCAGGTCAAAAAATTATTGATCTAATTATCAGAAATATTGGTGAACATACATGCTATCTTAATGCGGCATTGCAGGAAAGCCCTGAGGAAAAATTATTTATTGAGAGCGCAAATCTCAAGCGTGACGCCGGGCTCCTCCAATCTATGGCTCTAAGCGTGTGGTCTCCCGCCTCCGGTACAAGCCGTATGTTTAAGGGTAACCATCATACTCATCGGCAATTAGAGCCCTTGGATGATTGGCGTAACAAGGCTGAAAAAGGTACTCTTGGTTTCGAAGATCGAAATTGGTTACACAAACGAGGCCTAGGATTATTGCTTCATCCATTGCCGGCCTCCATCGCTTTAGCTATTTGCCCAATTAGACCAAGGAAGGGGCGATTTAGTGGATTTCAGTTGGAAATTTCCCTGCCAAAAGAAGCTTTCTCGATTGTTGAAGTTCAGTTTATAGTCGGCTTGACCAATTTGAAATTTTCAAATCAATCGGAAATTTCAAATCAATCGGAAATTTCAAATTTTTCGAAAATACCCCCTCCCGGGTTTGAAGAATTGTATCGCAGTGAATGGATATCAATAATGCCCGGAACTCAAAAAAATTTAATTCGGTTTTGGGATCGCCCGATAACCGAGGCCTATCTATACGTATTGAATACGACAAACGGAAAACCTACTGATTTTGCCCAGCTAACCGTATCTGATTTAAAGCTGGTGGGGAATTTTAATGATAGAAATTAAAAATAGTAAACTACCTATTGTTGATATTATCATACCTTTGTATCGTGTTGGCTCGGTATTTATCGACACGATATTTAGTGTATTGAAACAGAATAAAGAGCACCATATATCTCGCTGTACAATTGTTGTTGATGGATGCGAACAAATTCATACTACTCAAGATATACTTGGTGATCTATCTATATCCCAATATTTTGACATAGATATTATTTACAAAGTTAATGCGGGAGTGGTTAATGCTCGTAATGAAGGTATATTACATATTTTGGATAAAGATGAAAGATCTAAGTTCGTATTGTTTCTAGATGGAGATGACATTTTAGCACCTAACTATATAGATGAATCTGTTTTGATTTTATCTAAATCTCAAAATTGCATGGATGGAACGGAATTAGTTGAGAAACCGGGTTGGGTTTATTGTGATCAGTTTCATTTTGGCGATCATGTACACTGGATGCAGTACCCAACTAAAATGTGGGGTGCAAGATTTGCATTAAATAATTTTTCTCAACCTTCTTGCCTGATGGATATGCGATTATTGTCTGAAGAAGGAATTCTATTCGATACACTATTTAAGCTAGGAATTGAAGATTGGGATTTTTGGTGTTCCGCCGTAGATGCTGGATTTATTGGTGTTCACTCGGACAAAACTTATGTAAGTTATCGACGCCTTACGGGCAGTCGTTCAACTTATAATCGACAAAATGATGGGGTAACCAAATTTTATTTGAATAAAAAGCATTCTTTGACTAACTATAATAGGATAGTAACTCATGAAGATGTATTTCCCCGGTTGGGTGTATTGGCGGATACAGACAATTGTCGTAGAATAGGGAAATTATTTTCGATACCAAAGAGCGAATTGATTAAAGTAGAATGTGACCGAGATTTGGTGTTGGCGATGCGTCGTATTTCAGTTCGCTCTAGGTATAGGTATGCAAAGAATGGTGTATTAGATAATCCATATACACCAGATTTGATGATTTTACGTGCGCCAGAGCAAATTCAAATTCAAATTCAAGATTCAATTATTTTGTTTATAGAAAACTATCTATATCATAAACCGGAAATTTCTTTGGTTGAGTTTATAGATTGCGATGGCGGTGTATATTTATTTGCAGTGTTGTCGAGAATTTATAACGATTTGGGAGAAATTAGATCAGAAATTTATAACGATTTGGGAGAAATTAGATCAGAAATTGCGATATCCGTAATAAATCAAAAATGTATTAGTGAATTGAATGTTACCAACAGCTCATTTCCCCAAAATGATTCTATTATATCTGAATGTTCATCAAAAAAGATATCAGATATTTTGCGTTTATCGCCAAAAATAATTAGAAATAATAACAATATTTTCGAAAAAAGGGTTTTGGGTGAAAACAGATCGACGCATTACGTGTTTTATAAAGATTCTATTGGTTATATTCCAATCAGATTGTCTGAAATATCGAATGGAGATAAGAATGATACATACATGGGATACATCATTCCTGCTTCTGGGATAGGTGTAGATCGTAATATATTGGAGAATATTTTTCAAGAAAATAGAAAATGTAAAAATATATTATATATAGTAATTCATGAGAAAGGTGAAGTTTATGATAATGCTATTGCAAGATCTTACGAGTGGGATCATATTATATTTATTTGGAATAATTTTCTTGAATCTGTGCCTGGGAAGCAACCGAACAGATCATATTTTGCTCATGCTTTAAATGAGATTGATTTAGATGAGTTCGATTCTAATTTTATATCGTATTTCGCGGGCGCTTTAGCAGTTTGTGATATTCATCATTGTTTTGGTGTTTTTCGTGCTGCAAGTGCCTTGACCATGTTGAAATCTACAAAAAACACACACAATGTTTACATCCAACACAGCGATAATTGTGATCCCGATGAGTTTTTACACCTGAATGCATATTCCGGTCTATATAGTAAATTTTTATATAGATCTGAATCTTGGCGAATAGAGGCAATGGCTCGCGGGGTTAAGATTCTTAATAACGTACAAAATCTTTCGCAAATTTGAAAATGAGCTGACTCAGTTTCAAATTGTATGCATGGACGTGCGATGGCGGCTGCGAGGCAAGCCAAGGGTGAGGCGTTCTCCAGTTCAAGCCGCTGGAACCATCGCAGGCAGTTGTCGAGATATCTGGTCGCGACGCCTCGGTAGCGCCGCAGGAAATCCTTCAACCGGCTGTGTCGGTTGTCGACCGTCTGAATGTGAAAGACACCTAGGGTCTGTTGACAATCACCGGGCAGCGTTGAGCATTGCGCAGAGGTGCCAGTTGGCTGCGTAGCTGGTATCTGTTTTGTCGTATCTCGTTGCTATCCCCCTGAATTCCTTGATCTTTGCAAAGTAGTTTTCAATCAGGTGACGCCACTTGTACATGTGAGTATCGTCGTCTCGTTGCACTTTTCGGTTCGATTTGGGTGGAATAACCGCAGTTGCGCCGCGCTCATCAAGGTCTTGCAGGAGCCAATCGGCGTCGAAGGCCTTGTCGGCCAGCAACGCTGCGAAGGAGACATCGTGGATCAGGGGGCAACCCCCTTCATGTCGTGCGCTTGCCCCGGCAGAAGCAGAAAGCGGAACAAGTGTAAGCGTCCGGTGTTGGTGCTCTGACGCGTTATAGCGTGCGCTGATAGTGTCCACCATTGATAGTGGACATCTTGAGGGCGGATATGGCTGGTAAGAAGGGTCAGAAGAAGCGGTTTTGGTCAGACGATGAGAAGGTCTCGATCTGCGGACAAACGCGCGCACCTGGGGTTTCGGTAGCGCAGGTTGCGCGACGTTACGCGATGAACGCCAATCTGATTCACACATGGTTGCGTGATCCCCGTTTCGCGCCGGCATGTACTGACGGTGATGATTTCGCCGGGGAAGTGACCACATTTCTGCCTGTAGAGATTGCAGGGCCAACCGCCCCCCACGTGCCGATCACAGCGCCCTGTATGGACGTTCCTCTTTCGGCTCACCGTGTAGACATCACCCTGTCTGATGGTCGGCGTATCCTGGTTGAAGGAGCGACGGGATTGCCGGCGGTGCTGGCTCTGGTTGAGGGGCTGATGACATGATCCCGGTGCCGGGCAATACGCGGGTGTGGCTGGCCGCTGGGGTGACGGATATGCGGCGCGGGTTCAACACACTGGCGACTCAGGCCGAACAGGTTCTGGCTGAAGACCCGTATTCGGGGCACATGTTTGTGTTTCGCGGCAGGCGCGGTGATCTGCTCAAGATCATATGGTGGGACGGCCAAGGCGCTTGCCTGTTCTCCAAACGACTGGAACGGGGGCGGTTTGTCTGGCCTGCGGCCAGGGAGGGCAAGGTCAGCCTGAGTCCCTCACAGCTGTCGATGCTGTTAGAGGGGATTGACTGGCGCACCCCGCAAAAGACCTGGCGTCCTTTGCAGGCGGGATAGAGAAAGCCCAAAAAAACATCAAGTTTAACGCGGTTTGTCGTTTCATCCCATGGGGCAGTTTGGTATGGATTACACATGTTGAACACCCTTGAAGCCCTGCCTGAAAACCCCGCCGAACTGCGGGCTGTCAGCGAGCTTTTGATGGCCGAGGTTCAGTCGCTGACGTATCAAAACGAGAAGCTGAAGGCTGAACTGCATGGCCACCGCAAGGCACGGTTTGGCTCCAGATCAGAGAGCATGGATCAACTGGCCCTCGACCTACAGGATGACCAAGAGATCGAGGCGGCAGCAAACGAGCAGAAGAACGAAGCTGGCTCCAACGGCACTGATGTCGATGAGACGGACAAATCTGCCAGGCGCAAGCACAGCCGCAACCCCTTGCCAGATCATCTGGATCGGCAGGATGAGGTGCTGTCGCCGGGTGAGGACTGCACTGACTGCGGTGGGAGCCTGCGCCAGATCGGTGAGGACGTTACCGAGGAACTGGAATATGTCCCGGGCCGCTTTGTGGTACGCCGGATCCTCCGCCCCCGCATGGCCTGCACCTGTTGTGAAACCTTTGCCCAGGCCCCATTGCCGTCGCGCCCCATCGAACGTGGCCGCCCCGGTCCGGGTCTGCTGGCCCACGTCCTGATTGGCAAATACTGCGATCACCTGCCGCTTGACCGGCAATCAAAAATCTTCGCCCGCGAGAAGGTTAATCTGCATCGCACCACGTTGACCGACTGGGTGGGCCGCAGCACGGCGCTGCTGGAGCCATTGGCCAATCATATCGGCAAGCTGGTCAGGGCAGGGCCTGCCCTTTTTGCCGATGACACACCGGTCAAACTACAAACCCGCACCAGGATAAAGAAGACTAAAACCGCGCGGCTGTGGAGTTACGTGCGCGACGAGCGCCCGTGGTGCGGCGAGGCCCCACCCTGTGCCTGGTATCAGTTCAGCGTGGATCGCAAGGGCGAACATCCGGTCAATCATCTTTCTGGCTATACCGGCACGGTGCACGCCGATGGCTTTGCGGGCTTCAATGGCCTCTTTGGGGAGGGCAAGGCCGACGAACAGGCCTGCATGGTGCATGTGCGCCGCAAGTTTGTGGAAGAGTTTGAGCGCACAGGGTCGGCCATCGCCAAAGGCACAATCAAGCAGATCGCTGTGCTTTACGCTGTCGAAGAGGAAGCCAGAGGCAAATCCCCCGAAGAGCGGGTCGCCATTCGGCAAGAGAAGGCAAAGCCCGTCTTCGATGAGCTGGAAGCATGGTTACAGGCCCAGCTTCCCAGGCTCTCGGGCAAGACCAGACTGGCAGGGGCCATTCGCTATGCGCTGAACCGCATGCCAAAGGCGCGTGCCTGTCTCGGCGACGGACGGCTGGAACTCGACAACAACATCTGTGAACGCTCGATCCGCCCCATCGCACTGGGCCGCAAGAACTATCTCTTCATGGGCTCCGTCGGTGGCGGTAAAGCCGCCGCTATCGCTTACACCCTGGTCGAGACCGCCAGGATGAACGGCGTTGATCCGGAAGCCTGGCTCACATGGGTGTTGGAGCGCCTGCCAGATCACAAGATCAACCGCATCGAGGAACTCATGCCGTGGAATTGGATGCCGGAATAACCGAAAAATACGGCTCTAACGGACGGCTACGAAAGGGCCGCCCTGCGGCAGGAGAAGGCCAGGCCTGTCTTCGATGACCTGGAAGCATGGCTACAGGCCCAACTGCCCAGGCTCTCGGGCAAGACCAAACTGGCCGAGGCGAGCCGCTACGCCCTGAAGCCGATGCCCGAAGCGCGTGCTTATCTCGGCGACGGACGTCTGGAACTCGACAACAATATCTGTGAGCGATCAATCCGTCCCGTCGCCCCTGGTCGAAAAAATTGTCTCTTCCTAGGCTCCGTTGGTGGCGGCGAGGCTGCCGCTATCGCCTACGCTCTCATTGAGACCGCTAAAATGAACAATGTCGATCCCGAGGCCTGGCTCACATGGGTGCTGGAACGCGTTGCTGATCACGGATTAACCCCATCGACGAACTCATGCCGTGGAACTGGAAGCCCCAAGACCTCAAAAACGCGGCCTGACCGGACGGATACGAACAAGTTGCCGAGCGCATCGACCAAGGCAACAATTTTGGTCGTCAGCCCGCCGCGAGAGCGTCCGATGGCTTGATGCCGTGTCCCCCCTTTTGCGCCCGAAGCCTTCTGATGGGCCCGGACAATCGTTCCGTCGATGAGAGCATGTTCAAGGTCTGGCTCGCCGCTCATGGCGTTGAAAAGTCTCTCGAACACACCGGCCTTTGCCCATCGACGAAATCGTTTGAAAACCGAATTCCAGTTGCCGAAATCCTAGGGCAGGTGTATCCGTCCGGTCAGGCCGCGTTTTTGAGGTCTTGGGGCTTCCAGTTCCACGGCATGAGTTCGTCGATGGGGTTAATCCGTGATCAGCAACGCGTTCCAGCACCCATGTGAGCCAGGCCTCGGGATCGACATTGTTCATTTCAGCGGTCTCAATGAGGGCGCAGGCGATAGCGGCAGCCTCGCCGCCACCAACGGAGCCCGGGAAGAGACAATTTTTTCGACCCGGGGCGACGGGACGGATTGATCGCTCACAGATATTGTTGTCGAGCTCCAGACGTCCGTCGCCGAGATAAGCACGCGCTTCGGGCATCGGCTTCAGGGCGTAGCGGATCGCCTCGGCCAGTTTGGTCTTGCCCGAGAGCCTGGGCAGTTGGGCCTGTAGCCATGCTTCCAGGTCATCGAAGACAGGCCTGGCCTTCTCCTGCCGCAGGGCGGCCCTTTCGTAGCCGTCCGTTAGAGCCGTATCTTTCGGTTATTCCGGCCTCCAATTCCACGGCATGAGTTCCTCGATGCGGTTGATCTTGTGATCTGGCAGGCGCTCCAACACACAGGTGAGCCAGGCTTCCGGATCAACGCCGTTCATCCTGGCGGTCTCGACCAGGGTGTAAGCGATAGCGGCGGCTTTACCGCCACCGACGGAGCCCATGAAGAGATAGTTCTTGCGGCCCAGTGCGATGGGGCGGATCGAGCGTTCACAGATATTGTTGTCGAGTTCCAGCCGTCCGTCGCCGAGACAGGCACGCGCCTTTGGCATGCGGTTCAGCGCATAGCGAATGGCCCCTGCCAGTCTGGTCTTGCCCGAGAGCTTGGGAAGCTGGGCCTGTAACCATGCTTCCAGCTCATCGAAGACGGGCTTTGCCTTCTCTTGCCGAATGGCGACCCGCTCTTCGGGGGATTTGCCTCTGGCTTCCTCTTCGACAGCGTAAAGTACGGCGATCTGCTTGATTGTGCCTTTGGCGATGGCCGACCCTGTGCGCTCAAACTCTTCCACAAACTTGCGGCGCACATGCACCATGCAGGCCTGTTCGTCGGCCTTGCCCTCCCCAAAGAGGCCATTGAAGCCCGCAAAGCCATCGGCGTGCACCGTGCCGGTATAGCCAGAAAGATGATTGACCGGATGTTCGCCCTTGCGATCCACGCTGAACTGATACCAGGCACAGGGTGGGGCCTCGCCGCACCACGGGCGCTCGTCGCGCACGTAACTCCACAGCCGCGCGGTTTTAGTCTTCTTTATCCTGGTGCGGGTTTGTAGTTTGACCGGTGTGTCATCGGCAAAAAGTGCAGGCCCTGCCCTGACCAGCTTGCCGATATGATTGGCCAATGGCTCCAGCAGCGCCGTGCTGCGGCCCACCCAGTCGGTCAACGTGGTGCGATGCAGATTAACCTTCTCGCGGGCGAAGATTTTTGATTGCCGGTCAAGCGGCAGGTGATCGCAGTATTTGCCAATCAGGACGTGGGCCAGCAGACCCGGACCGGGGCGGCCACGTTCGATGGGGCGCGACGGCAATGGGGCCTGGGCAAAGGTTTCACAACAGGTGCAGGCCATGCGGGGGCGGAGGATCCGGCGTACCACAAAGCGGCCCGGGACATATTCCAGTTCCTCGGTAACGTCCTCACCGATCTGGCGCAGGCTCCCACCGCAGTCAGTGCAGTCCTCACCCGGCGACAGCACCTCATCCTGCCGATCCAGATGATCTGGCAAGGGGTTGCGGCTGTGCTTGCGCCTGGCAGGTTTATCCGTCTCATCGACATCAGTGCCGTTGGAGCCAGCTTCGTTCTTCTGCTCGTTTGCTGCCGCCTCGATCTCTTGGTCATCCTGTAGGTCGAGGGCCAGTTGATCCATGCTCTCTGATCTGGAACCAAACCGTGCCTTGCGGTGGCCATGCAGTTCAGCCTTCAGCTTCTCAACCTGATAGGTGAGAGACGTAATCTCCTGGTCCATCCGAGAGACCAGCCCCTTCAGTTTGGCGGGGTCATCAGGCAGGGATTCAAGGGCGTTCAGCATGTATAATCCATATCAAACTGCCCCATGGGATGAAACGACAAACCGCGTTAAACTTGATGTTTTTTTGGGCTTTCTCTATCCCGCCTGCAAAGGACGCCAGGTCTTTTGCGGGGTGCGCCAGTCAATCCCCTCTAACAGCATCGACAGCTGTGAGGGACTCAGGCTGACCTTGCCCTCCCTGGCCGCAGGCCAGACAAACCGCCCCCGTTCCAGTCGTTTGGAGAACAGGCAAGCGCCTTGGCCGTCCCACCATATGATCTTGAGCAGATCACCGCGCCTGCCGCGAAACACAAACATGTGCCCCGAATACGGGTCTTCAGCCAGAACCTGTTCGGCCTGAGTCGCCAGTGTGTTGAACCCGCGCCGCATATCCGTCACCCCAGCGGCCAGCCACACCCGCGTATTGCCCGGCACCGGGATCATGTCATCAGCCCCTCAACCAGAGCCAGCACCGCCGGCAATCCCGTCGCTCCTTCAACCAGGATACGCCGACCATCAGACAGGGTGATGTCTACACGGTGAGCCGAAAGAGGAACGTCCATACAGGGCGCTGTGATCGGCACGTGGGGGGCGGTTGGCCCTGCAATCTCTACAGGCAGAAATGTGGTCACTTCCCCGGCGAAATCATCACCGTCAGTACATGACGGCGCGAAACGGGGATCACGCAACCATGTGTAGATCAGATTGGCGTTCATCGCGTAACGTCGTGCAACCTGCGCTACCGAAACCCCAGGTGCGCGCGTTTGTCCGCAGATCGAAATCTTCTCATCGTCTGACCAGAACCGCTTCTTCTGACCCTTCTTCCCAGACATGTCCGCCCTCAAAATGTCCACTATCAATGGTGGACACTATCAGCGCACGCTATAACGCGTCAGAGCACCAACACCGGACGCTTACGGGCAGGTCACGCCAGGGAGACCCTGTTCGCACACGCCAAAGTACGGCCTCCATGAACCAACGGTTATCCCGACCGGTTGCTCCCGGGTCCCCGGCTTTACCGGGTAACAGGGGCGCAATCCTCGCCCAGAGTTCATCTGAAATCACCAAACGATCTTCGTCCATCCAGACCTCCATTTTCGAAGCTTGGATAACAGTTCAGGCCAAATCGGAAACCCGAATGTCAACAGGCCCTAGTCTTCTTTATCCTGGTGCGGGTTTGTAGTTTGACCGGTGTGTCATCAGCAAAAAGCGCGGGACCTGCCCTGACCAGCTTGCCGATATGACCGATATGATCGGCCAATGGCTCCAGCAGCGCCGTGCTGCGGCCCACCCAGTCGGTCAACGTGGTGCGATGCAGATTAACCTTCTCGCGGGCGAAGATTTTGGCTCAGTTTACAAGCCGTGTGCGTCCATGTCATGTTTTTTGTGCAATCAGAAGGATGGATTGGCATGGATCACAACCAGTTTCAGGAATGGTTATCGGGGATAGACCACCTCAGCCCGGCGCAGCGGCAGCAAACCGAAGCCGTGTTCCCGGGGGACACGGAGACGGCAGCGTCGCTGGCTGCCATTGAAGCGGCCGTGGGTGAAGATCGCCAGTGCTCGTATTGTGGCACGCCAGGAGCCATATCGCGTGGCAAGGCAAGGGGTCTGCGACGGTACCAGTGCAAGGGATGCAGGAAGACATTCAATGCCGCGACCGGCACCCCCTTGTCGGGTCTGCACCGCAAGGACAAGTGGCTTTCCTTTTGTATACTGAGCCAAGATTTTGGCTCAGTTTACGAATTGTATGCATGGACGTGCGATGGCGGTTGCGAGGCAAGCCCGGGGTGAGGCGTTCTCCAGTTCAAGCCGTTGGAACCATCGCAGGTAGTTGTCGAGATATCTGGTCGCGACGCCTCGGTAGCGCCGCAAGAAATCCTTCAACCGGCTGTGTCGGTTGTTGACCGTCTGAATGTGAAAGGCACCTCGCACCCGTTCACTTCGTGACAGGTTCAATGCTTCGTGATGCGCACCGATTGCCGCCGCGCATCGCGGATAAGCGCGGTGTCCATCGGTCACCAAAACGATATCCTCGTCCACAACCGGTGCGATCACCTCTCGCAAGGTATCTGCGTTGACCGCGGGCAGAACCGCACTGACTGTCGCGCCGCTGCGATCAGCGACAACCAGTACCGGAACCTGTTCATCTGACAGGCCCCGCTTGCTGGCCTTGCCTCCCCTGCGTCGCGCCTTGCGCTCAAGGTTTCGTGCACCTTTCCGGCTTTCCAGCACATAGGTTTCATCGGCTTCCACAATGCCCGTGAGCTTGCGTGCCTTCAGGTCTTTTGCGGCAAGAAATCGGTGCCGCCAACGGAAGGCGGTGTTGACGGCAAGTCCGCAACGTTCTGCTGAAGCGCGAACCGTCAGCCCATCAGCAAGACAGGCTCCGAAGGAAAGCCACTTGTCCTTGCGGTGCAGACCCGACAAGGGGGTGCCGGTCGCGGCATTGAATGTCTTCCTGCATTCTTTGCACTGGTACCGTCGCAGACCCCTTGCCTTGCCACGCGATATGGCGCCTGGCGTGCCACAATGCGGGCACTGGCGATCTCCACCCACGGCCGCTTCAATGGCAGCCAGCGACGCTGACGTCTCCGTGTCCCCCAGGAACACGGCTTCGGTTTGCTGCCGCTGCGCCGGGCTGAGGTGGTCTATCCCCGATAACCATTCCTGAAACTGCTTGTGATCCATGTCAATCCATCCTTCTGATTTCACAAAAAACATAACATGAACGCACACGGCTTGTAAACTGAGCCAAGATTTTTGATTGCCGGTCAAGCGGCAGGTGATCGCAGTACTTGCCAATCAGGACGTGGGCCAGCAGACCCGGACCGGGGCGGCCACGCTCAACAGGACGCGACGGCAGTGGGGCCTGGGCAAAGGTTTCACAGCAGGTGCAGGCAGGCCATGCGGGGGCGGAGGATCCGGCGCACCACAAAGCGGCCCGGGACATATTCCAGTTCCCCGGTAACGTCCTCACCGATCTGGCGCAGGCTCCCACCGCAGTCAGTGCAGTCCTCACCCGGCGACAGCACCTCATCCTGCCGATCCAGATGATCGGGCAGCGGGGTGCGGTTGTGCTTGCGTTTGGCACGCGGCTTGTTCGAAGCGGCCTCTTCATCATCGCCAGAGGATTGTTCGGCCTGCTGCGCCTCAGCGGCGGCCTCGATCTCTTCGTCATCCTGTAGGTCGAGGGCCAGTTGATCCAGACTCTCGGATCTGGAGCCAGACCGCGCCTTGCGGTGTCCGGCCAGCTCAGCTTTCAGTTTCTCAACCTGATAGGTGAGAGACGTAATCTCCTGGTCCATCCGAGAGACCAGCCCCTTCAGTTTGGCGGGGTCATCATGCAGGGATTCAAGGGCGTTCAACATGTGTAATCCATATCAAACTGCCCCATGGGATGGAACGACAAACCGCGTTAAACTTGATGTCTTGTCGGGCTTTCTCTATCCTGCCTGCAAAGGACGCCAGGTCTTTTGCGGGGTGCGCCAGTCAATCCCTTCCAGTAGCATCGACAGCTGTGATGTGTAGCGCCCTAGGGTTATTGAGACACTCTTGAAGCTTACACGGCGGTCGGGATTTTGTCCATTGCGTCGCGTCTGAACCTGGCTCACATGGGTGCTGGAACGCGTTGCTGATCACAGATTAACCCCATCGACGAACTTGTGCCGTGGAACTGGAAGCCCAAGACCTCAAAAACGCGGCCTGACCGGACGGATACCCCGGAACTGGGCGGATTGGGCCGTGAACCCGCAGAAATCCGCCCCCGCCGCGCCGTTTTTCAGCACGACGGACAGGCCTGTCGAGCCGCTTTCGTCCGATTTCGGCCGGTATCAATGTTACGCGCATGCCGGCGGCGCTCGTAGTCGGCGGATCGCGACAGGGATGGCCCGGATCATGGCGCCGGTGACCGCCACCTCGGCCAGCTGGAACGTGATGGCGCGGGCGTGACCGCACGACGCGAGCGCCAATCCTGATCAGCTTGAGCTGGCGGCTGGTCAACGACCAGTCTGCCATCGCTTCGGGTCGTTCGATGCAGCGCAGGAACGTGGCCAGGTTGCAGGCCAGCGCATGCAACTGCAGCCGGACCTCGTTGTCCCGGAACCGTTTGCACGACAGCCGCGTCCAGCCGAAGGCATGTTTGCCCTCCTTGATGTGCTGCCCGGCGGTACCACGCTGGTTATGGAACCTCCCCCGCCCTAGAGTTTTTTAAGACACTGATCAAGACCTGAGACGAGGGGATGAATGAGGTGTTTCATGACGGAACAGAAGAAGGTTGATCGGGCCGGAGCTGCGGAGACTTCACATATCGCAGCTCCGGCTCCGGCCCGACGTCGCAGACAGACGTCGGCGCGCAAGAACCGCATGAGATTGCGCCTAGCATACCGGGCGATCATCGGGTCCACAACATCGTGCCAGCCATTGGCGCCGTGGACGTTGCCGTTGCGCAAGGCGCAGCGTTCCAACATGCCGAACTGGTTGAACAGGAAAAGCGGGTGGTAGCAGCCGCAGTCGAAATGGCCGTTCCAGGCGGCCCCTTCCTGATCACCATGGGTCGGGCTGATGGAACTGTCCATGTCCAGCACGATGTACTTCAGCCCGTTGCGATCGTGGAACCGGTCGATCCACTGGCCGTTCAGGTCGGCCAGAGCCGCTCGGTTCCCGGGCAAAGCCAGCGTATCGGTCTCGAACCGCCCCATTTGCGACGCGGAGGCCGCCCGCGCATCGACGGCGCGCGCCCACCCACAACCTGCCGCATGACCGGATCACGGGCGAGCCGGTCCGCATCGTTGACATCCTCTTGGCCTGCGAGCCGCCCATGGACCGACTGCCGAAACAAGCCGTCGAGCCGGTGGACGGTGTTCTGGCCAAAGGCCACAACAATTTTTACTGAATCGCCCTGATGCCATCTTGGTCGATCTTGACATTGCCGCCCGGTAGGGGCATTTCGCTGCTCCAGAAGCAGGAGCTTGATGTGAAAACTGTTGTCATCACCACCGAGATCGACAAACGGGCCGCGACCAAACGCGGCACGACGACCAAGCACACCTGACGCTTCTTTCCCGGTTTCTCTCCCCGCGGGATTGAGCGGTAACCCGAGGGGAGAGACAGGAACAGAATTTTTAAGGAAAGCCAGATGTCCTTTTCCATCGCCATTATCGGCGCCACCGGCAATGTCGGTCGCGAAATGCTCAACATCCTCGACGAGCGGGATTTTCCCGCCTCAACGGTTCACGCCGTCGCATCGCGTCGGTCGATGGGGACCGAAGTATCCTATGGCGACAGAACGCTGAAATGTCAGGACCTGGAACAATTCGATTTTACCGGCATCGATTTCGTGCTGATGAGCGCGGGCGGCGATGTTTCCAAGGCCTGGTCGCCGAAGATCGCCAAGATGGGTCCGATCGTGATCGATAATTCGTCGGCCGTCCGCTATGACCCGGACGTGCCGCTGGTGGTGCCCGAGGTCAATGCCCATGTGCTGGGCGACTGGCTGATCCGGAACGACCGCAAGAACATCATCGCAAATCCGAATTGTTCGACGGCGCAGATGGTGGTGGCGCTGAAACCACTGCACGATGCCGCGACGATCAAGCGGGTCGTGGTTTCGACCTATCAATCGGTTTCCGGCGCGGGCAAGGACGGCATGGATGAACTGTGGAACCAAACCAAGGGCATCTTCGTCACCGATGCTCCGACCCCTGATAAGTTTAGCCGCCAGATCGCCTTTAATGTGATCCCGCACATCGATACATTCATGAAGGATGGGTCGACCAAGGAAGAATGGAAGATGGTGATCGAGACCCACAAGATCCTGGATCACCGGATCGACGTAACCGCGACTTGCGTTCGTGTGCCCGTTTTCGTCGGTCATTCCGAAGCGATCAATCTGGAGTTTGATAAGCCGATCAGCGACGATGAAGCCCGTGACATCCTGCGCGAGGCGCCGGGGGTCATGGTGGTCGATAATCCGTCTGACGAAGCCTATGTCACGCCGGTCGAATGCGTCGGCGACTATGCCACGTTCATCAGCCGGGTGCGGACGGATCCGACCGTCGATAATGGTCTGAACCTGTGGTGCGTGTCGGACAATCTGCGCAAGGGTGCGGCGCTCAATACCGTTCAGATCGCCGAAAGCCTGATCGATTACGGCTTCACCAGCCGGGCCTAAGCCGCCTAACCGGGCAAAAAGAGCGGCGGATACGGTTTATTGAGGATTTGATAGACTCAGTTTACAAGCCGTGTGCGTCCATGTCATGTTTTTTGTGAAATCAGAAGGATGGATTGGCATGGATCACAAGCAGTTTCAGGAATGGTTATCGGGGACAGACCACCTCAGCCCGGCGCAGCGGCAGCAAACCGAGGCCGTGTTCCTGAGGACACGGGAACGTCAGCGTCGCTGGCTGCCATTGCAGCGGCCGTGGGTGAAGATCGCCAGTGCCCCCGCATTGTGGCGCGCCAGGCGCCATATCGCGTGGCAAGGCAAGGGGGGCTGCGACGGTACCAGTGCAAGGGATGCAGGAAGACATTCAAGGCCGCGACCGGTACCCCCTTGTCGGGTCTGCACCACAAGGACAAGTGGCTTTCCTTCGGAGCCTGTCTTGCTGATGGGCTGACGGTTCGCGCTTCAACAGAACGTTGCGGACTTGCCGTCAACACCGCCTTCCGTTGGCGACACCGATTTCCTGCCGCGAAAGACCTGAAGGCACGCAAGCTCACGGGCATTGTGGAAGCCGATGAAACCTGTGTGCCGGAAAGGTGCACGAAACCTTGAGCGCAAGGCGCGACGCAGGGGAGGCAAGGCCAGCAAGCGGGGCCTGTCAGATGAACAGGTTCCGGTACTGGTTGTCGCTGATCGCAGCGGCGCGACAGTCAGTGCGGTTCTGCCCGCGGTCCACGCAGATCCCTTGCGCGAGGTGATCGCGCCGGTTGTGGACGAGGATATCGTTTTGGTGACCGATGGACACCGCGCTTGTCCGCGATGCGCGGCGGCAATCGGTGCGCATCACGAAGCATTGAACCTGTCACGAAGTGAACGGGTGCGAGGTGCCTTTCACATTCAGATCGCAGCAGATCCGGCGGTCAACAACCGACATGGCCGGTTGAAGGATTTCTTGCGGCGCTACCGAGGCGTCGCGACCAGATATCTCGACAACGACCTGCGGTGGTTCCAACGGCTTGAACTGGAGAACGCCTCACCCCGGGCTTGCCTCGCAACCGCCATCGCACGTCCATGCATACAATTCGTAAACTGAGCCAAACAAAAGGGGGCCAGGAAGACTTCACCTTCCAGATGGGTACGCTCAGCGGCAATCCGGTGGCCGCCGTTGCCGGTCTGAAGACCATGGAAATCCTCCGCCGCCCGGGCGCCTATGACACTCTGCGCCGGAACGGCCAGATCATCATGGACGCCATGGACGAACACCTGTCCGCCACCGGTATTACCCACCAGGTCGTCGGCGACCCGGTCCTGTTCGACGTGATGTTCACGCCCGATCCGGTGCGCGACTATCGCGGAGTCCTGAAGGGCGATACCGCCCAGGCCGCCAGCCTCAACCGAATTCTGCGCGACAAGGGTATCTTCAAATCGGCCGGCAAGGTCTATCCCTCCCTGGCCCTGACTGATGACGATCTCTCCCAATGCGTCGATGCCATTGCCTTTGCGGCTAAGCATATGATGAATTGAACCTGCGATTTGGCTTTTGCTCGTAGGGTGCATCGACCTTTGGTTGATGCACCCTACGCTCCTCAATTCGATTTACCTTCAATGCCGCGGCGGTTCTTCCAAGACACATGATCCCGGACTTGACCGATCCTGCCGTGCAGGCAAGGTAGCGACATGAACGAGATATCGAACAGCCCGACCGTGACACCAGAAGATATCACCACCTTCCAACAGGACGGCGTTGTCGCCCTGCGCGGAAAGTTTTCCAAGGACTGGATCGATCTGTTGCGCCAGGGGATATCATCGGATCTGGACCAGCCCGGCGCCAATCTGGTCAATCATTGCAAGGAGGCCGGTGCACCGGCCTATTGGGAAGATTTCTGGTGCTGGTCGGAATTCGCCGAGTTCGAATGCTTTGTCCGGGGCTCGCCGGTCGCCGGGCTGGCGGCGGGGCTGTTGAACGCGGGCCGCGTCAATTTGGTGATGGACAACTGGTTTGTCCGCGAAGCCGGGTCAACCTCGCGCGCACCCTTCCATCACGACATTTCCTATTTCGATTTCACCGGATCGATGTGCGTGCTGTGGCTGCCGCTGGAACCAGTCTCCCGGCTCAACGGCATCAGCTTCGTGCGCGGATCGCATCTGTGGAACAAGCTGTTCATGCGGGCCCGGTTCGATGACGGCCACCGGATCGATGGCGCGGGGACCGAGGTCAACGGCGTACGCTATGATCTGCCGCCCGATGTGGCAACCCAACCCGAAAACTATGATCTGGTCGATTTCGACCTCGATCTGGGCGATTGCATCTTCTTCGACATGCGCACCCTGCACGGCAGTCTGGCGACCAGCGTGCCGACCGAAACCATTCAGCGCTATACCCTTCGCATGACGGCCGAGGATGGCCGGATCGCCTATCGTGGCGACTGGGCCAAGGAAGAGCGCGCCATGTTCGAGGCGTGCGGATATGGTGACGGCGATGCCATTGCGGGCAACTTCTTCCCGCAGTTGTGGCCGCGCCCGGTAGCCGGCGGGCGGCCATGACGAACAAGACCTTCATCGGCAATTTCACCCAGCAGGAACCAATTGCCGAGGACGCAATCGAAGCCGTCGTGGCGGTGATGCGCTCTGGCCGCCTGCACCGCTACAATGTCGCTGGCGATGAGTTGTCGGAGACCGCGCTGCTGGAGGTCGAATATGCCGCCTGGCAGGGCGCAAAGTACTGCCTCGCCTGCGCCTCGGGCGGCTATGCCCTGCACGTGGCGCTGAAGGCTTTCGGGCTGGAACACGGCGAGCCGGTCCTGACCAACGGGTTCACCCTGTCGCCGGTCCCCGGCGCCATCGCCAATGCCGGCGGCAAGCCGGTACTGATAGAGGCCACCGAAGATCTGGTCATTGATCTGGATGATCTGGAAAACAGGATCGAGACCAGCGGCGCCCGTGTCCTGATGCTCTCGCACATGCGCGGTCATCTGGTAGATATGGAAGCTCTGTGCGCCCTGCTCGAGGCAAATAATGTCGCGCTGATCGAGGATTGCGCCCACACCATGGGAGCCTCCTGGAACAGTCACAAAAGCGGAAACTTCGGCATCGCCGCCTGTTTCAGCACCCAGACCTACAAGCACGTCAATTCCGGCGAGGGCGGCCTGCTGACCAGCGGAGATTCGGGCCTGATGGCCCGCGCCATCATGCTGTCGGGCTCCTATATGCTTTATGAACGCCACGCCGCCGCGCCGCCCCCCGATACTTTCGCCGACATCCGCCTGGACACCCCCAATTGCAGCGGCCGGATGGACAATCTGCGCGCCGCCATCCTGCGCCCGCAATTGGCCACGCTGGATGAAAACGTCGCCCGCTGGAACGCCCGCTACCATGCCATCGAAGCTGCCGTTGCGGGCGCCAACGGCCTGCGCTGCCCCCGCCGCCCGGCCGCCGAACACTTCGTCGGCAGTTCCATCCAGTTCCTGGCCGGGAACCTGAGCGAGCCCCAGGCCCACGATTTCCTGGCCCGGGCCGCCTCCCGCGGAGTCGAACTCAAATGGTTCGGCGCCAATGAGCCCGCCGCCTACACTAGCCGCCATGACAGCTGGCGCTATGTCGCCCCCCAGTCCCTGCCCGAGACCGACAGGATCCTAGCCGGCCTCTTCGACATGCGTATTCCGCTCACCTTCTCGGTCGCCGATTGCACCTTGATCGGCGAGATTATTCGGGAGTGTATTGGCGAGGTGCGGTCGAAATGTATTTGACGTTTTGTTTGTTTGAATTCCTTCCGGTATGCAACGAATAGGCGATGAATGAACCGAGAAAATACGAAGAATCAAATATTTGCCGACACGGGTTTCCTTGAGCTTACCATGATTAAACTGCTGGCCGGCAACATCGAAGCGCACCAAAGCGACGCCACATCCCTGGTCCTGACCCGGTCGCTGGTCAACAAATATTTTGGCGATCAGTATCCGTTGGGTCAGGTCGTCACGGTGACCGTTTTCAACGCCAAGCTGGAATACCGCATTGCCGCCGTGATCGCCGAACTGCCCGGTGTGGTCACGGCTGCCCGTTCGGGCACTTGGCCGGGTGACGATTCCAGTGGCGTGACCGAGCTCGGCCTGCCAGGCACCGGCGAAAAGGTTCTGATCGCCCAGCGCACCGTCGACGAAGATTTTCTGGTGACCTGTGGGATCGGCTTGCTGGCCGGCCGCAACTTCGACATCGCCCGGCCAACCGACTTCCTGCCGTTGAATTCCGCATGCATTGCACCCGAAGCGCGCGTTGCCGGCGTCATCGTCAACCAGGCGGCCCTGGCGCATCTCGACCTCGGCACGGTCGTCGAGGCGCTGGGCAAGAAAGTCATTCTAAACCCCCGGGCACTGATCGTCCTGACCGTATCAGGCGTGGTGGAAAATGCTCACTTCGACAGTTTGAAAACCGCCCTGAAGCCAGAGATTTATCTGGCCAACAGAGTTGGGTTCGGGTGTTGGGCGTGCGCTATGGCGAAGGAATCAATCCCGCTGCGCCGATGGTCGATCTGGAACGTCTCTGGCGCACGCTGATCCCGGAGGTGCCGTTCCTGTATCAGCGCCTGGACGGTGTGCTGGCCGATCAGTACGCAAGGGAACATGTGCAAGCGACGCTTTTGATGGTTTTTTCCGGGGTGGCGGTTCTGGTCGCTTGTCTTGGCCTGTTCGGCGTATCCGTTTTTATCGCGACCCGGCGAACGCGCGAGGTAGCGGTACGCAAGATTCTTGGCGCCAGCGTTTTCCAGATCGTCCAGTTGCTGGTCTGGCAAACCTCGAAGCCTGTTGGCCGCGCTGATCGCCGGTCCGGTGACGGTGTATATCCTGCGTGGTTGGCTGGCACAGTCCCGCCACCATCTCGACCTGTCAGTCGCCGGGCCGGCGGTTTGCATCGCCGCCGTGGTTTTGGCGCTGGCCCTGTCGTGGATCACTGTCGGCGGGCATGCGCTGTGCGCTGCGCGGTCACGGATGATCAATGTCCTGCGACATGAATGACAAATTTCCATATACTCCTGCAACAAGTGGAGACGCCTGATGACGGTTGAACGCAATGTACTGGTTGTCGAGGACAGCGCGGAAATATCCGAACTGGTCAGTCTGCATCTGCGCGACATCGGATGCCGGGTGCAATGTGCCGGTGACGGCGAAACCGCGCTCGCGCTGGCCGAGGCCGGAACCTTCGACCTGATCATTCTGGACCTGATGCTGCCGGGACTGGACGGCTTGGCAGTGTGTTCGCGGCTGAGGGCCCAGGAAGACTATGTGCCGATCTTGATCCTGACCGCCAAGTCGACCGAGATCGACCGGGTGGTCGGCCTGGAAATGGGCGCGGACGATTACCTGATCAAACCCTTCAGCATCCATGAATTGCTGGCCCGCACCAAGGCGATCTTCCGACGCTGCGATGCCCTGTCCGCATCGCGCGAAACCGCATCGAAAGTGCTACAGGTCGACGATATGGAGATCAATCTGGAAAACCGGACCGTCATCTGCCGAGATCAGGTGGTCGATCTGACCGCCAAGGAGTTCGATCTGCTGGCCTATTTCGCCACCTCGCCGGGGCGGGTGCATTCGCGCCAGCAATTGCTGGATGAAGTGTGGGGCTATCGCTATGCCGGGTACGAGCACACGGTTAATTCCCACATCAATCGCCTGCGCGGCAAGATCGAGGAAGATCCGGCCCATCCGCGTTATGTCCTGACCGTCTGGGGCGTGGGGTACAAGTTCAACGATGCGACCAGAATCGCGTCCTGATGCGCAGCCTGCACGTCAAGCTGATCGTCACGTTTCTGGTCCTGATAACCGCGATCGGCGCAGGATACTTTGCCCTGACGCTGCACACCACCAGGCTTTATTTTCAGGAGGCCCATCAAAAGCTTAACCGGGGCATCGCCGCGCAGATTGTCAAGGAGACCCGGTTTTTCGACGGCGACACCGTGGACGCGTCCCAGATGGACGATCTGTTTCATACGCTGATGGTGATCAATCCCAGCATCGAGTTCTATCTGACCGATCCGGACGGGGCATTGCTGGCCTATAACGCGCCGATGGACCGGATCGTGCGCGACCGGGTCTCGCTGGAACCGGTCCGGACCTTTTTGAACCAGCCGGCCCAATGGCCCGTCCTGGGCGACGATCCCCGCCACCCCTATCGACAGAAGCCGTTTTCAGCCGCGCCGGTCTATGTTGATGGCAATCTGCGCGGCTATCTATATGCGATACTTGGCGGCGAAAGCTTCGACACCGCCGCCGGCCTTCTGGAGAAGAATTATATTCTGCGCCGGGCCGCCACCATTGGTCTGATCGGTCTGATCGCCACATTGGGGGCCGGCTGGGTCGTCTTCCACTGGCTGACCCGGCGCTTGCGCCGGCTGACCGACGACGTCGCCAGTTTCAGAAACGGCCAGTTTCAGGTTTCTCTACCCGCGGACACCTGGCGTCGGGGCGGGCGCGGCGATGAAATCGATGAGCTGGGTCAGACGGTGGCCGAGATGTCGGAACGCATTACCGATCAAATCGCCCAATTGGAACAGGCCGAAACCGTGCGCCGCGACATGCTGGTCAATGTTTCGCACGATCTGCGCACGCCGATGACCACTCTGCAGGGTTATCTCGATACCCTGCAGATGAAGGAAGCCGAACTGTCCGATGAAGAACGCCACGCCTTCCTGAAACGGGCAATGGCCCAGTGCGAGCAGTTGAGCCGGCTCACGGCAGAAATCTTTGATCTGTCAATGCTGGAAGCCGGCGAGCGCGTACCGGTTGTCGAGCCGTTCAGCCTGGCCGAACTGGTTCAGGACGTGGCCCAGAAATTTGCCCTGGATTCAGCCCGGAAAGGCGTTCGCCTGGAAACCAGCATCGCCGGTAATCTGCCCTTTGTTTCGGCGGACATTGCCCTGATCGAACGAGTCCTGGACAATCTGATCGACAATGCCCTGAAACACACTGGTGAGGGCGGCAGCATCCACCTCAATGTGGAAAGCCGGGGCGGCAATGTCGGACTGGAAGTCGTCGATACCGGGATTGGCATCGGCAAAAAGGACATTCCCAATATTTTCGACCGGTTCTATCAGGCAGCCCACAATGGCCGTTCGGGAACCGCCGGCAAGGGGACCGGGCTTGGGCTGGCCATCGTCCGGCGGATCCTGCAACTGCACGACGCCGCCATTCAGGTTGCCAGCGAACCGGAACACGGCACACGGTTTTCCTTCCGCCTGCCGGCAGCTACGCCGGCTGAATAATTCGGCCTGTTAGCAAAACGTGACCATCTGCAGGCCTTGATGCGACGGAAGCCTTTCCCAGCCTCGAACATTCCAGTTGCTGTCCAGCGTCTGAACCGGTTGCAGCAAGTCGTGTGCGGACCATGGCGCCTGGGCATATCCGCCCAGGGGCGCCGGCACGCAGCGCCCGGAAGATGCCGTTCAGGCCCCGGCGGTCGGCCCGGCCCGATCAACCTTCTTCTGTTCCGTCATGAAACACCTCAATAATCCCCTCGTCTCAGATCTTGATCAGTGTCTCAAAAAACTCTAGGGTGGGGGAAGGCACAGCGTATATTGTCTCTATCTGAACCGGCTTGATGCCATCGATTTGGGTGCACTGGAAGAGATCGTCGCCGATTCCGTGAAGCGCATGCGGGAAATGTATCCACCTGTCCCTTCCACAAGACCGTCCGCCGCGTGATACCTGGCGTCACGGGCCCGCCAGCCTCCACCGCAACCGTCACCTTCCCCGGCATCACCGACGCCGCCCGCGCGGAAGCAGAATGCGCCCTTCAGGCCGCGCGGCAGGTCTATCACCGCCGCCGTGTCTCCTGGGAGATGGGACCCGAGGGGCTCGCCATCGCGCGTGGCGATGTCGTCGTCCTCTCCCACGGCCTCCTGGATGGCGGAGAGGCAGGACGCGCCAGCGGCGGAACGGGGAGCCTGACGGAGATGGACCTCGACCGCGCCATCGAGATCGGCCGGGGCGACCGGATCCTCATCCGCACCCCCGCGGGCGAGATCCACGAATGCGCCATCGCCCGGCACCCGGACGATCCGGCCACCGGTCCCGTCCGCCGCATCACCCTCGCCACCCCGATGGCCAAACCCATCGACGCCGATGGCGCCGACCCGACCGACACGCTCTGGCATCTCTTCTCCGCCGACGCCGAACCCGCACATCTGCGCATCACGGGAATCGATCCGCGCGGCGAAGACCGTATCCGCCTCACCGCCATCGACGAGGTCGACGACTACTATGAAGGAGCCGGGATCACGATCCCTGAACGGCCCATACCGAGAGCCCTGGTGCCGTTCAGGCTCGGTCGGCCGCCGCCACCACTGCCGCCACCGGAGCCGCCACCAGAGCCGCGGCTGCCAGGAGGGGGAAGGCGGGGGATCGGCTCCCTGACAGGATGCCGACAGGCCAAAAGCCGCCCGTTGGACATCAAACTGTCGCGCCCGAAAATCAAAGCCAATATCAACACAATTGGACACGATACTGTCGCGCTTTGGACATTATTTGTGGCGCGCTACACCAGCTTGACAGGATCAAGGGCACCGCATAATCTCCCATCAGGCAGCCCCGCCCGGGCGAGTTTCAACATCAAACGGGACATTCCCGCTGGCAATTAACTAGGGTCTGTTGACAATCACCGGGCAGCGTTGAGCATTGCGCAGAGGTGCCAGTTGGCTGCATAGCTGGTATCTGTTTTGTCGTATCTCGTTGCTATCCCCCTGAATTCCTTGATCTTTGCGAAGCAGTTTTCAATCAGGTGACGCCACTTGTACATGTGAGTATCGTCGTTTCGTTGCCCTTTCCGGTTCGATTTGGGTGGAATAACCGCAGTTGCGCCCCGCTCATCAAGGTCTTGCAGGAGCCAATCGGCGTCGAAGGCCTTGTCGGCCAGCAACGCTCCGAAGGAGACATCGTGGATCAGGGGGCAACCCCCTTCATGTCGTGCGCTTGCCCCGGCAGAAGCAGAAAGCGGAACAAGTTGCCGAGCGCATCGACCAGGGCAACGATTTTGGTCGTCAGCCCGCCGCGAGGGCGTCCAATGGCTTGATGCCGTGTCCCCCTTTCGCGCCCGAAGCCTTCTGATGGGCCTGGACAATCGTTCCGTCGATGAGAGCATATTCAAGGTCTGGCTCGTCGCTCATGGCGTTGAAAAGTCTCTCGAACACACCGGCCTTTGCCCATCGACGAAATCGTTTGAAAACCGAATTCCAGTTGCCGAAATCCTGGGGCAGGTCACGCCAGGGAGACCCTGTTCGCACACGCCAAAGTACGGCCTCCATGAACCGACGGTTATGCCGACCGGTTGCTCCCGGGTCCCCGGCTTTACCGGGTAACAGGGGCGCAATCTTCGCCCAGAGTTCATCTGAAATCACCAAACGATCTTCGTCCATCCAGACCTCCATTTTCGAAGCTTGAATAACAGTTCAGGCCAAATCGGAAACCCGAAACCCGAATGTCAATAGGGCCCTAGGGCGATACACAGATGCCCTGCTTCCAGCCGGAACACGCAACGCCGGTGACATTATCATGAAGCTTGTCCATTTTCCGTATTATGTTTTCACGAGTGGACAGCGCCACATCGGTTGGCGGGTCTGGCGCCAGTGCTTCCAATTCCGGAAAACTCTGATCCGCGATGGAGAGAAGGTCTTGCTCGCTTCGCATTAGAGGACCGTTCAAATTTTCGGGAGTTTCACGCAACGGTTCCGACAGGCGCCTCTCCATCCATTCAAGATCGGCCTCGTTAGCCGCGACTATCGGAAGCACCAGTTCCGGCGCAAACTGGAGCTTCTCTTTTCCGATACCGGCCAAGATATCAAGTACCTTTTCGTTTAGAACTTGTGCGCCACGAAATCCGGTGGCCCCGCCTCGCCCGAATTTCCGCTGAACGAACAATAGGGCCAAAGCCTCCAGGCTCAAGGACTCGTTTTTCGACTGCGAAGAGTTGTGCGGCACAGGAATTCCCACAAACCCAGCCAGACCGTCAACGACGCTGCCGTTCTTCAATGTCTTTCGGTCAAACTTCCTCAAGGTCACGTTTTCGCGGCCAAACACCTGATCAAGCAGCTCGAAACGCTGGCGGTATCGGGGCCATCTGAGATTGAATTCTTTTTTGTCGCCGAACTTGATACGCTGCTGAAACGCGCTCGCCATGAAACTGACTGGGGGGCGAACGTAAGCAATGACCTGAATGTCATCGCTATATTTTTCCAGGAAGGCCCTGAGCGGCGCGAGCATGCTCCGCCAGCGCCAAGTCGAGATTGCTTCGGCGGATAACAGGCAGGTGTGCGCACCGGGCTGGGTCAGGTCTTGCTTGAAAGACTCAAGCCATTCTTCGCGCAACGGCAACAGCTCCTCTCGGCTGTAGCCCTGTAATCTATACGACACAAAGTGCATGGCTTGTTCGTGGAACAGCAAAGTAACGAGGCCCCCGTGATTGGGCTGGCGCCATCGGAAGTATCTGACGTGCCCCAGGTCCTGGCCCGCGAATGTCTGTTGGATCGAGGTCGAACCGGTCTTATGCATGCCGGCATGAATGATGACTTTCATTCAGGGAATGTCCCGTCTGATGTTGAAACGCGCCCGGGCGACGCTGTTTGACGGGAGATTATGCGGCGCCCTTGATCCGGTCAAGCTGGCGCTTTTGGCGGTGCTCGATGAGAGTCTGCCTGAAAATGGGGAACTGCCTGCGGGCCTTGATGCGACTGAAGCCTTTCCCGGCCTCGAACATTCCGGCTGCGGTCCAGCGCGGCGCCATTCTGGCGTCCCGCCAGCGCTTCACGTTGCTGTGGACCTGCCGGATGCCGCCGTTCATGGATGCGATGATGTTTGTGCCGCCCAGGGAGCGGCGCAATTCGGGAGGCAGGCCCAGCCCGACCATAGTCAGGATTTCGTCGAGACCTTCCAGGATCGATCCGAATACGCTTGATACGCTTGATGTCCGTGGCATTTGCCTCGTCCTTCCTTGCCCGGTCCGACGCGCGGTCCGGGTCACGGGCAATCGCGGCCCGCGCATAGTCGCTCTATGGGGCGATCCGCGGAACACGGCAGATCGGCCCGATCCCAAAGGCGGGGCGGTGCTCGTCAATGAAAGCAATCATTTGCGGAACGGGCGGTCGAACTCCGCCCCGCTGCCCGGCAGCATATGCTTGCATGTGCGAGAGGAGGGGCAAAATAAGCCGATGCCCTCTTCAGGATATCATGGGCTTGGCGCAGTTCCCTGTTCTCGCGCTCCAATACCTTGAGCCACGCCTTCCCTTCGCTCGTCAGCCCATCGCGTTCGCCGGCATCCTGGGCAGCCTGAACACACCAGGCGCGAAGAGTGTCAGGCGAGCAACCAGGTTTGGGTGCAATCGCACGGTAGGCCGCATTATCGCTCGCGTCGTCAGGCCCTGTTCGCGGAAAAGCCGAACGCCGCGCTCGCGGAACCCGGCCGTGTATTTCGGGGGGATTTCTTCTTGTCCATGGGGCTCATCCCTTGAGAGTTCTACTCTCCGGTAAACCCGGAGCGGTTCAGGGAGCCTGACAGGGTTCGCTCAATACCGGGCCAGAAAGCCGCGTAAAAAGATCTGACCGACAGCGTCAGGATGCGGTCTTCACCGGATGCTTGCAGATGCCCTGCTTCCAGCCGGAACACACAACGCCGGTTACATTTCACAGAGTTTGTCCATTTTCCGTATCATGTTTTCACGAGTGGACAGTGCCACATCGGTTGGCGGGTCTGGCGCCAGTGCTTCCAATTCCGGAAAACTCTGATCCGCGATGGAGAGAAGGTCTTGCTCGCTTCGCATTAGAGGACCGTTCAAATTTTCGGGAGTTTCACGCAACGGTTCCGACAGGCGCCTCTCCATCCATTCAAGATCGGCCTCGTTAGCCTCGACTATCGGAAGCACCAGTTCCGGCGCAAACTGGATCTTCTCTTTTCCGATACCGGCCAAGATCTCAAGTACCTTATTGTTTTGAACTTGTGCTACCTTATTGTTTTGAACTTGTGCGCCACGAAATCCGATGGCCCAGCCTCGCCCGAATTTCCGCTGAACGAACAATAGGGCCAAAGCCTCCAGGCTCAAGGACTCGTTTTTCAACCGTGGCGAAGATAATCTGTGCGGCACAGGAATTCCCGCAAACCCAGCCAGATCGTCAACGACGCTGCCGTTCTTCAATGTCTTTCGGTCAAACTTCCTCAAGATCACGTTTTCGCGGCCAAACACCTGGTCAAGCGGCTCGAAACGCTGGCGGTATCGGGGCCAGTATCCTTTGGGATTGAATTTTCTGTCGCCGCCCTTGATACGCTGCTGAAACGCGCTCGCCATGAAACTGACTGGGGGGCGAATGTAAGCAATGACCTGAATGTCATCGCTATATTTTTCCAGGCAAGCCTTGAGTAGCGCGCGTGTGCCCGAACAGCGCCAAGACGAGATCATTTCGGTGGATAACAGGCAGGTGTGCGCACCGGGCTGGGTCAGGTCTTGCTCGAAAGACTCAAGCCATTCTTCGCGCAACAGCAACAGCTCCTCTCGGCTGTAGCCCTTTTCCTTTGGGCCGTAGCCCTTTAATCTATACCTCGGAAAGCGCTCGCCTCGTTCGTCGAACAGCAAAGTAACGAGGCCCCCGTGATTGGACTGGCGCCATCGGAAGTATCTGACGTGCCCCAGGTCCTGGCCCGCGAATGTATGTTGGATCGAGGTCGAACCGGTCTTGGGCATGCCGGCATGAATGATGACTTTCATTCAGGGAATGTCTCGTCTGATGTTGAAACGCGCTTCGGGGGGCGCTGCCTGATGGCAGGTTATACGGCGCCCTTGATCCGGTCAAGCGCTTTTCCCGGTGCTCGATGAGAGTCTGCCTGAGAATGGGGAACTGCCTGCGGGCCTTGATGCGACTGAAGCCTTTCCCGGCCTCGAACATTCCGGCTGCGGTCCAGCGCGGCGCCATTCTGGCGTCCCGCCAGCGCTTCACGTTGCTGTGGACCTGCCGGATGCCGCCGTTCATGGATGCGATGATGTTTGTGCCGGCCAGGGAGCGGCGCAATTCGGGAGGCAGGCCTAGCCCGACCATAGTCAGGATTTCGTCGAGACCTTCCAGGATCGATCCGAATACGCTTGATACGCTTGATGTCCGTGGCATTTGCCTCGTCCTTCCTTGCCCGGTCCGACGCGCGGTCCGGGTCACGGGCAATCGCGGCCCGCGCATAGTCGCTCTATGGGGCGATCCGCGGAACACGGCAGACCGGCCCGATCCCAAAGGCGGGGCGGTGCTCGTCAATGAAAGCAATCATTTGCGGAACGGGCGGTCGAACTCCGCCCCGCTGCCCGGCAGCATATGCTTGCATGTGCGAGAGGAGGGGCAAAATAAGCCGATGCCCTCTTCAGGATATCATGGGCTTGGCGCAGTTCCCTGTTCTCGCGCTCCAATACCTTGAGCCACGCCTTCCCTTCGCTCGTCAGCCCATCGCGTTCGCCGGCATCCCGGGCAGCCTGAACACACCAGGCGCGAAGAGTGTCAGGCGAGCAACCAAGTTTGGGTGCAATCGCACGGTAGGCCGCATTATCGCTCGCGTCGTCAGGCCCTGTTCGCGGAAAAGCCGAACGCCGCGCTCGCGGAACCCGGCCGTGTATTTCGGGGGGATTTCTTCTTGTCCATGGGGCTCATCCCTTGAGAGTTCTACTCTCCGGTAAACCCGGGGCGGTTCAGGGAGCCTGACAGGGTTCGCTCAATACCGGGCCAGAAAGCCGCGTAAAAAGATCTGACCGACAGCGTCAGGATGCGGTCTTCACCGGATGCTTGCAGATGCCCTGCTTCCAGCCGGAACACGCAACGCTGGTGACATTTCACAGAGTTTGTCCATTTTCCGTATTATGTTTTCACGAGTGGACAGTGCCACATCGGTTGGCGGGTCTGGCGCCAGTGCTTCCAATTCCGGAAAACTCTGATCCGCGATGGAGAGAAGGTCTTGCTCGCTTCGCAGTAGAGGACCGTTCAAATTTTCGGGAGTTTCACGCAACGGTTCCGACAGGCGCCTCTCCATCCATTCAAGATCGGCCTCGTTAGCCGCGACTGTCCGAAGCACCAGTTCCGGCACAAACTGGATCTTCTCTTTTCCGATACCGGCCAAGATCTCAATTACCTTATTGTTTAGAACTTGTGCGCCACGAAATCCGGTGGCCCGGCCTCGCCCGAATTTCCGCTGAACGAACAATAGGGCCAAAGCCTCCAGGCTCAAGGACTCGTTTTTCAATCGCGAAGATGATCTGTGCGGCACGGGAATTCCCACAAACCCAGCCAGATCGTCAACGACGCTGCCGTTCTTCAATGTCTTTCGGTCAAACTTCCTCAAGGTCACGTTTTCGCGGCCAAACACTTGGTCAAGCGGCTCGAAACGCTGGCGGTATTGGGGCCAGTATCTTTGGGGATGGGGATTGAATTTTACGTCGCCGCTCCTGACACGCTGCTGAAACACGCTCTCCATGAAACTGACTGGGGGGCGAACGTAAGCAATGACCTGAATGTCATCGCTATATTTTTCCAGGAAGGCCCTGAGTGGCGCGAGCATGCTCCGCCGGATCAAAGTCGAGATTGCTTCGGCGGATAACAGGCAGGTGTGCGCACCGGGCTGGGTCAGGTCTTGCTTGAAAGACTCAAGCCATTTTTCCCGCAACGGCAACAGATCCTCTCGGCTGTAGCCCTGTAATCTATACTCCCAAAAGCGCTCGGCTTGTTCGTGGAACAGCAAAGTAACGAGGCCCCCGTGATTGGGCACGCGCCATCGGAAGTATCTGACGTGCCCCAGGTCTCGGTTCGCAAATGTCCATTGGATCGAGGTCGAACCGGTCTTATGCATGCCGGCATGAATGATGACTTTCATTCAGGGAATGTCCCGTCTGATGTTGAAACTCGCTTCGGGCGACGCTGCCTGATGGCGGGTTATACGGCGCCCTTGACCCGGTCAAGCGCTTTTCCCGGTGCTTGATGAGAGCTTGCCTGAGAATGGGGAACTGCCTGCGGGCCTTGATGCGACTGAAGCCTTTCCCGGCCTCGAACATTCCAGTTGCTGTCCAGGGCGGGTGGCCCTCGAAATGGCGGGCAAAGATCACGGCGGACCGGCACGTGCGTTCGAACCGGATATAGAGCGTGCGCATGCCGCGGACCAGCAGCCGGGCCTCGAACGCACCCAGCATGCCGCCGGAATAACAGCGGATCCAGGTCTCGTACGGACAAGACGCCGGCGGTGACATCCGAATGCCCGTTGAGGTATTTTGTGGCCGAATGAAATGAGATATCGGCGCCGGAATCCAGCGCGTGGGTGGTGCAGGGCGGCGCACAGGTGCCATCGGTCACCAACAGGGCGCCGGCGGCGTGGGCGGCTTCGGCGGCCGCGGCAATATCTGTTACATCGAACGTAGGGTCGATCGGCGAGCCATAGCGGGAATACAGAGTATTGCCGATCAGTTCGTAATTATCGTCGCGGGCAAAGGTGGCTGACGGGTGGATCGGCGGAGCGACCGCCCCGGTTTCGGCATTGATGATATGCAGGGCCTGGGCGGCGCGGGTTTCGGGTTTCCATTGATTGCTGTTCATCAAGTATCCCCGAACAAAAAACCGAGCAGGACATGACGATGGCCGGATTCCACGTGCATCACCTCGTGCAGCAGGGATGAAGAGAACACGACCGCCTCTCCCGTCGCCGGCTTGTAGTGCTGATCGCCATATTCCAGGAACCGAATGCCGGCCCCCGCGAACCCTTCCGAATTGAGATTGATCGACACGGCGAACCGGCGGTGAGCAACCTGGGCGGTGGTATTGTCCCGGTGGCCCTTTGGCTCGCCCCCACGTTCGCCCTCATAGGAGGCGATGCGGTAATCCTCGCGCCGGGTCACCCGGTACTGGAAGGCCTTGCGGATCTCTGGGAACAGGCGGCGGCGCAGCCGGTCATCGATGAAGGCATTGGTCTGAGCGTTCATCAGCCAATGATCGACCCGGTCCTTCCGGCCGTATTCGGGGATATTCATCTTGTAATCATGCTTGGGCAGGTTTTTGTCGTCCAGATGACCAGGCTCGCGCCAGACATTGCCGTCGGTCCGGAAGATTGTGATCAGGCGCTTGCAATCCTCGCACGACAGGACGTCGGGCACCATCAGAACCGGCGGATGCGGTATGCCAAGGCCCCCGACACACGCTACCGTTCGTTCCGCGATCATATCCAGGGCCTGACGGATGCCGGCAGGCCGAACCTCACGGGAGAGTATCACCAGATGCATGTTCGGGCCGATCAGCACGACGCCTTCGCCGCCGGTCAGCGCCAGTGTTTTAGATGCCTCGTTACCCGGGTCCGAATGGATCGGGACCGGCAGATCCGGGTCGCCGTCGTTCCGAAATGACACGAACATGGGCGCCGGTCTTGTCCGCCAGCGCCGTCGCATCGCCTAAAACATCGACGATGACTTTCGGGTGCGCGGTGAAGATCAACAGGACAAAGCGTCCAGCCACACCGTCGCCCTGGGGCAGAAAGTCCTTCCCCTTATGGTCGATAAACCGCAAACGTGGCGCGATATCACCCGCTTCGGGCGGCATCTTCTTCACAGGCTGGGGGTAGGCGATTCGGGTTGAAGCGGCATATAATTCGAAGTCCCTGATGGAGCGCGATGATAGCACCGGAATCACAGATGACCAGAGACGATCCTGATCCCCTTGCCAAGGTTCTCGGGCACGTGCGCACGTGCCGAAACTGTCAGGTCGATTTCGGCTTTGAGCCGCGCCCGGTGATCCGCGCGAACAGTCAAGCACGCCTGTGCATTGCCGGTCAGGCGCCAGGCACAAGGGTTCATGCCAGCGGCGTGCCGTTCGACGATCCCTCGGGCAACCGCCTGCGCGACTGGATGGGGATCGGCCACGAAGTTTTTTATGATGAAAAGCGTCTGGCCATCGTTCCCATGGGTTTCTGTTTTCCGGGGCTTGATGCCAGGGGTGGCGATCTGCCGCCAGCCAAAATCTGTGCCAGGCTTTGGCGGGCGCAGGTTTTTGAACATCTGCCAAATGTCGAACTGACCCTGCTGATGGGGCAATATGCCCAGGGCTGGCATCTGGGTAAGCGACGCAAGGCCAGCCTGACCGAAACGGTCCGGGTCTGGCAGGAGTATCTGCCGGAATTCCTGCCATTGCCTCATCCCAGTTGGCGCAACAACACCTGGCTGAAGAAAAATCCCTGGTTCGAAGAGGATGTTCTGCCGGTCTTGCGTCGCCGGGTAGGGGAGTTGATCAGTGCGTAGTCCGTTCGCGTTCCTCATTTTAGCATTTCTAACCGCCTGCGCCGAACCGAAGGTGGTCTCGCTGACGGGTGGAGGGACGATCAATGGTCACGACACCTTCATCGTCCAGGGTGTTGCCCTGCCGCGCCAGATTTGGGCGGCGAAAAACCCCCGGGCCGTGATGATCGGCGTTCATGGCCTGAACGATTATGCCAATGCGTTTGCGCTGCCCGGTCCGTGGTTCGCGGATCAGGGTGTAACCTTTTATGCCTATGACCAGCGCGGATTTGGCCGCACCGAACTGGCCGGATTCTGGCATGGCGCCAAACAATTGAGAGCGGACCTCAAGGCCATCATCCAGGATGTGCATGGGCGGCATCCGGGACTGCCACTTTATGTAGTCGGCCATTCCCTGGGCGGGGCGGTCGTGATGTCGGCTCTGGCGGAGCCGGAGGCGCCATCAGTAGATGGCGTCGTTCTGGCTGCGCCTGCCGTATGGGGATGGTCCAGCCTCAATCCCCTTTATAAATCGACCCTCTGGCTGGCGGCCCATGTTTATCCCGGCATGATCGTCACCGGCAGCGGGCTGAAAATCACCCCTTCCGACAATCGCGAGGCTTTGATCGCGAACGGGCGCGACCCGTTGTTCATCAAGAAGACCCGGGTCGATGTGGTCTATGGCTCTTTCTCATTGATGGACGATGCCTATGGCGCGGCCGGTCGGTCGCCGCAACCGCTGCTCTATCTTTATGGCGACCGCGACCAGATCATACCGCCTGGACCGACAAGTGATGTCATGGCCCGGCTGCCGGACAGCGCACGGATTGGCCGGTACGCGGATGGTTACCGAGGTCCTCCAGAAGCACCTGGAGCACATCATATCTTGCGACCCCGCCTCCGTCCGCTCTGATGATGCCCATTGCACTCTCGACGCCTTCATAAAGGCTGTGCAGCGGCGTCCCTCCCCGCCGGTCCCGCGCGTCCGGGTCCGCCTGGCAGTCTTCCGCCGTCCGCTCCCCCGCTGCGCACATCGGTTCCACGTTCGGGCCGCCTCGCACCGAACCAGTATCCGGAGCGCCTCCGGTCCAGGACCTAGAAAGCCATCCGCTTGCGCCGCCGCCCAGTGCAGCGGCGTGGCCCCGTTGGCGTCCCGGGTCGTGCAGTCGCCGCCCTGACGGATGGCTTCGTTGAGCACATCCAGATGCTCGACCGGTGCAATGTGCATCAGGGTCACGCTGTCGAAGGCGAACCCTCCGCCGAGAACAGCATTTGGGTCCACCACCCCTGTCCGCAGCCACTCGAGCAACCGGCCACGTTCCGTTGGGTCACCCCCCGATTCGCTCACTGTATGATCGATCTCGCTCTGATCCTGGATGGTTGCAGCAGACGCTCCGCACAACGTCACCAGACCCGCACAGGCCGCCGCCATGGCGGCTGTAGCGAAGGCGACCGGGAAAGCTGTCGAGTTCCTCCTCAAATACGGATTCAATCGCCGAGCGGATGTTCGCTCGCAGCCGGTCTTCGATCGGGTCGAAACCCTCTTCAAATGCCAGAAGCGAAAGAGGGCTCGTGTCTGTAATCTGGTTCATGGCGTGAGCTACTTTTGGAGGTACCTGCCGCCGGTTGGGTGGTTCTGGTTCACCCGGAGATTACGCCGCCTTCAGATTTCCACCAAACTCGAGACACGACCCACTATCGCGTTGCGGTTGGCTTAGGCCGGGATCGACACATCGGTCGGCAGCGTCGGCGACAGCCATGACAACGCCCTGTCTGAAAGCGTCATCGGCCTGTTCAAAGCCGAGGTCATCGAGTTCTCGGCTCCTGGAAATCCGCCAGCCAGGTCGAGTGGGAAACCCTGCAATGGATCAGCTGGCACAACACCGAACGGCTACACGGTGCAATCGGCCACCGGCCGCCGCAGGAAATGGAGGACGCCTTCCATGCAAGCCTGAACACCCTTGATCCAGCGTACGCCAAAGCGTGCGCGTTGATCCTCGCGTTTTCCCGTAGGGAAAATCGCTGGGATAAAGTCGCATAAGTCCTGAACAAAAACTCTTCGGTAAACCCGGAGCGGTTCACTTTGGCAGCATGCACCACTGACAGCCGCTGGAAGCGATATGCAAGGATCCCATCCATCACATCACGCAGGTTGGTCGAGCGGGCCACCCGCCGGGCTTTGCAGGCGGCAAGAGTGGCCCAATCAACGCCCATTCTTCATCCGTCAAATCGCCTGGATAGCGAGCAGGGCCGCGCCTGTTCAACTCGAGTGATATTGGTCCATGGCATGGTCATTCTCCATCTTCTTCGATAAAGACGGTGAATCACAACCCACTGATATCACTCAACTACTTTTTAAACGGGCTCTCAACGACCAGGGCGTGGCTGCCGACCTAACCATGAACTATGTCGACTTTGCCATAAAGGCGAAACTGTCCAGCCTGGAACGTGGTGAGGCTTCCGTCTACGAATAAACGTCCTCAACACAGCGAGCGGCCCTTGTAAATCGCCTTGTCGCCGAACTTTGCCCGAACGTCATCAATCGCATGTTCTGCCTTGGCTCGCGTCTGGGACCCCTCATCCGTCCCGGCAAACAAGTCAGGCTGGTCAGCCTCCTCAAGAGACGTAAACTTCGACACGCCCAAGCCGAGCAACCGAAATGGTCGCCCGTCGATTTCGGCGTGCAGCAAGGGCAGGGTCAGGCGGTAGAGGTTGTCGGCCAGATAGACCGCGCCCGGTGAAGACAGACTGCGGATCAAAATCCGGAAATCGGCGGTTTTCAACTTTAATGTGATGGAGAAGCCGGCCCGATTCTTAGCCTTGCACCGGCCGGAGACCTTCTCGGCCATGCGCCACAGGATCGGCTCCAGTTCTTCTCGAGTTTTCAGATCGGTGTGAAAGGTCGTTTCGCCGGATATGCTCTTTGCCCGGGCATTGGAGGCGACATCGCGGCTGTCCTCGGCCCGTGCCAGATGATAAAGCCGCCGACCCATGGTGCCATAACGTCCGATAATTTCCTTTTCGTCCAGCATACGCAGGTCACGGATTGTGTGAATGCCGGCCTTGGCCAGTTTGCGCTGAAAGACCTTGCCGACACCCCAGATGATGGACACGGGCTTGTCGGTCAGGAAGTCATAGGCCTCGTCCGCGCCGATGATTGAAAACCCTCGCGGTTTGTTCATGTCCGAGGCGATCTTGGCGAGGAACTTGGAACTGGCAAGGCCCACCGACACGGTCACACCGACTTCTTGTTCAATCCGACCGGTTAACCGGGCCAGGCTTTCCACCGGAGGGCCACCGTGCAATCTTTCGGTGCCGGAAAGATCGAGAAATGCTTCATCCAGAGATAACGGCTCGATCAGCGGGGTCAACCCGTCCATCAGATCTCGAATGTCACGACTGACAGCGGTGTATTTCGACATATTGGGCGACATCACGGTCGCACCGGAACAAGCCTTCAGCGCCTTGAACATGGGTTGAGCTGAATGCACGCCGTTTATGCGCGCAATATAACACGCTGTGCTGACGATCCCGCGCTTGCCGTCGCCAATGATCAGCGGGACGTTTTCAAGTTCCGGATTGTCGCGCTTTTCAACGCTGGCATAGAAGGCGTCACAATCAATGTGAGCGATGGACAAGGAGAACAGTTCGGGGTGGACCAGCCAGCGGGGGCTGGCGCATTCCGGACACCGTCCGCCGGTAACCGTTCTGTGACTGGCATGAAAGCAATCCCGGCAAAGTCCCTGCATGATATCACTCTTCCGGCCACAGCCAAGCCGCGCCGCGCACACCGCTGGAATCCCCGTGCGCGTTTTTGATGACACGATTTCGCACCGTGTCAGACAGTACATAATCCGACAATCGCGGTTCGATCATATCGCTCAACCCGTCAATATTCGAGACCCCGCCGCCCAGAACAATGACGTCTGGATCCAGAATGTGGATCACACCCGTCAGGGCGCGTGCCGCGCGATCACAATACCGCTCAAGGGTTCGCAAGGCCGGCTCCTGACGGTTGCGCACAGCCTGGTTGAATTCCACTCCGGTCAGGTTCTCGGCCTCCACCCGGGCGTGATCACGGGCAAGGCCGGGACCGCTGAGCCAGGTTTCGACGCAACTCTTTTTTCCGCAATAGCAGTCCGGACCCGGCGTTTCCGTCTCGACAGGCCAGGGCAGGGGACTGTGCCCCCATTCGCCGGCAACCCTGCTTGGACCGGACAGCAGTTTGCCATCGACAACGACGCCGCCGCCGGTCCCGGTGCCCAGAATGACACCGAATACGCACCGATTACCCTTGCCGGCACCATCGCTGGCTTCTGAAAGCGCGAAGCAATCCGCGTCATTGACGATACGGATCGGCCGGCCCAGAGCTGCTTCAAGATCCTTGTCGAAAGATTCACCGATCAGCCAGGTGGAGTTTGCATTGCGCACCAGACCGGTTGCCGGTGAAAGCGAGCCGGGAATGCCAAGGCCGACGGGCCGCTTTGCACCCGGGTCAAGCTGATCGGCGATCTCCCTTATGGTTTCGATTGTTCCGGGATAATCGCCGCGGGGCGTTGCCAGACGAACCCGGTCGGCAATCTCGCCATTGGGCGCCAGATTGATCCCTTCGATCTTCGTACCACCCAGATCGATACCGATTCGCATGATTTCAGACCTCATCCAGATAGTTGAGGATGTATTGGGTCGTTGGCTGCCAGTCCGTTCCATGAAAGTGCGCGTCGTCGGCCGGGCCTAATAGCTTTGCCAGGCGCTGGTCAGCGACGAAGTGAATCCGGTGGACATGACCGGCCTCGTTCTTGACGGACGTCAGGTGCGGTGGCGTGTCATCGACAAATACCGTTCTGGCATCGGCCATGTCCGACAGAGTCTGGACGGTCTGGCCCTTGAGGCCGGAATTGGTGATGACCGGATAAAGCATGTTATGTCCGGCCAGGCATTCGGCTCTTGCGGCGCCATAAGCCTCCGGCAGATTGGTCAGGATGACGACCTGATAGGCATCGGCAAGCAGGGCCAATCCATCGGCGGCGCCGGTGACCGGATCCAGGTTCATGGTATCTTCGGCAAAGAAGCGTTCAAGCAGTGCCGAGACATCTTCCTGTTCCAATATCCGGTTAGTGCCCTGTTCCTTGATATTGCCGGTCAGGCGGTAGCTCACCAAATCAAGCCACAGCCCGTTGCGCAGCAAAAACCGCTCCAGCCCCTCGACCAGATGAAAAAGCACTTCGTCGGCATCGCAAACGATCAATGGCCTGCCACCGCGGACCGGAAAATCTGCTATGTTCCGGTGACTGTGAGACGTCCAGACGGTCGTCATTCCCAGATCCTTTTCCCACTTGGCAGCTCGATTCGGGCACGGTTTACATCTTCCGAAGTATGTCCCGCAGCCTCGCAGAACGCCAACAGGGCGGCATCCACCTGCAAAAGATAGTCGAGAACGGCGCCCAGCAGGCTCGCTTCGCCGGCATTTGCATGCAACTCGGCCGGCGATATTCCGGTTTCTCGGAGAAACTTCCCGATTTTCGAAGAATCCAGGGTGAGATGAGAAAATGAATTTAATACAATTAATTGTGCTTGTTTCCAGCTAATTGTGCTTGTTTCCAGCGACGCTGACGTCTCCGTGTCCCCCGGGAACACGGCTTCGGTTTGCTGCCGCTGCGCCGGGCTGAGGTGGTCTATCCCCGATAACCATTCCTGAAACTGCTTGTGATCCATGTCAATCCATCCCTCTGATTTCACAAAAAACATGACATGGACGCACACGGCTTGTAAACTGAGCCAAAATTAATTTTTGCTCAGTTTCAAATTGTATGCATGGATGTGCGATGGCGGTTGCGAGGCAAGCCCGGAGTGAGCCGTTCTCCAGTTCAAGCCGTTGGAACCATCGCAGGCAGTTGTCGAGATATCTGGTCGCGACGCCTCGATAGCGCCGCAGGAAATCCTTCAACCGGCCATGTCGGTTGTTGACCGCCGGATCTGCTGCGATCTGAATGTGAAAGGCACCTCGCACCCGCTCACTTCGTGACAGGTTCAATGCTTCGTGATGCGCACCGATTGCCGCCGCGCATCGCGGACAAGCGCGGTGTCCATAGGTCACCAAAACGATATCCTCGTCCACAACCGGCGCGATCACCCCTCGCAAGGTATCTGCGTTGACCGCGGGCAGAACCGCACTGACTGTCGCGCCGCCGCGATCAGCGACAACCAGTACCGGAACCTATTCATCTGACAGGCCCCGCCTGCTGGCCCTGCCTCCCCTGCGTCGCGCCTTGCGCTCAAGGTTTCGTGCACCTTTCCGGCTTTCCAGCACACAGGTTTCATCGGCTTCCACAATGCCCGTGAGCTTGCGTGCCTTCAGGTCTTTCGCGGCAGGAAATCGGTGCCGCCAACGGAAGGCGGTGTTGACGGCAAGTCCGCAACGTTCTGCTGAAGCGCGAACCGTCAGCCCATCGGCAAGACAGGCTCCGAAGGAAAGCCACTTGTCCTTGCGGTGCAGACCCGACAAGGGGGTGCCGGTCGCGGCATTGAATGTCTTCCTGCATCCCTTGCACTGGTACCGTCGCAGACCCCTTGCCTTGCCACGCGATATGGCTCCTGGCGTGCCACAATGCGGGCACTGGCGATCTCCACCCACGGCCGCTTCAATGGCAGCCAGCGACGCTGACGTCTCCGTGTCCCCCGGGAACACGGCTTCGGTTTGCTGCCGCTGCGCCGGGCTGAGGTGGTCTGTCCCCGATAACCATTCCTGAAACTGCTTGTGATCCATGCCAATCCATCCTTCTGATTTCACAAAAAACATGACATGGACGCACACGGCTTGTGAACTGAGCCATGATCAAATGATCGGCATCAATGCCAGCATCGGGATCAAACCGTTCGATACGGAGGCTTCCGCCGATGATATACTGCGCCGTGCCGACAGCCGGATGTATGAGATGAAGCGCGGCCGCCGCGGCAAGGTTCCTCATCTTCGCGCCGTGGGCTGATCAAACACCGCACCTCGTTTTCTACCGAACTCCACCATTGCGGGAGATAGGATCGCCTCCTATTCTCCCGCAAAATTCTATTGGCGGAGGAAACAAAATTGGCTGGAATCATCAATGTCAGACTGGCGGAACTGGGCATTGAATTGCCACAACCGCCTATGCCGGTGGCCAGTTACGTCCCTTTTGTCATTTCCGGAAACCTGATCACTGTTTCCGGTCAGGTCACGTTTCGTGATGGCGTCCCGCAATATATCGGCACCTGCGGCCAGGACATCTCGATGGAAGATGCAGTCAGCGCCGCCCGGCTGTGCGGGATAAACCTGCTGGCCGTGGCCCGGATGGCGTGCGACGGCGATCTGGACCGGATCGCCCGGGTGGTACGGCTCGGAGGGTTCGTCAACTCCGCGCCCGATTTCACCGATCAGCCCAAGGTCATCAACGGTGCTTCCGACCTGATGCTGGAGGTTTTCGGCGATGCCGGCAAGCATGCCCGTGCCGCGGTCGGCGTGTCGTCGCTACCACTGGGTGTATCGGTCGAGATTGAAGGCACGTTCGAGATTGCCTGACCCCAAAGGATCGGCGTGGCTCTATGAGCGCCCCTTTGCCCATCGCGGATTGCACGGCCTGAAAAAGGGCGTGGTGGAAAACAGCCGCCGCGCCTTTCTGGAAGCGATCCGCCAGCGCTACGGCATCGAACTGGACGTTCGATCCGCCGCCGATGGCACCGCCATGGTCTTCCACGACCGGGTTCTGGATCGATTGACCGCCGAGAAGGGTCCGGTCAGTGCCCGTTCGCCTGAAGAACTGAGCAAGATCGGCTTATCGGGCAGCAAAGACGTGATCGAACCCTTGGGCGATATCCTGCGTTTCGTGGCCGGGAGGGTTCCTGTGCTGGTGAAATTGAAGGAAGATTCCGGCCGCCACGAAGACCTGTGCAAATCGGTGGCCGGCGCTCTGGCCCGCTACAAGGGCAATGCCGCCGTTATGTCTTTCAATCCGGACATGATGGACTGGTTCCGATGGCACGCTCCGAAAATTATCCGGGGCATCGTGTCCTTTGACTATGCCGATGAAGACCGGCTGCCGGCCGAGGAATGCAAATCACGGGCGAACCTGACCAGCCTGCCCCGGGTCAAGCCGCACTTCATCAGCTATGGCATCGGTTCCCTGCCCGCCCCGGCCGGTCGAACGCGCCCGCAAGCATGGCCTGCCGATCAACTTCTGGACCGTGCGCAGCCGTGCCGAACGCCTGCTTGCCCGGCAATTCTGCGATACCATGACTTTCGCAGGTTTCGTTGCGTGACGGCTTGTCAAAACGTGCCGCCGCGCCAACTATTCCCCCATGCCCGATAGCGAGCAAATAGCGGTCCGGAAGATCCGGTCCCTGACAGGGATATCCGCCGGAAACTGGGACGCCTGCGCCAGTCCGGGCGATGGCATACCGTTCAATCCATTTGCCTCATACGCATTCCTGTCGGCACTGGAGGAATCCGGATCGGCCAATGACGACACCGGCTGGGCGGCCCACCACCTGGTGGCCGAAGATGCCGCCGGGTCGACCATCGGCGTCATGCCGCTCTATCTGAAGAACCACAGCCAGGGCGAATATGTTTTCGATTATGGCTGGGCCGACGCGTTCGAGCGGGCGGGCGGGCAGTACTATCCAAAATTCCAGGTCAGCATTCCGTTCACCCCGGCAACAGGCAGGCGCCTGCTGGTACGACCGGGATTTCCAGGGGTCGAAGGCGGGCTTGCCTCCGCCGCCATGCAGATTGCCCGGGACAACGATATCTCGTCGATTCACTGGACGTTCCTGCCGAAGGAACAGCAGGATCTTCTCGGCGAACTCGGGTGCCTGGCGCGACAGGACCAGCAGTTCCATTGGAAAAACCACGGCTATGACACCTTCGATGATTTTCTGGCGCAACTGCAATCGCGCAAACGCAAGCAGATCCGGCGCGAACGGTCCAAGGCGATCGAAAACGGCGTCGAGATTGCCATCCTCACCGGCGCTGATCTGACCGAAGAAGCCTGGGATGCCTTTTATGTTTTCTACATGGATACGGGCAGCCGAAAATGGGGCACGCCCTATCTGACACGAACGTTCTTTTCGATGCTCAGCGAACGCATGGCCGACAATGTGGTGCTGGTGATGTGCCGGCGCGAGGGGCGCTGGATCGCCGGCGCTCTGAACCTGATCGGCTCGGACACGCTCTATGGCCGAAATTGGGGCGCCATCGAGCACCACGAGTTTCTGCATTTCGAGGCCTGTTATTACCAGGCTATCGAGTTTGCGATTTCAAGCGGCCTGCAATTCGTCGAGGCCGGCGCGCAAGGTCCGCATAAACTGGCCCGGGGATACGAGCCGACCCTGACTTATTCGTCACACTGGATTGCCAATCCGAGCTTCCGTGAAGCCGTCGAGCATTTTCTGCGCCGGGAACGCCGGGCCGTGGAACAGGACGCAGCCTATCTGGAAGAGCATACACCGTTCCGAAAAGGCGATTGAACCCAAAGACTCTTGGTTGATCGCAGGTCCGGTGCCAGACTAAACTGATCGTTGATCGGGAGTTTTTCATGTCCAGACCGCTGCACACTTTGTCCGCCGCTGAAATCCTTGCCGGATACAAGTCCGGCACCTTTACGCCGGTCGATATCGTTACCGCTTGCATTGCCCGGGCCGAGGTGCTGGACGCCACCTATAAGGCGCTGTGCTATCCCCGTTTCGATGAATCATTGATCGAGGCAAGAGCGTCGGCTGAACGCTGGGCCACAGGCACCCCGACCGGTGTGCTCGACGGCGTACCGGTTCTGGTCAAGGACAATATCGCCATGGAGGGCATTCCCTCGCCGAAGGGAACGGTGGCTCTGGCCGATGCCGCGCCCGAACCAGAGGATGCCCCCTCTGTCGCTCGCCTGCGCGAGGCCGGGGCAATCTTTCTGGCCAAGACGACCATGCCTGATATGGGGATGATGGCATCGGGCCACAGCACGCTGTGGGATCACTGCCGGAACCCGTGGGACCCCGCCAAGAACACCAGCGGATCCAGTTCCGGTTCGGCTGCCGCGCTGGTGCTGGGCATCGCCCCAATTGCGCTGGGCACTGACATTTGCGGTTCAGTGCGCAACCCGGCGGCCTGGTGCGGGGTCTTCGGCCACAAGGCCAGCTATGGCCGCATCCCCCATCTCCCGCCCGCTGCCGGTCGCCATTGTGGCCCGATGACCCGGACGGTCGAAGATACCCAGTTGGTGATGAATGTGATCGCCCGGGATGATCCGCGTGATTTCTCCGCCCTGCCAGACAACACCAAAGACTACATGCAGCCGCCTCTTGACCTGACCGACAAGACAATCGGCATGCTGATCGATCCTGACGGCTTCCCGCCAACGGATCAGAGCATTACCGCACGGGTTATCGAGGCCGGCGAAGCCTGCCACGCGGCGGGTGCCAATGTCATCGATCTGCCAAAGGATGGATGGGCCGCCGGCATGGAGGCCTGGCGCGACTATCTCGGCGCGTTTTCGTCAAAGCTGTTTGCCGATCTGGGGCCGAAACGCCGCGCAAAGTTGCCGGCGAACATGGTTGAATGGGCCCGGCTTTATGAACCGTCGGATGCGCGCGGTGTGATCGACTCGATTGCGGCACTCGATGCATACCGGACTTACGCAAACCAGGTGTTCAACGGCGTCGATTTCGCCCTGTCTACCGTGATGTCCGAAACCCCGTTTGCGGCCGACGCGACAGGTCCCGGCAGCAGCGCGAAATCCGGCGTCGATCACCTCTGGTATGTCGGCCTGTTCAGCGCCACCGGTCAGCCCGCCTGTTCGCTGCCCTGGGGTCTGGATGCCCAGAACATGCCGGTGGGATTGCAAATTATTGGTCGAAAATATGACGACATGACCGTGCTGCGTGCAGCTCGGGCGCTGGAGCCATTGTCGCCGAAGCTGGAAATGCCGGTCGCCTGATGCTTAAGCCTCTGAGCGCTATTCCACCGTTACAGGCTTCTTGGGCGAGCGGCCGGGTCCCTTGCCTTTCGGCGGCTTGGATTCGGGTTTGGATTTTTTCTGTTCGCTAGGCTCGAAGAACTTGAACGACAACTTGTCCGCCTTCTTGTTCAGATCCACCTCGACCACGCCGCCTTTGGCCAGCTTGCCGAACAGCAGCTCCTCGGCCAGGGCTTTCTTGATCTCTTCCTGAATGACCCGGGCCAACGGCCGCGCACCCATTTGCGGATCGTAGCCCTTTTTGCCGAGCCATTTGCCAGCCGCCGACGTTATCTCAATGGTGACATTGCGGTTCATCAGCTGAGCTTCCAGCTCCATGACGAACTTCTCGACCACCATCTCGATCACTTCGGGGCTAAGCGCCGCAAATGAGACAACGGCGTCCAGCCGGTTGCGGAATTCGGGCGTGAAGGTGCGCTGAATGGCTTCTTCGTCATCGCCGGTTCGGACACCCGAACCAAAACCCATGGCGGATTTGGCAAGTTCAGAGGCGCCGGCATTGGTGGTCATGATCAGTATAACATTGCGGAAATCGATCTTTTTCCCGTTGTGATCGGTCAGCTTGCCATGATCCATCACCTGCAACAGAATATTGAACAGATCCGGATGAGCCTTCTCGATCTCGTCAAGCAGCAACACGCAGTGAGGATGCTGGTCAACGCCGTCTGTCAACAGACCACCCTGATCAAATCCGACATAGCCCGGCGGCGCACCGATCAGGCGGCTGACCGTGTGACGTTCCATATATTCCGACATGTCAAAACGCAGCAGTTCGACGCCCAGCATCGAAGCAAGTTGCTTCGCTACTTCGGTCTTGCCGACCCCTGTCGGGCCGGAGAACAGATAATTGCCAATCGGCTTTTCGGGTTCGCGCAGCCCTGCCCGGCCGAGCTTGATGGCGGAGGACAGCGCTTCGATGGCGTCGTCCTGGCCGAACACCACCCGCTTCAAACCGCTTTCCAAGTCCTGCAGGATCGCCGTGTCATCCTTGCTGACGGTTTTTGGCGGAATTCGGGCCATGGTGGCAATGGTTGCTTCCACATCCCTTACGCCAATGGTTTTCCTGCGCCTGGATTCAGCCACCAGCATTTGCGAGGCGCCAACTTCGTCAATCACGTCGATCGACTTGTCGGGCTGTTTCCGGTCATGCATGTATTTCGAACTGAGCTCGACTGCCGCCTTGATGGCTTCGTTGGTATAACGCAGGCCGTGATGCTCCTCGAAATAGGGCTTCAGGCCTTTCAGGATCTTGATGGTATCGTCGATAGAGGGTTCATTGACGTCAATCTTCTGGAACCGCCGAGCCAGCGCCCGGTCCTTTTCGAAGAACTGGCGAAATTCCTTATAGGTTGTCGAACCGATGCAGCGCAGCTTTCCGCCGGCCAGGGCCGGCTTCAACAGGTTGGAGGCATCCATTGCCCCGCCTGACGTGGCGCCCGCGCCGATGACGGTGTGGATCTCGTCGATGAACAGCACGGCGCCATCGAAATTCTCCAGTTCCTTGATAACGGCTTTCAGGCGTTCCTCGAAATCGCCGCGATAGCGTGTGCCAGCCAGAAGCGCGCCCATATCCAGCGAAAAAATCGTATCATTGACAAGAACCTTCGGCACGTCTCCTTCGACGATCTTCTTGGCCAGACCCTCGGCAATCGCCGTTTTGCCAACACCCGGATCGCCGACATAGAGCGGATTGTTCTTGCGCCGGCGGCACAGGATCTGTATCGTGCGGCTGACTTCGGCCTCACGGCCGATCAACGGATCGATATTGCCTTCCTTGGCCTTGGCGTTGAGGTTGACGCAGTAAGCCTCCAGTGCCTCGGTCCCTTCCTTGACGTGGATGTCCTCGTCAAGTTCATTGTCCACACCGTGAACGATCTTTTCATCCGACAGGCCAGGTGTTTTGGCAACGCCATGCGAGATGTAGTTGACAGCATCGTATCGGGTCATGTCCTGCTCTTGCAGGAAATAGGCAGCATGGCTTTCACGTTCGGCAAAGATTGCGACCAGCACGTTGGCGCCGGTCACTTCCTCTCGACCCGACGACTGCACATGGATCGCCGCCCGCTGGATGACCCGTTGAAAACCGGTGGTCGGTTTGGCGTCGTCGCCGGAATGAACCACCAGCGTCGTCAGTTCCTCGTCGATATAGGCAGTCAGATTTTTGCGAAGCTCGTCCAGTTCGACACTGCAGGCACGCATGACCGCGGCGGCATCGGCATCGTCGATCAGGGCCAGCAGCAGATGTTCCATCGTCGCGTATTCATGTCCGCGCTCGTTGGCGTGGGCCAAGGCGCGATGAAGCGCTTCTTCAAGACTTTGTGAAAATGAGGGCACGTTGCTCCGCCTATTCCTTTTCCATTGTGCACTGTAGAGGATGCTGATGCTGGCGCGCCAAATCAAGGACTTGTGCGACTTTTGTTTCAGCAACCTCGTAGGTGTAGACGCCGCAGACCCCTACGCCGCGCTGATGCACGTGCAGCATTATGGCCATGGCCTCTTCCCGGCCCTTGCTGAAGAACCGTTCCAGCACATGAGTCACGAACTCCATCGGAGTATAGTCGTCGTTCAGCAACAACACCTTGTAAAGTGAAGGCTTTTTGGTCTTCACGCGGGTTTTCGTCAGAATACCCGTACCGCTGCCACCACCTTCATCATCGTTTTCTTGATCGTTTGAATTGCTCATATCCGAACCGGTATGGGTCTCCATTTCGCTCCCAATCAACAAAGATAGGGCCACCGGACCTGTTAAGGAAGAGAAACAATTGACCGTGCTCCATTTAGAAACGGAATGTGGTGTATCCGGGAAACATTGCGCCGGCAATCCGGCCGAAATCAGCAATTCTGCGAAAAAACCTGCCCGTGATAACCATTCGTTTAGGCTCAGTTTACAAGCCGTGTGCGTTCATGTCATGTTTTTTGTGAAATCAGAAGGATGGATTGACATGGGTCACAAGCAGTTTCAGGAATGGTTATCGGGGATAGACCACCTCAGCCCGGCGCAGCGGCAGCAAACCGAAGCCGTGTTCCCGGGGGACACGGAGACGTCAGCGTCGCTGGCTGCCATTGAAGCGGCCGTGGGTGAAGATCGCCAGTGCCCGCATTGTGGCACGCCAGGAGCCATATCGCGTGGCAAGGCAAGGGGTCTGCGACGGTACCAGTGCAAAGGATGCAGGAAGACATTCAATAAGACATTCAAGGCCGCGACCGGCACCCCCTTGTCGGGTCTGCACCGCAAGGACAAGTGGCTTTCCTTTGGAGCCTGTCTTGCTGATGGGCTGACGGTTCGCGCTTCAGCAGAACGTTGCGGACTTGCCGTCAACACCGCCTTCCGTTGGCGGCACCGATTTCCTGCCGCGAAAGACCTGAAGGCACGCAAGCTCACGGGCATTGTGGAAGCCGATGAAACCTGTGTGCCGGAAAGCCGGAAAGGTGCACGAAACCTTGAGCGCAAGGCGCGACGCAGGGGAGGCAAGGCCAGCAAGCGGGGCCTGTCAGATGAACAGGTTCCGGTACTGGTTGTCGCTGATCGCAGCGGCGCGACAGTCAGTGCGGTTCTGCCCGCGGTCCACGCAGATCCCTTGCGCGAGGTGATCGCGCCGGTTGTGGACGAGGATATCGTTTTGGTGACCGATGGACACCGCGCTTGTCCGCGATGCGCGGCGGCAATCGGTGCGCATCACGAAGCATTGAACCTGTCACGAAGTGAACGGGTGCGAGGTGCCCTTCACATTCAGATCGCAGCAGATCCGGCGGTCAACAACCGACACAGCCGGTTGTAAGGATTTCCTGCGGCGCTATCGAGGCGTCGCGACCAGATATCTCGACAACTGCCTGCGATGGTTCCAGCGGCTTGAACTGGAGAACGCCTCACCCCGGGCTTGCCTCGCAACCGCCATCGCACGTCCATGCATACAATTTGAAACTGAACCTTTATTTATGAACCCAGTCGCCACAAGGATATATAGGATTTCCACACACCCTTACTCTCAGATACGAATTTTTTCTCAATTCCGTCGTATCCGCGGGAACAGGTATTGCTCACTTTTGCTGCGATACTTGAAGCTATCCGCTTTGCGCGAGTTGCATTCCAAGGTTTATTCTCAGCAATAACTTCTCCGGTTACTTGAGCAGCTTTCCCCATACTCCTATCCTCTTTGCGACAAAGGAAAGCATGCCAAATCCTTGCTTCTTCGGTATCTGACCAACGCCATGGGCTCTCAATCCAATACTCATCATTCTTGACTACCTCGCGTGCAATGCCCTCGCGCGTTTTCAGCCAGGAACGAGCCTGCCTTTTGGTTTCGACCAAAGGCAAACTATCACACAGTTCAACCCAACTTGTCTCATTTCTTCTCAACTGTTCGATCTTTGTCCAGTATTGAGAAGAGAAGTGTTTTGAAATTTCGTCAGAAAAGGTGGGCTGAGCATAATTCCATGCTTTGCATGAAATACCCGACCGAATTCGGAATTCTCTTCCGAGTTCAGAATTTTCCCAGTCACTTTCGACCGAAACCGTCTCATTGAGTTTTGGACCATCGGTCGTCGTAGTTGCCTGACATGCCGCCAAAAAATGGCAGGTATGAAAGCAATTGATGCTATCATTTTCTGCATTTCTATTCTCCTTCGTGGAATGTCCCGTCCGATGTTGAAATTCGCGCCGGGCGACGTTGCGAGTTGCATGATAGTGGTCTTACAGAACCGATTTGTGCAAATATTATTCTATTTTAGGGTCTGTTGACAATCACCGAGCAGCGTTGAGCATTGCGCAGAGGTGCCAGTTGGCTGCGCAGCTGGTATCTGTTTTGTCGTATCGCGTTGCTATCCTCCTGAATTCCTTGATCCTTGCGAAGCAGTTTTCGATCAGGTGACGCCACTTGTACATGTGAGTATCGTCGTCTCGTAGCCCTTTCCGGTTCGATTTGGGCGGGATAACCGCGGCTGCGCCGCGCTCATCAAGGTCTTGCAGGAGCCAATCGGCGTCGAAGGCCTTGTCGGCCAGCAACGCTGCGAAGGAGACATCGTGGATCAGGGGAGCAACCCCTTCATGTCGTGCGCCTGCCCCGGCAGAAGCAGAAAGCGGAACAAGTTGCCGAGCGCATCGACCAGGGCAACGATCCTGGTCGTCAGCCCGCCGCGAGAGCGTCCGATGGCTTGATGCCGTGTCCCCCTTTTGCGCCCGAAGCCTTCTGATGGGCCTGGACAATCGTTCCGTCGATGAGAGCATGTTCAAGGTCCGGCTCGCCGCTCATGGCGTTGAAAAGTCTCTCGAACACACCGGCCTTTGCCCATCGACGAAATCGTTTGAAAACCGAATTCCAGTTGCCGAAATCCTGGGGCAGGTCACGCCAGGGAGACCCTGTTCGCACACGGCCTCCATGAACCGACGGTTATCCCGACCGGTTGCTCCCGCGTCCCTGGCCTTACCGGGAAACAGGGGCGCAATCTTCGCCCGGAGTTCATCTGAAATCACCAAACGATCTTCGTCCATCCAAACCTCCGTTTTCGAAGCTTGAATAACAGTTCAGGCCGAATTCGGAAGCCCGAATGTAAACAGGCCCTAATCGGGGGTTGACTCAGAGGCATTCAACATGTAATTTAGGTTTCAATGAATCAGTTTGGGGGGGGTGGTGTCAAACATTTCGAATCTGAAGGCTTTCCGCCTTTTCCAAATCTGTAGTACCCGGGGGGCTGATGTCGCTGTCACCCTTTTGGCGATTGCCCTTGCAACAACCGTCCTTCCGACCACTGCTTCCGCCAAACCGGCATATGCCTCGATCATCATCGATGCCCAATCGGGCAAGGTGATCTATGCGCGCAATGCAGATGAAATCCGGTATCCGGCATCCCTGACCAAGATGATGACGCTTTATATGCTGTTCGAGGCGCTGGATCGCGGCCATCTCACCATGACCGACAAAATTCGCGTTTCCGCCAGAGCGGCGCGGCGCCCCCCATCGAAGCTTGGCATCGGTGTCGGCGGTTCGATTCAGGTCAAGGATGCAATCCATGCTCTGGCAACCAAGTCCGCCAATGATATCGCCACAGCGGTGGCAGAAGAAATTGGCGGGACGGAATCACGCTTTGCCCGGCTGATGACTCGCAAGGCCCGCGAGCTTGGCATGAAGAAAACGACCTTCAAGAATGCCTCGGGATTGACGGCCAGAGGACAGCTTACAACCGCGCGGGACATGGTGATCCTGGGCCGCCGGTTGATGAATGATTATCCGCAGTACTATCACGTTTTCTCGCGCCCCAGCTTCGACTATGGCTCACGCACCTACAAATCCCACAACAAACTCCTAGCCAATTACACAGGCACAGACGGGATCAAAACCGGCTATACAGGCAAGTCGGGGTATAATCTGGTGGCATCGGTCAAACGTAAGGGTCGCCACCTGATCGGTGCCATATTCGGAGGCAAGTCTTCCAAACGCCGCGACAATCATATGATTGAGATTCTGGACAAGGCGTTCGCCCGGCTGCCCGCTAAACCGACACACCAGCGCCTGGCCCGGAACGAACGTCCGTTTCCGCCCGACAGGCCGCATCATGTTGCCGACAGGCCGCATCATGTTGCCAGCGCTTCGTATATTGCCGCAAACATACCGCCCGTCGAGCCGCCCACCCGCCCATCCGACGCAACAATTGCTTCGATTCAACTGACAGAAGTGAACAGCACGCTGAGTTCAGCGGTCATGCCGCGCATAAATCCACGCCGGGAAGGAATTGCAGCGGCCCGTATCTCTGCATCAAGCTCAGCCGTCATCTATCCCGCTGGACAGGGACGGAAATGGGGCTTGCAGGTTGGCGCCTTTGCCCAATCAGGCCGGGCCAACGAATATCTCGACCAACTTTCCAACCGTTACGCCGGCATGCTTGCCAGCGCGGAACAGGTTGTCGTGCCCTATGCTGCCGGCGGGATCACCGTCCACAGGGCACGCCTTCGGGGTTTTGCCGAAACCGACGCTCGTGATGCCTGCCGCAGATTGGCATCCGAAGGCATTGCCTGCATACCGGTACCGCCGGGTTCCCTGGCACAGGGTTCGGCAGAATAATCCTGGCGTGATCTTGAGCTTTGCGGCCTACGATCCGAGGCCGATACCCGTGTAGTCAAATCCCATCGCCGGCATGTCCGCATTGGCATAGATGTTTCTCAGATCAATAAAGATCGGTGTTTTCATCTGGGTCCTGACCCGGTGCAGATCCAGGGCCCGATAGACATCCCATTCGGTAATGATCGCGACCGCGTCCGCCCCCTCCAAAGCTTCATAGGCATCGGATTGCCATTCGACATTGGGAAGGAGTTTTTCAGCCTCATCCATCGCCTCTGGGTCATGGGCCTTGACCGTTGCACCGGCGGCCTGCAGGGCCGGAACAATGTCCAGGGCCGGAGAGTCGCGCATATCGTCGGTATTGGGTTTGAAGGCAACGCCCAGGATTGCAATCGTCCAGCCGGTTATATCCCCGCCGCAAGTGGCAATGATCTTTTCAGCCATGTTCTTCTTGCGGCGCTTGTTCGCTTCGATCACCGCCTCGACGATGGTGACGGGCATGCCGGCCTCCTGGGCTGTCCTTACCAGCGCCAGTGTATCCTTGGGGAAACAAGACCCGCCGTAACCGGGCCCCGCGTTCAGGAATTTGCGGCCAATCCGATTGTCCAGGCCGATGCCGCGGGCGACCTGCTGAACATTTGCACCAATGGCTTCGCACAGGTCGGCAACCTCGTTGATGAAGGTGATCTTGGTCGCCAGAAAGGCATTGCCGGCATATTTGATAACCTCCGCTGTCTCCCGATTGGTGAACAGGATCGGCGTCTCGTTAAGATAAAGTGGACGGTAGAGTTCGCGCATTGTCTCGCGCGCCCGGTCGCCATCAGCCCCAACCACGATCCGGTCAGGGCGCTTGAAATCTTCGATGGCGGAACCTTCGCGCAGGAATTCAGGGTTTGAGGCGACATCCATTTCCACGTCCGGCCGCCGCTCCCGGATGATCCGTTCAACTTCGCGATTGGTTCCGACCGGCACGGTCGATTTGGTGACCACCACGGTATAACCGGTCAGGGCGTCGGCAATCTCTTCGGTGGCGCCATAGACGAAGGACAGATCGGCAAATCCGTCCCCGCGCCGCGACGGTGTGCCGACCGCGATGAAAACCGCATCGGCATCGCGCACGTTGTCCGCCAATCCGGTTGTGAACGTCAGCCGGCCGTTAGCGATGTTCTTCTCAACCAGTTTGTCCAGACCGGGCTCGAAGATCGGGATCTCGCCTTCTTTCAGACTGGCGATCTTCTCTGCGTCCCGGTCGACGCAAATCACGTGATGGCCGAAGTCGGAGAAACACGCCCCCGACACCAGTCCGACATACCCGGTTCCGATCATGATGACACGCATCGGCAATGCTCCTTGTGCGTGGCCGGCCGAAAACCCGGTCAGGCAAGATCAAGCGATTTGATGAAGCTTTTCAGAGGCCCCGCAATTTCGGGCCGGTCAAGTCCATAGGCAATTGTCGCCTGCAGAAACCCCTGCGGAGATCCGCAGTCATAGCTTTGGCCGTTGTATCGATGCGCAATAAATTTCTCTTGTTCCAGCAGCTTTGTCAGGGCGTCGGTGATCTGAATTTCACCTCCGGTCCCACGCTGGCGATCCCCGAGAATATTGAAGATGCCTGGCTGAATGATATAGCGACCGACAATCGTCAGATTTGAGAGCTGGGTGCCAGGCGCCGGTTTTTCCACCATGCTTGTGATCGGCCAGGTCGGTCCCTCGCCTTCTTCCAGGCTGACGACCCCATATTTGTGGGTTTCGGAATCGGGCACTTCCTCGACACCGATGATGTTTCCTCCGACCTGGTTATAAACGTCAATCATCTGGGACAGGCAGCCCTGATCGCGTGAATGGATAAGCACATCGGGTAGCAGCAGGGCAAAGGGCTCGTTGCCCACCAGTTCCCGCGCGCACCACACCGCATGGCCAAGGCCCAGGGGTTCCTGCTGACGGGTAAAGCTTGTGGTGCCTGCCGGAGGCAGAAGATCGTTCAGCAGAGCCAACTCGGCATCCTTGCCCCGGCGGCGCAGTGTGTCTTCAAGTTCCCATTGCTTGTCGAAATGATCCTCAATCATGCCCTTGTTTCGGCCGGTGACAAAGATGAAATGCTCAATGCCTGCCTCGCGGGCTTCATCGACGACATATTGGAGCAACGGTCGGTCGACGACGGTCAACATTTCCTTGGGCATGGCCTTGGTCGCCGGCAGAAACCGGGTTCCCAGACCGGCAACGGGCAGGACCGCCTTGCGGACAGCTTGGTTCATCAGGTCAACGTCGTCATTTCATTGGGCCGCCGGTGATGGTGGCGGGATGATCGATTGCATCTGCCCTACAATCTCGCGAAGTCCGGCACAAGAGTTCAGCCATTCGTTTTATTGCGCCGCACTCGCCATGACGACGAGACCGGGAAGCTCCAATGCGGCGATCAGGGCTCGAACCTCCTGACGCGCGGCAATGTGGGACATGTTGGCACTCTTGCCCGCCGACCCGGAATTCATGTCCAGAAGCGTCAGGCCGTTCAAAAACATCTCGCGGTAAATCACCCGTTCCGTCAGGCCCGGTGCAACACGAAAGCCGACACGGTCCGCCAGCTTGCCTAGCAAAGTGCCGACCCGATGCTTGTTGCGGGCGTTCAGGACCGACATCCGGTTGCGCATGACCAGCCAGTCGATGCTTCCGCCGTCCTTGATTGCCCGTTGCTTGCGTGCATCCCAGACCATTTCCGAATACAGGCTGGGGCCGGCAATCTCCATCGCCTCCGGATTGACTTGGGCCAGCATGTCGAAATCGATGAAACTGTCATTGATCGGCGTAACGACACTGTCGGCGATCGAATGAGCTGCCCGTGAAACGGGAACATCATTGCCGGGACAGTCGATCACGATAAAATCGCAAACGGACAACCGTTCGACCGCCGACCAGACATTGTCACGCTCTTCCCGGGCCGCCGCTTCTCGCAGGTCCGCAGTTGATGGACGCACCCGTGCATAACGCGGCATTGGCAATTTGATTTCGTTGCGGTCCTGATAGGCTAGGCGATTTTCCAGATAACGGGTGAAGGTTCTTTGGCGCAGGTCCAGGTCAATGGCGCCGACCTGCTTGTCCGCCGCCATCAATGCGGCAGCAATGTGCATCGTGGTCGTCGATTTACCGCAACCGCCCTTTTCGTTGCCGATGACAATCACATGTGGTTTTTCGCTTGCCGTCATTCCCGTCTCTTGCCGCGGACAATCAACCGCCCAGATAGTTGCGCCGAATCGAATACGCCTCCGAGCACCCAAGTTGATCACATTCGCGCACTTTATACCGAATCAAAGAGTAAATGTCGGCGCAATCGAACGGTTTGTGCACAATTCCGAGCTAGGCATTTAGAGCCCGTTTAAAAAGTAGTTGAGTGATATCAGTGGGTTGTGATTTACCGTCTTTGTCAAAGAAGATGGAGAATTCCCCCGCCCTAGAGTTTTTTGAGACACTGATCAAGACCTGAGACGAGGGGATGAATGAGATGTTTCATGACGGAACAGAAGAAGGTTGATCGGGCCGGAGCCGGAGCTGCGGAGACTTCACATATCGCAGCAGATCCGGCTCCGGCCCGACGTCGCAGACAGACGTCGGCGCGCAAGCAGGAGGCCGTTCTGCGGGTGTTGCAGGGCGAGGATGTGGAACTGGTGGCCCGGTCGCTTGATGCGACGGCGGCCGATGTCAGCGGCTGGCGGGACGTTTTCCTGGCGACGGGCGCATCCGGGCTGAAGCATCGCCCGCGCGATGCCCGCGATGAGGAGATTGATCGGCTTCGCGCCAGGGTGGGCGAGATCACCATGGATAACGAGCTTCTCGTCGAGAAGATCGCGAAGATGGAGGCGGGCCACCCTTTCGGGCGCCGGAGGTCGAAGCGATGAGCGCCGTCATCTCGATCTCCACGGGCAAGGCTTACGGCGTCTCCCGGGTGTGCCGGGCCTGGAGTCCGAGCCGGGCCAGCGTGTACCGGGACCTGCAACCGGCCCGGACCGAGGCCGCGCCGCCCCGCCGCCCGGGACCACAAGGCCCCCTGTCGGATGCCGATCTGGTCGGGGAGATCAGGCAGGTCATCACCGACAGCAGGTTTCATGGCGAGGGCTATCGCAAGGTGTGGGCGCGCCTGCGTTACAAGGGCATCGGCACCTCGAAAGTGCGGGTTCTGCGGCTGATGCGTGAGACGGGGCTCTGTGCGAAGCCATGTCAGGGGGGCGGCACACGGGCCAAGGGCTCATGACGGAACCATCATCCCGGACAACATTGACGAAAGGCCAAGGGATGTGGGGCACCGACATGACCGCCACCCTCCTGAGCACAGGGCGTCAGGTCGCGGTCCTTGTCGCGGTCGATCATTGTTCGGCGGGCTGCGTGGGCATTCATGCAGCCATCCGGGGCACACGCTTCGAGGCGTTGCAGCCGATCCGCCAGGGCGTGCGGGACTGCTTCGGGGCGTGCGCCACGGACGTGGCCGCTGGCCTGACGATCCGCCATGACAACGGCTCGCAGTACATCAGCCACGACTTCCAGAACGAGATCGCCTGGCTGGGTGCGAAATCCTCACCGTCCCTTGTCCGAGCGCCCGAGGGCAATGGCTGTGCCGAGCGCTTCATCCGGACACTCAAGGAAAATCTCCTCTGGATCACGACATTCAACACCATGGAGGAACTGCAAGCAGCCCTCCAGAAGTTCAAGGATGACGACAACGAACACTGGCTCATCCAGAGGCATGGCCATCGCTCGCCAAACCAGTTCAGACGCGACGCAATGGACAAAATCTAGGCCGCCGCGTAAGCTTCAAGAGTGTCTCAATAACCCTGGATAGCGGGCATATGTTTTTGGCAAACGGCGCCTAAGCACGTTCAGGGCTTGGGGAAAGTGACCTTGGAAGATATCGCAAGAGATACGGGTTCGGCGGAACTTCAATGATTCGGAGTGAAAAACATGCGCGCTATGGTTGTCAGAGAATTTGGCGGACTGGACGCCCTGAATCTGGAAGATATCGCCTCTCCGGCCTTGGGGACCGGACAGGTGCGGGTTCGGGTGCACGCCTGCGGGGTGAACTTTGCCGATACCTTGATTATCAAGGGTGAATACCAGGTCAAACCGGAATTCCCTTTCGCGCCGGGGCTTGAATGTGCCGGTGAAATTATCGAGGTAGGTGATGGCGTAACCGGATTTGCGCTCGGCCAACGCGTGCTCGCCATGACCGGATATGGCGGTTTTTCGGAAGAGGCGGTTGTCACGGAGACGGCATGCGTCCCGCTGCCGGACGAGATGAGCGATGTCGATGCCGCCGCGTTTCCCGTGGCCTATGGAACATCTCATGTGGGGCTCACCTACAAGGCCGGGCTCAAGGCCAACGAAGTACTTCTAGTGCATGGCGCCTCGGGCGGTGTCGGGTTGACCGCGGTCGAGATTGGCAAGCATCTAGGGGCGACCGTCATCGCCACAGCCAGTTCGGCGGAGAAGCTGGAGGTCGCCCGTTCCAAGGGTGCGGACCATCTGATCGATTATTCGACCGAAGAGATCCGCGAGCGGGTCAAGGAACTGACGGGCGGCAAGGGTGCGGATGTGATTTATGACCCGGTCGGGGGAAAGGCGTTCGAGGCCTCTCTGCGCTGTATCAATTTCGAAGGCCGCATTGTGGTGATCGGATTTGCCAGCGGAACCATACCGCAAATTCCGGCCAACATTATCCTGATCAAGAACCTCGATGTTCTGGGTCTTTATTGGGGCAGCTACATGGCCAAAAAGCCGCAGGTCATCGTGGACAGCTTTACCGAATTGATGGGCTGGTACGTTGAAGGCGCGATCCGGCCGCATGTTTCGGCGATCTATCCCCTAGCGGATGCAAAACAGGCCCTGACCGACATGCTGACGCGCAAGTCGACCGGAAAGATCGTAATCGAAATTTAGGGGCGCGTCTTAGAGCCTGACTGAAAAGAGTTAAGTGGAATCAGCCGCTTGTGATCCCGTTTTTGTGTCCAATCAGCAATGGAGGCACAAAATGTGGACCGAGATCACTCGCAAGCAATATGAGCGTACAATGGCCGGTATGCAAGTGATCTGAGCGATGGGCAGGGTTATTCATCAAATTCAACCAGGGTATTGAAAATATTCTGAAAGTTTGAATCTCTGTTGTCGAGTTTCAGCGACAGAGGTGGCCAGACATGGTATCCGTTCAATCCGTATTGCGACAGGTTCCCGATCCGAGGGGAAAGCAAGGTCTCAAACATCCGCTCCACGCGCTGCCGGGGCTGATGCTGTTATCCATGCTCAGCGATCGTAAAGGAATGATGGCGGCGGGGCAACAGGGCCGTGGCCTGACTGCACGACAGCTCCGGCGACCGGGATTTCGGCGACCGGGATTTCGGCGACCGGGATTTCGCCCCGGTCATGCCTCCCCCTGCCATGCAACCTTGACGGAAACCCTTCGGGTTCCGGATCCCACGGCAATGGCGCAGGCTTTTGGTCAGTTGACGGCGGAGACCGGCGCGCAGGCCGACACAGACATCAACCACCTCTCCCTCGACGGCAAGACCCCGCGCGGCAGCAAGGATGCTGACGGCAGGGCCGAACATGTGCTCTCCGCCTTTTGCGTCGCCCTGGACCAAGTGACCGATTGGGTAATCGACCTGCCATTGATGTCCGGCCGTGGTTTCCGTTACATCAAGGTTGGCGCCGAAGCTCTGAGCCGAGGCATAGCCGATGGCGGCGCCATGGTACGCAGTGAATATCTGAAGAAGTACTTTTGCGCGGCGCGGACTGTCAATCATCGTCGAAATGATCGAAGACAAAAAGGATCTGGCCACGTGGCGGAAATGCAATATCGATTTTGTGCAAGGTTTCCTGATTGGCAAGCCAAAGCGGGTCGGCAACTGATCCGACCGGCTGAGCCGTCATTCCAGCTTGACGAATACATGGCGTCGCCTCACAAGCGGCGCCATGATTACATCTGCTCCTGCTACGCGCCTCGCCGGCCTTTCCTCGATTGCAAATGATTATGACCTTCTGATTTGTGATCTGTGGGGGGTCGTTCATGACGGTTTGACACCCTATCCCGGCGCCATCGATGCACTGACCCGGTTTCGCGCCGCTGGCGGATGCGTGGTTTTCCTGTCCAATGCGCCCCGCCCCGAGGATGCAATTGCCCGGCACCTGGCCCGTCTCGGTGTCGTCGAGGAAGCGCGCGATGCCATCGTCAGTTCCGGCGATCTGACGCGTCTGTACCTGACGTCGGAAGCCGTCGGGAAAAAGATACTGCATCTGGGACCCGAGCGGGATCTGACCATCTTCGAGGGGTTGGATGCGGAATTGTCGGGGCCGGACGAAGCCGATCTGATCGTCTGTTCCGGTTTTGCCGACGACCAGGTCCAGACGCCCGAAGATTATCGCGAAGTACTCCAGGCGGTCGGCGCGCGTGGCCTGCGGATGATCTGTGCAAATCCGGATCGCCAGGTTATGCGCGGTGAACAGATTATTCCCTGTGCCGGCGCCATGGCGGACGTCTATGAGGGGCAGGGCGGCACTGTGGTGTGGCTTGGAAAACCCTATGCACCAGCCTATGAGCGCTCGCGCACCGTGGCGGCGGATGTCTTGAACAGGATGGTCGCCCCTGACCGGACCCTGTGCATCGGCGACGGTTTGCTGACAGATGTTCCCGGTGCAAATGCTCAAGACCTGCCAGTTCTTGTGATCACCGGCGGGTTGCACGCGGCGGAGTTTTCAGAAGGCGACCGGGAGCCAGACGATGCGGATGTTATGCGGTTGCTTCAGGCCCGAGGCCTGTCGGCACGTGCTCATGCTCCGCGCCTCGTTTGGTAGATCAGTTAGGCGAGCAGTGCGTCAACCTGATCCTGATCGACGCCGGCACCTTCCAATGAAGGTCCGCTCACCAGGTCATTTTCTGCGTGACCGGCCGAAACAGCGCCTGCACTGCCAAGTCCGGCATCGGCAAAACTGGTCAGATCAGATAATCGACGATCAATGTGGTTCAGGGTCTCGATCACTTTCGCAATGCGTTGACCGATAATGTCCTGGGGGTTTTTCGGACAAAAGGCCGTAGCCCGGGTGGATGGCATCGGCGCCACTTTCGCGGGCGACGCGGATCATCTCGTCAATGCTCAGTTAGGCAGCGACGGGTCCCAGCCCCTGGCCGATGCGGTAGGCTTCGCCCGCCTTGAAGCGGTGCAGGCCCAGCTTGTCTTCCTCGGCAAAGACGGCGACCGTCTTTTTACCCATCCCCTTGCCGTGCGACGATACAGGGCCCACACTCTGGTCCATGGCGACGCAAAAGGCCGAGCGCACATGTTCGGCCTTGCCGTCGGCATCCTTGCTGCCGCGCAGGGCTTTGCCGTCGAGGGAGAGGTGGTTGATGTCTGTGTCGGCCTGCACGCCGGTCTCCGCCGTCAACTGGCAAAAAACCAGTGCCATTGCCGTGGGATCCAGAACCCGAAGGATTTCCGTCAAGGTTGCATGGCAGGGGAGGCAAGCCCGGGGCGAAACCCCAGTCGCCGGAGTTGTCGTGCGGTCAGGCCACGGCCCCGTTGCCCCGCCGCCATCATTCCTTTACGGCCGCTGAGCATGGATAACAGCATCAGCCCCGGCAGCGCGTGGAGCGGATGTTTGAGACCCTGCTTTCCCCTCGGATCGGGAACCTGTCGCAATACGGATTGAACGGATACCATGTCTGGCCACCCCTGTCGCTGAAACTAAGCAACATAAATTCAGGATTTCATAATATTTTCAATATGCTGGTTCAATTTGATGAATAGACCTGAGCACCCCCTTCATGTCGTGCGCTTGCCTTGGCAGAAGCAGAAAGCGGAACAAGTTGCCGAGCGCATCGACCACGGCCACGATCCTGGTCGTCAGCCCGCCGCGAGAGCGTCCGATGGCTTGATGCCGTGTCCCTCTTTTGCGCCCGAAGCCTTCTGATGGGCCTGGACAATCGTCCCGTCGATGAGGACATACTCCAAATCCGGCTCGCTGCTTATGGCGTTGAAAAGCCTCTAAGAGCCTGAACGAAAATGAGTTGAGTGATATCAGTGGGTTGTGATTCTGTTTGTTTGAACAGGAAACAAGAAAACGGAGGTCACGATGCCTTGGACTGAAACCACTCGCTGCCAGTATGAGCGGAATAACGAGCGTTACTCAAGCGATGTAACCGATGCAGAATGGGCGGTCATTTTTCCGCTTTTGCCCGGCCCCGACAAATTGGGGCGCCCTCGGGAAGTTGAGTTGCGCGAAGTTCGGGATGGGATTGGCGACATCGCTGCCGCCGGGTGCGCGTGGTCTCTTTTGCCAAAGGACTTTCCGCCGGTTTCAACGGTTCGATACTGTTTCTACAACTGGCGTGATAGCGGGTTACTGGCGGAGATCAACCACGCTCTGGTCGCTCTGGCGCGTGAACGGGAGGCTCGGGATCATCAACCCACGGCAGGCGTCATTGACAGTCAAAGCGTGAAAACCACTGAAAACGGCGGCATTTCTGGCTACGACGCAGGAAAGAAGATCAAAGGCCGCAAGCGCCACATCATGACAGACACCTGTGGCCATCTGTTGGCATCATGCGTTCACGCTGCCAACATTCAGGATCGCGACGGGGCAGTGGGCGTCTTTCAAAAGCTCAAGCGGGATGCCCCAAAACTGCGCCACGTTTTTGCCGACTGCGGTTATCGGGGGCCAAAACTTCGTTCAGCCCTGATAACCATTGGCCGCTGGACTATCCAGATCGTGAAGCGTTCCGACACCGCTGAAGGTTTTGAGGTCCTGCCCCGCAGATGGGTCATCGAACGCACCTTCGCCTGGCCGGGACGTTGCCGCCGATTGGCAAAGGATTGGGAGAAAACCATCGAAAGTGCAGAGGCTTGGGGTCTCATCGCCCATATCAGGCGCATGACACACTGTCTCGCAAGGGCTTGAAAAACATCAGATCATTTTGAATCAGGCTCTCAAACACACCGGCCTTTGCCCATCGACGAAATCGTTTGAAAACCGAATTCCAGTTGCCGAAATCCCGGGGCAGGTCACGCCAGGGAGACCCTGTTCGCACACGCCAAAGTACGGCCTCCATGAACCGACGGTTATCCCGACCGGTTGCCCCCGCGTCCCCGGCTTTACCGGGTAACAGGGGCGCAATCTTCTCCCAAAGTTCATCTGAAATCACCAAACGATCTTCGTCCATCCAAACCTCCATTTTCGAAGCTTGAATAACAGTTCAGGCCAAATCGGAAGCCCGAATGTCAACAGGCCCTAGTTCCAAAATCGACTCGCCACTCAAATATCTTCGCGAAAATCCGGTTGTGAGTTTTTCTCGATGTCGTTATGTGCCCAATTGCGTGCACATTTGTTTGCGCTATTGTCGGTGGTGTTTTTTCAAGGAGACCCGTTGGTGATCATCCATCTTCGTAAAATTGTTATTGGCATCGTAATTGCCGCCTTATTGGCCTTGGCCCCTGGAATGAGTGCCATGGTGCAAGCTCAGTCTGTCCAGGGCATTGCCGCGACAGTCAATGACCAGATCATCTCTACATATGATCTGGAGCAGCGCATGCGGCTGGCGGTATCGTCCCGCCAGGAAACACCGAACGAACAGGCATTGGCGCGCATGCGGGTCCAATTGCTTGATTTAATGGTCAATGAAGCCTTGCAAATTCAGGAATCCAGCCGCCTTGGAATTCAGGTCAGTGATGCTGAGGTTAATCAGGGCCTTGCCCAGGTGGCGCGGCAGAACAAGATGCAACCGGCCGATCTGCTGGTGCGCATCCAATCCTTTGGCGTTGACGTGGAGACCTTTCGAACCCAGATTCGAGCGGAACTGGCTTGGAACAAGCTGATCCGGTCCCGGTTTGCCAGTCGGGTCAGGGTTGGGGCCGATGAGGTGGACGCCGTCTTTTCGCGAACCGGTGGAGACGAACAGGGCAATCTTTACAGGGTTGGGGAAATTTTCATCCCCGTCGATGCCGGGAACACGGACCAGCAGGCAAAGGCAACAATGCAACAGATCGTTCAGCGCATCCGCGAAGGATCACGCTTTGGCGATGTGGCGCGGGAATATGCCAGGGCTACCGGCTCGGTTCGCAGCGGCGACATCGGCTGGATCGCCCCGGGGCAACTTGATCCGGCAATCGACAGCGTTCTGGCCAAGATGAAAAAGGGCGCCATTGAGGGATCGATTCGGACCGCCAACGGGTATTCCCTGGTCGCCCTGATCGACAAGCGAGGATCGGGCGCTCAAACCGGCGGGTCGGACGACATGGTAACCCTGAAACAGATCGTCGTACGGATCGCCGAAGGAAGCTCTAACGGGACAGACGGCTCCCGAAGCCGTGCCGAAGCCGCGGCAAGCCAACTGTCAACATGTGACGACGTCACCAAGATTGAAAACCAATACGATGCCGGGTCCGGCCATATCGGAACAGTCCCTCTTGCCTCGTTGCAACCGGCCTTGCGCAATGCCGTAAATGCCGTGGGATCCGCCGGTGTGACACCGCCGATCAAGACCGAACAAGGGTTCACCATCATCGCAGTGTGCGGCCGGACCACCACCGAAGATTCCGAAAAGGCGCGGGCCCGGATTGAAGAAGGGTTGATGCAGCAGGAGTTGGGCATGATGGCGCGCCGGTATATGCGTGATCTGCGCCGTGATGCCACGGTCGAAGTCCGGCAGTAGTGCCGGTTCTTCTGGTTCTTGGATGGACAGTCCCCTTGTCATCACGCTCGGCGACCCGGCCGGAATTGGCCCGGAAATCATTGCCGGCGCTTATGCGGCACGGGCCGAACACAAACTTCCGCCCTTTTGTGTTATCGGAGACATTGCAGTCCTGACGGAGGCGACAAAACGCCATGGCAGCGTTATCAGCGTTGCCAATGTTTCCCATGTATCTGACGCTGCGGAACATTTTGAAACTTACCTGCCCTGCCTGTCCGTCCCGGTATCGACATCGATCAATCCCGGTGTTCCCTCACCGGATAATGGGCCATCCATCATTAAATGCCTGGAAACTGCCTGCCAACTGGCCAAAGCCGGTGCGGCATCAGCTGTTGTTACCGCGCCGGTTTCCAAATCAATTCTCTATCATGCAGGCTTTGACTTTCCAGGCCAGACTGAATTCTTTGCCGACCGGTGCGATACACAGCAATATGCGATGATGCTGGCCGGGCCGAACCTGAAAGTGGTTCCGGCGACCATCCACATCCCATTGTCTCAGGTGCCCTCAACGCTGACGGCGCCGCTGGTAGAACAGACCATTCGGACCACCCACGCCGCGTTGAAGACAGATTTCGGTATCACGACCCCACGCATTGCCGTCACCGGCCTTAACCCCCATGCCGGCGAAGCCGGTGATATCGGTACCGAGGATCGCGATTTGATCGCGCCGGTCATTCAGGCATTGGTCGCCGAAGGTCTGGGGATTAGCGGGCCCCATTCGGCCGACGGTCTGTTTCATGCAAGGGCCAGACAAGGCTATGACGCAGTTGTCGCAATGTATCATGATCAAGCCCTTATACCATTGAAAATATTGAACTTTGATGATGGGGTCAATGTCACCATCGGTCTGCCGATCGTGCGTACATCACCTGATCATGGAACCGGTTTCGACATAGTCGGCACGGGCAAGGCGCGCGCCGGCAGTATGATTGCCGCCATCGATCTGGCGGGCCGGATTGCCGCCCGGCGCGCCCGGAAATGAATGACGACGGCCTTCCACCGCTGCGAGATGTGATAGCCGCCCAGGGCTTGTCGGCTCGCAAATCTCTTGGTCAGAATTTTCTGTTTGATCTCAACCTGACCCGCCGGATCGCTCGAACCGCTGGCGACCTGACTGCCTGCGACGTGGTCGAAATCGGCCCGGGTCCGGGCGGACTGACCCGCGCGCTGCTGATCGAGGGGGCGAGAAAGATCATCGCCATAGAGCGGGATGTGCGTTGCCTCCCGGCGCTGGAACAGGTTTCCCGAGCCTATCCCGGCCGGCTTGAGATCATTCATGGCGATGCCCAGAAAGTCAATTTCACAGAGAGGACAACCGCCCCGGTCCGTATCGTCGCCAACCTGCCCTACAATGTGGGCTCGGCCTTGTTGACCGATTGGTTGTCGGTGCGGGACTGGCCACCCTGGTATCTCTCCCTGACTTTGATGTTCCAGCGTGAAGTGGCCTTGCGCCTCAATGCAGAACCGCGCACCAAGGCCTATGGGCGACTGTCCGTGCTTGCCCAATGGCGTTCCACAGTCGATCTTGCCTTCGACATCGATCCGAAGGCCTTCACACCGCCGCCCAGCGTGACGTCAACCGTGGTACATATAGAGCCTACCGAACCAGGCATGAATATCCGGGGCAGCGATCTGGCACAGGTAACGGCGGCCGCGTTCGGGCAACGGCGCAAGATGTTGCGCCAGTCTCTGAAATCACTGCCGGTGCCTGTGGCCAGTTTGCTTAAGGCGGCGGATGTCACCGAAACACTTCGGGCCGAAGACCTGTCGGTTGCCGACTTTTGCGGCCTGACAAAGGTGTTTACAGGCCTGCGCGAAGACCTTTGACAAAAGTTCCCAATCCGGTCTGCCGGTCGCGCCGCAACCGTTCCGCTGTCAGGATCGCGGTGATTTGTGCGTGGCTGTCGTCCAGATCCTTGTTCAACACGATGTAATCGTACTCGGCGTAGTGGCTGATTTCATCGGAGGCTTTTGCCATGCGTTCGGCCACCACATGATCGGGGTCTTGTGCCCGCTGACGCAGCCGGTCTTCCAGCTCAAAACTTGAGGGTGGCAGAATAAACACGCTAACGACATCGTCGCGCGCGGCCTCCTTGACCTGTTGGGTGCCTTGCCAGTCGATATCGAACAACACGTCCCGGCCCGCGCCCATGCTCTCCTCGACCGGTCCACGCGGAGTTCCATAACAATTGCCGAAAACTTTCGCGTGTTCGAGAAATTCGCCACGGTTGATCATCTGGCCAAAATCGTTCTCGCTGACAAAGAAATAGTCTTGCCCATGCTCTTCATCCGACCGCTTTTGCCGTGTAGTAGCCGAAACAGACATGGTCAGATTATAATCCTGTTTCAACAACATACGGGACAGGGTTGTCTTGCCGGCGCCGGAAGGCGAGGACAGCACAAGCATCAGGCCGCGCCGGGCGATTGTCGTCTCTTCCATGTCCGTCATTCCGCGTTCTGCACCTGTTCACGCAACTGATCGATGAGGTCCTTCAACTCCAGCCCGATTGAGGTCGAGGTTGTGCTGATCGACTTCGAACAAAGCATGTTCACCTCGCGGTTAAATTCCTGAGTCAGAAAATCGGGCTTTCGCCCCAGAGGCTGATCGTCAGCCAGCAATTTGCGGGCTGCGATCATGTGAGCATCCAGACGGTCAATCTCTTCCTAGACATCGGCTTTGGTCGCCAGGACAGCAACCTCTCGATGAAGACCGGCTTCATCCAGTGCGGCGGCATCTCCCATAACCCGGGCCACCTGTTCGCTCACCCGGGCTTGCAGCAACGCGATCTGTTCACCGGCCGCATCACGCGGCCACCAGGAAAGATCCGCAATCGCCTCGACATTCTGGTTGAGGATCGTCAGCAGCTTCTGCTCTTCACCTTTCCGCGCGCCAGCCAAGTCCCGAACCGCCGAATCCAGCGATGCCAGCATTTTCTGGCTCACCGTCTTATGTCTCTCCGGGTCCTCATCGCTGCTTGATATTTCCAGGACATCGTGCAGGTCTAAGACCGCGGCCGCGCTCGGCGGGGCGAGTTCGCGCTTCAGCGCCAACCTGTCCATGGCATCCAGCACACATTCCAGCGCCTGCTCATTCACCACGACATCACCGGCCTGGCCGGCCGACGACAAGGACATCGCAACATTTACATTGCCGCGCGACAGGGATTTGCCAATATGCGTGCGAACATCAGCTTCCAGACTTTCGAAACCGGATGACAGGCGGCATCGGATGTCCAGTCCGCGACCATTGACCGATTTCAGTTCCCGCCGCCAGGAATACCCGTCTGTGCCACCATCGGCCTGGCCAAATCCGGTCATGCTGGAAAGAGTCATGGAAAGCCACCTGGAATCGATTTGTCCGATCACTGCCTTGAATCATTCTACCCGTTGCTCGCGATTCCCGACACCAACAGCACGGAGACAGCGATGGCCTATGAATAATCCCGGTTCGATCCTCATAACCGGCGCGTCCAGCGGTATTGGCGCCGATCTTGCGCGACACTATGCGGTCCCGGGTATCCGTTTGGCCCTGAACGGCCGAAATGCGGGGCGGCTTGAAGCCATCGCGGCCATCTGCGGGGGCAAGTCGCGGAAGTCGTGACCGGCGCGTACGACGTCATCAAACGCGATGAACTGGAACGGTGGATCTATGACATCGATGCCGATCGTCCGCTCGACTTGGTTATCGCCAATGCCGGCATCAGCCGGCATCCCAGGACGATTGAGGATATGGATGCAACGACACGTCAGGTTTTCGGCCCAAACATCGACGGGGTCGTGAACACTGTCCACCCGGCCCTGATCAGAATGGTCGAACGCAAAAGTGGGCAGATCGCCATCATGTCATCGATTGCCGGACTGGTTACCCTGCCCCATGCACCGGCCTATTGTGCTTCCAAGGCCGCCGTGCGGGTCTATGGAAAGGCCCTGCGGATGCGCCATGCCCGGGAGGCATCGCCATCAATGGATCTGTCATGGCCTCGTGAAATCACCCCTGAACGACGGCAATGCTTTTCCCATGCCGTTTCTGATGGCTGGTGACAGAGCCGTACGGATCACCTTTCCCCTGCCCATGCTGGCCGGGTCAAGACTGCTGAGCTGTCTGCCCTATCGGCTGGTCCACTGGATCATGAAACGGAAATAGTTACTCGGCGGCCTTGCGGTCCCTTTCGATCTTGCGCCAGTTGGCGACATTCTTTTCGTGTTCCCGCAATGTATTGGCAAAGGCATGGCCGCCAGTGCCGTCGGCAACGAAATAGAGCGCGGTACTGGACGCCGGGTTGAGCGTCGCCGCGATGGCAGCTTCCCCTGGATTGGCGATCGGCGTCGGCGTCAGGCCGGAAATATGGTAGGTGTTATAAGGCGTTTTGCGGTCCAGCTCAGACCGCCGGATCTTCCGGCCCAGCGGAACGCCGCCAGTCAAGCCATAAATGATCGTCGGGTCGGATTGCAGTCGCATGCCCTTGCGAAGCCGGTTGGTGAAGACCGCGGCCACCATCGGACGCTCCTCCGGCACACCGGTTTCCTTTTCGACGATCGAGGCCAGGATCAGCGCCTCTTCTGGCGTGGCAATTGGAAGCTCTTCCGCCCGGACGCCCCACAGACGGGCAAGGGTGGCGGTTTGGTCATCGATCATGCGTTTGATCAAGCCATCGCGCGTTTCATCACGCTCGAAGAAATAGGTGTCCGGCTTCAACGCTCCTTCAGCCGGGGTCAGCGAAATGTCTCCGTTCAACACCGGTGCGGCGGCTACTAGCGCCAGCACCTCAGCGGTTGTCCGCCCCTCTGGAACGGTCAATTTGTGCATCAGGGCCTTGCCCTCGACGATAATCTGAAGCACCTGCGCCATCGATGACCCGGCGGGTATCTGGTATTCACCGGCCTTCAAGGTGCGCGCCTGTCCACGGAACCTGGCCATGGCCACGAAAATCCGGGCATCGCCGATCACATCCGCCTGTTCAAGTTTGTCGGCGATCCTGCCCAGGCTTCCACCGCGCGGCATCACGATCGTGGTGTCGGCCTGAAGCGGTCCCGGCTTCTTGAATTCGGATGCAAAATAGAAGGACAAGCCAGCGGCAGCGATGGCCGCTATCAAGAGAAGACTAACCAAGCCAGCAAGGAACCGGATCATAGTGTTCCTGCTTCCTTCAAAATCCTCGCTATCCGTCAAAAGCCCGGATGATCAGCGAGGCATTCGTTCCGCCAAAGCCGAACGAGTTGGATAGCGCCGCACGGACCGGTTTTTCCTTGGCGATGTGGGGCACCAGATCGATCCTGGTATCGACCGACGGGTTGTCCAGGTTGAGGGTCGGGGGCACGATGCCGTCACGAATAGCCAAGGTCGAGAAAATCGCCTCGACCGACCCGGCGGCGCCCAGCAAATGCCCGACCGCGGATTTGGTCGATGAAATGGTCAGTGTATCGCCGAACAACCGTTCCACGGCCTTCAATTCGATCTCATCGCCCAGCAGTGTGGAGGTGCCATGGGCATTAACATAATCAATGTCCGAAACTTCCAGGCCGGACCGTTCAATGGCCATTTTCATCGACCGGTAACCGCCATCGCCATCCGGTGCGGGTGCGGTGATGTGATGGGCGTCGCCCGAGAGACTATAGCCGATGACCTCGGCATAAATTTTTGCGCCCCGGACCTTCGCGTGCTCCAATTCTTCCAGCACGACAATGCCAGAGCCTTCGCCCATGACAAATCCGTCACGTCCAGCGTCATACGGCCGCGAGGCGGCCTGGGGATTGTCGTTATATCCCGTCGACAGGGCCTTGCAGGCAGCAAATCCGGCGATACCAAGTTCGCAAATTGCGGCTTCGGCACCGCCTGCCACCATGATATCGGCATCGTCCAGCATGATCGAACGGGAGGCATCACCAATGGCGTGCGCGCCGGTGGAACAGGCGGTTACGGCCGAATGGTTCGGTCCCTTGAAGCCATGCTTGATTGATACCTGGCCGGAAACCAGATTAATCAGCGCGGAAGGGATAAAGAAAGGGCTGACCCGGCGGGACCCCTTTTCATGCAAAGTGACCGCCGTATCGGCAATCGTTCCAATCCCGCCGATGCCAGAGCCAATTTGAACACCGATTCGCAGCTTCAATTCGTCGCTGGCGTCGGTAATGCCGGCATCGCGGATTGCCTGTTCAGCGGCGGTTAGCCCGAAAATGATGAACGGGTCGTTGCGCCGCTGTTCCTTGGGGTCCACCCAATCATCCGCATTAAATGTGCCATCGCTGCCGTCGCCAACCGGAACCTGGGCAGCGACATGGGATGACATATTCGACGGATCGAAATGCGTGATCTTGCCCAATCCGGACTGACCGGCAATCAGGCGTTTCCAAGTTTCCTCGACCCCGCACGCCAACGGCGTAACGAGGCCAAGACCTGTGATGACAACGCGTCTCATATGTTCAGGAGAACCCGGCAAGGCCTCACAACCGTTTCCGGCCATGAGCGTCCTCAGGCGTTGTTTTCGGTGAGGAATTTGACGGCATCGCCGACAGTAACGATGTTTTCGGCCGCATCATCGGGAATCTCAACGCCGAATTCTTCTTCGAACGCCATCACCAACTCGACCGTGTCGAGGCTGTCTGCGCCCAAATCCTCAATAAAGCTGGCTTTTTCAGAGACCTTCTCGGCCTCGACGCCCAAATGTTCGACGACAATTTTCTTTACGCAGTCTGCAACGTCACTCATCGCAAGCCCCTTTTCGTGTTATTCCTGTTGCCTGACGATTGCTAAATGAAGGTTGGACGCACACAAATCAACCCCGCGAATCCAGAACCAGTCGAGACAATCCCCGCCCCTTTACTGTGTCGTGCCCGCGCTGGCAACACCAGAAACGCAAGGTTTCCACACCCGATCAGATCATCGCCATGCCGCCATTCACGTGCAAGGTTTGCCCCGTTATGTAACCGGCTTCATCGCTCGCCAGGAAAACCGACGCAGCGGCAATGTCGCGCGGCTGGCCCAGCTGGCCGGCCGGAATCGTCGATATGATCCTCCCCCGTTGATCATCGTTCAGGGCGTTGGTCATAGGCGTTTCGATAAAGCCCGGCGCAATGCAGTTAACCGTAATGTTGCGACTGGCAATTTCCTGGGCCAGGGCCTTGGACATGCCTGTAATACCGGCCTTGGATGCGGCATAATTCATCTGCCCGGGATTGCCGGTCACGCCGACGACCGAAGTGATATTGATTATTCGGCCCCATTTGCGCTTCATCATGCCGCGCAATACGGCGCGCGACAGTTGGAAGGCCGCCGTTAGATTGACATCGATGACATCATTCCAGTCGTCGTCCTTCATCCGCATGGCCAGACCATCCCGGGTAATCCCGGCATTGTTGACCAGGATATCCAGGCTGCCCATCGCCTCTTCCGCGGTTCCGGGCAGTGCCGCCAGCGCTTCGGCATCGGTCAATTTGCACAGCAGAATGTGAGCCTGATCGCCAAGTTCTCCGGCGACCGCCTCAAGCGCGTCAATCCGGGTGCCCGAAAGCGCAACTGTTGCTCCGGCCTCGTGCAGGCCGGCGGCGATCACCTTGCCAATGCCGCCAGAAGCACCGGTCACCAGCGCGCATTTTCCTGTCAGATCGAACATGGGAAATCCTTCCTTTGACGTCCTTAAAGGGCTTGAATAAGGGTGTCGATATCATCTGGCCCGGCGGCGTTCATCACCGTCAAGCTGCGATCGATGCGCTTTGCCAAGCCGGACAGTACCCGTCCGGCGCCAAGCTCGACAATCGTATCGACACTGTTCTCCGCCATATACGCCACGCTTTCACGCCATCTAACCATGCCGGTCACCTGCTGGACCAGCAAGGATTTGATTTCAGCTGGCTCGGTCGTCGGCGCGGCCACGATATTCGATACCAGCGGCACCGACGGCACGCTCAGATCAACCTTGGCCAGGGCCTCTTCCATGACATCGGCGGCGGGTTGCATCGATGGACAATGAAACGGCGCACTCACCGGCAACATCATCGCTTTCCTGGCACCCTTTTCCTTCGCGAGTTCAACCGCGGCTTCGATGGCCGCAACCGATCCACTGATCACCACCTGGCCCGGCGCGTTATCATTGGCACAGGCGCACACGAGTTCGTCGCTGCCTGCTTCGGCGACGACTTCCGCCGCGGCACCGAATTCCAGACCTAGCAAGACCGCCATCGCGCCTTCGCCGACCGGAACCGCCGCCTGCATAGCCTGCCCCCGTTTCTTCAACAATCGGGCGGCATCAGGCAGAGAAAATGACCCAATGGCCGCCAGTGCAGAATATTCGCCCAGCGAATGTCCCGCAGCGAATGCTGCCCTGGACGACAGGGCAAGCCCGCCTTCCCGCTCCAGCGTTCGGCACACCGCCATGGAAACTGCCATCAGCGCGGGTTGGGCATTTTCCGTTAAAGTCAGTTCGTCCTCCGGCCCCTCAAACATCAGGCGTGACAGGTTCTGGCCAAGTGCTTCATCGACCTCTTCAAAGACTTCCCGAGCGGCTGGACTGGCTTCCGCCAAAGCCTTGCCCATGCCCACGGCCTGGCTGCCCTGACCGGGAAATGTGATGGCAATTGTCATGGCTGTGTCCTCCCTGTTTCTTTTGGATTAGTGAAAGCACGCCTGAGTCCTGTCAACGCCGGCTTGGCGGTTTCACCGCCCCAAAGGTGATTTGCCGTTGCACCGAGGCGATCTTCCCGGTATAGGCACGCGACTTCCGGACAACCACACTCGGTCATTGGGATCGGGTCGCTTGGGTCTAACCGCCTTGGCGTGATCGGAAAAGAGAGAGAAAATGGCACTATACGAGCATGTTTTTATCGCTCGTCAGGATGTGAGTGCTGGTCAGGTCGAAACCCTGACTGACGAATTCAAAAACCTGATCGAGCGAGGCGGCGGCACCGTCGGCAAAACCGAGTATTGGGGACTTCGCTCCCTGCAATACAAGATCAAGAAAAACCGCAAGGGACACTATGTCCTGATGAATCTGGATGCACCTTCCGATGTGGTTCAGGAATTGGAGCGCCAGATGCGCATCCATGACGATGTTCTGCGGTATCTCACCATTCGGATGGACGAACTGGACGAAGAGCCGTCGATCCAGATGCAGACCCGCGGACGCGACGACCGTCGCCCCCGTGATGGAGGTCGCGGCGGTCGCCCGCGTGACCGGGACGGTCGGCCAAGGGAACGTCCGGCTTCAACTGAGAGGAAGGTATAAACCATGGCAGATGGATCCGCACGCCGGCCATTTTTCCGCCGCCGCAAGACCTGTCCGTTCTCCGGCGCCAATACGCCCAAGATTGATTACAAGGATACGCGCACGCTGACGCGCTATATATCGGAGCGTGGCAAGATCGTGCCGAGCCGGATCACGGCCGTTTCCGCCAAGAAGCAGCGTGAACTGGCTCGCGCTATCAAACGTGCCCGCTTTCTGGGGCTGCTGCCCTATCTGCTGAAATAGGGAGATGGTCATGCAAGTCGTATTACTCGAAAGAATCGAGAAGTTGGGCCAGATCGGTGACATTGTCAGCGTCAAGCCGGGCTATGCACGCAACTTCCTGCTGCTCAAGGGAAAGGCCCTGCGGGCGACCAGCGGCAACCTGGCGCGTTTTGAGACGGAGCGCTCCCAGATCGAAGCCCGGAACCTGGAAAAGAAATCCGAAGCCGAAGCGGTTTCGGGCAAGCTGGACGGAGCGGCCTTTATCGTGATCCGTCAGGCCGGCGATTCCGGTCAGTTGTACGGTTCGGTGTCAGCCCGAGATATTGCCGAGGTGGCAACGGCCGATGGCTACAGCCTGGACAAGGGCCAAGTGGTGCTGAATGCACCGATCAAGATGATCGGGCTGCATGATGTAACTGTCCGCCTTCATGCCGATGTCCGTTGCGCAATCACCGTCAATGTAGCACGTACCGACGATGAAGCCAGGCTTCAGGCACAAGGCCAGGATGTCCTGGCCATGGCGGAAGAAGATGACGAACTCAACGCCGAGAAATTTTTCGGGGAAGCCATTGATGTTTCCGCTCTCGAGGATGACGCTGAAGGCGATGCCGACGAGACGGAAGGCGAACCAACGGCCGATGATGCGGCGGAAACCGACAGTGAGGAAGAGACTTCCTGATCGGTTTTCCGACCAGTAAATCACGCAAAAGCGGCGCCCGTTTGGCGCCGCTTTTTTGTTGTCCCTGGGCAGATGCAAATCGGCCGAGACATTCGTTCCAAGAGTTATCCCCGTACTTTGTATAATCAACGGGCAGGGCCAACCGAATTCGCGTGACGATTTTTTCCGGCCCGCCACGGAAAGAATGTAGGAGTGAGCGCCATGGTCGCAGACATCGAAATTCACCCGGAAGCCGCGCTGGCGATGCACGACTATCCTCAGAATATTGACGCGGAGCAGCTTTTGCTCGGCGCGGTATTGATGAACAATGACATGTTTGACCGTGTCGCCGACATTGTGCAGTCGAAGCATTTTTCCGAACCGCTGCACCAGCGGATTTTCGATGCCATTGATCGCAAGGTGAACCGTGGTCAATCGGCGACGCCGATTACCTTATCTCCGATATTTCAGAACGATACGGCCATTGCCGAACTGGCAGTCAGTGCCGCTGAATATCTCGCCCACCTGGCCGCATCCGCCGTTGGACTGCGCCTGGCGCTGGACTATGGCCGCGAAGTACGCGAATTGGCGATCCGGCGAGAACTGATCAATATCGGCAATGACGTCGCGGATCGTGCCCGAATTGTTGAACCCGATGACGAAGCCGGCGACCAGATTATCGAAGCTGAACAGGCCCTCTATCAACTGGCCCAGACCGGCTCCCAAATTGGCGAGTTCCAGAATTTTGGTGAAGCACTGGCCGAATCCGTCGAGGCTGCCGGCGCGGCACACAAGCGTGGGGACCGCCTGGCGGGCATAGCCACCGGCCTGCATGATCTCGACAACAAGCTTGGCGGTCTGCACAGCTCGGACCTGTTGATACTGGCCGGCCGGCCGTCGATGGGAAAAACCTCGCTGGCCACGAACATCGCCTTCAACATCGCCAAGAATTACCGGTCGGAAGTGGACACCAACGGAAAGGCGAAGGTGATCGATGGCGCCGTCATCGGCTTTTTCTCACTGGAAATGTCGTCGGAACAGCTTGCGACCCGGATACTGTCCGAGCAGACCGAGATTGCCTCGGAGAAGATCCGGCGCGGCCAGATGACCGATCAGGATTTTCGCCGGCTGGTTCAGGCTTCCCAGGAACTGGAGGAGCTCCCACTCTATATCGACGACACGCCTGCCCTGCCGATGTCGACATTGGCGACCCGTGCCCGCCGCCTGAAACGTCAGCATGATCTGGGCTGTATCATTGTCGATTACCTTCAATTGCTGCGTCCCCCGACAGGTGGGCGAGGCAATGACAACCGGGTCCAGGAATTGTCCGACATCACACAAGGGTTGAAGGCTCTGGCCAAGGAACTCGACATTCCAATTGTCGCCCTTTCCCAGCTTTCGCGTGCCGTGGAATCGCGCGACGACAAGCGGCCCCAACTTTCGGACCTGCGGGAGTCGGGCTCGATCGAGCAGGACTCCGATGTGGTCATGTTTATCTTTCGCGAGGAATACTATGTCGCCCGGAGCGAACCTTCGCCCGACAGCGCTGAATATGAGAAATGGCAGGACGATATGGCCCGGGTCTATGGCAAGGCAGAGGTAATTATCGGCAAACAGCGACATGGTCCGATCGGCAAGGTCATGTTGCAATTCCAGGCCGAATTCACCCGTTTCGCAAATCTCGCCGACGAGGATCGCGTGCCGGTCGTGATGGACTGAAAGAGCCCATGATCGCTGATTCCATTCTGACTGTCGATTTGAACGCCCTTGCGTCGAACTATCACGCCTTGGCGGACAAGGCCGCTCCTGCCGAAACAGCCGGCGTTGTAAAGGCAAACGGTTATGGCCTGGGCGCTGTCCCGGTCGCCCGACGACTGTGGGCGGAGGGGTGCCGGACATTTTTTGTGGCCCAACTATCCGAAGCTCTTGAAATACGTGCGGCCCTGCCGGATGCCGTTATCTATGCCTTTAATGGCCGCCGCGCCGAAACTGACAGGATTTTTGCCGAGAACAGCCTGCGTCCGGTTCTGAATTCTTTCGATGATCTCGCTGATTGGAAAAGCTTTTTACCCATGTGGCAGAAGCCACCCGCCGCCATAAATTTGGACACCGGTATGTCGCGCCTGGGCCTGTCACGCAGTGAAGCCGACCGGCTGACGGCGGATCTCCAAATCCTGGAAGGAATGAACATATCGCTCTTGATGAGCCATTTGTCCGCCGCCGACGACCCCGAACACCTGTTGAACCGCGAACAATTGATGCGCTTTGCCCGGATGCGGGCCCGATTACCCGGCGTCAAGGCCAGTCTGGCGGCCACTGGCGGCATCTTGCTCGGATCGCAATTTCATTTCGATATGTGTCGGGCCGGGATCGGGCTCTATGGTGGTACGCCGTTCAGCGATGCAGCCCCCGTAATCACATTATCGGCACGCATTCTACAGATCCGCGAAGTCGCCAACGGTGACCCGGTCGGCTATGGTGGCTCTTTCATTGCCAAACGGCCCATACGGGTCGCGACGGTCGCAATGGGATATGCCGACGGTTATCTGCGGGCGGCCAGCAATCGCGCTTGGGCCGGCATCGCCGGATTCCGGGCGCCGATAATCGGACGGGTCTCGATGGATCTGATTACTCTGGACATCACCGAAATACCTGAGAGCGGCGCACATGTGGGGGCCTTGGTCGAAATGATCGGGCCAAATGCCGGCCTGGATACGATTGCCGGGCTGGCCGGCACCATCGGCCATGAGTTCCTCACCCGAATGGGCAGCCGGATGGAACGCCGTTATATCGGGAACGAACCGGCATGAATCCTCTCGCCACCGTCGGACACACGGTTCTGGGGATGCTCGCCCAGACCGGTCAATTGTCCGTATTCACCTGGAACGTTCTTTTCTATGGTCTGCAACCCCCCTGGTACGGCAGCATCATTGTCAAGCAAATGCTGAGGATCGGATATTTCTCGCTACCGGTCGTCGGTCTGACCGCCCTGTTTACCGGAGCCGTCCTGGCGCTGCAGATCTATATCGGCGGTAGCCGTTTCAATGCCGAAGGCATTGTGCCTTCGATCGTGGTCATCGGTATTGCCCGGGAGCTGGGCCCCGTCCTGGGCGGCCTGATGGTCGCGGGCCGGGTTGCCGCCGCCATCGCCGCCGAGATTGGCACCATGCGGGTGACAGAGCAGATCGATGCCTTGACTACTCTGTCGACCAATCCGCATAAATATCTGGTATTCCCCCGAGTTGTTGCCGCAACGGTTACCATGCCCCTGCTGGTCATTGTCGCCGACATTATCGGTGTGATGGGTGGATATTTGGTTGGCACGGGGCGTCTAGGATTTAACAGCGGTGCCTATATCAAGAATACATGGGATGCCCTGACCATGGGCGATGTCACCTCGGGCCTGGTGAAGGCGACGGTCTTCGGCTTCATCATTGCCCTGATGGGATGCTACCAAGGTTTCTACAGCCGCGGCGGGGCGCAAGGCGTGGGCCGGGCGACCACGAATGCCGTAGTGATGTCCTCGGTGCTGATCCTGGCCTCCAACTATGTGCTGACGGAGCTTTTCTTTCAGGAATGACCCAGCCCATGCTCTCCCTGACCGACGTGCACAAGGCCTTTGGCAAGAAGGTTGTGCTGGACGGTGTCGACCTGACGGTGGCCAGGGGCGAAAACGTCGTCGTGATCGGCGGATCAGGATCCGGCAAATCGGTCATGCTGAAATGCATTCTTGGGATCATACGGCCCGATGCCGGCACAATCCTGGTCGATGGCGAAGACGTGACCCATGCCAAGGACGGTACTCGCGAACGGGTGCTGCGAAAATTCGGTATGTTGTTTCAGGGCGGCGCCCTGTTTGACAGCCTTCCCGTTTGGGAGAACGTCGCTTTCAGTCTGATTCAGGGACGCAATATGGACCGCCAGAAAGCCAAGGATGTGGCCATCGACACTCTCGCCAGGGTCGGATTGGGCAGTGATGTGGCCGAGCTATCGCCGGCCGAACTCTCCGGCGGCATGCAGAAGCGCGTCGGCCTGGCCCGCGCCATTGCCACGGAACCGGACATCATCTTCTTTGACGAACCGACTACCGGTCTCGATCCCATTATGGCGGATGTTATTAACGATCTGATCCGCGAAACTGTTAACGACATGGGCGCAACCGCCGTCACCATCACCCACGACATGGCTTCGGCCCGCAAGATCGCCGACCGAATTGCCATGATCTACAGGGGCCGCATCATCTGGGACGGCCCCATCGGCGATATCGACACCAGCGGCAATGACTATGTCGACCAGTTCATTCACGGCCGGGCCCAGGGCCCGATCGGAATGGACATTCTGAGGCCCTGACAACATGGCCAGGCCAAAGCACGAATTCGTCTGCCAGTCCTGCGGCACCGTCGCCCCGAAGTGGCAGGGAAAATGCGAAGCCTGCGGTGAATGGAACACGCTTGTCGAAGAAGCAGTCTCGATACCCGGCGCCGGATCGCTCGGTGGCGGTTCCAAGCGGGCCTCGCGCATCACCGTCACCACACTAAGCGGTCCCGAACAGGAAACGCCAAGACTGCTCAGCGGCACTGCGGAATTCGACCGGGTCACAGGTGGCGGCCTGGTGCCGTCAGGCGCGGTGCTGATTGGCGGCGATCCCGGCATCGGCAAATCAACATTGTTGCTCCAGGCCGCTGCGCGGCTGGCAAAGGCCGGGCACAACGCACTTTACATCACCGGGGAAGAGGCCATCAGCCAGGTCAAACTGCGGGCCAGCCGGCTGGGATTGGCCGACGCCCCGGTCTCGCTGGCCGCCGAAACCTCGTTGCGCAATATCGTTGCCACGCTGGAAACAGGCGAAACGCCGGCAGCGGTGGTCATCGATTCAATCCAGACGGTCTGGTCCGACACGCTGGAAAGCGCTCCGGGCACAGTGGCCCAGGTGCGCGCGTGCGCCCAGGAGCTGATCCGCTGCGCCAAACGGCGGGGGACCGCCATGCTGATCGTCGGTCACGTCACCAAGGAGGGTCAGCTGGCCGGCCCCCGCGTGATGGAACATATGGTCGATACGGTGCTCTATTTCGAGGGCGAACGCGGACATCAATTCCGCATCCTGCGCGCGGTCAAGAACCGCTATGGCCCCGTCGACGAGATCGGTGTCTTTGAGATGACAGGCGCCGGCCTAAGTGAAGTTACCAATCCATCCGCCCTGTTCCTGGGCGACCGCAGCGGCGATGCCGCCGGAACGGCGGTCTTTGCAGGTATCGAGGGCACGCGGCCTGTTCTGGTGGAAATTCAGGCGTTGGTGGCGCCCTCCGTCCTCGGGACACCACGTCGGGCAGTTGTGGGATGGGATTCTGGCCGTTTGTCGATGATCCTGGCGGTGCTCGATACACGCTGCGGTGTTGGCTTTGGCGGTCACGACGTATTCTTGAACGTTGCGGGGGGCCTGCGCATTACTGAACCGGCAGCGGATCTGGCGGTCGCTGCCGCATTACTGTCGTCCGCAACGGGTACACCGGTGCCCCCGGACGGCATTGTCTTTGGCGAAGTAAGCCTGACCGGCGCCACGCGAAGCATCGGACAGGCAGATGCACGCTTGAAAGAAGCGGCAAAACTTGGTTTCAAGAGTGCGTGGGTTCCCGACGGACTGAAAGTAAGCGCAAAAGGTGTGGAAATGTCTGTAATATCCAACCTGGATGATCTGGTGGCGCGATTTGATAGCGCCCAACTTAACGAAAGGCGGGCATAGTCCTCATGGATACTGCATCATTCACGACATTTTTCGACATTGCGATCATTGCGATCATCCTGGTCTCGGCATTGCTTGCCTTTATTCGCGGTTTCTTCAAGGAAGCCTTCGGATTGACCAGCCTGATTGTGGCTCTGATCGTGGGTTATTGGGCGTTTTTCAACCTGGGGCACCTTGCCGAGGGGTATCTCGGCGACCGGGATCCGATCCTGTCCCAGGCGGCGGTCGGCACTGTCGCCTTTCTGCTGACATGGTTCATCGCATCGCTCATTACCCACAGCTTGGCCCGCCGGATCAACGAATCCGCGATCGGCATGGTCGACCGGGTCATGGGGTTTATCTTCGGCGCGGCCAGGGGCGCCCTGATCGTCTGTGTATTCTTCGCCCTGTACGCGACATTGGTGGAGGTGAAAGAGGATTATCCCGAATGGTTGCGCGACACCCGCACGCTACCGTATCTGGAATCCGGAGCCGATATGATCAGGGATTGGGGTGCGCCGTTCATGGCCGCCATTGATTCGACCCTCGGCAATCTGGGGCTGCCGCCCTTGACGGGCGAGGATGGCGCTCTGGGCGACGATTCATCGGATGACGACGCTACGGTTCCCACTGACGGCAGTTCCAGTTTGCTGGACCAGCAAGGCCTGAACGCAACCATTCGCGCCGTCACCGGCAGCACGCCGTAATCCACCCGAGTTTATGGATGAGCGACGTTATTCCTTCATGAAGATTTTGGTTTTGCCCAGCGTATGGGCGACCAGGCATGACAGGATGTGGACGAACGCATTTGTTGGTGATCCGTGTCTTGTGTGTTCCCGTCCCATGTCTGATTTGAGCTTGTCGAAGAGCGTCTCAATGATGAATCTGTTTTGCAACGGCAGCTTGTCGAATATCGGCCCCGGGTGGTTCTTCATGTTCCCGCGACTGCCGGTGATCGGATACCGGCCCTTTTTCCGGAGCCGGGCGAAGAGGTCTTTTGAGATATCGCCCTTGTCGGCAAACAGCTTCCCCGCCAACCCCCCTTCCCCTCCAGCGCGGGGATGTCCCGATTGATGTTGAACTTTGTTTGAAGGGTGGCGTTGCTTCGCCTGAGCCGTAGGTTCGGGGCGTTCAAACCGAAAGGAAGCAACACCATGAAGATGACGGCAACATCTGCAGCGGCCCTGACCAGCCAAGGCGCTCTGACTTCGGCCGTAGCCGGGGCCTGGGAGCCGGTCGGCCAAAACTTCGATCAATTCTGCCTGCTGGCCGGGTTTTCTGCGCCGGGCGAGATGATGGAGGCCGATGTGACGGCGCTGGCTGGGGAAGCGCATGCCCGCGACACGGACAAGCCCGGATACCGATGGGGGCCGGACCTGTGGTCGTCTGGGCTTTCACGGCGGCAGGTGGAGCTGGAGCGCCCGCGGGTGCGCTCGAAGGTCACCGGCTTTAGGGCACCTCTAAAAATGCTCGGACTTGCGAAGGTTCATATTTTGTCCCAGCTTGTAGCTGGGGGTTGAGGGGAAAGTCGGCGGGTCAGATTTGATTCCTGGGTCTGCCTTGTGATCCATGTCAATCCATCCTTCTGATTTCACAAAAAACATGACATGAACGCACACGGCTTGTAAACTGAGCCGTTATATTTCGAGAGAATCACACGTCATCCATAAACTCAAAATCAGGCCGATTGTTCGAGATGCCCTGCAGTCGATTGCCCTAGGGTCTGTTGACAATCACCGGGCAGCAACGCGCATTGCGCAGAGGTGCCAGTTGGCTGCGCAGCTGGTATCTGTTTTGTCGTATCGCGTTGCTATCCCCCTGAATTCCTTGATCCTTGCAAAGCAGTTTTCAATCAGGTGACGCCACTTGTACATGTGAGTATCGTCGTCTCGTTGCACTTTCCGGTTCGATTTGGGTGGAATAACCGCAGTTGCGCTGCGCTCATCAAGGTCTTGCAGGAGCCAATCGGCGTCGAAGGCCTTGTCGGCCAGCAACGCTGCGAAGGAGACATCGTGGATCAGGGGGCAACCCCCTTCATGTCGTGCGCTTGCCCCGGCAGAAGCAGAAAGCGGAACAAGTTGCCGAGCGCATCGACCAGGGCAACAATTTTGGTCGTCAGTCCGCCGCGAGAGCGTCCGATGGCTTGATGCCGTGTCCCCCTTTTGCGCCCGAAGCCTTCTGATGGGCCTGGACAATCGTTCCGTCGATGAGAGCATGTTCAAGGTCTGGCTCGTCGCTTATGGCGTTGAAAAGTCTGTCAAACACACCGGCCTTTGCCCATCGACGAAATCGTTTGAAAATCGAATTCCAGTTGCCGAAATCCTGGGGCAGGTCACGCCGGGGAGACCCTGTTCGCACACGCCAAAGTACGGCCTCCATGAACCGACGGTTATCCCGACCGGTTGCTCCCGGGTCCCCGGCTTTACCGGGTAACAGGGGCGCAATCTTCGCCCAGAGTTCATCTGAAATCACCAAACGATCTTCGTCCATCCAAACCTCCATTTTCGAAGCTTGAATAACAGTTCAGGCCAAATCGCAACCCCGAATGTCAACAGGCCCTAGTATAATTCACTTAACGGGTTCTTAACAGCATCCTTCCGCGCTTGCGAGTTCTGCTAAATCGTGTTCGATTACCCGACGAACCGCCGGACGCTTGAACAATCCGGCGACAGGGGGACCGGGCTAGGTTGGTGAAAACAGCCGCCTTCACCGGTCTGAACAGGGAAGCAAGTCGCGGAATTTAAATGGCAATTGACCACAACGCCTTTGTTCAATTCGATCAGGTGCAAAAAAGCTATGATGGCGTCCAATTGGTTGTCAAAAACCTCAACTTAAATATTGCTCAGGGTGAATTCATGACAATGCTTGGACCGTCGGGTTCGGGCAAGACGACCACCCTGATGATGCTGGCCGGGTTCGAACCCGCGACCCATGGCGAGATTTATCTGGACGGGAGCCCGATCAACAGTGTGCCGCCGCACAAGCGCGGCATCGGCATGGTTTTTCAGAACTATGCCCTGTTCCCGCACATGACGGTCGCGGAAAACCTAGCATTCCCGTTGCAGGTCCGAAAAATGTCCAAGGCCGATACGGATGAAAAGGTGGCGCGCGCGCTGGGAATGGTTCGAATGACCGGATTTGAAACCCGGCGCCCGGCCCAATTGTCAGGCGGCCAGCAACAACGAATTGCCGTGGCCCGCGCCTTGGTGTTCGAACCCAGCCTGATCCTGATGGATGAACCGCTGGGCGCACTGGACAAACAGTTGCGTGAGCAAATGCAGTACGAAATCAAGCACATCCACGAGAACCTCGGGGTGACGGTCGTCTATGTCACGCACGACCAGTCCGAGGCGTTGACGATGTCCGACCGGGTTGCTGTCTTCGAAGACGGGGTCATTCAGCAACTCTCGACGCCGAATGATCTGTATGAACGTCCCGAAAATAGCTTTGTGGCCCAGTTCATTGGAGAGAATAACAAGATCCACGGCACGGTTAAAAACGTCGCGGATGATGGCTATTGTGAAGTCGCGGCCGATGGCGGCGCAACCTTGCGCGCCCTTGCCGTGAATGTGGGCGGACAGGGCAGCGAAACTATGATGTCGCTGCGCCCCGAACGGGTTGAGATTAATCCGGAAGCGACGGACGGAATGAATGTGGTCGATGGCAAGATCGAGAAACTGATTTATCTGGGCGATCATATCCGCACCCGCATGACCGTTTTGGGCCATGACGATTTCATCGTCAAAGTACCCAATACCGCCGGCCATACTGCCCTGGCCGAAGGAAGCGCGGTGCGGATCGGCTGGTCGGCGGACGATTGCCGCGCCCTGGATATGCTGGACGAGGCGGTTACCTGACATGGCAGCGACCTTCGATCAAGCGACGGACGCACCGTTGACAACCGCGGACGGCACACCCCTGAAGGTCAGCCTGCGGCGGGCACTACGCCGGCAGAAACTGATCGCTGCAGCACTGGTTCTGCCGTTGTTTGCCTTCATTGTTGTGACATTTCTGATCCCGATCAGTCTGATGTTGTATCGCAGCATAGACAATGCCTATGTGCCCAAGACGCTGGGTCTGACGGCGGTCGAGATACAAAATTGGGACGGCATGGATCTGCCACCCGAACCGGTCTTCGAGGCTTTTGTCAAAGACCTGATGGCCGCCGACAAGGACAGGACCTGGGGCAAGGTAGCGACCCGGATCAATTATGAACGATCCGGAGTTCGCGGCTTGATCAACAGTTCAATGCGCAAATTGCGCAGGACCGAATTTGCGCAGGGTGCCTACCGGGACACGCTGATCGGCATAAACAAGAAATGGGATGATCCTGCACTTTGGAGGGTGATCAAACGAGTCAGCGGCACTTGGACCGCATCGCACTATATTGCGTCGCTTGATCTACGGACCGACGACAAGGGCGAAGTCGTCTCTCAGCCGGAAACCCGGCAGATATATCTGCCCCTGTTCCAACGCACTTTCATGCTCAGTCTTGTGATTACAGGATTGTGCCTGCTGCTCGGTTACCCGATTGCCTTTCTGCTGGCGAGTCTGCCGCTGCGTATATCGAATCTTTTGATGATCATGGTGCTGTTGCCGTTCTGGACATCGCTTCTGGTGCGGACCAGTGCCTGGATCGCGATCCTTCAGACACAAGGCATTCTGAACGATATTCTGGAAACCACCGGCGTGCATGCACTGTTGGGCGCAACTGGCATCACCGATGGCGAGCGAATCCAGATGGTCTACAATATGACCGGAACGATCGTGGCAATGACACATATTCTGTTGCCGTTCATGGTGTTGCCGCTGTTTTCAGTCATGAAGACCATCCCCCCGTCCTATGTCCGGGCAGCACGTTCGCTGGGCGCAACGCCGTGGACCGCGTTTTGGCGGGTTTATTTCCCACAAACCTTGCCGGGCATAGGCGCCGGCGGCATTTTGGTCTTCATCCTGTCCATTGGATATTACATCACACCTGCCCTGGTCGGTGGGCAGGACGGTGTTTTGATCTCAAACCAGATTGCTCACCATGTGCAAAAATCGCTGAACTGGGGACTTGCCGGCGCGCTTGGTTCGATCCTTCTGGCGGCGGTTCTGATCTTGTATTGGCTCTACAACAAAGTTGTCGGAGTCGAGAACGTGAAACTGGGGTAAGGCGATGTCGGGAATACCAGCGTATGCAGGCCGTTTGGAGCGGGTTTGGTATTACACTTTCCGCTTCATCTGCGGATTGATCTTTTTGTTCCTGATCGCCCCGATCATTATCATCATCCCACTCAGCTTCAATTCGGAGCCATATTTTACATTTACTTCCGGCATGTTGCGGCTGGATCCGGACGCCTATTCGCTGCGGTGGTACGAAAACATTCTGCGCTTCGGCGCGGCCGACGAAACCCAACCTTTCGGCTGGGCCATGCTGCAGGATGCCTGGCGCAACGCCAAATGGGTAACGTCCGCCAAAAACAGCTTTATCGTCGGGATTGCGGCGACATTTCTGGCCACGCTGCTCGGGACGGTCGCGGCCCTGGGGCTTAGTCGGGCGCATATGCCTTATCGCAGCCTGATCATGGGATTGTTGATCTCGCCGATGATCGTGCCGGTTATCATCTCCGCGGTCGGCATGTATTTCTTCTATTCAGATGTCGGCCTGGCCCAGACCTATACCGGCCTGATCCTGTCCCACACCGCGTTGGGAACTCCATTTGTCGTGATTACGGTAACCGCTACGCTGGTCGGGTTTGACGAAAGCCTGATCCGAGCGTCAGCCAACCTGGGGGCAAAGCCGAGCACCACCTTCTTCAAGGTTATTATGCCGCTGATCCTGCCGGGCATGATCTCGGGCGCCCTGTTTGCCTTCATCACCAGTTTCGACGAAGTAGTGGTGGCTCTGTTCCTGTCCGGAATCGAACAACGGACAATTCCGCGCCAGATGTGGTCCGGCTTGCGCGAACAGATCAGCCCGACAATCCTGTCGGTGGCGACCATTCTGGTCCTGATTTCAATCTGTCTGTTGACGATGGTCGAGATGTTGCGGCGGCGCTCGGAACGTCTGCGCGGTGTAACACCGGCCTGATCGGTCAGGAAATCCCGGCTGCATAGTCGCGCACGGCATCCAGGCCGGCCTGCTTTTCGGCATCATCGAAGAATGAGGCCACAAATGAATTCTGCGCCAGCCTTGTCAGATCGGCGCCGGATAGGTCCAGGGCCTGATGAACGGTCTTGTAGTTTTCGTTCACATACCCGCCGAAATAGAGCGGATCATCAGAGTTCACGGTGACAAGCAGGCTGGCATCAAGGGCAATCTTCAGAGGGTGGCGGTCCATTGAGGGAATGCCCTTCAGCCGCAGGTTCGACAGCGGACACATGGTCATCGGCATCTGTTCACGTACCAGGCGCGCCGTCAGGGCGGGATATTCCAAGGCGCGGTTGCCATGATCTATCCGGCTGACACCAAGCGCGTCGAGTACACCGGTCACATAGGCGGGTGGTCCTTCTTCACCGGCGGGGCCACCGCAACGAAACCGTTCCGGCGCGCTTCGGCATAGACGCGGGAGAAGTTTTCAGGCGGGTAACCGTTTTCCGATGAATCAAGACCAACTCCAAAAATCCGGTCCTTGTGACGGCAGGCGCATGACAGCGCCTCGAATGCGTCATCCTCGGGCAAATGGCGCAGGAAGCACATGATCAGCTTCGACGAGACACCCAATTCGCGTTGTCCCTGTTCCAACGCCGACGATATTCCGTCCAACACCGTTTCAAAGGCCACCCCCGTCCGGTACGCCCCTGGGGATCAAAGAAAATTTCAGCGTGCCGAACGCCCTGGCCATGAACCTTTTCCAAGTAGGCCCAGGTCAGATCATGAAGGTCCCGCTCCGTCACCAGCACCGACATCCCGTTGCAATAAGGATCGAGAAAATCCTGGCGGCAGTCGAACTCATATACCGCCCGAACCTCCTCGACCGAAGTGTAGGGCAGTTCGACACCGTTGCGCCGGCCCGGAGCCAGCATCATTTCCGATTCCAGCGTCCCTTCGATATGCAGATGCAATTCGGCCTTGGGCAGTCCGTCGATAAAGGCGCCAATATCCATAAAACCTTCCAAATCCAATTCCGGGACAGCGGCATTCAATCACAGATCACCGATGCATGTAACGCACCGGAAGACTTCGTTTGACCCGGCCCCGGGGTTTTGGCAAACCGGCACTCCTTGCACCTCGCCGCGATGGATCCGATGACAACCGCCACCAGAAAAATGCTCTTCCCGTTGTGGGTCATTATCATCTCCGGATGCGCGATTGCGGTAATTTCATTCGGCGTGCGCGCCAGCATGGGGCTGTTCCTAGCGCCGATGTCGGACAGCAATGGCTGGGGCCGCGAAGTCTTCGGCATGGCCATGGCAATTCAGAATCTCGTGTGGGGCGCGACACAGCCCTTTGCCGGCGCGCTGGCCGACAAGTACGGGCCGGCGCGGGTGCTGTTTGTCGGCGCGACCGTCTACACAATCGGTTTGTCGTTGATGGCGTCAGTCACCGAACCGGGAACACTGCACCTGTCGGGCGGTTTGCTGATCGGCATGGGCATTGCGGGCTCATCCTTTACCGTCGTGATGGCGGCCTTTGCCAAACTGGTTTCACCCGGACGGCGTTCCTTGGTGATGAGCATCGGCACGGCGGCCGGATCCATGGGCCAGGTGTTGGTCGTACCCTTTGCAGGCTGGCTGATCGGCGGATTCGGCTGGGTCCAGGCCCTGTTCTGGCTTTCGCTGCTGGCGGCAATGATGATCCCGCTGGCCGGTGTCTATGCGGGTCGTGATGCCTTTGACGGCGAAACAGGACCGCGCCAATCGATCAGCGAGGCGCTGAGCGAAGCCTTTGGCCACCGGGGGTATGTGCTGCTCACCACCGGTTTTTTTGTCTGCGGCTTTCAGGTCGCCTTTATCACCGTCCATTTGCCGGCTTATCTCAGCGACAATGGCCTGGGGAATTCCTCTCTCTTCGCCTGGTTCGGGTTCAAGACCTCGGTCGCTGCCGCCGCCATCATGTTTCTGGGCCTGTTCAACATCATCGGCGTTCTTACCGCAGGCTGGATCGGTGGGCGCTACTCTAAACGGATCACGCTCGCCTATATCTATCTCGGCCGGTCAATCGTGACCACGGCTTACTTGCTGACGCCGATTACCGAGGCCAACTCAATGATGTTCGCCATGGCCATGGGTCTGCTCTGGCTGGCCACGGTGCCATTGACCTATTCGATTGTCGGCCAGGTTTTTGGCATCAGATTCATGACCATGCTGACCGGCTTTACGTTCCTGTCACACCAGCTTGGTTCGTTCTTGGGGGTCTGGGGCGGCGGTTATCTATATGAGATGTTCGGCACCTATGACCCGGTCTGGTGGGGCGGCGTGGCTCTGGGAATATTGGCGGCAATCATTCACTGGCCGATCGACGAACGGCCGATCCAACGCTTGCAAACGGCCGCGAGTTGATCCGGACAACCGATGCCCCGATCAACAGGAACAATTATGAGCCCAGGTCGTCTGTATCGGCGAATGCATGGTCGAACTGGCACCCGAGACAGGTCCATCCCCAAGGACAACATGCCGTATTTTCCTGCAACGCCGCAGTAAACATTGAGCGCCCGTCATGACAAAATACATCGCAACTATTCTGCAGATCGCCCTGTCATTCCGGTGTTGGTGATCAATGACCTGGACCGGGCGGCTCCGCTGGCGTGCGCCCTATTTGACGGCGGCCTGGGCGTTCTGGAAGTTACATTGCGGACCCCGGTCGCATTGGAGGCGGCGCGGGCCATGAAGGCGGCAATTCCCGAAGCGATCGTCGGGTTGGGGACGATCTGCACACCGAACGATCTGGACAAAACCGTCGATGCCGACCTGGACTTTGGCGTATCGCCAGGCAATATCGGCCGCCCTGCTCGACCGCCTTGGACAAGGCGCCCTTCCCTTTCTGCCCGGTGCCGCAACAGTCAGCGAAATCATGACTCTGCGCGAGGCTGATTTCCGGGATCAGAAATTCTTCCCTGCGGAACTGAACGGGGGCGCGGCATTTTTGAAAGCCGTTCACAGCATCCTGCCGGATGTTGGTGTCTGTCCCACCGGCGGGATGTCGCCGGCAAACGCGTCGGACTATCTTGAATTGCCGAACGTCATATCTGTCGGCGGTTCATGGGTTGCACCGCCCTTGCTCATCGCGGACGGCAACTGGACCGAAATTGAAAACCGGGCCCGCGAGGCGGTCGGCCTGAAGACTCCGGCCATCTGATCGGACCGGTTCCTACCCTGCCGCCGGATCGTTCACCCGGATATTGGCATTGCTCGGATCGTACGGGCTCTCCTCGACCACCTCTGCATCGTAAAGCTCGTTGAACATGCGCACTTTCAGCTTTGTGCCGGTCGCTGCCTGATCCGGCGCGACATAGCCAATGCCGATCTGCTTGCCGAAGACCACCGAGTATCCACCCGAGGTCAGGCGTCCGGTCTTGGTCGCACCATCCGTGGTATAAAGCGCTTCTCGGCCCCACGGATCGGCATCGTTCGGGCCATCGATCAGCACGGTGACGCACGCCGCGCGAATGCCGGTTTCCGCCATCGCTTCCTTACCGAAGAACTCCTTGTCCATGTCGATGAACCGGTTGAGACCGCTTTCCAGCGGCGTCGCATCGCGGCCAAGGTCTGATCCGAAAGCACGGTAGGATTTCTCCTGGCGCAGCCAGTTCTGGGCCCGGGCACCGACCAGTTTCAGGCCGTGGGCTTCACCCGCCGCCATGATCCGGTCGAACAGATAGTTCTGCATTTCGATGGAGTGATGCAATTCCCAGCCGAGTTCACCTGTATAGGCGACCCGAACGGCACGAACCGGGCACATGCCCAGATCTACATCGCGGCACGACAACCAGGGGAAGTTCTTGTTGAAATAGACCGAAGCCGGATCGGCCGCGAAAGTGATGTCTTTCATCAGGTCGCGTGATTTTGGTCCTGCCAAGGCGAAGACACCCCACTGGGTGGTAATGTCCTGAACCACGATGAAGCCGAATTCCTCTTCCTTGAAGGCGGCGAATTTCTGCAGGTAATCGCTGTCATAGGCCTGTGCCGCGCCCGAGGTGACGACATAATAATCGTCCTCGCCCGTGCGCACAATCGTCAGCTCGGTGCGGATCGTGCCTGCACCGGTCAGGGCATAGGTCAGATTGATACGGCCGACCCTGGGCAACTTGTTACAGGTCATCCAGTCGAGCAACCCGGTGGCGCCCGGACCGTAGACCCGATGCTTGGTAAAAGCCGTGGCGTCGATCATGCCGACACCTTCGCGTACCGCCCTCGCCTCGGCTTCGGCAAACTTCCACCAGCCGCCTCGGCGGAAGGACCGGGCATCGTGATCGCCGAAATCAGGTGAATCGGCAAAATAGTTCGGACGTTCCCATCCATTTATCTGGCCGAACCGGGCATTGTTGGCCTTCATTCGGTCATAGCTGGGCGCGGTGCGCAGCGGTCGGGCGGCCGGGCGCTCCTCGTCCGGGTGGTGCAGGATATAGACGTGCTCGTAGCACTCTTCATTCTTGGTCTTGGCATAGTTGCGGTTCATCCAGGAACCGAACCGGCGCGGGTCCAGCGACCACATATCGATCTCGGCCTCACCCTCGGTAATCATCTGGGCCATGTAATAGCCGGTACCGCCCGCAGCCGTGATACCGAACGAAAAGCCTTCGGCGAAATAGAAATCATTGACCCCCGGCGCCGGCCCGACCAGCGGATTGCCGTCGGGCGTGTAGCAGATCGGCCCGTTAAAATCGTCCTTCAGACCGGCATTCTCTGTCGAGGGGATCCGGTGGATCATCGACATATATTCCTCCTCGATCCGGTCGAGGTCGAGCGGCAGCAGATCGGCGCGGAACCCCTCGGGCATGCCGAAGATCCCGAAGGCCGGCGCGTCGCGTTCATAGGGGCCCAGGATCCAGCCGCCGCGCTCCTCGCGCACATACCATTTGGCATCGGCATCGCGCAGCACCGGGTGCTGGTCATGGTTCTTGCGCCAGTCCATCAGGAACGGATCCGATTCGGTGACAATATACTGGTGCTCCACCGGTATTGCCGGAATATAGCAGCCGATCATCGCGGCGGTACGCTGGGCATGGTTGCCCGTAGCCGTGATCACAACGTCGCAGCGAATCTCAAACGGCTCATCGGCCACCAGATTACCGCCCTGCTCATTCATGATGTGTCCCGCGACGATCCACTCACCGCCGGCGGTCTGCCGAAAACTGTCGACCTGGGCTCGGCGCACGATTTTCACGCCGCGCTGGCGGGCGCCCTTGGCCATGGCCTGGGTAATGTCGGCAGGGTTCACATAGCCATCCGTGGGGTGGAACAATGCGCCGGCCAGATCTTCGGTCCGCACCAGAGGCCAGCGATCCTTGATCTGCGCGGGCGTCATCCATTCGTAAGGAATGCCCACAGTCTCGGCGGTCGAGGCATAGAGCCGGAATTCGTCCATGCGCTCCTGACTTTGCGCCATGCGCAGATTGCCGACCCGGAACAGGCCAGTGTCCATGTCCACTTCCTCGGCCAGATCATGATAGAACTTCACCGAATAGTCGTGAATGTGACTGGTCGCATAGGACATGTTGAACAGCGGCAACAGGCCCGCCGCATGCCAGGTCGACCCCGCCGTCAATTCATCGCGTTCCAGCAAGACACAATCCGTCCAGCCGGCTTTTGTCATATGATAGGCAATTGAACAGCCAACGGCACCGCCGCCGACGACAACCACGCGCGCATGGGATTTCATGGCAAGTCCTTCCTGAATTCTTGTTGGTGGCACATTGCCCCGCCAAAGGCGCTCGTCCAACCCCGCTGCGGCAAACCGGTGTCAGCGTGCGACAGCACCCGATTTGTATAAATTTTTCCAGATCGATTCACTTGGCCTTAACCCGACAGCGCCATTGGCAGCATACGTTGCGTTAGAAGGAATAGGTAGAGTGCAACAAGTCGCTTGCTTCAGCGCTGCGGAACACGGGATCGACAAGCCTGAAATTGATCAGATTCTGATTGCCTCCCGCGCCCAAAATGCCGGACACGGCATCACAGGTATTCTTCTTGCAACCAACGGGGCCTTCTTTCAGGTGCTGGAAGGCGAAACCGCTGAAATCGAAGAAACCCTCCACTGAATTTCACGGGATTCCCGCCACGAGGCCATGACAATCCTGCTCCACAGTAAAGGGCATCTCGAACAATCGGCCTGATTTTGAGTTTATGGATGACGTTTGATTCTCTCGAAATATAATCGATGGAAGCTTCAATTTTGTAAGGAATCGGCGATGGGTCAGCCGGGCTTTTTCGATGTCAGCAACCGTTACGCTTCGCTTGATGCCAGGAAGGACCCCCCTGGTTCAGATTGCGGCGGTTGTTCCATTCGAGGAGTTTCGGTCGCGTTTGGAGGCGGTCTGGCGCAAACCGGGTGAAAAGCGCAAGTCGGCGGCGGGTCGCAAGCCGTGGGACGCGGTGGTCATGCTCAAGGCGATCATTCTCTGCGAGCTTTACACTCTTTCCGACGAGCAGGTCGAGTATCAGGTTCGCGATCGTCTTTCCTTCATGCGGTTCCCGGGCCCGGGCCTTGAGGATCCGGTGCCCGATGCCAGGACGATCCGGCCTTATCGCGAGCAGCTGGCCCGGGCGGGCGAAGTAAAACCGCTTTTTTCAGCTTTTGACGATCATTTGAAGGGCCGGGGCTCTTTGGCAATGGGCGGACAGATCATTGATGCGTCGGTCGTCCCGGTGCCCGGGCAGCGCAACAAGCGCGAGGAGAACGCGACCATCAAGGCCGGTGACACGCCAGAGGCGTGGAAGGAAAAGCCGGCCAGGCTGCGCCGGAAAGATTGCGATGCCCGCTGGACCGGAAAAACGGCCAAAGCCATTACGGCGACAAGAACCACATCAACGTCGACCGCCGCCACAAGCCGGTGCGTGACCATGACGTGAGCGATGCCGCAGTGCACGACAGTCAGGTGCCGGATCAGATCCTCGATGATGACAACACCGCCTCGGATGTCCGGGCCGACAGCGCCTGTCGCTCGGCCGAGATCGAGGAGAAGCTGAAGGATAGGGGGCTGAGGAGCCGGATCCACCGCAAGGGCAAGCGCAACAAGCCGCTGAGCGACCGGGAGAAGAAGGGCAACAAGACCCGCTCCAGGGTGCGCGTCCGGGTCGAGCATGTCTTTGGCGCCCGGAGCAACGACATGGGCGGACCGCTGATCCGATCCATCGGTCTGGTCCGGGCAAAGGCACGGACCGGTCTCCGGAACCTTGCCTGCAACATGCGCCGCGCCGTGCAGCTGGATCACCTGGATGCAGCACCGGGTTGACCACCTTCAGGGGATGAGTCTGCCCAAACCACAAGAAAACAGGAGATAAATCACAAGGCAGACCCAGGAATCAGATCTGACCCGCCGACTTCCCCTCAACCCCCAGCTACAAGCTGGGATAAAATATGAACCTTCGCAAGTCCGAGCATTTTTAGAGGTGCCCTAAAATCAATCATTGCGATTTTCCAGAATGGTCAATGGGTTACCACGACGCCAATCCAACCGAGGGCCCGGCGAGTTTCTGTTTTCCCTGACCCAGGACAATCTGGAAGCTCACATTCGTGGCCAGCGCGCCCAAATCCTGCTGAGCCTGGCGAAGACATCCCACGACGTGAATACACCGGTACATCTGTCTGATTTTTGCTGATCCGGACTGCGTTGGTTGGATGAATGTCCTGTGGGAACCTGCGAATACGTTCTATGACATCAGACTTGATTGATATCAGCTCGGGAACTCAGCATGCAAAAGCCGGATATAGATGAAGCGATTACCCGCGAGGGGTTGTTGGGCGGTCCGGTCGAGCCGACCTATTCCGGAATAGTCTCGTTCATGCGGCGCAAATACACCAAGGACCTGACGGGTGCCGATATCGCGGTATCAGGCATTCCCCTCGATCTGGCGACGACCGGCCGCCCGGGAACCCGGTTCGGACCGCGCGGCATTCGCGCCGCCTCGACTGCCATCGCCTGGGGCAAACCGTTTCCCTGGGGTTTTGATCCGTTCGACGGGTTGGCCGTGATCGATTATGGGGATTGCCTGTTCGATCACGGAACACCGGGGACATATTCCGACGCCATCACCGCCCATGCAGGCACTATCGTTGATGCCGACGCCCTCCCGCTTAGCCTGGGCGGCGATCACTTCGTGACGTATCCGATCCTGAAAGCCGTGGCGGCGAAACACGGGCCGATATCGCTGATCCACTTCGATGCTCATTCCGACACCTGGGCCGAGGACATGGAACGTCTGGATCACGGCACCATGTTTTACTGGGCGGCTAAGCACGGATTGGTCGATCCGGCTCATTCAGCTCAGATTGGCCTGCGCACCTGGAACGACGAAGATTTCGGCTTCAACATCCTGACCTCGCCATGGGTGCATGAACACGGGGTTCAGGCGGCCATCGATGCGGTCCATCGCCATGTCGGCGACCGGCTGGCCTATATCACTTTTGATATCGATTGTTTGGATCCGGCATTCGCGCCCGGCACGGGTACGCCGGTGCCCGGTGGCCTGTCCAGCGCCCAGGCGCTGAGCATACTGCGCGGACTGACCGGGCTCAACTATGCAGGTTTCGATGTGGTTGAGGTATCGCCACCCTATGACCATGCCGAAATGACCGCGCTGGCCGGTGCACAGATCGCATTGGAATTTATCTGCCTGGCCGCGGAGGCACGCAGCACCTGATCAAAGCTTTTGGCTCAGTTTACAAGCCGTGTGCGTCCATGTCATGTTTTTTGTGAAATCAGAGGGATGGATTGACATGGATCACAAGCAGTTTCAGGAATGGTTATCGGGGGCAGACCACCTCAGCCCGGCGCAGCGGCAGCAAACCGAAGCCGTGTTCCCGGGGGACACGGAGACGTCAGCGTCGCTGGCTGCCATTGAAGCGGCCGTGGGTGAAGATCGCCAGTGCCCGCATTGTGGCACGCCAGGCGCGATATCGCGTGGCAAGGCAAGGGGTCTGCGACGGTACCAGTGCAAAGGGAAGACATTCAATGCCGCGACCGGCCCCCCTTGTCGGGTCTGCACCGCAAGGACAAGTGGCTTGCCTTCGGAGCCTGTCTTACCGATGGGCTGACGGTTCGCGCTTCAGCAGAACGTTGCGGACTTGCCGTCAACACCGCCTTCCGTTGGCAGCACCGATTTCCTGCCGCGAAAGACCTGAAGGCACGCAAGCTCACGGGCATTGTGGAAGCCGATGAAACCTGTGTGCCGGAAAGTCGGAAAGGTGCACGAAACCCTGAGCGCAAGGCGCGACGCAGGGGAGGCAAGGCCAGCAAGCGGGGCCTGTCAGATGAACAGGTTCCGGTACTGGGTACTGGTTGTCGCTGATCGCGGCGGCGCGACAGTCAGTGCGGTTCTGCCTGCGGTCAACGCAGATACCTTGCGAGAGGTGATCGCGCCGGTTGTGGACGAGGATATCGTTTTGGTGACCGATGGACACCGCGCTTGTCCGCGATGCGCGACGGCAATCGGTGCGCATCACGAAGCATTGAACCTGTCACGAAGTGAGCGGGTGCGAGGTGCCCTTTCACATTCAGGTCGCAGCAGATCCGGCGGTCAACAACCGACATGGCCGGTTGAAGGATTTCCTGCGGCGCTACCGAGGCGTCGCGACCAGATATCTCGACAACTACCTGCGATGGTTCCAGCGGCTTGAACTGGAGAACGCCTCACCCCGGGCTTGCCTCGCAACCGCCATCGCACGTCCATGCATACAATTCGTAAACTGAGCTTTAGTCTTCTTCATCCTGGTGCGGGTTTGCAGTTTGACCGATGTGTCATCGGCAAAAAGTGCAGGCCCTGCTCTGACCAGCTTGCCGATATGATCGGCCAATAGCTCCAGCAGCGCCGTGCTGCGGCCCATCCGGTCGGTCAACGTGGTGCGGTGCAGATCAACCTTCTCACGGGCGAAGATTCTTGATTGCCGGTCAAGCGGCAGGTGATCGCAGTATTTGCCGATCAGCACATGGGCGAGAAGGCCGGGTCCGGGGCGACCACGCTCAACAGGACGCGAGGGCAGTGGAACTTGTGAGAACGCCTCTTCCAGTTCCCTGGTAACGTCCCCCTCGATATGGACAGTTCCCAGAGCCCAGTCCGAGAACCCGGCCCGATCAACCTTCTTCTGTTCCGTCATGAAACACCTCATTCATCCCCTCGTCTCAGGTCTTGATCAGTGTCTCAAAAAACTCTAGGGTAGGGGAGGGCCGATCACATTTGCGCCCGCTCGAACCGGATCAATCCAAGCCGTTCAACAGTTTCTTGGCCGTCTTGACCATCGAGCCGATCTGCTCGGCGCTGACGATGAACGGCGGTGCGATGACGATCGTATCTCCCGAAACCCGCACCAGCGTGTCTTCTTCATGGAACGCCTTGCACATATATTCAAAGCCGCGCACGCCCGGTGCTCCGTCGCGCGGCGCGATGTCAAAGGCCATGGCGAGACCACAATTCCGGATGTCGGTGACATGCGCGGCATCGCGCAACTCGGCATGGGCGGCGTCCGCCAGCACCTCGCCCATTTGCCCGGCCCGTTCGAACAAGCCCTCGTCCCGGTAGATATCAAGTGACGCCAGCCCGGCGGCGCAGGCCAGTGGATGTGCCGAATAGGTATAGCCGTGGAACAAATCGATCACGTGATCCGGGCCGCCTTGGAAAATATCATAAATGTGCTTGCCGACGATACAGCCGCCCATGGGGACAGTGCCACTGGTGACGCCCTTGGCAAAGTTGATGATATCCGGCGTAACGCCAAAGGTTTCGGCGCCGAAAGCAGCGCCGGTGCGGCCGAAACCGGTGATCACCTCGTCAAAGATCAGCAGGATGCCGTGCTTGTCACAGATTGCCCGCAAACGATCAAGATATCCCTTGGGCGGCGGCAGAACACCGGTCGATCCGGCAAACGGTTCGACGATTACACCCGCAATGGTCGATGCATCGTGCAACGTAACCAATCCTTCCAGGGCGTCTGCCAGATGTGCGCCCCATTCAGGCTGTCCTTTTACGAAGGCATTGTGTTCAAGATTGTGCGTATGCGGCAAATGATCGGCACCCGGCAGCAGCGAACCGAACCATTTTCGATTGTTGACCATGCCGCCAACAGAAATGCCGCCGAACCCGACGCCGTGATAACCTCGGTCGCGGCCGATGAACCGGGTGCGGGTCCCTTCCTCGCGCGCCCGCTGATACGCCAGCGCGATCTTCATCGATGTGTCGGCCGCTTCCGACCCGGAGTTGGCGAAAAACACATGATCCATTCCGGCTGGCGCCAACATGGCGATGCGGCTTGCCAGTTCAAACGCCTTGGGGTGCGAATACTGGAAGGACGGCGAAAAATCGAGATTTGCCGCTTCATCCTGGATCGCCTTGACGATCGATTCGCGGCAATGGCCGGCGTTCGAACACCACAGGCCGGCGGTGGTATCGATGATCGCGCGTCCTTCCGGCGTATAAAAATGCATGTCCTTGGCGCGCGATAACAGACGCGGCTCCTGCTTGAATTGCCGGTTCGGCGTGAACGGCATCCAGAAAGCTTCAAGGTCGTTTTGGGCAGCGCCCGCAGGCTCATCGAATGACATGACGCATCTCCTTCATCATCTAAAACGACATTAGGACCGCTTCCAGTCCGTGGGTAAAGTCCAGATCGGGGAAATTCATCCCTCCACCAACAAGAAAATTCTGCGATCACCTGTTGACACTAATGCGGTCATTGCCTAAATCCTCATCCGAGATTGGCACTCACCCAAGGCGAGTGCCAACAACTCATACCGGACGAGATTTCTCGCCCGGTAAACTATTGGAAACACAGAAAAATTGGAGGTAGCAGATGGCATTCCGTCCGTTGCATGATCGTGTGCTGGTCGAACGTGTCGATTCTGACGAAAAAACCGCAGGCGGCATCATCATTCCCGACACGGCTCAGGAAAAACCCAGCGAAGGCAAAATTGTCTCCGTCGGTGGCGGCCAGATCAAGGATGACGGTTCAGTCCGCAAGCTTGACGTCAAAAAGGGCGACGAAATCCTGTTCGGCAAATGGTCCGGGACCGAAGTGAAGGTCGACGGCAAGGATATGCTGATCATGAAGGAATCCGACATTCTGGGCATCATCGAAAAGTAAGCCTCAAGGCCAAAATTCGAACGCAAAGGATTACAAGAGGAATAGAGAGCAATGGCTGCTAAAGACGTAAAATTCGACACCGATGCCCGCGACAAGATGCTGCGCGGCATTGATGTACTGGCTAACGCCGTAAAAGTGACGCTGGGTCCCAAGGGCCGCAACGTCGTTCTGGACAAATCCTTCGGCGCCCCGCGCATCACCAAGGACGGTGTGACGGTCGCCAAGGAAATCGAACTGTCTGACAAGTTCGAAAACATGGGCGCACAGATGGTGCGCGAAGTGGCTTCCAAGACCAACGACATTGCCGGTGACGGCACCACGACCGCTACACTTCTGGCACAGTCGATCGTCCGCGAAGGCATGAAGGCGGTCGCCGCCGGTATGAACCCGATGGATCTGAAGCGCGGCGTCGATATGGCCGTGGACGAGGTTGTGGCCGACGTGGTTGGCCGTGCCAAGCGGGTCAAGTCAAACGACGAAGTTGCTCAGGTCGGCACGATCTCCTCCAATGGTGAAGAAGCCATCGGCAACATGATTGCCGAAGCTATGACCCGCGTCGGCAATGAAGGCGTGATCACCGTGGAAGAAGCCAAGACGGCCGAGACCGAGCTGGATGTCGTCGAAGGCATGCAGTTCGATCGTGGTTACCTGTCGCCTTACTTCATTACCAATGCCGACAAGATGGTTGCCGAGTTGGAAGACCCGCTGATCCTCATCCATGAGGCCAAGCTGTCCAACCTGCAGGCCATGCTGCCGATTCTGGAATCGGTGGTTCAGTCCTCCAAGCCGCTGCTGGTCGTCGCAGAAGACGTGGAAGGCGAAGCACTGGCGACCCTGGTCGTCAACAAGCTGCGCGGCGGCCTGAAAATCGCTGCTGTCAAGGCACCGGGCTTCGGTGATCGCCGCAAGGCCATGCTGCAGGATATCGCGATCCTGACCGGCGGCACCGTGATTTCCGAAGATCTGGGCATCAAGCTGGAAAATGTCACCATGGACATGCTGGGCACTGCAAAGCGCATCCGCATCACCAAGGATGACACCACCGTCGTCGACGGCGCCGGCAAGAAGAAAGAGATCAAGGAACGCGTGGAGCAGATCCGGGCACAGGCCGAAGAGACCTCTTCGGACTATGACCGCGAAAAGCTGCAGGAACGTCTGGCCAAACTGGCCGGCGGCGTTGCCGTGATCCGCGTTGGCGGTTCGACCGAGGTCGAAGTGAAAGAGCGCAAGGACCGCGTCGATGACGCCCTGAACGCAACCCGCGCGGCCGTGGAAGAAGGCATCGTCCCGGGCGGCGGTGTTGCCCTGCTGCACACTTCCAGGAAGCTCGAAAAGCTGGCGGTTGCGGATTCCGATCAACAGGCCGGCGTCAACATCGTCAAAAAGGCGCTTCAGGCTCCTCTGCGTCAGATCGCAGAGAACGCCGGTGTCGACGGGTCTGTCGTTGTCGGCAAGATCCTGGAACAGAAAGACGCCAATTTCGGCTTCAATGCACAGTCCGAGAAATACTGTGACCTGGTCAAGGAAGGCATCATCGACCCGGTCAAGGTTGTGCGCACCGCACTTCAGGACGCCGGCTCGGTTGCCGGTCTGCTGATCACCACCGAAGCCATGGTTGCTGACGTACCGGAGCCGAAAGGCGCAGCCAGCGCCGGCATGCCTGATATGGGCGGCATGGGTGGCATGGGCGGCATGATGTAATTGGCGCCCGCCAATTCAGACAGAAGAAAGGGCGGTCCCGCGGGGTCGCCCTTTTTATCGCCCCATCTGGTTACGTCACAACTGCAGAAGATCAGACCATGCCTTGGTCATGGCCCGCAGGCTGTAGTCCTCGGTCACCTTTTCCAGATTGGCTTCTGCAAGGCATTTCCCCGCGCCGCTGGCCATCAGAATCTGCAGGCTGGCGGCCAGTTCACGGTCACTGTGACCGGTCACAAAATGCCGATTTTCATCACCTACCATGTCGAAGATATCACCGATCCCGGTCGAGAGGTCGAGACGATCGGTACGCCTGCCGCCATGGCCGCGAGTACCCCTGTGACATCTGCTCACGATCTGAGGATATGGCGAAGATATCAAAAGCGGGCAGAACCGTGGCCGGGTCCTCCAAATGGCCGATAAAGGTGACAAGCCCGCGAACCTCGCGCCAGCCGGCATGCGCTTACAACTCGTCGCGTTCCGGGCCATCCCCGACGATCGCCCGCCGCGCCAAATGTCCGTTGTCAATCAGCTTGGCGAAGGCGTCGATCAGCCGATCAATCCGCTTTTCCTCGACCAGTTCGCAAATCGTCCCGATCAAGGGGCCTTTTGCCGGATCACCAAAGTCCGCAAGCTGAACCGGATCAGGTTCGCGCGCGTAGCGGGCAGCATCAATGCTATTGGGAACACGGTGCACCCAGCCGGGCGCCAGCTTCCAGTTCTGAATGGCAAGCTTCTGCAAGGAAATCGATGGCACAAGAACTTCCTTGCCGCGTAATGCGATACGCCGAAGCCAGGCACACACCGTGCCGCGCCAGGAGGTTTCATCACCGTCAAATCCATCTTCAATATGAAAATGTGGGGTCGATTGGGGTGAGTTGGCCAGCACCCAATCGATGACGCCCCAGTGATAGGTTACCAGATGGTCAGGTGCGATCCGGCGCACCAGGGTGCGGAACCGGCGGATGTCGATGAATATTGCCCCTGTCAGCGGCTCATTCACGGGGAAGGCAACAGAAACGCCCCCGGCAATCCGGCACGGGCCGAATAGTCCGCGTCCATGGCAATGACCGTATGGACAAAGGCCTCTCCCCAGGTTTCAGCCAGTCGGCAAAACCTTTTCTGCACATCACCCGCCCCGAACGAGGGGAAGATGTGCAGCAAATGCAAGGGGCGTTAATGCAAGGGATGTTGGTGCGCTCCGGCACGGAAATCGTCCGTCATACTCAACACCTTACCGCGCTATGATTTCGTGCTCAACCGCCTTGGTTCGCATTCCCCAGATAATCCGCTGATTTTACTGCCATTATGGTGGTGTTTACTTTAGGCTCAGTTTACGAATTGTATGTATGGACGTGCGATGGCGGTTGCGAGGCAAGCCCGGGGTGAGGCGTTCTCCAGTTCAAGCCGCTGGAACCATCGCAGGTCGTTGTCGAGATATCTGGTCGCGACGCCTCGGTAGCGCCGCAGGAAATCCTTCAACCGGCTGCTGTGTCGGTTGTTGACCGCCGGATCTGCTGCGATCTGAATGTGAAAGGCACCTCGCACCCGTTCACTTCGTGACAGGTTCAATGCTTCGTGATGCGCACCGATTGCCGCCGCGCATCGCGGACAAGCGCGGTGTCCATCGGTCACCAAAACGATATCCTCGTCCACAACCGGCGCGATTACCTCTCGCAAGGGATCGGCGTTGACCGCGGGCAGAACCGCACTGACTGTTGCGCCGCTGCGATCAGCGACAACCAGTACCGGAACCTGTTCATCTGACGACAGGCCCCGCTTGCTGGCCTTGCCTCCCCTGCGTCGCGCCTTGCGCTCAAGGTTTCGTGCACCTTTCCGGCTTTCCGGCACATAGGTTTCATCGGCTTCCACAATGCCCGTGAGCTTGCGTGCCTTCAGGTCTTTTGCGGCAGGAAATCGGTGCCGCCAACGGAAGGCGGTGTTGACGGCAAGTCCGCAACGTTCTGCTGAAGCGCGAACCGTCAGCCCATCAGCAAGACAGGCTCCGAAGGAAAGCCACTTGTCCTTGCGGTGCAGACCCGACAAGGGGGTGCCGGTCGCGGCATTGAATGTCTTCCTGCATTCTTTGCACTGGTACCGTCGCAGACCCCTTGCCTTGCCACGCGATATGGCGCCTGGCGTGCCACAATGCGGGCACTGGCGATCTCCACCCACGGCCGCTTCAATGGCAGCCAGCGACGCTGACGTCTCCGTGTCCCCCGGGCACACGGCTTCGGCTTGCTGCCGCTGCGCCGGGCTGAGGTGGTCTATCCCCGATAACCATTCCTGAAACTGCTTGTGATCCATGTCAATCCATCCTTCTGATTTCACAAAAAACATAACATGGACGCACACGGCTTGTAAACTGAGCCTTCCCATATTTGTCCACAGGTTCCATAGACAAGCCTGCCGCCCAGTCCAATTACAGGAAAGTCAAGATCGAATTCGCTGGAATGAAGGAGAAAACCGCATCATTTTGGGCGCAAATGTCAACTCAAGTTGAAAATCCGGAAACTGAAAATTCCCCCGGGCCGGTGACCGGCCCGGACGTCATCAAAGCCTATTTGAAAACTTTGCCACCGGCCCCCGGCGTTTACCGCATGATCAGCGCCGGCGGCGAGGTGCTGTATGTCGGCAAGGCGCGCAATCTGAGGAACCGGGTCGGCAGCTATGCCCGGTTCGGCGGCCACACCAACCGCATCGCGGCGATGATCTCGCAAACCGCGTCGATGGAATTCATCACCACGGCGACCGAAACCGAAGCCCTGCTGCTGGAAGCCAATCTGATCAAACAGTTGAAGCCGCGCTACAATGTGTTGCTGCGCGACGATAAGTCCTTTCCCTATATCCTGATCCGGCGTGACCACGCCTTTCCCCAGGTGCAAAAGCATCGCGGCACCCGCTCGATCAAAGGTGACTATTTCGGCCCCTTCGCCAGCGCCGGCGCCGTCAACCGAACCATCAACGCCCTGCAAAAGGCCTTTCTGGTGCGGTCGTGTTCCGACAGCGTGTTCGAGACCCGCACCCGCCCCTGCCTCCTGTTCCAGATTAAACGCTGTGCCGGTCCGTGTGTCGGCCATGCCGATGAAAGCCAATATGCCGACCTGATCGTCCAGACCGAGGATTACCTCGCCGGCAAATCGCGCAAGGTCCAGGACGATCTGGCCACCCGCATGCAGGTGGCCTCGGACGGCATGGATTTCGAAACCGCCGCGATTTACCGCGACCGGATCCGGGCGATGACGGTGATCCAGAGTCACCAGGGCATAAATCCGCAAGGCGTGGCCGAGGCCGATGTGTTTGCCGCCCATCAGGACGGCGGGCGGACCTGCGTCCAGGTTTTCTTCTTTCGCGCCGGCCAGAACTGGGGCAATCACGCCTATTATCCACGGGCCGACAAGGACGACACACCGGCCGAAATCCTGTCGGCTTTCATCGCCCAGTTCTACGACAACAAGCCCGCGCCCCGGCTGATCCTGACATCGCAAAAACTCGCCGAAGCCGCCTTGCTGGGCGAGGCGCTGGGCCTGCGGGCCGGTCACAAGGTCTCTGTCCGCCATCCCGAGCGTGGCGAAAAACGCGAACTGGTCGCCCATGCCCTGACCAATGCCCGCGAGGCGCTGGGCCGGCGCCTTGCCGAAAGCGCATCGCAGGCCAAACTGCTGGAAGGCGTCGCGCAGGGTTTCGGCATGGAAGCCGTGCCCGAGCGGATCGAAGTTTACGACAATTCACACGTTTCCGGTACCAATGCCGTCGGCGGCATGATCGTCGCGGGTCCCGAAGGGCTGATGAAGAATCAGTACCGCAAATTCAATATCAAGGATCAGGATCTGGAACCGGGCGACGATTTCGCCATGATGCGCGAAGTTCTCAGGCGCCGGTTCACACGACTGCAGAAGGAAGGCGCCGCCCGCGACAAGGGGCTGTGGCCCGACCTGGTGCTGGTCGATGGCGGCCAGGGCCAGCTGTCGTCGGCGCAGGCCGTGTTCGATGAACTGGGCGTCGATGGCATCTTGCTGGTCGGCATTGCAAAGGGGCCGGACCGGGACGCAGGGCGCGAGCGTTTCTTCATGACCGACCGGCCCAGCTTCATGATGGAGCCGAAATCACCGGTGCTGTATTTCCTGCAACGCCTGCGCGACGAAGCCCACCGCTATGCCATCGGCACCCACCGGGCGCGCCGGACCAAATCGGCGATCCGCAATCCGCTGGATGCGATCGCTGGCGTCGGCGCCACCCGCAAGCGCGCGTTGCTGACCCATTTCGGCTCGGCCAAGGCTGTATCCCGGGCTGCCCTGCAGGATTTGGAAACCGTCGATGGCATTTCCAAAACCGTCGCCAGCAAGGTGTACGATCATTTCCAAAGTGACGGCTAGGGCCTGTTGACATTCGGGGTTGCGATTTGGCCTGAACTGTTATTCAAGCTTCGAAAATGGAGGTCTGGATGGACGAAGATCGTTTGGTGATTTCAGATGAACTCTGGGCGAAGATTGCGCCCCTGTTACCCGGTAAGGCCGGGGACCCGGGAGCAACCGGTCGGGATAACCGTCGGTTCATGGAGGCCGTACTTTGGCGTGTGCGAACAGGGTCTCCCTGGCGTGACCTGCCCCAGGATTTCGGCAACTGGAATTCGGTTTTCAAACGATTTCGTCGATGGGCAAAGGCCGGTGTGTTTGAAAGACTTTTCAACGCCATAAGCGACGAGCCAGACCTTGAACATGCTCTCATCGACGGAACGATTGTCCAGGCCCATCAGAAGGCTTCGGGCGCAAAAGGGGGACACGGCATCAAGCCATCGGACGCTCTCGCGGCGGGCTGACGACCAAAATCGTTGCCCTGGTCGATGCGCTCGGCAACTTGTTCCGCTTTCTGCTTCTGCCGGGGCAAGCGCACGACATGAAGGGGGTTGCCCCCCTGATCCACGATGTCTCCTTCGGAGCGTTGCTGGCCGACAAGGCCTTCGACGCCGATTGGCTCCTGCAAGACCTTGATGAGCGCGGCGCAACTGCGGTTATTCCACCCAAATCGAACCGGAAAGTGCAACGAGACTACGATACTCACATGTACAAGTGGCATCACCTGATTGAAAACTACTTTGCAAAGATCAAGGAATTCAGGAGGATAGCAACGAGATACGACAAAACAGATACCAGCTACGCAGCCAACTGGCACCTCTGCGCAATGCTCAACGCTGCCCGGTGATTGTCAACAGACCCTAGTCTTCTTTATCCTGGTGCGGGTTTGTAGTTTGACCGGTGTGTCATCGGCAAAAAGTGCAGGCCCTGCCCTGACCAGCTTGCCGATATGATCGGCCAATGGCTCCAGCAGCGCCGTGCTGCGGCCCACCCGGTCGGTCAACGTGGTGCGATGCAGATCAACCTTCTCGCGGGCGAAGATTTTTGATTGCCGGTCAAGCGGCAGGTGATCGCAGTATTTGCCAATCAGGACGTGGGCCAGCAGACCCGGACCGGGGCGGCCACGCTCAACAGGGCGCGACGGCAATGGGGCCTGGGCAAAGGTTTCACAACAGGTGCAGGCCATGCGGGGGCGGAGGATCCGGCATACCACAAAGCGGCCCGGGACATATTCCACATCCTCGCCCCGCAACACCTGCAGAACGGCCTCCTGCTTGCGCGCCGACGTCTGTCTGCGACGTCGGGCCGGAGCCGGATCTGCTGCGATATGTGAAGTCTCCGCAGCTCCGGCTCCGGCCCGATCAACCTTCTTCTGTTCCGTCATGAAACACCTCATTCATCCCCTCGTCTCAGGTCTTGATCAGTGTCTCAAAAAACTCTAGGGTGGGGGACTTCGTTCTTCTGCTCGTTCGCTGCCGCCTCGATCCCTTCATCTTCCTGAAGATCAAAAGCCGGTTGATCCATGCTCTCTGATCTGGAGCCAAACCGCGCCTTGCGGTGGCCATGCAGCTCAGCCTTCAGCTTCTCGTCTTGATACGTCAGCGACTGAACCTCGGCCATCAAAAGCTCGCTGACAGCCCGCAGTCCGGCGGGGTCTTCAGGCAGGGATCCAAGGGCGTTCAACATGTGTAATCCATATCAAACTGCCCCATGGGATGGAACGACAAACCGCGTTAAACCTTATGTCTTGTCGGGCTTTCCCTATCCCGCCTGCAAAGGACGCCAGGTCTTTTGCGGGGTGCGCCAGTCAATCCCTTCCAGCAGCATCGACAGCTGTGAGGGACTCAGGCTGACCTTGCCCTCCCTGGCCGCAGGCCAGACAAACCACCCCCGTTCCAGTCGTCTGGAGAACAGGCAAGCGCCTTGGCCGTCCCACCATATGATCTTGAGCAGATCACCGCGCCTGCCGCGAAACACGAACATGTGCCCCGAATACGGGTCTTCAGCCAGAACCTGTTCGGCCTGAGCCGCCAGTGTGTTGAACCCGCGCCGCATATCCGTCACCCCGGCGGCCAGCCACACCCGCGTATTGCCCGGCACCGGGATCATGTCATCAGCCCCTCAACCAGAGCCGGCACCGCCGACAATCCCGTCGCTCCTTCAACCAGGATACGCCGACCATCAGACAGGGTGATGTCTGTACGGTGAGCCGAAAGAGGAACGTCCATACAGGGTGCTGTGATCGGCACGTGGGGGGCGTGGCCCTGCAATCTCTACAGGCAGAAATGTGGTCACTTCCCCGGCGAAATCATCACCGTCAGTACATGCCGGCGCGAAACGGGGATCACGCAACCATGTGTGGATCAGATTGGGGTTCATCGCGTAACGTCGCGCAACCTGCGCTACCGAAACCCCAGGGGCGCGCGTTTGTCCGCAGATCGAAACCTTCTCATCGTCTGACCGGAACCGCTTCTTCTGACTCTTCTTGCCAGCCATATCCGCCCTCAAGATGTCCACTATCAATGGTGGACACTATCAGCGCACGCTATAACGCGTCAGAGCACCAACACCGGACGCTTACGCTCATCGGACCGGATCGAGATTTCAATCAGTACCGAGTTATCATCGAAATAATGGACAAAACCAGGCCGACGGCGGACCGTTTCAGCCGCCGGCTTTTCTCCAGGCTTCGTATTCCGCCAATGTATCTTCATTGGGTGGATACAGACCTTCGACGGCACGCCCTTCCTCGACCCGGGCCTGAACCCAAGTCTCGAACCGATCCTGTTCGGTGCCGTCTTCCAGGATGCTTGCGGCCAGTTCGGTCGGCACCACCATCGCCCCGTCGCGATCCGCGACAATAATTTCGCCGGGCCGGACCTGGGCGCCACCACAGCCGATGATCTCGCTATGACCGACATAATGCAGGGCGCCAATCGACGCCGGTGAAACGCCGCCGGAACACCAGACAGGCAGGCCGGTGGCGATGACCGCGGCGCTGTCGCGTACGGGACCGCCCGATACGAAGCCTTTGACGCCGCGCGCCACCATGCGGGCGGCCAGGATATCGCCCATGGTGCCGGCGCGTTGCTCGCCGCCGGTATCGCAGACGGCGATACAGCCCGCGGGCATGGCCTCAATCGCAGTGCGGAAGGAGTTTGGCGCACGATAGCTTTCCAGGGTGGAGACATCCTCCCGCATCGGCACGAAGCGCAAAGTGAAAGCCGGGCCGGCCATCGGTTCAGACAGGTTAAATGGTTTGGCGCCCTCGATAAAACACGCCCGGAACCCGCGCTTGAAAAGCTGCATCCACACCGTGGCGGTGCCAAGGTTGGCCAAGGCGGTAAACTGATCGGCTGAAAGGGTCATGGCGCTATCCTACGGGGCGTTCGTCGGCGATGACCTTGCCATCATTGGGCAGGCTGCCGGGGGCGACGGTGGTGATGAGGCCGCGAACCTTGCAGACATCCTGAACGGTTTTCGACAGGGCGTCGGTGTTTGCCTCGCCCTCAATTTCAGCCATCAGGGTCATGGCGTCCTGTTCCCCATCGCGGGTTATCACAAGGCGCGCACGGGCGATCTCGGGATGGCGTTTGACGACTTCGGCGATCTGGGCCGGATCAATGAACATGCCCTTGACCTTGGTGCGTTGGTCGGCACGACCCATCCATCCCTTGATCCGCATATTTGTGCGGCCGGTGGGACAATTGCCCGCCAGCACGGCCGACATGTCGCCGGTACCGAAGCGAACCAGAGGATAATCGCTGTTGAGGGTCGTCACGACAACTTCGCCGACCTCTCCCTCGTCGACAGGGTCGCCGGTGCCGGGACGGACGATTTCGACGATGACACCCTCGTCCACAACCATGCCCTTGATGGCTTCGGTTTCATAGGCGATGATGCCGATATCTGCCGTGCCATATGACTGGATCGCGGTGACGCCCCGATCCTTGAGTTCAGCGCGCAAGGTGCCGGGCAGGGCGGCGCCGCCGACGCCGGCCTTGACGATCGAGGAGGCATTGCTGCCGGCCTCGTCGGCCTTGTCGAGCAGGACTTTCAGGAAGTCGGGCGTGCCGGCATATCCGGTGGGTTTAAGGTGGGCGATGGCTTGAAGCTGCATTTCTGTATTGCCGATGCCGGCCGGTATCACGGCACATCCGACGGCCGCGGCGCCGGTTTCAAACATCAGGCCTGCCGGAGTCAGGTGATAGCTGAACGTATTATGTACAATGTCTCCGGCCCGAAATCCGGCGGCGAAAAGCGCCCGACCGACGCGCCACCAATCATGACCGTCGCCAGCCGCACCAAAGCCTTCGGGATCGAAGATTGGGCCGGGCGACATGAACAGACGCCGCATGGCGCCAGGCTGGGACGTGGTCATGCCGCCAAACGGCGGGGTGTCTGCCTGCAGCGCCAGTAGATCCGACTTGCGCGTCACGGGCAGTTTTGCCAGTGCTGCCCGGTCGCGGACATCATCGGCAGAGATATCTTTCAGAAGCCTGGCAAAGAAGGGCGCATTATCCATGGCATTGGCCAGATTGGCGCGCAGAGCTTCAAAGGTCGATGCCTCCCGCTCATCCGCCGAGCGGGTTTCAAGATCGTCAAAATGGTCGGCCATGAATGCCTTCTCCGTTCGCACTTCGGTCAAGTATATGCCGGTCAATGAATCGCTGTCATTCGTTTAGCGATCATAATGCGAATTCAGGCAAATCTCGCCAGACGCCAGAAATTCAACAAGCCGATGGCTGCCGCGGCGACATAGGTAAAGGCCGCGGCCCGCAGTACCGACCGCACAGCCGGATAATCCTGGTCCGGCAGATAATTGCCCGCTGCGAGCAAGGGCAGGGCACGCCTGAAGCTGGCATCCAGTTCCACCGGCAGCGTGACCAGATGCAACGCCAGTTCAATCCCGAGGACCAGAATGATCAGCATTGCCTGCACCAGCAGCATGCGGGGACCGGCAACGATGGCGAATACCGGCGTGCTCCACAACAGAACGGCGCCGATCTGGTTGACATAGTGGCTGACCGTGGCGATTCCGCTGCGCATGCGCAACATCCGGTCGCCATCGGCATGTTGCAGCGCATGGCCAACCTCGTGGGCGGCAATGGCCACAGCCGAGATGGAACAACCGTCATGATGGCGCTTTTCAAGCCTGACGGTCCGCTCAGTGGGAGAGTAGTGATCGCCCTTGTCGGTGGTTTCGACCTTCACATCGTGCAGATCGTGGATGTCCAGCAGATGGCGCGCCATCTCTGCCCCGGTGCCGGGATAATCGCGGCGTTCCCGGCCATGGCGGGCGATCACCCACTTCACCCACAACTGCGGACCGAAGACGATGCCGGCAACCAGAAGGATCAGAATAAGCACAGGCATGGCGAATCCGGGTGCGGTGTCATCCTGCCCAATATAAGCAAGAATCGCGGCGGGTCAATTCAGCCAGCGCTTGCGCCGGCGATAGGATTTCACGTCCTTGAAGCTCTTGTCGCCGCCACCGGTACCGAGATAAAATTCCTTCACATCGGTGTTTTCGCGCAAGGATTCCGCCGCGCCGTCCAATACCACCCGGCCGTTTTCCAGAATGTATCCATAAGTAGCGAAGCGCAGGGCAATATTGGTGTTCTGTTCGGCGACCAAGAACGAGACGCCCTCGTTCTCGTTCAAATTCTTGACGATGCCGAAGATTTCCTCGACCAGCTGCGGTGCCAGGCCCATGGACGGTTCGTCCAGCAGAATGCAAGTCGGCCGGGACATCAGGGCGCGGCCGATGGCGCACATCTGCTGTTCGCCGCCCGAGGTATAACCCGCCAGGCTTTTGCGGCGTTCCTGGAGACGCGGGAAATAATTGTAGACCATCTCCAGATCCTGGGCGATTTCCGTCTTTGACGAGCGCGTATAGGCGCCGGTCAGGAGGTTCTCCTCGACCGTCAGATGCTCGAAACAATGGCGACCTTCCATCACCTGGATAACGCCGCGCTTGACCAGGGAACCGGGGTCTTCATCCTCGATCCGCTCACCCAGATATTCAATGGTGCCTTTGGTGACTTCGCCGCGCTCGGACCGCAACAGGTTCGAGATTGACTTCAAGGTGGTCGTCTTGCCGGCCCCGTTGGCGCCGAGAAGAGCCACGATCCCGCCCTTGGGCACATCCAGGCTCACACCCTTAAGAACCAGGATCACGTGGTCATAGATGACCTCGATATTGCTTACACTCAGCACGTTATCGGCAGCGGCTTGCGACATGGAAATTCTCGAAAGAGGAAAGGAAGAAACGAATGGGGCGGCCCCAATGGCCAGGGCCCGCCCCAGGTATTTCGTTACGAGCAGCTACGCTCGGTCACATTGTTTTCTGCCGCATAGGCCGCAGCATCTTCGGCGATCAACGGCGCGGTGATATCCGTCATCGGCTCCATGTAAGGCGTGATGATGGTCCACTGCCTGGCGGATGCGTCCCAACGCTGGATGGCCACCATGCCCGGACCTTCATGGTTTTCGCACGTGACCGTCACCGGATAGCTGAAGCCGTCAAGCCCCATGGCCTTCCAGTCGTCATTGGTGATCGACAGGGCTTCCAGGCCGTCTCGCATGTGCTCGCCCCGTATTTCCTTGGTACCGTGGATCTCCATGGCCTTCTTGATGGCCTCAACCACATAGATTGCATTGATCATGCCGCGATTGTAGAGAACCTCACCCACGCGGTCACGGTCGCCCGCGCCCTTGCCTGCATCATAGAGCTTTTCATAGATCTCCTTGTGCAGCGGGAACTTGTCGCCCGGTGTGGTGAAGGTGCCGGCCAGATAACCGTCGGCACCCGCGCCCGCGGGCAGCACGTCGTTCTCCGAACCCGACCACCACACACCGATGAACTTGTCCATCGGATAGCGGATCGAGGCGGCCTCTTTCAGGGCAACCTGGTTCATCACGCCCCAGCCCCACATCAGGACCCAGTCCGGGCGTTCCTTACGGATCTGCAGCCAGGTGGCCTTCTGCTCCTGGCCCGGAGGGTCGACCGGCAGCAACATCAACTCATAGCCAGCCTTTGTCGCCAGGGATTCCAGCGTCCGGATCGGCTCCTTGCCGTAGGCCGAGTTGTGATAGACGAGTGCAATTTTCTTGCCCTTCAACCCGTCCATGCTGCCTTCCTGCTGGGCGATGTACTTGATGAACACGGTGGCCTGGGACCAGTAAGTGGCCGGGAAGTTGAAAATCCACGGGAAGATCTTGCCGTTGGCGGCCGAAGTCCGGCCATAGCCCATCGACAGGACCGGGATCTTGTCCACGTTCGCCTTCGGGATCAGCTGATAGGTGATGCCCGTGGAGTACGGGTTATAGACCAGTGCCCCTGAATCACCCTGGTTCTTGGTGTTCTCGTAGCACTCGACACCCTTTTTGGTGTTGTAGCCGGTTTCGCACTCGACATAGTCGATCTTGACGCCGTTTACGCCGCCCTTTTCATTGACCAGGTTCATGTAATCGGCAAAGCCGTTCGCTACCGGAATGCCGCCCGGCGCATATGGACCGGTCCGGTAGACCAGACCCGGCACGGTCAATTCGTACGCCATTGCGGCTGAACCGGCGAGAACACTCGCACCGATTGCCCCTAGAATCAGATTCCTGAGCTTCATTTTGCTCCTCCCTGTTGTGAACCGAATAATCGGTTTCCTTGCACTTATGATCGGTAGCTTACTCTCGGGACCTGCATCCCACAACACAACCTTTGTCTGGTAGCCATGGCTAATACGGGAATGGCCACAGCCGCATTTTTTCCTTCACGATGTGATAGAGGCGGGCCAGCCCATGGGGCTCCATGATCAGAAAGAAGATGATCAGGCCGCCAACGATGATGAAGTTCAGATGTTCGGCCGTGGTTGGCACCATGCCCAGCATGTCGGCCAGGAATAGCTTCAGAATGATCGGCAGCACGACGATGAAAGCCGCGCCCAGAAATGAACCCAGGATCGAGCCGAGACCGCCCAGGATCACCATGAACAGGATGTTGAAAGACTCGGTAATAGTGAAGGCTTCCTGTGCCTCAACCGCACCGAGCCACACGGCGAAATACAAGGCGCCGGCCATCCCGATATAGAATGAGGAGATGCCGAAAGCTGACAGTTTGGCCAGTAATGGACGCACGCCGATCAGTTCCGCGGCAATGTCCATGTCTCTAATCGCCATCCATTCCCGACCAGTGCGGCCACGCACCAGGTTTTTGGCTACCAGGGCGAACACGATGACGAAGGACAGACAGAAAAAGTATTTCGTATAGTGCGAAGCATGGGCGCTTGTTACCAGCCAGGCATTTTCAGCCGCGGGCACGCCCTTCATGATGCCGAAGCCAAAGATATCACGTGGAGGCGCGGTGATCTGGCCGGTAGCGCTGTTATTGTAAAACCAGCCGATCTTGTTGAACAGCCAGGGGAAAAAGAACTGCGGCGCCAGAGTTGCCGCTGCCAGATAGAACCCCTTGATGCGCAAGGATGGCAGACCGAACAATATGCCGACCCCCGCCGTGATCAGGCCGGACAGCAGGATCACGAAGAATATGTTCAGGTCCGGGAAGGCCGTCATGAGCTTGAACGAAGCATAGGCCCCAACGGCCATGAAGCCGCCGGTTCCCAGCGATATCTGGCCGCAATAGCCGACCAGTATGTTCAGGCCCAACGCGGCCAGTACATAACACAGGAACGGGATCATGATGGCGTTGGCGAGATATTCGCTCAGGAACATGGGGATCACAAGGATCGCCACGGTCAGCTGGAAATACATCACCCAGCGATCCTGCTTGATCGGGAAGATCGATTGATCGGCAGCGTAGCTGGTCTTGAATTGACCTGTTTCGCGGTAATACATCGGTCTCCCCTAGACCCGTTCGATAATTTTGTCGCCGAACAGGCCTTGCGGCCGAACCAGCAGGAAGGCAATTGCCAGTACATAGGCGAACCAGTTTTCCGTCGCCCCTCCGAACAGCGGAATGCCCCAATATGATTCAAACAGCTTTTCGGTCATGCCAACGATCAGGCCACCGACAATGGCGCCTGGCACCGATGTGAAGCCGCCGATGATCAGAACCGGCAGAGCCTTCAGGGCAATCAGCGACAGCGAGAATTGAACGCCTGACTTGGTACCCCACATGGTTCCGGCAACCAGCGCAACAATGCCGGCCACGGTCCACACAGTAACCCAGATGGTGTTCAGCGAAATGCCAACCGACAAGGCGGCCTGGTGGTTATCGGCAACGGCGCGCAAGGCCCGACCCGTGGGCGTATACTGGAAGAACAGCGCCAGCGCGGCAACCAGGATGGCGCCGATCAACAGAGCGGATATTTCCAGCTTGTCCACATACATGCCTGGCTGGTCCGCCGACCAACCGTCGGTCGTCGTGTCCAGCCACTCCCAAGCGCCGCTCGGCAGGCCGACATCGAGATTTTTGATGTCCGATCCCCAGATCAGGTCGCCGGCGCCTTCCAGCACGAAGGTCAGTCCGATCGTGGCCATGAACAGAATTATCGGGTCCTGGTTCACAAGTTTTCGCAATATGACCTGCACAATCAGCCAGGCGAGGCCGCACATCACGATCATGGTCACAGGCACGGCCAGCCAGACCGGCATGCCGGGGAAATGAACGTCAAGTCCCGCCAAATGCATCTTACCGTCCATCAGGCCGCCCAGGGTCAGCGCCGCGAATAAAGCCATGACGCCCTGGCTGAAATTGAAGATTCCGGACGCCTTGAAGATCAGCACGAAGCCAAGCGCCACCAGGGCGTACATGACGCCGGCGGTCAGTCCATTCAGGATGGTTTCCAGAAAGAAGTTCGGCATGTCGTTGTACATGGCAACGAAAGGCCCGAACACATAAGTCGTGATAAAGTTCATGGTGTCCCCTTTTGCCCCTCAGCCGTCGTGGGCCACGCCCAGATAGGCGTCGATGACCCGCTGGTTCGACTGCACTTCATCCGGAGTGCCGTCCGCCAGCAGCTTGCCGTAGTCCAGAACCGCGACGCGGTCCGCCAGATCCATCACCACGCCCATATCGTGCTCGATCAGGGCGATCGTGGTACCGAACTCGTCATTGGTGTCCAGGATGAAGCGGCACATGTCCTCCTTTTCTTCCAGGTTCATGCCGGCCATCGGTTCGTCCAGCAGCAGCAACTCCGGCTCCATGGCCAGCGCACGGCCCAGTTCGACCCGTTTTTGCAGACCGTAGGGCAGGCGACCGACCGGCACCTTGCGGATGTGCTGGATGTTCAGGAAGTCGATGAGCTTCTCGACGAATTCGCGGTGTTCCAGTTCTTCTTTCTGTGCCGGCCCCCAATGGATCGCCTGCCAGATGAAGTTCTTCTTCATCTTGGTGACCCGGCCGGTCATCAGATTGTCCAGCGTCGACATGCCCTTGAAGAGGGCAATGTTCTGGAAGGTTCGGGCGATGCCGGTGGCCGCCGCCTCGTGCGGTTTCATCTTGGAACGGGCTACCCCTTTCCAGGTGATGCGGCCTTGCTGGGGATGATAAAAGCCGTTGATCACGTTCAGCATCGACGATTTGCCGGCGCCGTTCGGGCCGATAATGGCGCGAACCTCGCCTTCACGAATGTCGAAGGAAACATCGGAAACGGCGGTCACCCCGCCAAAACGCATGGTGATATTTTCCACCGAAAGAATGGCATCGCCGATCCGGCGTGCCCGTCCCTCGGGTGTGTGCATCATCTCGGCGTGATGCAAATTACCAATGTGCGCGTCCGCGACGCTCGCATCCGTCATGAAGTTCTTTCCTATTCGGCCGCTTCGGCCATCGGCTTTGTCGGTATCGTTTCCACATCCTGAATTCTAACATCACCCTTCAGGATGCCCTTGCGCCCGTCTTCATAGGTAACCTCGGTTTCAACGTGCTGATCATATAGGCCGCCATAAAGTGCATCGATCAGAGGCGCGAAGCGCTCGTTAATGATCCGGCGGCGGACCTTGCGGGTCCGGGTCAACTCGCCATCATCGGCGTCCAGTTCCTTGTGCAGAACCAGGAAACGTTTGATCTGACAGCCGGAAAGCTGTGGATCCTCGGCCAATGAGCGGTTCACTTCGCTGACGTGCTCCGAGATCATGTCATAGACCTTGGGGTGGGACGCAAGTTCAACATAGGACGCATAGGCGACATTGTTGCGTTCCGCCCAATTGCTTACGGCATTCAGATCGATATTGACCATCGCCGTTACGAACTCCCAGTCAGCACCGATAGCCACGGCTTCCATGATATTGGGATAGAATTTCAGCTTGTTCTCGATGTATTTCGGGGGAAACAGAGTGCCGTCCGCCAGCTTGCCGACGTCCTTGGCCCGGTCGATGATCCGCAGATGGCCGTCTTCCACGAAGAAACCGGCATCGCCTGTGTGGACCCAGCCATCGGGTGTCTTGGTTTCCGCCGTCGCCTTGGGGTTCTTGTAATACTCTTGGAAGACGCCCTTGGACCGGTACATCACTTCGCCGCTATCCTCGTCAATCCGAACCTCGACCGTGGGTGAGGGGACGCCTACCGTTTCCGGCCGCACCTGGCCGTCGGGATGGGCGGTGACGAAAACAGAAGCTTCGGTCTGGCCGTAAAGCTGTTTCAGGTTGATGCCGAGTGAACGATAGAACTGGAAAATTTCCGGGCCGATCGCCTCGCCGGCGGTATAGCCAAGGCGCACCCGGCTCATGCCCAGTGCGTTCCTTAGTGGGCCATAAACCAGGATATCGCCGATCCGGTAGTGCAGGCGGTCCATGAAGTTGATCTCTTCGCCATCCAGAAGGCTCGGGCCGACCCGTTTGGCGACCTCCAGATAATACTTGAACATCTTGCGCTTGATCGCGCTGGCATCCTCCATCCGGATCATGACATTGGTCAGGATTCCTTCGAAGATCCGTGGCGGCGCGAAATAATAGGTCGGACCCAGTTCGCGCAGGTCTTCGCTGATGGTTTCCGGGCTTTCGGGGCAGGACACGCAAAAGCCGGTGTAATAGCTCTGGCCGATGGAAAAGATGTGGTCGCCGACCCATGCCATCGGCAGATAGGCCAGCGTCTCCTCATCCGCTGTCAGGTGGTCGAATTCGACCGATACCTTTGCGGCATGAATGATGTTCTCGAAGGACAGCACCACGCCCTTGGGCCGTCCGGTTGTGCCGGAGGTATAGAGAAAGACTGCGGTATCCTGCAGCTTTCCTTTGGCAATTTCATCGGTGAAAAGATCGGGGGAACTTTCCTCCGTTTCCTGTCCCTTCGCCTGGATGTCATTGTAGAAATAAACGTTTTCTTCGGCGTAATGGCGCAAACCCCTATCATCTTCATAGATGATTGCTTTCAGTCGCGGCAACCGGTCGATGATCGACAACAGCTTGTCGACCTGTTCCTGATCCTCGACAACAGCATAACTCGCCTCGGCATGTTCCAGGACATATTGCATCTCTTCGGCAACTGAATCCTGATAGAGCGGCACCGGAATGCCACCCATGGATTGTGCCGCCACCATGGCCCAATAGAGCCGGGGGCGGTTGCTGCCGACGATCGCGACCTTTTCACCGCGCGCCAGTCCCAGGCTGTGTAGACCACGGGCTAGCGCCTCGGTCTCCTTGGCGACGTCGGCCCAATTGGTGGTTTGCCATATGCCAAATTTCTTCTCCCGACTGGCGGACCGATCCGCGAAAATCTTCGCATTGCGCAACAGGAACTTTGGAATTGTATCCAACTCGGATGCCGTTTCAGCCGCCGTCATGCCCTCTCTCCCCGAATATTCGTGTTCACATGTCTCTCAATCTTCCGCCTGATTTGGTGGTATCTGTGGCCTAATGGAGGGAACTGGTCAAGTCCGGTGCATCTCGGATAGTGGGTCAGTTTGAAACTCGTTTCTTGTAGGGGCCGCGCTTCTTTGGTGATGCCTCATTTGCATCTATGATTGCTGCCAGATCGGCAATGTCCCAGAGGCGATCAGTTAAACCGGCCTCCATTGCAGGCGTGACATTCAAGGTCTGATGCACTTTGACGAGGTTGTAGTACATGAAATGCAGCGCAACCGCGTGCATGTGGTTCTCAACCTTCTTGCTAAATCCATTGGTCAGCCGAGTGAAGCGACGCATGTGCATCCGTGTCTTCACCAGTTGCGATCTCCCCTGCCTAGAGTTTTTTAAGACACTGATCAAGACCTGAGACGAAGGGATGAATGAGGTATTTCATGACGGAACAGAAGAAGGTTGATCGGGCCGGAGCCGGAGCAGCGGAGACTTCACGTATCGCAGCAGCGCCGGCTCCGGCCCGACGTCGCAGACAGACGTCGGCGCGCAAGCAGGAGGCCGTTCTGCGGGTGTTGCGGGGCGAGGACATCGAGTTGGTGGCTCGTGGTATCGACGCGACGGCGGCCGATGTCAGCGGCTGGCGGGACGTTTTCCTGGCGACGGGCGCATCCGGGCTGAAGCATCGCCCGCGCGATGCCCGCGATGAGGAGATTGATCGGCTTCGCGCCAGGGTGGGCGAGATCACCATGGATAACGAGCTTCTCGTCGAGAAGATCGCGAAGATTGAACAGTTGTCGTTTTCCGCGTCCCAATCGGTTCGACATGACCGACGCCAGCAAACTGGACGTCGCCGCGGCAGAGGAACTCGAGCGGCAATATGACAGCGGGCTGAGCCTGCGGGAAACCAGGCCGTGGGTTGCCAGGCTGTTCTATTGGGCCGCGATCATTTTCGCGCTTTACCATTTTATCGGTGCGGGATTCGGCGTGCCGGTGGACTACTGGCACATGGGTTTTCACCTGTGCGGCCTTTTCATAATGGTGTTCATCGGGTTTCCGCTGTGGCGCTCGTCAAAGACAATGAGCCTGGTCGGGGCAGGGTTTCTGCGACCGGGCAATGTCCCGCTCTATGACTGGGCCTTCACGGTGTTGGGTTGCCTGGCGGCGCTCTATCTGGGGGCGTTCTGGGGCGGAGCGGATTTTGCTTTCTTCAAACTGCCTGAACAGGCGCTGCGCCAGGGAAATCCGGCAACCACGGATGTCTTCTTCGGTACGATTTTGGTGGTGCTGGTGCTGGAAATCGCGCGGCGCACGCTGGGGCCTATCCTGCCCTGCATCATTTTGGTGTTTGTCGCATACGCATTGCTGGGCCCTTACATTCCGGTCCAGATCATGATGCACCCCGGTGTCGACTGGCGCCAGTTCATCAACAATATGTACTTCCCGTCCGAGGGTATTTACGGCGTCACCCTGTGGGTGGTCTCTACCGTGGTGTTCCACTTTGTGTTGTTCGGCGTGATTGCCCAGCGCATGGGTCTGGGGCAGTTCTTCATCGACAATGCCATGATCTTGGCGGGCCGCTATACCGGCGGACCGGCGAAAGTATCGGTGGTATCGTCGGCCTTTTTCGGCACGATATCCGGCTCGTCGATTGCCAACACGGTCTCGACCGGTTCATTGACCATTCCGAACATGAAACGCATGGGCTATCCGGGCCATTTCGCCGGCGGCGTTGAGGCTGCGGCCAGCGCCGGCGGCCAGATTACGCCGCCCATCATGGGCGCGGCCGCCTTCGTGATGGCGGAGTTTTTGCAGGTGCCCTACACCACCATCGTGATCGCGGCGGTCGTACCGGCATTGATGCATTATGTCGGTGTCCTGTCGATCGTGCACCTGATGGCCCGGCGCCTGGGACTTACCACTTATACCAGCGAGCAATTGCCGAACCTGATCAAGGTCTGGCGCGAGGGGTGGCCAACCATCCTGCCGCTGATCGTCCTGATCCATGTTTTGTTCTCCGGCTATACGCCCTATATGGCGGCCTTCCTGGGCATCACCATGTGTGTGATTGTCGGATTTTCCAGCCTGTCGAAGCCGGCAACCCTGGCCTTCCCGGCAGCCGCGCTCGGCTTTGTGCTCTGGAAGGTGTCCGAGGGTACGTTCTGCTTCAACCTGACCACCCTGATGGTTGTCTGCATCATCGTCGGCGTGCTGAACCCGATGCCGCGCCAGAAGGCCTCGGACCTGGCAGCCAGCATGCATCTGGCGGTGCAATACGCCCTGGCTGTGGGCGCGGCCGGCGCGGCGGTGGGCATCGTTGTCGGCGTGATCAACACCACGGGCATCGGCTTTCGCATGGGCTTTCTGGTCGCCAACGGATCGGCCCAGATCGCCGAGGCGATCCACTTCCTGGTCGCCTGGATCCCCGGTGAAGCGTTCCAGATCCCCAATCTGACCCTGTTCATCTCCCTGGTCATGATCGCCATGGCCTGCATCCTGATGGGCGCGGGGCTGCCGACAACCGCGCTCTACATTATGTTGGCCTCGGTGGCTCAGCCGACCTTGGCCCAGCTTGGCGTGCCGCCTTTGGCAAGCCACATGTTCGTCCTCTATTACGGCGTCATTTCCGAGATTACGCCGCCGGTTTGCGCCTCGGCCTGTGCCGCCGCAGGCATTGCCGGGGCCAACCCGTTCCGTACCGGCCTCTCGGCCTTCTCGCTCGGCACCGGCAAGCTGGTCGTGCCCATGGTGTTCGTCTACGCCCCGACCATGCTGATCGTCCTGCCCGAGCATTATTCCCTGTCCTCGTTCCTGCAGGTCACGGCCACCTGCGCCGGCGGCATCTTCTTGCTGGCGGCCGCGATTACCGGGTTCATGTTTTACCGGATCAACGCCCTGTGGCGCTGGATCCTTGCCTTTGCCGGCATACTGCTGGTTGCCCCGGGCACCCAGAGCGATTTCATCGGGCTCGGGCTGGCAGCGGTGCTGTTGCTGGCAATGCGGGCCTTGTCGATGCGGGCGGCAACCGAAGGCGCTGGTGAAATTTGACCCGGGGTTAATGATTTGCGACTTGCTTTCCCCTCGGATCGGGAACCTGTCGCAATACGGATTGAACGGATACCATGTCTGGCCACCTCTGTCGCTGAAACTCAGCAACAGAAATTCAGACTTTCAGAATATTTTCAATATCCTGGTTCAATTTGATGAATAACCCTGTTCAGTCCCGGAGAGATGGCAGAGTTCCATCTCAATCTGAGAAGGACGCCCTATGGGCCAGATACTTCACGGCAGCGCCGCGACCATTCATCCTCTTGTGATCCAGACTTGCTGGTGACACCTAGAAACCATGACGTCGAACAATGCCCCCGTCGCCGATGCCCCCTTGGGGAACTGGGTTGACCGGTATGCGCCATCGCCCTGGCGGCCCTATCTGCGCCTGGCGCGAGCGGACCGGCCGATCGGGTGGTGGCTGCTGTTGTTGCCGTGCTGGTGGGGACTGGCGCTGGCGGGCGGCACACCTTGGACGCATCCGGCCTATTACATCCTGTTTCTGATCGGAGCAGTGACCATGCGCGGCGCTGGCTGTGTGCTGAACGATATCGCTGACCGCGAGTTTGACGCCCGGATCGAACGCACCCGCAGCCGCCCGATCCCCTCGGGCCAGGTCAGCATCCGACAGGCCGTGATCTTCATGGGCCTGCTGTGCCTGACTGGTCTGGCTGTTCTTCTTCAGTTCAACTGGCTGACCGTCTGGATGACCGGCGTGTCGCTGGTGTTCGTGGTGATCTATCCGTTCATGAAACGGTTTACCTATTGGCCCCAGATATTTCTGGGCCTGGCCTTTAACTGGGGGGCGCTGGTGGGCTGGACGGCGGTGGCCGGATCAATGAGCCCGGCGCCGATTCTGCTATACCTCGCGGGCATCGCGTGGACACTGCACTACGACACCATTTATGCCCATCAGGACAAGGAAGACGACATTCTGATCGGGGTGAAGTCCACCGCCTTGCGGTTCGGGGCGGCAACAAAGCCGTGGATTTCGGGATTTGCGATGCTGTCGGTGGCACTGGTCGCCGCCGCCTGCGCCACCGCGGGCCTCGGTTGGCCGGCCAATATCGGATTGGTGGTTTTTGCCCTCCATCTGTCCTGGCAAATCCGTACACTCGATATTGATGACCCCGCCAATTGCCTGAAACTGTTTAAATCGAACCGGGATACTGGACTTTTGCTGCTTGTCGGCCTTGCCGTCGCCGCGATCTGAACACGATATCTACGACCTTAATCCCCGCCATCGTCGATTGAAGGGGGTCTTTTCCATGGAAAACAATACTGGACGGCTGGTATTGTTCGGGGCGACGGGACTTGCGATCAGTATCGCGCTTCATTTTGCCATCGTCAACCATATCAACTGGCCGGCGGAAGTTCCCGTCCTGCTGGCTTTGATCTCCAGCGGCGGTCTGATCAGCGTATCGGTCGGCCGGCGTTTCCTGCCGCCCCTTTCGCCCTATCCGCCCTGGTGGCGCTGCTGTGCTACCTGGCGGAGATACGCCTGGGCACGGTCCACAGCTATGCAGCCAACTGGCACCTCTGCGCAATGCTCGTTGCTGCTCGGTGATTGTCAACAGACCTTAATCAAAGACTTTTGAAATGCGATTGCCCTGGTGTCCAAATGAAGGGGGCTGGACAACAGGGCAATCGACTGAATAAATTGCTGACATTCTTGTACTTTTCTGAACCAAGGGTGTGAAACGCACCTTTTTCGGAGTTTTCACGTGCCAAATGCTCCTCAATCTATCGCGACGCCTGACGTTTTGACCCATTACGAGGAGATCGAAGATCCCGTCAGGCGACCAGAATTGTCTATCCGCTGGATGAAGTTCTCTTGCCGGTTCCATGTACAGTGATATCTGGCGCGAAAGGGTGGACGTCCATCGCCCCTTACGGGAAAAGGAAGCTCCCTCTTCCGCGTCGGTTTCCGCCGTTCGAGGCTGGCACGCCAGGTCATGATCAGTCGGGTATCCTGTTCTCAAGGCTTGATACGGAGCAGGTTCAACAGTGTTTCATCGCCTGGATCGCAAGCTTGCATGACATGCCTGAAGGTGTTGTCGCCGTTGATGGCAAGACCCTTCGCCGATCCTTTGACATCCCCTCCAACAAGGCCGCGATTCACATGATTTCAGCCTGGGCCTGTGACCGGAAACCGGTGCCGGGTCAGCGCAAGGTCGATGACAGGTCGAATGAGATCACAACCATTCCCGAATTTCTGGCATTCCCGAATTGCCGGCCCTTCCGACGATCAGGGGCGCCATCGTGACCATTGATGCCATGGGATGTCAGCACAGGATTTGCCAGCAGATCATCGATCAGGGAGCAGACTGCGTGGTTGGCCTGAAGGGTAATCAGGGAAGCTTGCGCAAGGATGTCGAACTGTTTTTTGACGAGTACCATGAGCGCGGGATCGAGGGTGATTTCATCAGAAAAAGTGAGATCGTCGACGGAAATCATGGGCGCATTGAGACGCGGCGCTCCACGGTCTGCCCGGATACCGAATGGATCAGGGATCGTCATCAGTGGCTCGGCTTGAAAACCGTGATCATGACCGAATACACACGTGAAACAGGAGGCAAGGCCGAAACGGTCACGCGATTTCATATCGCGTCGCTTGAGGTTGAACCCGGGCCCCTGGCACAATGTATCCGCGATCATTGGCAGGTGGAAAACAGCTTGCACCGGGTTCTGGATGTGACCTTCCGACAAGACGAATGTCGCATCGGAACCGGCAATGCCGCTGCCAATTTTATCACAATCAAACATGCGGCGATGAACTTGCCGCGCCGAACACCCGGCAAAATGAGCCTGCCGCGGAAACGGCATTCAGCCGCATGGGACAACGACGACATGGAGAAAATCATCCCGAATTAATGTTCAGTCGATTGCCCTGGCAGGGGGAGGCAAGCCCGGGGCGAAATCCCGGTCGCCGGAGTTGTCGTGCAGTCAGGCCACGGCCCTGTTGACCCGCCGCCATCATTCCCTTACGGCCGCCCGGCATGGATAACAGCATCAGCCCGGCAGCGCGTGGAGCGGATGTTTGAGACCTTGCTTTCCCCTCGGATCGGGAACCTGTCGCAATACGGATTGAACGGATACCATATCTGGCCACCTCTGTCGCTGAAACTTGGCAACAGAGATTCAGACTTTCAGAATATTTTCAATATTCTGGTGCCATTTGATGAATAGATTTGTCGCGCCAGCATACGCCATTGGCATCCGGTCTCGGCAATGTACAAAAGCGCGTTGACGACTTCGCGCATGTTCGTTTCGCAAGGCCGGCCGAGAGCTCTGGCCCTGGGAACAAACCGCTCGATTACTTTCCATTCTTCATTGATCAGATCACTTGCATACCGGCCATTCGTTACGCTAATATTGCTTGCGATCCGTCCACATTTTGCGCCTCCATTTCTGTGATCGACGTCGGCCATGCCGCCAAGGAACAGATCAGTCACATGGTGCGCCTGCTGTTGCCGGGCGTGGAAATCGCCGGTCCGGACGCCGCCGATGCACTGGCCGTCGCAATCTGTCATGCGCATCACCGCAATGCCCGCACCCTGGGTCGCGATGGTGGCGGGATGATCGGAAAACTGCGCGGCATTGGCGACGCTGATGTATTTCACCCGCAATGTGGATTGGGACAAGGCCTCGCAGGGATTTGCCTCGCCCTGGCCCGCCGGCCCGAATTCGCCACCGGCAGGCAGCGAAGCATAGCCAATTCGTCTTGATTGCCCGCGCCCTGAAATCCATGTTATCCGAACCTACAGAGCGCGGGCGCTCGGAACAGTTACACCCTCGAGGACAGGCACGATGGTTCAATTCAATCTTCCGAAAAATTCAACCGTCAACAAGACTGGCAAGGTCTGGCCAAAACCCGACGGGGCGGCCAATACCCGAACCTACAAGATATATCGCTGGAATCCGGACGATGGTCAGAATCCACAAATGGATACCTATCGGGTGGACATGGACACCTGCGGACCGATGGTCCTGGACGGTTTGATCAAGATCAAGAACGAGATCGATCCGACCTTGACATTCCGCCGGTCCTGCCGCGAGGGGATCTGCGGATCCTGCGCCATGAACATTGATGGTTCGAACACGCTGGCCTGTCTGAAATCAATGGAGGAGATCCAGGGCGACGTGAAGATCTATCCGCTGCCGCATATGCCGGTGGTCAAGGACCTGATCCCTGACCTGACCAATTTCTATGCCCAGCACGCTTCAATCCAGCCGTACCTGCGCACGTCCTCGCCGACGCCCGAGCGCGAATGGATGCAGTCGCCGGCCGAGCGGGAGGAACTGGACGGTCTTTACGAATGTGTGCTGTGCGCCTGCTGTTCCACGTCCTGTCCCAGTTATTGGTGGAACAGCGACAAATATCTCGGCCCGGCGGTTCTGCTACAGGCCTATCGCTGGCTAATCGACAGCCGGGACGAGGCGACGGGCGAACGCCTCGACAATCTGGAAGATCCGTTCCGGCTCTATCGCTGTCACACCATCATGAACTGTGCGAAGACCTGTCCCAAGGGTTTGAATCCCGCGAAAGCCATCGCCGAAATCAAGAAAATGATGATCGGACGCCGCGTCTGACGCGCGGCGTGGTGGACCGATACGAAAAATCAAGGCTCAGTTTACAAGTCGTGTGCGTTTATGTCATGTTTTTTGTGAAATCAGAGGGATGGATTGGCATGGATCACAAGCAGTTTCAGGAATGGTTATCGGGGATAGACCACCTCAGCCCGGCGCGGCGGCAGCAAACCGAAGCCGTGTTCCCGGGGGACACGGAGACGTCAGCGTCGCTGGCTGCCATTGAAGCGGCCGTGGGTGGAGATCGCCAGTGCCCGCATTGTGGCACGCCAGGCGCCATATCGCGTGGAAAGGCAAGGGGTCTGCGACGGTACCAGTGCAAGGGATGCAGGAAGACATTCAATGCCGCGACCGGCACCCCCTTGTCGGGTCTGCACCGCAAGGACAAGTGGCTTTCCTTCGGAGCCTGTCTTGCTGATGGGCTGACGGTTCGCGCTTCAGCAGAACGTTGCGGACTTGCCGTCAATACCGCCTTCCGTTGGCGGCACCGATCTCCTGCCGCAAAAGACCTGAAGGCACGCAAGCTCACAGGCATTGTGGAAGCCGATGAAACCCGTGTGCCGGAAAGCCGGAAAGGCGCACGAAACCCTGAGCGCAAGGCGCGACGCAGGGGAGGCAAGGCCAGCAGGCGGGGCCTGTCAGATGAACAGGTTCCGGTACTGGCAAAAATATGAAAAACGGGAACAGCGACAGCAGTGGCATGAAGGCCATGTTCCCGGCCAACTGAAAACAATCATCGTCAATGAAGTGCTCGACCGATGATCGCAGAATGTTTACCGCGCTACGAAAAATGATCACGTATGATTCCCGACCAGTCAGCGACTAGGATAACGTATCGAAATGAACCTGAACACAGTATTCTTGACAAGATTCGCAGGAAGTCCGGGCGAGCAATCTGTCGGATTTACAGGGACTTCAGTGCATAAGATCCACATGGCCAATTTCATCTCCCACGACCGCTCGCAAGCGCTTGTATTGCGCCATGATCTTCGTGAATGGGCGCCCGAAGACGATCCTTGCCATTTCATCATCGAGGCCGTTGAACGGATTCCCATCGGGGCGTTCAAGATCAATTGGAAGGGTATGGGAAGGGCGCGACATCCTCCCCGGATGATGCTGGCGCTTTCGATTTACTGCTCCACCAACGGGATGTTTTCGTCTCGCCGAATCGGGAAGGTGGTCTTTAGAGATGTGGCGGTGCGGTTTGTGGCGGCCGACACCCACCCGGACCATGACACGGTTGCGGCCTTCGCGGCTCCGATGGCCCGGGCAGAGGCGGCGGACGAGGCCGGGGCGGAGCGCCTGCCCAGGGAAGTTGCCCGGCGCGAAGCGCTGAAGGCGAAGCGGGACGCGGCGCGCGCGCACCTGGAGGCCGGGTGGCGAAAACGGATGCGGGAAACCATGCGAACCGAGGCGGCCAGGGAAAAGTACAAACGACGAAAATGCACCGTCGAACCGGTGTTCGGCATCCTCAGGAACGTTCTCGGATTTAACCGGTTCCACCTCGGAGGCATCGAAAGCGTCAAAGCTGAGGGGCTCCTGGTCGCCCTGGCAGATAACTGCAAGCGCCTCTGCAACCTCAATGCCGCAAAGGCAGCGGCAGCATGATGTCTACTCCGGATCACGCAGTGTTAAATCCGACAAATTGCCAGACGCCTGTCTGAAGGAAAGCACCGACCACGGACATGTCAAATACAACTTCCGCACAAGATCGCGAAACCCGCGTCCATTATTCATGGCCGGCAATCGGGCTGCACTGGGTCATCGCCGTGCTGATACTGGCTGCCTGCGGCATTGCCTTTTATATGGAAGACCTTCCGTTTGGACCGGAACAAGCCCGAATCTATGCCTTGCACAAATCCATCGGGGTCAGCGTCTTGGTGCTGGCATTGATCCGGCTCGGCTGGCGCATCGCATCGCCCCCGCCGCCGCTTCCCGATCATATTAAGGGTTGGGAAAGGCGCGCGGCCCATGGCGGCCATATCGGCCTTTATATCCTGATGATTGTCCAGCCTTTGCTGGGAATAGCCCACAGTCAGGCCGCCAATTCCCCGGTGGTAGTCTGGGGTCTGGTGCAGATCCCGAAATTTATCCCCTCCAGCGAAGGCTTGGAGGAAACCCTGGTGCTCGCCCACTGGGCGGTGGGCATTGGTGGGCTGGTCTTGATCATTGGCCATGCGGCCGCCGCGCTCCGCCATCATTTCGTCCTGAAAGACGATATTCTGACGCGGATGGCGCCGGGACTGTCTCGGCGCGGAAACGGAGACCGGCCTTGAAGCGACCCGGATATGTATTCGGCCTGGCCATGACCTTCATGCTGACAACTTCGATCGTGTCGGCAAATTGGGTTGCCGCGTCGCAAAGCAGCATCAAGTTCCGCTTCACGCAACTGGGCGGGACCGTGCACGGACAGTTTCCCGAATTCACCATCGATGCCCAGATCGACCCGGACAGGATCGAAGAATGCCGATTGGCCGTCACCATCGACATCACCTCGATTGACACTGAAAACCGCGAAAGGGACAATCTGTTGCGTGGGCCCGATTTTTTCGACACGGCCCAATTTCCGATGGCGGAATTTAGATCATCGCAATGCCGCCGGCTTTATGGCCGGGCGTATGAAGCTGATGGCACACTGACCTTAAAGGGCCAATCGCGCCAAATCACGCTGCCGATCGAACTCAGACTGGCTGGCGATCGCGGCGCGCGCAATGCTACCGCGCATGCCAAATTGAGCATCAGGCGGCTCCAGTGGCGGATCGGCCAGGGGATCTGGTCCAATACAATGGTGGTTGCCGATCCGGTCTTTATCGACATCAACGTGACGGCGAGGGAAACCAACTGAATGGGTGCGATTCGCAAATCCTGCCGCCTTCTGGCAGCGGGCCTGGCGGTCTGTCTGACCCAACCAGCTTTCAGCGCTGACCGGTGGGCTCTCAATGACGGCTCGACCCTAACATTCATTTTTACCCAGATGGGCGGCACGGCCCAGGGTGTTTTCAGTGCATTCAAGGCCGACATTATGTTCTCGACCGATGATCTGGAGGCCTCCTCCTTGTCGGTCGAAATCGATACAGCCAGCGCGAGCACGCAGAGTAAAGACCGGGATACAGCATTGAAAATGCCCGCATTTTTCGACACCTCCAAGCATCCGCTGGCACTGTTCAAATCCAATCAGATCACCGCGGCAGATGCCGGGTTCATTGCCACGGGAACGTTGACCATCAAGGGCGTTGAAGTGCCATTTGAGCTACCCTTTTCGGTGCAAATCGACCAGGATACGGCGACGGCCCGCAGCACATTTACATTGGATCGCATGGGCTTTCAGGTCGGAACAGGTGAATGGGCCGTACCTGCAACGATCGGCCACGAAGTTATGGTTGAACTGGATTTGACAGCCACCCGCATTGGACCGGGTGCGCCAAAGCCCGACGACAGCCCCAACCGACAACAACTCGGCGTCGAGATGGATTAGCAGGCCCACGGGGCAAGATGTGGTAGGATCTTGAAACGGTTCGTTTTGGCCGTCAATATCAAAGGAATGAAAGATGCGTGTTATCCTTTCCGGTTTCCTCGGTTTCTGCGTGTCCCTGGCCAGCTGGCTGCCCGCCCCGGCCGTCGCCGCCAATCTGGACACAGTAGTTCAGGCCCATGATCGTTTAGAAAGCATTATGGGCAGGATCGCCATCGCGCCGCCCTATTCCGGTTCGTCCGCGACAAGGGCGATCAGATCGTTGACCTCGGTAACAAGTGCCGATCTGGCGCGAGGCTGGATTGCCCGTGCTGCCATTGATGCGGCCAATGCGCCACAATTCGCGGAGTCGATCCGACGGATTGCCCAGCAATACGGCGGTGCAAAGGCCTATGCGCTTCAGCTGACCCAGGAGCCGCGCCGCGCGTTCGATGCCGAACGTGCCGGTCTGGGAATGCGCGCCGCCTATGACCGAATCTCTATCAATCAGGAACGCCACACCTGGCTGGCGCGGGCAATGCACACAATCTCGATTGGCGGACGGCCTGGCCCGCTTCCTCTCTCGCTGATGCCCGTACCGAAATCAAAACCTGGAAACCAGGATGGCTTCTTCGAACAGGCATTATCACGCAGCGGCGCCGGCATGCCAGCCTGGTCGGCGGGACCAGCCGGCAATCCTGGAATTGCCGAAAGGATGATGGCCCTGGGAGCGATCCGCGCTCTTGGCCTGGCTGACGATCCTGAATTGCAGGCCCCGATTGATCAGTTACTGACCAGCTATGAGATGTACGGTTGCATCGATTTGATGCGGTTGAACCTCAGCCAGTGCCAGTCAGCCAATCATGCCGGCGCCGACACAATCTTCTGCCTGGGCGAGCATGCAATCGGCGAGGCGGGGCGTTGTTTCAGCTGGATTCTACCATCCGGCTATTAACCGCCAAAGCCCATCATTACCGAATAGGAGGACCGGATGATTTCTGCTGCTGAACACCGCAAAAGCCATGTCAATATCCTAGGCAAACGGATGGCCTATGTTGATATGGGAAAGGCCGACGGGCCGGCAGTTCTTTTTCTCCACGGCAATCCGACATCTTCTTATCTGTGGCGCAACATCATGCCGCACCTGGCGGATCGCTGCCGATGCCTGGCGCCCGATCTAATCGGCATGGGAGATTCGGACAAACTCGAAAACCCGGGACCAGACCGATATACCTTCGCCGAACATCGCGACCATCTCGATGCCTGGATTGATGCCATCCTTTCCGAAGGAAAAGTGACGCTAGTGATCCATGACTGGGGATCGGCGCTTGGTTTTGACTGGGCCCGTCGTCATCCGGACCGAATTCAGGGCATCGCCTATATGGAGGGGATCGTGACACCGGTCACCTGGGCTGATTGGCCCAAGGCGGCAACAGAAGTTTTCAAGGGATTTCGCAGCTCCGCCGGGGAAACCATGGTCCTGGAACAGAACGTTTTCGTCGAACAGGTTCTGCCGGGCTCAATCCTACGCCAACTGGATGATGAGGAAATGGCGGTTTATCGCCGGCCCTTTGCGGAACCGGGCGAAGACCGGCGTCCAACGCTGACATGGCCCAGGCAAATCCCGATCGATGGCGACCCGAAGGATGTAAACGATCTGGTTGCCGACTATGCCGCCTGGATGGCAGAAAATGAACTGCCCAAATTGTTTATCAACGCCGACCCCGGCGCGATCCTTCGGGGCCAGCCGCGTGAATTTTGCAGAACCTGGAAGAACCAGCGTGAAGTGACAGTCTCCGGCGTGCATTTTATTCAGGAGGACAGCCCAGACGACATTGGTGTTGCTCTCGACGATTGGCACACCATCTTGTCCTGACCGCCGCCCTGCCCCATACGTTTTTCTACGGATAGGCACCCGGAACACTCAGTTCGCAAGCATCTGGCGGGGACCATCTTGCGATTGGGCTCGATCCATGGCTGAGTGTCGTTATGGATATTCTTACAGCCAGTGCGCAATTCGGCCTTCTTGAGGTTGTGGATACCGGGCGCCGGCGGCGCTGGGCGGTTGCCGGGAAGGTGCGGATCGTCAAAGCCTGTCCTGCCCGGCTTGCGCCCTCGACGGCGCGCCGATGCGGGCTTTCCCGCCGCCTGCTGTTTGCCTGGCGCAAGGCCTGTCGCGAAGGCCGTCCTGGTTTGTGTTTCACGGCCGGCGGGGCGGCGGGAGAGCCTGCCACGGACGGACGGCAGTGGCGATCACGCCGGCCTGACCGGGATATCTGCTGGAAGGCATCGACTGGTGGAAGGCATCGACTGGCGCAACCCGCAAAAAACCTGGCGTCCAACCTCTGTCGGGTGACGGTTTTGACTTGCAAATGGGTCTGAATGTGATTCTCTCACGATGTGAATACGCCCCGCGAAGCGCTGCCGTCCGACCTTGCCAGCGCCCACGCGATGATCCTGAACATCGGCACCCTGCACCGCAAGGCCAACCAGAAACCTGACGATATCGGTGACGATATGGCGCTTGCGTCCTTTGATCCGCTTGCCCGCGTCATGGCCTCTGACCCCGCCACTTTCAGTGGTTTTTACGCTCTGGCTGTCGGTCACACCCGCCGATGGGTCGGCCGCGCCGCCGCGACGAGGTGGCGGTTCAACTCTTCCAGCGGACTGTTGTCGCGCCCGTCGTGAAAATAGCGCCGCACCGTCGAGACTGGCGGAAAATCGTTCGGCAGCATCAGCCATTGGCACCCGGTCGTTGCGATGCAAAGGATCGCGCAAGAGGGTCGTACGTGGCCGGCCGACCCTCTTGCGCGCAGGCATCAGCGGCGCCCACTCCGCATCGCTCGCATCGCTTGCGTATCGGCCTCCGCATCGCTCATATCGCTGGCGGATGAATTCGGTCCAGTCCATCGTGATCTCCGTTCTGTCTCGCAAACGAACAGAATCACAGGTCCCTGTTTTCACCTGATTCTTTTCAGATCAGGCTCTGAGCTAACAATCCGGTATTGGCCATAGTCGATGTTGCCGGTCCAGCCCCACATGGCCAGCAGCGGCTGCGACACCGTGCGCATGGCGTGAGGCTGCCAGCTCGCATGATGGATAAAGCTGCCGGGCGGGCGCAAGGTCGACGCTTCGCCTTCCCTGGTCCATTCCGCCATGCCGGAGACGACGAAATACAACTCCTCCGCTGCGTGCAGGCGTTCGGGATAATCGTGATCGGCGTTCTGCAGGAAAAAGCCCCAGCGGCAGGCGTCGGTCTGGATCATCCCGGTCGGGCCGGCGATCTCCACCGCCGTCAGATTGGCGGCAATTTCAACCGGCTTCTTGCCGCCGCCGGCGACCCACCAGTTGAACGACCCGGCGCTGTCGGCGACCTAGCTTGCAATCGGCGCGCGGTCCTGGGCAAGGGCGGCGTCCAGCGCCGCCGGCAACGGGACCGGCGAGGGCAACTCGACAATCGGCCCACCGGTCAGCCCCACGAGTTCGGCGGCGAGAGATCGGGCGATATCGCTGTCATGGGTGCGGTAAAGGTCCGCCGTGGCGGTTAGCAAGGGCGCAAGGACATTTGTCTCGGTCATGATGATCTTCCAGGTTCCGGTAGTGCATTCGGGCACATTTCACGGCCTCAACTCGTCGGAGTTTCCGACGATCCGGAGTGTGGTCGCGACAATGCCCTGAAGGACCAGATCGATCCAGCCATTGCATCGATCCTGACAATCATGATTGTGATCAAGCCGATCCCAATGGCCATGACCAAGCTGTTCGGAAAGGAAAAGAAAGCCCAGCGAGCAGGACGGCAATGGACGAATACGATTACATCATTGCCGGTGCGGGGTCGGCCGGATCGGTGCTGGCCAATCGCCTGAGCGAAAAGCATTCGGTATTGGTGCTGGAGGCAGGCGGGTCCGACCTCAATTTCTGGGTTCAGATGCCGGTCGGCTACGGCAAGGTCTATTACGATGACCGGATCAACTGGAAATACATGACCGAGCCGGTGCCGGGTCTGGGTGACACGCCCAGCTATTGGCCGCGCGGCAAGGTGATGGGCGGTTCGAGCTCGATCAATGCCATGATCTGGGTGCGCGGTCATCCATCCGATTTTGACCGGTGGGCGGAAACGGCGCCGGGCTGGTCCTGGTCCGATGTAGCGCCGCTCTATAAGCGGATCGAGGATTGGAACGGCCCGGTGGACGTGCTGCGCGGGATCGGCGGTCCGATCGCGGTCAACGATTTCAGCGCCGAGGCGCACCCGCTGTGCCGGACCTGGCTTCAGGCCGCGCGCGAGGCGCAATTGCCGGTGGTGGAAGACTATAACGCCGCCTCGATGGAGGGCGCCTCGCTGTTCCAGATCAATACGAAGGGCGGCCTGCGTGCCTCTGCCGCGCGCGGATATCTGCGCCCGGCCATGAAGCGCGCCAATCTGGTTCTGAAGCTCCGCACCCATGCCAGCCGCGTGCTGTTCGAGGGCAACCGCGCCACCGGCATCGCTTGGCGCCAGCGCGGAACCGGGCATCGCGCCCGCGCGCGGGCGGAAGTAATCCTGTGCGGCGGATCGATCAACACACCGCAGATCCTGCAACTGAGCGGCATCGGTCCCGGCCAGGTGCTGCAGGATCACGGCATCGGGGTTTTGCAGGAGGCCCCCGGCGTCGGCCGGAATTTGCAGGATCATCTGGGGCTTGACACGGTCTGCCGATCCACGGTGCCGACCCTGAACCAGGTGCTGGGTTCCTGGGCCGGCAGGCTGAAGGTCGCGCTGCAGTTTCTGCTGTTCCGGCGTGGGCCGTTGACGCTCAGCACCAATCAGGGCGGCGGCTTTGTCCGATCGCGCCCGGATGTGGTGGTGCCGGATCTGCAGCTTTATTTCTCGCCAGTCAGCTATACCCGCAAGCTGGCGGATCAGCGCCCGCTGATGCGCCCCGACCCGTTCCCGGGATTTCTGCTGGGCTTCAATCCGTGCCGGCCGACCAGCCGGGGCTATATGCGGATCCGGTCTGCCGATCCCATGGCGCCGATGGAGATCCACCCCAATTATCTGGCGACCGATCATGACCGGGACCTGATGCGCGAGGGCATGAAGCTGATGCGCCGTCTGGCGGCAACCCCGGCCCTCAGCGCCGTGATCGAGGACGAGATCCTGCCCGGCGCGGACGTGGCCGACGACGCGGCGCTGGACAATTATGCCCGCGACAATGCCTGGACCGTCTTTCACCCCTGCGGCACGTGCGCCATGGGCACGGATGCCGCCGCGTCGGTGGTCGATCCGCGCCTGCGGGTCCACGGGATCGAGAGGTTGCGCGTTGCCGATGCCTCGGTCTTCCCAAACATCCCCACGGGCAATACAAACGCCCCCGCCATCCTGGTCGGTGAAAAGGCCGCCGACATGGTCTTGCAAGACGCCCGTTCGTGAAAGGTTCCAGGCCCGATGAAAATCACCCGCATTGAAAGCTTTTCCAACGAATTCGTCGGCTTTGTCCGGGTCACCGGCGAGAACGAGGCGTTCGGCTGGGGTCAGGTATCGACCTATCATTCCGACATCACCGCCAAGGTGCTGCACCGCCAGGTCGCACCCTGGGTATTGGGCCGAGCCATGACCGACCTGGATGATCTGTTGGATCTGGTGACCGAGCGCGAGCACAAATTCCCCGGTTCCTATCTTCGCCGGGCCATGGCGGGACTTGATACCGCGATCTGGGACTTGCGCGGCCGTCAGACCGGCAAGCCGGTGGTCGAACTGCTCGGCGGCAGCGCCGGCCCGATCCGCGCCTATGCTTCGTCGATGAAGCGCGACATCACGCCCCTGGACGAGGCCGAACGGCTGAAGCGCCTGGCCGGTGAGGGCGGCTTTACCGCCTTCAAGGTGCGCGCGGGCGCCGAGGTCGGCCGCAACCAGGACGAATGGCCCGGCCGGACCGAGGAAATCATCCCGACCATGCGCCGTGAACTCGGCGACGATGTGGACCTCCTGATCGATGCCAACAGTTGTTACACGCCCGAACGCGCGATCGAGGTCGGCCATATCCTGCGGGACAACGGCTTCTGCCATTATGAGGAACCCTGCCCCTATTGGGAACTGGAACAGACCAAACAGGTGACCGACGCCCTCGACATCGACGTCACCGGCGGTGAGCAGGACTGCGATCTGCCGACCTGGCGCCGCATGATCGACATGCGCGCGGTCGATATCGTCCAGCCCGATGTGTGCTATCTCGGCGGCATCGCCCGCACCCTGCGCGTGGTCAGGATGGCCAAGGCCGCCGGCCTGCCGGTCACCCCGCACTGCGCCAACCTGTCCCTGGTGACGCTGTTCACCATGCACCTGCTCCGGGCCATTCCCAATGCCGGCAAATATCTCGAATTCTCGATCGAGGGCGCGGATTACCATCCCTGGCAGGAAGGGCTCTATATCAACGATCCCTACACCATCGAGGAAGGTCAGGCCCACGTCACCCACACCCCCGGCTGGGGCGTCGAAATCTCCCCCGAATGGCTGGCCAGGGCCGAATACCGTGTGTCGGAGGCGGGGTAGTTCTCCCGCCGCCAATCCCGTCATTCCGGGGGCGCCGCCAGGCGGAGCCCGGAATCGCTTCAAAAAACCCGCAAAGTGTTTCCGGGCTCTGGCTTCGCCAGCCCCGGAAAGACGAAATCTCCAAACAATACCCAACCGCGCAACCGCCGTATTCCCCCCAAGACCGATTCCGTGCTTTCTCCGCCCCAGACCGAACCGGGAGCTCCTCATGTCATCAGCCGCCATCGCCACGGACACCACCTTCGCCGCCCACGGTTTCACCTTCGGCGAGGCCGAACGCACCCGCCTGCTCCAGATCGTGCGCACGCGCTCATTTTCCATCGGCGGTAACATCACCCTGGCGTCCGGCAAGCAAAGTTCGCTCTATTTCGAGATGAAGGCGACCATGCTGTTGCCCGAGGGCGCCTTTCTGATGGCCTGCGCGGTCGGCAATCTGTGCGAAACCCTTGGCGCCGACTATGCCGGCGGCCTGGAAATGGGCGCCGTCCCGATCGTCTGCGCCCTGGCCCCCATGGTCCACCAGTCCGGCAGCGACATGCGCGTCTTCTTCGCCCGCAAACGGGAAAAGACCCACGGCGCCAAAAAGCTGATCGAAGGCCTGGCGGTGGACGAAAGTCTCGCCGGAAAACGCGTTGTCATCGTCGAAGACGTCACCACCACCGGCGGCAGCGCCCTCAAATCCGTCGCCATGGTCCGCGATGGCGGCGCCATGGTCGAAGACCTCATCACCATCGTCGATCGCGAGGAAGGGGCGCGGGAGGCGTTCGCGGCGGAGGGGATCACGCCGCACCCGGTACTGACGGCGTCGGAGTTTCGGTGAAGCATTTTCCACCATGGTGCATTGGGCGAGGGCCAATGCTCCCTACGGCGTGTCGGTTTCCACCAACGTAAACAGCTCCTGCGGCTCAGGTACGCCGCGCAGCATATACCGCCCGAGCGATACCAGGTCGCGGCGTTCGCCGGCCACGGCGGCGGCAACCCGGGCCGAGACGATCGTCGTCTGTTCCAGGGAGTGGCACATGGCGAGGATCCGGGCGGCGGCGTTGACGGCCGGTCCGATGATCGTGAAGTCGAGGCGGTGTTCGGCGCCGATATTACCGTACATCACGTCGCCGGCGTGCAAGGCGAGCGAGTAGCCGGGACAGGGCAGGCCGTCCCTGGCGCGCCGGGCGATGACGGTTTCGACGGCGGGGCGCAGAGCGGCCGCGGCGTTGACGGCGGCCAGGGCCGAGGGCCCCGGGTCATGGGGGGCGGCGGCGTTGTCCGTCACCGAGAAGATCGCCAGCAGGCCGTCGCCCATGAATTTCAGGACATTGCCGCCATGGGCTTCGATCACCTCGACCGCGACGCCGAAATACTCATTCAGGAGAGCGATGATGGTCTCGCCGGTTTCGATTTCGGCCAGGCGGGTAAAACCCTGCAGGTCGAAATACCAGATCACCGCGTGAATGGTGTCGAGCGAACCGCGCTGGATCTCGCCGGAAAGGACACGCGCCCCGGCATCGGGGCCGAGATAGGCCTGGAGCAGGTCGCGTGTCGTCTGCTGGGCGGCGGCGGACTTCAGGGTCAGGCCGAGCGCCGGAAGCAGCGCGCGCAAGACGGCGATTTCCGGCTCGGCAAATCCGCCCTCGGCATCGGTGGTCCACGAGATGATGAAGCTTTCGCCTGGATCTGGATCGGTCGGATTGGTCGGTGCGTCCGGGTCGCGGGCCGTAAACGGCACGGCAATGACGAGGTAATCGGTGGCGCCCCGGGCCCGGAATTCGTCGAGAATGGGAAAGTCGGCAGGATCGCGGTTGACTCCGGTCAGTGGCAGGTGCAGCTCGCTCAGCCCGTGCGAAAACATGTAGTAGAAAGGACTTTTCAGCCAAGCCTCGACCGGTTGGGAGGCGCGGGCATAGGGCTCGCTGGTGGTCCCGCCGTCGCGGCGCCAGTTGAAGCCCTGAGCGCCGAACACCGGGTGCAGGGTGCGGTGGGCGACATGAACGCGCTGGAGGTTGATCCCGGCATTGACCAGGCGGCTACAATAGCCGCCCAGCAACTGGTCCTGCGTGGCCCCGATCAGGCCCTGGGCTATCAGCCAGTCGGCAATGTCCGCGATGGCGGGGCTTTCGAGCGATATGGCGACGTCGTCCATCTGATCTTCGCTTTCGTTAGAGGCGCCGTGAGAACAGGACTGTTTCCCAGTCCCGGATTTGTCTGTCGTTCCAGGGCTGCCTGACGGCCCCGAAGTTAAAACGTCGAGTAACGGGCCCGGGCGCCACGTTCGATCGCCGCGGCGTTCAGCCGATCAATGTGCAACCGGTGGCGGATCATTTCCAGCACCTGAATCTCTTCCTGCTCGACATTACGGTCGGCCGCGGCGACATCGCAGGCAAGGGCATAGGCGGTCTCGTGCAGCCTTTCGGGCAGCGACCGGTTGACCAGTTCCAGCACCGTCTCCAGCCCTTCGGCACTGTTCAGGATTTCGGCACAGGCCTGGGACACATTGACCAGCTGGTTCTGATCGAAATCCTCGAAAATCGGCAGGGTGCGGACAATCTCCCCGATCGTATAGAGCTCGCTGTCAGTCATTTCACGGTCGGCGGCGGAAACCAGAACCATGACATAGATCAGACAGGACTGGGGGTTGAGCGTTTCGGTCATCGATGGGGGTCCGTTGTTCGGGAAAGCAACTGATCACCGACAGTAAGGGCGCGGGCGCGCCGCGACAACCCCCATGACCGGACGGGCCAGGGCAATCGATTGAACATCAATTCGGGATGATTTTCTCCATGTCGTCGTTGTCCCATGCGGCTGAATGCCGTTTCTGCGGCAGGCTCATTTTGCCGGGTGTTCGGCGCGGCAAGTTCATCGCCGCATGTTTGATTGTGGCAAAATTGGCAGCGGCATTGCCGGTTCCGATGCGACATTCGTCTTGTCCGAAGGTCACATTCAGAACCCGGTGCAAGCTGTTTTCCACCTGCCAGTGATCGCGGATACATTTTGCCAGGGTCCCGGGTTCAGCCTCAAGCGACGCGATATGAAATCGCGTGACCGTTTCGGCCCTGCCTCCTGTTTCATGTGTGTATTTGGTCATGATCACGGTTTTCAAGCTGGGCCACCGGTGACGATCCCTGATCCATTCGATATCCGGGCAGACCGTGGAGCGCCGCGTCTCAATGCGCCCGTGATTTCCGTCGACGATCTCACTTTTTCTGATGAAATCACCCCCGATCCCGCGCTCACGGTACTCGTCAAAAAACAGTTCGACATCCTTGCGCAAGCTTCCCCGATTACCCTTCAGGCCAATCACGCAGTCTGCTCCCTGATCGATGATGATCTGCTGGCAAATCCTGCGCTGACATCCCATGGCATCAATGGTCACGATGGCGCCCCTGATCGTCAGAAGGGCCGGCAATTCGGGAATGCCAGAAATTCGGGAAGGGCCGTGATCTCATTCGACCTGTCATCGACCTTGCGCTGACCCGGCACCGGTTTCCGGTCACAGGCCCAGGCTGAAATCATGTGAATTGCGGCCTTGTTGGAGGGGATGTCAAAGGATCGGCGAAGGGTCTTGCCATCAACGCCGACAACACCTTCAGGCATGTCATGCAAGCTTGCGATCCAGGCGATGAAACACTGTTGAAACTGCTCCGTATCAAACCTTGAGAACAGGATACCCGACTGATCATGACCTGGCGTGCCAGCCTCGAACGGCGGAAACCGACGCGGAAGAGGGAGCTTCCTTTTCCGTAAGGGGCGATGGACGTCCACCCTTGCGCGCCAGATATCACCGCACATGGAACCGGCAGGAGAACTTCATCCAGCAGATGGACAATTCTGGTCGCCTGACGGGGATATTCGATTTCTTCGAACTGGGTCAAAAAGTCAGGCGTCGCGATAGAGTGAGGGGCATCTGGCACATGAAAACTCCGAAAAAGGTGCGTTTCACACCCCTGGTTCAGAAAAATACACAAATGTCGGCAATTCATTCAGTCGATTGCCCTGTCCGACAGGCTGATAGGCCTTCCTCTGGCGGGCGGGCTTGTATAGTGTTGCCCGAAACGGGTGGTATGTATGGCTGATCTGACTCGCCAGATCGAAACATTGTGCGACGAAATGGGGCTGCGAATGACCGAGCAGCGCCGCACGATTGCGCGCGTCATCGCCGCCGCCGAGGACCACCCCGATGTGGAAGAACTGCATGCCCGCGCTGCGACACAGGACAGCCGGATATCGATTTCCACGGTTTACCGTACCGTCAGATTGCTGGAAGAAGCCGGCATCCTGGAACGCCATGACTTCAAGGACGGCCGCTCGCGCTATGAAGAAGCCAGCGAAAAACATCACGACCACCTGATCGATCTGCAGTCGGGTGAAATCATCGAATTCGTCGACGAGGAGATCGAGCGCCTGCAGGAACGCATCGCCGAGAAGCTGGGCTACCGGCTTGTCGATCACCGGCTGGAGCTTTATTGCCTGCCCATGCGCAAGGGTGATAGCTGACGTCACATGATCAGTGTTTTTTCAGACGAACAGCGCCTCCACGAATCCGAAGCCGAATTGTAAATGGGACAGTTGGTGCCTTTGATCGAGGCGCCGATCCGCTGTACCGTGGTCAGGGCGTGGGTCGAAGGGGTTCGGATTCGGCGAGGTGATCCCGGCGGACGACCATGGCCTGGATCCGATCTTTGCGGTCCATTCGCCGGATTATGTCCTGTTCCTGGAAAGTGCGTGGGAACGGTGGAAGGAAGCCGGCTTCACCAATGATGCGCTCGACCACGTTCCACAAGGCGGGCCTGTCCAACCGCCGACTGGACGATATTGTCGGACAACTGGGCTATTATGCCTTTCCCGCCGACACCGCGGGTCCCGGCCGGCCGCCTATGGCACGGCCCGGGCGGCGATCACCGCCGCCGCCAAGATCGTCGAGGGCGAGCCGTCGGCTTTCGCCATTACGCGGCCGCCCGGCAGCCATGCGATGAAGGGATTACGCAATCTGATGTCTGGAAATTGCCGCGAGGGTATCATTCATCGAGCCCTTCCCGTTTGATATATGCCCTGGTTTCGGTTTCCGGCGAAGAGACCGGCATCCATATCGCCGACAGCACCAGACTGGCGGTCCGCGCCAACCCGCGCACCAGCCGCAACCGGGTGTTCGAGTATCTGGCCGCGCGCGGGCGTTCGACGATGGGATGGGTCTTCGGGGGTCAAACTGCATGTGGTGATGAACCACAAGGGCGCGTTGATGGCGATCACGATCACATCGGGCGATACCGATGATCGGAGGCCACCGGAGAACAGGGTCGCGAGGCCGGAGGGGAAGCTTGTTGGCCGACAAGGGCGATATCTCAAAAACCTCTTCGCACGGCTCTGGAAAAAGGGCCGGCATCCGATCACCGGCAGTCGCGGGAACATGAGGAACCACCCGGGGCCGATACTCGACAAGCTGCCATTGCAAAACAGACTTATACCGCACTCACTCCAGAACCCGAAACTCCTTGCGGGACATGATCTTGGAGTTATCGGTGACGGTGTCGCGCCATGTCGTCCACTCTTGTGGCAATCGTCGGCGGAAGAAATCGAAGATGGCCTCGACGAAGAGCGCGAAGCCCGCATGGAACGTGTTGTGCGTCATTATCCCGGCGCATGACGCCCCAGAGCCGCTTGATCGCGCCTGGATGCGGCGCATGGGCGGGCAGAAGACGAACCTGATGCGGCATCCGCTCGCTCCGGCCAGTGCCGGACCAGGCGGGCGTGATGGTGGCGGGCGTTGCCCGCGATGACATGGCTCCGCTTGTTGCCGGGATTGCCGGCCTCCAGTTTCTCAAGCAGCGCGCTGGTGGAAGCGGCAGGGGCAAGGTCAGTTTTCCAGGTTGAGCGCGGCGTGGAGGTTGAGGCGCAGGCGTCCCGGGGTCCGCTTCGACGCCCCCTTGTCGCCCTTCCGTATCCAGCCATGCGCCGGGCGGGACTGGTATTCCGGGTGCACGGCATTGGCGAAGCAGACCGCCTCGTCCGCCGCCAAGCCGCCCCGCAACGGGTCATGGGTCGCGATAAAGGCGGCCTGCCTGAGCCTCATCGGCCCGAGCCGGCAGGCTTTTCGGGCGCTTGTATTCGAAGCCCGGGCGATGCGGCAGCTTCAGACAGCCCGAACGACCGTAAATCACCGCCCGGGTCGCCGCGATACAGGCCGCCACCTCTCCCCTGTCGCGCATCAGCCGTTCGCTCAGCCGAGTTGAAAGCGCCGCCGCGACCCTGGCGCAACTCCAGCCATCGTCCAGCAGCAAGATCGCGTTCGCCCGGCACGCCACACCATGGCTCTCGCTCGGGCGCCGCATCACCGCCCGCAAGGCCGGGCGGTCCTCCGCGCCTGGAAATCCACCCCGAATCATGCCCGGGGAAGAATCCATCCAGGGCAAAAGGACCAGAACTTTTTCGGGCTCCGGAGTGAGTTGGGTATATCATTGAGACGCTCTTCGACACTCTCAAATCAGACATGGGACAGGAACACACAAGACACAGATCGCCAATAAACGCGTTCGTCCACATCCTGCTCATGTCTGGTCGCCCATACGCTGGGCAAAAACAAAATCTCCATGAAGACAAAATCTCCATGAAGAACGCCGCTTGTCCATAACTCGGGTTAATGACCACCCATATGGCGGGAATTGCATAAAAATTGACGTTTTTTTGTTCGAGGCCTTGACGAAACGTGCAGAACCGCGTCCAAATTGCTCCACAAGAAAACTCATGACCAAATATCAAGGAAGGAAACAGTCCATGAGCAGGAAGTTCCTGAAAGCCGTAGGCGCTGCCGCACTGGCCGCATCCGTCGGCCTTGCATTTGCAACATCGGCGGAAGCCGCCAAAAAGGTACGTTGGAAGATGCACGCCGCGTTCGGCAAGAACGTCGCCGTGATCGGCCCGCCGCCGCACCGCATCGCCGAGGTTGTCAGCCGGATGTCCGGCGGCGATTTCGACATCAGTGTGTTCGAGCCGGGCGCACTGGCCGGCGGTTACGCCTATTACGACCCGGTCAGTCAGGGTTCGTTCCAAGCGGCTTTCGGGACGCCGGGCGCCAACCAGGGCAAGAACTCGGCCTTCGCCTTTGCATCGACCTGGCCGTTTGGCCCGGCGGCGCCGGAATTCGTCGCCTGGTTCAAATATGGCGGTGGTGTTGAGATTGTGTCCGAGCTTTATGCCCGTGATAACATCAAATATCTGCTGTGCGGCATGATTCCGCCGGAAACATCCGGTTGGTTCCGCAACGAGATCACCAGCCTGGATCAGTTGAAGGGCCTGAAAATGCGCTTTTTCGGTGTCGGCGCCAAGGTGATGCAGAAGTTCGGTGTGTCCACCCAGCAGCTTGCCGGTGGCGATATCTATCCTGCGCTTGAGTTGGGTACGATCGACGCGACCGAGTTCTCGATGCCGGCGATTGACCGTTCATATGGCTTCTACCAGATCGCGAAGTACAACTACTTCCCGGGCTGGCACCAGCAGTCGACCTCCAACGAAGTCCTGATCAACATGGACAAGTGGAACGAGTTGCCGGAAGAGTACCAGGCCATGCTGGAAACAGCCTGCAACGCCAACATCACGGAAATGATCGCCGACGGTGAAGCGTCCCAGTTCGAGGCCATGATCGCCAACGAGGCAGATGGCGTGAAAAACATGACCTGGCCGGACGAGGTTCTGGACCAATTGCGCAGTGCCTGGGAAGAAGTGCTGGCCGAAGAACTGGCCAGCAATCCGGACGTCGTCAAGCTGTGGGACAGCTATACCAAGTTCCATGAGGGCTACAAGGTCTGGGGTGACCGCGGTTACCTGAAGTAAGGATGGCCAAAGGACAGGGCCGCCGCACACAAGCCAGCGGCCCTGTGCTGTTTTCAGGGCGCCCCGTGGCACGACCGCGAGGCGCTTTTGCATGGATTGCGGATGCTAATGCATCCGGATCGGGATAGGGTGGGCTTTCCGGTCAGGAAATGCCTGAGCCGGAAGGGGAGTTTGGGACATGGAAGGTCTGCTGAAAGTCGCGGATGCGTTCGACGGTACCGCGCGCAGGGTGGGCAAGGGCGCCGGCTGGCTGATCCTGCCGCTGATCACCATCATCATCTTTGATGTCGTCACTCGAAAAATCGATTTCATTCGTATCTATTTTGCCGGAATAACGCAGGAAACCGGTTTTGCCGTCTCCTTCATCCTGCAGGATCTGGAATGGCATATTCACGGCGTCCTGCTGTTGCTGACGTTCGGTTACGGCTATCTGATGAATGCCCATGTGCGGGTTGATGTGATACGTGAACATCTGCCAAAGCGAATCCAGGCTTGGATGGAATTCTGGGGCCTGCTGCTGATGGGCCTGCCCTATCTGATTTTGCTGCTTTATTTCTCCTGGATCTTCGTGGCGCTGTCCTTTTCACAAGGTGAAGGCTCGGAATCCCTGACCGGCATTCCGAAGCGCTATATCGTTAAAACCTTCCTGATCGTCGGGTTCGCGGTGATGCTGATGGCGGCAATCGCGGTTTTCATCCGCACCTGCACCTATCTGTTCGGGTCGCCCAGCGAGAAGGCGATGGTCGAACCGGTGCTGATGATATTCCCGGCCGAGGTCGTGATCGATCCGGACGATGAATTGATCCACGAAATAGAAGAAGAAGCGGCCGAAATCGCACCGAAGGGGCACTGAACCATGTGGGAAGTCATTTACGACCACCTGTACGATTATATCGGCGCCTATATGTTCCTGGCGCTGGCCCTGATGCTGTTCACCGGCATGCCGGTGGGGTTCGCCCTGGGAGGCGTAGCCCTGGCTTTCGGCTTCGGCGCCATCTGGCTGGAGGCGATGGACTTCCAGACTTTCTTCAGCGTCATCTCGCGTGTCTGGGGCGGTGACGGATCGTCTGGCGCCATCCAGAACCCCGTGCTGGTGGCCATTCCGTGTTTTATCTTCATGGGCACCATGCTGGAGCGTTCGCGCGTTGCCGCGGACCTGTTGCACATCCTTCAGGTTCTGCTGAAGCGCGTGCCCGGCGGTCTGGCCCTGTCGGTAACGGTGATGGGTACGATCATGGCGGCGACAACGGGCATTATCGGTGCCTCCGTGGTGATGATGACCCTGCTGGCTCTGCCGACCATGCTGAACCAGGGCTACAGGAAATCCCTGGCCTGCGGCACGATCTCGGCGTCGGCGACGCTCGGCATTCTGATCCCGCCATCCATCATGCTGGTGCTGATGGCCAACCTGCTGGCCGTGTCGGTGGGCAACCTGTTCTTCGGCGCCATCCTGCCCGGCCTCATCCTGGCGGGCCTCTATTTCCTCTATATCCTTGTCACCTCCAGTGCGCGCCCGGAATGGGCGCCGCCGCTGGCCGATGACGCCATTGTGCTGATCCCCAGCAATCGCGGCCGGATTGGAAAATACCTGGCGTCGGTGGTTGGTATCGCTGTCCTGGCGCTGGTCATCCAAAAGTCCGGCGCCGTTGAATCGGTGAATTGGGGCCTTGTCGGTTTCTTTGGCGTCTTCCTGGTGTCGATGATGTTCGGCCGGGTCGAGGGCAATTCCATGTTCGGCGGCATCCTGCGCGGCTTCATCCCGCCGGTCTTCCTGATCGTCATGGTGCTCGGATCGATATTCGGCGGCTGGGCAACACCGACGGAAGCTGCCGGGGTCGGCGCCTTTGGCTCGATCGTGCTGGCCTTCTTCAACCGGACCCTGAACCGGGAAGTCCTGAGCGACGTGTGCAACCGCACGGCGTTGACCACGGCGATGATCTTTTTCATCTTCGTCGGCGCCACGGCGTTCTCCACCGTCTTCCGGAACGTTTACGGCGAAGAACTGATCATCGAGTTTATCGAGTACCTGCATCTGGAACCCTGGTATCTGCTGATCTTGCTGATGACCGTGGTCTTCCTGCTCGGCTTCTTCTTCGACTGGCTGGAAATCACCCTGATTATCCTGCCGGTGTTCTCGCCGGTGATCAAAGCAATCGCGCCCGTGTTTGCGCCGCATCTGGGGCTGGAGGCACCGACAAATGTCGCCCAGACGGAGTTCGTCGAATCCCAAGTGATATATTGGTTCGCGATCCTTGTGGCGATCAATTTGCAGACCTCCTTCCTGACCCCGCCCTTCGGCTTCGCGCTGTTCTACATGAAGGGTGTCGCGCCGCCCGAGGTGAAGATGCAGGACATATATTGGGGCATCATCCCTTTCGTGATGCTGCAATTGATCGGCCTGCTGGTCGTGCTGATGTGGCCTGAAGTGACACTTTGGCTGCCGAACCTGATGTTGGAATGACGGCTTTGCAAGGTAAGGGGTGTCATTCCGGGTTCCGCCTGCCGCGGCCCCGGAATGACGTTTCTCACATCACCGCGCCGATCTGCCAGGGCACAAACTCGTTGTCGCCATAGCCGAGTTCCTCGGATTTCGACGGCGTGCCCGATGCTACCGTCAGTATCTTGTCCAGGATCTCCCGGCCCTTGTCCTCGATCGAGATGCCATCGAGAACATCGCCACAATTGATGTCCATGTCCTCTTCCATCCGGGCATACATGTCCGAATTGGTCGCCAGCTTGATCGACGGCGCGGGCTTGTAGCCAAAGGCCGATCCCCGACCCGTGGTGAAGCACACCACATTGGCGCCCGAGGCGACCTGACCGGTCACCGAACAGGGATCGTATCCCGGCGAATCCATGAACACGAAACCGCTGCGATCGATCCGCTCGGCGTAATTGTAGACCCCGCGCAGGGTGGTGGTGCCGCCCTTGGCCGCCGCGCCGAGGGATTTTTCCAGAATGGTGGTCAGCCCTCCGGCCTTGTTGCCGGGCGAGGGATTGTTGTTCATTTCGCCGCCATTGCGGTGGGTATAATCCTTCCACCACTTGATTCGCCCGACCAGCTTCTCGCCCACGTCGCGATTCTCGGCCCGCCGGGTCAAAAGGTGCTCGGCGCCGTAGATCTCCGGCGTTTCGGCCAGAATGCCCGTGCCGCCCTGGCGCACCAGTTCGTCCACCGCCGCGCCCAGGGACGGGTTAGCCGTGATCCCGGAATAGCCGTCGGACCCACCGCATTGCAGGGCCAGCTTGATTTCGCTGGCCGGACAGATCTCGCGCCGGGCCTGGTTGGCCCGGGGCAGCATTTCGTGCAAGGTGCCCATAGCCCGGTCGATGGTCCTGCGGGTGCCGCCTTCCTGCTGGATCGTGAACGAGCGGAAATGATCGCTCTCCTCGATATTGTACTCTTTCATCAGACGCGGGATCTGAAAGGCTTCGCAGCCGAGCCCCACCAGCAGGACCCCCGCCAGATTGGGATGCCCCGCATAGCCCCACGTGACCCGCTGCAGCGCCTCGAACCCCTCGCCCGAGGCCGCCATGCCGCAGCCGGTGCCGTGGACGAACGCGACCACGCCATCCACATTGGGGAATGCTTCCGCCATCGCATCGCGATTGGCGGCGTCGGCGATGAAGCGGGCTACGGTTGCCGAGCAATTGACCGAGGTCAGCACCCCGAGATAATTCCGCGTGCCGACCGTGCCATTGGATCGGCGATAACCCTCGAACGTCCGCCGCTCGGCCTCGGCCACCATGGTTTCGTCCCGGGCGGCCTCGGCGAACTGATAATCGCGGTTGAAATCCTTCACCGCGCAATTGTGCTCGTGGACATGGTCGCCGGTTTCGATGCCTTCGGTGGCAAAGCCGATGATCTGGCCGAACTTAAGGATCGGCGCCCCTTCCGCAATCGGCGCCATGGCCATCTTGTGGCCCTTCATGATCCGGTTGCGGGCCGTTACGCCGCCGGCTGTGGTGCCTTGCGGCAGCCCGTCGATCGCCACGGCGATATTGTCGTCATTGTGCAGCCGTAAAATGCGCCGCGCTTCGCCACCTGATCCGTCCATGGTTTTCTCTCCCCGATACCGAAAAAAGATTCGGTGTTTCTGTCAATCTCCACAGGCTTTGTCTCCGCGACAACAAGCCCCTTGGCGCGACGCGCCCTACCGCTTATGACCCTGACAACCTCGCCTGGGGACAAGCCGAACTTCAAGGAGCATTATAACATGGTCACACGGGTAGGAATTAACGGTTTTGGACGAATCGGCCGGCTGGTTTTGCGTGCCGCGCTGGAAGCGGGCCGCGACGATCTCGAATTCGTTGCCATCAACGATCTGGGATCGGCGGATATCAACGCCCACCTGCTGAAATTCGATACCGTGCACGGCATCCTGCCCATGGAGGTGACTGTCGATGGTGACCGCATGAAAGTCGGCAATTTCGATCTGAAAGTTCTGTTCGAGCGTAATCCCGAAGATCTCGGCTGGGGCGATCTGGGTGTGGATATCGTCGTTGAATCCACGGGCATTTTTGCCAGCAAGGAAGCCGCCTCGCGTCACCTGACCGCCGGCGCCAAGCGCGTGCTGGTTTCCGCCCCGGCCACCAATGCCGACAAAACCATCGTCTACGGCGTCAATCACGATCAGCTGACGACGGAAGACGTCGTGGTCTCCAATGCTTCGTGCACCACGAACTGCCTGGCGCCGATCGCCAAAGTGCTGAACGACACCTTCGGGATCGAGCGCGGCTATATGACCACCATCCATTCCTATACCGGCGACCAGCCGAGCGTGGACACCATGCACAAGGATCCATATCGGGCCCGCACCGCGGCCCAGAACATGATCCCGACAACAACCGGCGCCGCCCGCGCCGTGGGGCTGGTGATGCCAGAACTGGCGGGCAAGCTGGACGGTGCCTCGGTCCGCGTGCCGACCGCCAATGTCAGCCTGGTCGATCTGACTTTCACCCCGGGCCGCGATGCCTCGGTGGAAGCGATCAATGATGCCCTGAAATCGGCCGCCGCGGGCGCGCTGAAAGGCGTTCTGGAATGCAACGAGCTGCCGCTGGTCTCGTCCGACTTCAATCATAACCCGGCATCGTCCACCGCCGATCTGCCCTCGACCCAGTCGATGGACGGCAAATTCGCCCGGGTGGTCAGCTGGTATGACAATGAATGGGGTTTCTCCAACCGCATGCTGGATACGGCAGCCACCATGGGCGGGTTGATCTAAGTCTCAATTCCCAGAGCCTCACGAAAAACCGGGCCTCGCGGCCGGTTTTATGTTGCGGTAAAGTCGGGATTGACTTGACGTAATGTTACATCATAACATATGCCATGGTGTCAAAGCTGAACGGATATCTGCCCATGGCATCGGCGCTGCCGAAAAACCAATCCCTGGTGATCGCTGCTCTGAAACGGGCGCCCGGACCACTGACCGCTTATGAACTTCTCGACCAGTTGCGCGAAGTCGGGTTCCGCGCGCCGTTGACGGTTTACCGCGCTCTGGACAGCCTTCAGGAAAAGGGGCTGGTGCATCGGATCGAGGGGATGAAGGCCTTTGTCGCCTGTTCCGAACATGACCACCACGCCCAGCCGGGCTTCGCCGTTTGCGATGATTGCGGCGCAGTCTCTGAAATCGAAGATGCCAAGCTTGAGGCGCTGATTGGAAAACTGGCGGCTCAGGCGGGCTTTGCCGTCGACCGGGCCAGCGTTGAGTTGTTCGGCCAATGCGCCCTGTGTCGCAAAGGGGGAACCAGGACATGACGACCATAGCCGACCAAGCGCTGGCGACAATCAAATTCAATGAAAACGGCCTGGTGCCGGCCATCGCGCAACAGCATGACACCGGCGAAGTGCTGATGATGGCCTGGATGAACGCCGGTGCCATTCGCGCCACCCTGACGGAAGGCCGCGGGGTTTACTGGTCACGCGCGCGCCAGGAACTCTGGCGCAAGGGTGATATCTCGGGCCATTCCCAGCGGTTGATCGAATTCTGCGTCGATTGCGATGGCGACACGGTGCTGATCCGCGTCGATCAGACCGGCGCGGCCTGTCACACAGGCGAACGCACCTGTTTCTTTACCTCGTTCGGCGGCGGAGAAGCGCCGTGAGCCCGCTCTCGCTGGGCATTGCCGAACGGCTGGCGATTGCCGGGGCACTGGCGGCGCTGGTCTGGCTCGGGGTCGGGTGGGCGTTGACATGAGCGTTTCGATCGCCTTTGAGAATCTGACGCTGGGGTATGAGCGCCATCCCGCCGTGCATCACCTGTCCGGTTCGGTTGACCGGGGCGCCTTGCTGGCGATTGTCGGGCCCAACGGGGCGGGAAAGTCGACCCTGCTGAAGGGGATCGCCGGCCTGCTCAATCCGCTGTCGGGCGCCCTGAAGCTGAATGCCTGCAAGCCTCGGGATATCGCCTATCTGCCGCAACAGGCCGACATTGACCGGTCGTTCCCGATCACCTTGCGGGAGTTCGTGGCCCTCGGCCTGTGGCGCCAGGCCGGCGCCTTCGGCCGCATTGGCCAGGATCGGCACGCCCGTACCGACCGGGCGATTTCATCGGTCGGTCTGGAAGGGTTCGAGGCCCGGCCCATCGGCACCCTGTCTGGCGGCCAGATGCAACGCACCCTGTTTGCCCGACTGCTGTTGCAGGATGCGCCGGTCATTCTGCTGGACGAACCCTTTACCGCCATCGATGCCGGGACCACGTCGGACCTGCTGGCGATCGTGCGCCGCTGGCATGACGAGCAACGCACGGTGATCGCGGTCTTGCACGACATGGACGTGGTGCACCAGCACTTCCCTGAAGCCTTGCTCATCGCCCGTGAACAGGTTGCCTGGGGTCCGGCGGCCGATACGCTGGCGCCGGAGAACCTGTTGAAGGCGCGCGGCATGGCGGAAGCCTGGGATGATCACGCCGACTGGTGCCACCGCGGCGTCGTGCACGCCTGATGTTTGATCTTCTTTTCGCGCCGTTCGAGGAGTTTTCCTTCATGCGCCGGGCGCTGATCGGCGGCCTGGTCTTGTCCCTGGGTGCGGCGCCGGTGGGTGTGTTTCTGATGCTGCGGCGGATGAGCCTGATGGGCGATGCCATGGCCCATGCCATCCTGCCGGGTGCGGCAATCGGTTATCTGCTGTCCGGCCTGTCGCTCAGCGCCATGACCCTGGGTGGGCTCGCCGCCGGGATCAGTGTGGCGCTGCTTGCCGGGTTTGTCGCTCGCACCACGGTGCTGCGCGAGGACGCGAGTCTGGCGGCATTCTATCTGATCTCGCTGGCCCTGGGCGTGGTGATCGTTTCCCTGCGCGGCTCGAACGTCGATCTGCTGAATGTCCTGTTCGGTACCGTGCTGGCCCTGGACGACAATGCACTTTACCTGCTGGCCTTGATCACCACGGTCACACTGCTGGCCTTCGCCGCCATATTCCGGCCCCTGGTGCTCGACACGATGGATCCGGGTTTTTTGCGCACGGTCAGCCCGGGCGGCAGTCTGGTCCACTTCGTCTTTCTGGGGCTAGTGGTGCTGAACCTGGTGGCCGCGTACCATGCCCTTGGGACGTTGATGGCCGTGGGGCTGATGATCCTGCCGGCGGCAGCGGGCCGGTTCTGGGCCCGGGGCATTGGCGGCCTGATCGCCCTGTCGGCCGCACTGGCATTCGGGTCATGCTGGGTCGGTCTTATCCTGTCTTATCATTTCAGCCTGCCGTCGGGGCCGGCCATCGTGCTGTCGGCCGGCAGCGTCTATGTTCTGTCCATCCTGTTCGGCCGCGCCGGCGGTATCGTGCCCCGTCTGCTGCCGGCCCGGCATCTGGAAGGCTAGGACGGTGATCCGCGCCCTGATCTTCATCTTGTTCGCCATGACGATGCCGGTTACCGCCGAACCGTACGTGCAGAACCACGTCCAGATTGCTCCACAAGAAAACTCATGATCAAATATCAAGGAAGGAAATGGTCCATGAGCAGGAAGTTCCTGAAAGCCGTAGGTGCTGCCGCACTGGCCGCATCCGTCGGCCTTGCATTTGCAACATCGGCGGAAGCCGCCAAAAAGGTACGTTTGAAAGTCTCCGTCAGCTTTTCCGTGCTTGGTGACATAGTCGGCGAAGTCGCCGGCGATCATGTGGACCTGACGGCGATTGTCGGGCCCGATATCGACCCGCACACTTATTCCCCGACGCCGGACGATGCCCGCGGGCTCGCAGAAGCCGATCTGATCTTTATAAACGGCCTGGGCTTCGAAGGCTGGATCGAACGCCTGGTGACGGCATCGGGCATCACTGCGCGCATCGTTACGGTCAGCGATGGCGTGGCCGCTTTGGAGGGCGACAATCTGGGTCATGGTATCTTGACTGACCCTCATGCCTGGCAAGATGTGGCGAATGTCCGCAAATATGTTGCGGATATCAGCGACGCGCTGTGCGTGGCACGGCCGGATGGATGTGCCAACTTCACCGAGCGGGCGCTGTATTATGACCGGCGGTTGACCCTCCTCGACGCGGAAATCCGGCGGCGCATTGCCGCAATTCCGGCCGACCGTCGTAAGGTCATTACGTCTCACGATGCCTTCGCATACTTTTCCCGCGCCTATGGCGTTACCTTCATGGCTCCCCAGGGCACCAGTACAGAGGCCGATGCGTCGGCGCGCGACGTCGCCCAATTGATCCGGCAGATCCGGGCGGAGAACGTACAGGTCCTGTTTGTCGAAAACACTTCCAACCCGCGCCTGCTGGAACAGATCGCCCGGGAAACCAATGCGGTGGTGCGTGAGCCGCTCTATTCCGATGCTTTGTCCGGGCCGGACGGTCCGGCGCCCACATACATTGCCATGATGCGTTTTAATCTTGATCTGCTGACCCGGGGCATGGCCGGTTTGTGACATTGCCTTGGGCGGCGGTTCGCCGTATGCCGATGGCCATGAGTGCAATCCCCGATCCTTCGGCCGTCGATCCCTTCGATTTCGTCATTTTTGGCGCCACGGGAGACCTCTCCCTGCGCAAGATCATCCCGGCCCTTTGGCACCGCCACATTGACGGAAAACTGCCCGATGCAACCCGGATCATTCTGGTTGCCCGGTCCGTCGAAACCGCGGACGGCATTGCCCGCAACGCAAAGCCGTTCATCGAAAAGGCCGGTGCGATCGACCCGGGCCTGTGGGGAACGTTCGGCGCCCGCCTGTCCTATCAGTCGATCGACGTTATGACCGCCGACGGGTTTGACAGCTTGGCTGAGACGCTGGGCGCGGTCGAGCGCAACCGTGTGTTCTATCTGTCCCTGTCGCCCAGCCTGTTTGGCATCACTTGCCGGCAATTGTCGTCGAACGGTCTGATCAATGAGCGCACACGGGTGGTGCTGGAAAAGCCGCTCGGCCGCGATCTGGCCAGCGCTTGCGCGATTAATGATGCCGTCGCCAAGGTTCTGGTTGAGCATCAGACTTACCGAATCGATCATTATCTGGGCAAGGAAACGGTCCAGAACCTGATGGCGCTGCGCTTTGCCAACCGGATGTTCGAAACCCAGTGGAACGCCGCCAATATCGATCATGTCCAGATCACGGTGGCCGAAACGGTCGGTGTCGGCAGTCGTGGCAATTATTATGACCAATACGGCGCCCTGCGCGACATGGTGCAGAACCATATCCTGCAGCTTCTGTGCCTTGTGGCGATGGAACCGCCCGTTGAATTCGCCGCTGACGCCGTGCGCGACGAAAAGGTCAAAATTCTCAGCGCCCTGAAGCCGATCGGCCCGGCGGACTTCGACAAGAATGTCGTGTTCGGCCAATACCGCGACGGCCTGGTCAGCAGCCAGGCAGTCGGCACCTATGTCAGCGAACTGGATGCCGGCGCCAGCACCACCGAAACATTCGTCGCACTCAAGGTCGAGGTTGAGAACTGGCGCTGGGCCGGGGTGCCGTTTTACCTGCGCACCGGCAAGCGCCTGCCGACCCGGGCGTCCGAGATTGTCGTGACCTTCAAGCCGGTGCCGCATCTGATCTTCGACGGCGCCGCCGGCCGGGTTGAACCCAATCGCCTGATCATGCGGCTACAGCCCGACGAGGGGCTGAAACTGTTCCTGATGTCAAAGACACCGGGACCGGGCGGCGTGCGGCTGGAATCCACCGCCCTCAATCTCTCCTTTGCCGATGCGTTTGAAGGCGCGCGCATGCCCGATGCCTATGAACGTCTGCTGATGGACACAGCGCGCGGCAACCAGACCCTGTTCATGCGCCGGGACGAGGTCGAGGCCGCCTGGCGCTGGGTTGATCCGATCCTGGAAGAAAAGGCGCGCCAAAATCTCAAACCCGAAATCCATGCCGCCGGTACCTGGGGTCCGCGCGATGCAGACCAGTTGATCCGCGGCGATGGCCGTTCCTGGGTCGATCCGGACGCGCACGAATAACTTGCGCTGATGATCACCAATCAACACAGATTTCCCGATACCGGTGTGCTGACCAAAGCAGTTCATGACCGGATCGTCGCGGGCCTCACCGGCGCCATCGAAGAGCGCGGCAATGCAACGCTAGTCCTGTCCGGTGGATCCACGCCCGTTCGGGTCTATGGCCTGCTGGCCGACGCGAAGTTAGACTGGGGCCGGGTGACTGTGACCCTGGCCGACGAACGCTGGGTCGAACCCGGTGATGAACGCTCCAATGCCGGCCTGCTGGCCCGGTCCCTGTTTGCCGGCTCAGCCCGGGCGGCGCGCTTCATTCCGCTCTATCATGGAACGTCCCCGGAAGAAGATGCAAGAGCGGCATCGGCTGCCCTGGCGGATTTGCCGTTGCCATTTGATATCGTGCTGCTGGGCATGGGAGAGGATGGACACACGGCTTCTCTGTTCCCGGGCGGTGACAGGCTAATGGACGCCTTGGCGGACGATGGCCCGGACCTGGTCCTGCCGATCTCGGCGCCCGGTGCGGCCGAACCCCGGCTGACCCTGACGCTTCGGGCTCTTGCCGATGCCCGCAATCTGCTATTGATGTTCATCGGCGACAAAAAGTCGGCTGTGTTTGACCGGGCCCGTATGTCAGGAACAGCCGCGGATCTGCCGGTGCGCGCCTTTTTGCACCACGCTGAAGCCACTATGGATGTCTACAGTACCTGAAGGAGAAACCATGACCGCGTTGCAAAATGCATGGGACGCCCTGCGAGCGCACAAGGCCTCGCTGGAAGGTGTTCATCTGCGCGATCAGTTTGCCGCCGATCCCGGCCGATTTGAGCGCTATTCGCTCACCGTCGGCGACCTGACGCTCGATTATTCGAAGAACCGGATCGGTGATGATACCATGGGCCTGTTGCAGGCGCTGGCCCGGACGGCGGCGATCGAGGATCGGCGTGATGCGATGTTTGCCGGTGTGCCGATCAACGAAACCGAAAACCGCGAGGTGTTGCATACCGTGCTGCGGGCGCCGCAAAGCGCGGTGATCGCGGCAGGTGGCGCCGACGTCGTGCCGGATGTTCATGACGTCCTGGAACAGGCGCTGAAATTTGCCGAAGATGTCAGGAACGGAACCATCACCGCATCCGACGGCAAGCCGTTCACAGATGTGGTCAATATCGGCATCGGCGGGTCGGATCTGGGGCCGATCATGGTCAGCGGCGGATTGCGCCCCTATGGCAAACCCGGACTGCAGACCCATTATGTCTCCAATGTGGACGGCGCGCATCTGCACGACATCCTGGCCCGGTGCGATCCGGCCCGGACCCTGTTCCTGATCGCCTCCAAGTCCTTCACGACCCAGGAAACCATGACCAATGCCGCCTCGGCACGGGAATGGGTTGCCGCGGCGGTCGGCGAGAAGAATGCGGGCCAGCATTTCGCCGCGCTTTCTACCGCGCGGGACAAGGTCGCCGATTTCGGCATCGCGTCGGACCGCGTATTCGGGTTCTGGGACTGGGTCGGCGGGCGCTATTCGATCTGGTCGGCGATCGGCCTGTCGGTGATGATCGCCATCGGCGCGGAAAATTTTCATCGCTTCCTGGCCGGCGGCCGCGACATGGACCAGCATTTCCTTGCCGCCCCCCTGGATCGCAACATGCCCGTGATCATGGCGCTGCTGGGCGTCTGGTACCGCAATGTCTGGGAGTTTTCGACCCAGGCTATTATACCCTACGACCAGCGCCTGGCGCGTTTTCCGGCGTATCTGCAGCAACTGGACATGGAATCGAACGGCAAGTCGGTGACCATGGATGGGCGTGCGGTGAGCGGCGAAACCGGTGCCATTATTTGGGGCGAACCGGGCACCAACAGCCAGCATGCCTTCTTTCAGATGCTGCACCAGGGATCCGATGTGGTGCCGGTGGATTTTCTGCTGGCGGCCAATCCACACGAAGACATGGGCGAGCATCATGCCATGCTCGCCGCTAATTGCCTGGCCCAGTCCGAGGCGCTGATGCGCGGGCATACGCTGGAAGAATCCCGGGCCCAACTTCTGAAAAATGACCTAGGCGAGGCCGAGGCGGACCGGTTGGCGCCGCATCGGGTTTTTGTTGGCAACCGGCCCTCGAATACGTTGATCTACAGGAAACTGGACCCTTATACGCTGGGCATGCTGATTGCGATTTACGAGCACAAGGTATTTGTTCAGGGCGCAATCTGGGGCATTAATTCCTTCGATCAATGGGGCGTGGAACTGGGCAAGGAACTGGCCGGATCGCTGCTGGATCCGGTGTGCGGGCGCGGTGATTTGACGAACCGCGATGCCTCGACGGCGGGTCTTCTGGCCCGCTATCATGCCCTGCGAAAGGAAAGCGCATGAGTGTTCTCAACGAAGACCAGAAAGCCGCTTTCTGGCGCGACGGCTGGATCGTCGTGGAAGATGCCGTTACTCCGGCACAACTGACCGAGATGCAAAACGATATGGCCAACTGGGTCGAGGAAAGCCGCGCCCACAACGAAAATTACGGCGAAACCATCAACGGCAAGCCGCGCTTCGATCTCGATTCCGCTCATTCGGTCGACCATCCCGGTTTGCGCCGGGTCAATGCTCCGATCGAGGTGTCCGAGGCGCATTTCAAGGCTGCGACCGATAGTAAGATGGTCGACGCGGTTGCCGAACTGATTGGCCCGAATGTGAAATTCCACCACTCGAAAACCAATGCGAAACAGCCTGGCACCCGGACGGACGTCAAGTTTCACCAGGACTTTTCCTTCACGCCACATTCCAATGACGATGTGGTGACGGCGCTGCTGATGCTGGATGATGTGGACGACACCAATGGCGCGCTGGAAACGGTGGCCGGCAGCCATACGGGCTCTATTCATGGCCTGTGGCACGAAGGAAAATTTACCGGCGCCGTGGCCGATGATGTTGCCGGTGATGCCGGCGCAAAGGCTGTGCGGGTGACCGGCAAGGCCGGTTCGGTCTGCCTGATGCACACCAAGCTGTTGCACGGTTCGGCACCCAACGCATCGACCAGGCCGCGCACGCTTTTTATTTGCGTTTATTCGGCGGATGATGCCGTGCCGCTGAGCCCCAGCCCAATGCCGAACAAGTATGAAGGCCTGATCGTGCGCGGTGAGAGAACGGGGATGATCCGTTCGGTTCCGTTTGAATTGCAGCGCCCGCAATTGCCCAGTGGCGCATCCTTTTTCGAACAGCAGGCAAAGCCAACCGGCTGAGTTCCGCTGTAATTCGATTGCGACCTTTCGGGTGGCCCATGCCGTGCGTGCGTCCCGGTAAAACTGCGACATCTGGCCCCTTGCTTAATGTGCTCTGCCGTGGCGTAGAACATATTAGGAATTTTGAATATGTTCGTGAACCCATTCAAGACCGTGAAGGAAGAGGTTGAGCGTATCCGTCCGGTCTCTGACAAGGTCAAAAGACGACCTGCCATATGTGCGCCTGCCGCTGCGGCATCAACGTCCACCTGAAGGAAGGCCGGGTCAAATATGTCGAGGCCAATCGTGATCACCCGGTCAACAAGGGCGCTCCGTGTGTTGATCGGCGTGCAATTTTGCCCCCCTAACGGGGGAGAGGATCGGGGTTCAAATTTGCCCCTCCCTGTGGTTGTACACCCTCCTTTTCATCTTGTGTCGATGGAAGGGCAAGCCGGGATGATTTGCGTGGAAACTATTGGGATGGTTCGCCGCTGTTACTTTGTCGAGAAGAAAGGCATCAAGGAGATTTGTCGTGTACTGAATCTGAGCCGTGAAACGGTCCGCAAGATAGTCCGATCGGAAACGACGGTGTTCACGTATGAGCGCCAGGTGCAGCCGTATCCAGAGCTCGGCCCCTGGATCACGCGCCTTGATAAGCTGCTTGAAGAGAACGAAGAGTTTCCGGGAAACAGCGGCGGCGGATGACCCGAATTTGGGATCGGCTTGTGCGTGAGGGCTATGACAGTGTCCGTCGTTATGCCCGAACCTGGCGTATTCGGCATGACAAGAACAAGGCGGCGGCGTTCTTCTTTCGATGTAAACCGCCGTGTCACAACATAATGCCCGTCGTTCGGCCAAAGCCAGCGGCGGCTACCGTCTGACACATGAATCGCGTTCGGCTTCTTCATATCCTTCAGCCATTGGAACACGCCGTGTTGAAAATGCTGGGCGTAAAGTAATGGCACTGCGCCCTTCTCCGGCTGCGCTCTCAAGTCCGGCTTCAATCGAAAATCGACGACTGGCCCTGTCGATACTTCAAGGCCAATATCCGCAAGTGTCGTCGTAAAGGTCGCCATGCGGTCGATGATCCCCTGCTCCATTTCATTGGAAGCAATGTGCAGAAACTTGTCGGGGTCGCTTGGCCGGATCACCGATTGATAATGGACAATGCGCTGCGTCATGTCGTGGGCGATGCAATCCCCGCCGTCCTCATGCAGTTCGAACTCGCCGCCGCGGCTCGTCGTGATTTTCACAGCCTGACGCTCACCGCCTTTCACCGCGTGAAGGATTATGTTTTCCTGTAAAACGTCGTCGCCCTTGAAGGCTGAATTGCGCTTTTCAAAAATACGGATATGGCGCAAGGCCATCATGCTGAAAAACTGCTCCCTGAATGGCTTGAAGTACGGCCCATTGCAAAAGGAACGTGGCACAATCGCCACCATCTCACCGCCCTGTTGAAGCCTCTGGGCAGCAAGAAACATAAATCCCGTGTAAAGATTAGATGTTTCGATGCCCGCTTGACGTAGAGCGGCGCGATGCTCGGAAGCTGAATTTATCTTCTTATAGGGTGGGTTCATGATTGCATGGGTAAACTCTACCCGCTTCTTCGCCTCAAACATGCTCGGTTGTTGGCCGGACTGATTGTCGAGAATAAAATCCGTATCGCAGATATTCGATGTGCATTTGATTTGCGAAAATGCGCATTGCGCGACGGCTTCATCAAGCGTGTTTTTCAGATAGCCAATCAACACGGGTTCGATTTCATAACAGGTAAGGGATAATGAGCGTGGCTTGTTCGTCTCACTGCAAATCCGTTCGACAAAACCTGCCGTGAGTGATCCGACACCCGCGCCCGCATCAAGCAACCGTATGTCGCCTGATACTTCGTCGAACAGGCTAGCCATGAAGCGGCCTATCGGTGCGGGCGTCATATAAAGTTCAACATCAATCGGGACATCCCCCCTCTCGGCCAGCAGGATGCCCAGCCTTGAGCCGATGCGCTTGCGCCAATGGCCTCAGGCCGAGCGCTTGTGGTCCAGCGTGTGCCGGAAGAACTCTTCACCGGTAAAATACTGGAAAGACGGATCGCTCACCCGGCGCCCCGGACCTGCCCGTCCGACAGATTATGAAGGCTCAGTTTACGAATTGTATGCATGCGCTTGCGCCAATGGCCTCAGGCCGAGCGCTTGTGGTCCAGCGTGTGCCGGAAGAACTCTTCACCGGTAAAATACTGGAAAGACGGATCGCTCACCCGGCGCCCCGGACCTGCCCGTCCGACAGATTATGAATTTCCTTCAGCATCAACAGCGATCATGAAGCGCACCGGGTCGGCGGGCCGGCTCCGGTCGGAAAAACAATCCGCCAGCTGTTCGTCGAACCGGTCCCGTTCCAGCCTATCGGCCAGTTGCACGAACGCGTGCTTCAGATTGGCGAACGTGTCGCGCCGTGTCTTGAACAGGACGTCCTGATCGGTCCGTTCAGGTTGCCCTGGCCGCATTCAATCCTCCCCGGGTGAACGGTCTTCACCGAATCACGGCCCGGCCAGAAAGGGAACCCCGGATCTCAAGGTCTTGCACCCCGAGGGTTGCTTTTCCCGCGATTCCTGAACCTGTTTCAACGATGATGAATTGATCAAATCAGCAGATTGAGGGGCGTGACAGGAGACCAGGTAATTTTGGACCGATGGTCACAATACATCTTCAAGATATCTGTTAAATGCACTGTCATCGTATTCTCTTTACCTATCTCCCAACCGATATTGCGAATAGCTGAAACTGCACATCTAACTTCTAGGCTCAGTTTACAAGCCGTGTGCGTTCATGTCATGTTTTTGTGAAATCAGAAGGATGGATTGACATGGATCACAAGCAGTTTCAGGAATGGTTATCGGGGATAGACCACCTCAGCCCGGCGCAGCGGCAGCAAACCGAAGCCGTGTTCCTGGGGGACACGGAGACGTCAGCGTCGCTGGCTGCCATTGAAGCGGCCGTGGGTGGAGATCGCCAGTGCCCGCATTGTGGCACGCCAGGCGCCATATCGCGTGGCAAGGCAAGGGGTCTGCGACGGTACCAGTGCAAAGAATGCAGGAAGACATTCAATGCCGCGACCGGCACCCCCTTGTCGGGTCTGCACCGCAAGGACAAGTGGCTTTCCTTCGGAGCCTGTCTTGCTGATGGGCTGACGGTTCGCGCTTCAGCAGAACGTTGCGGACTTGCCGTCAACACCGCCTTCCGTTGGCGACACCGATTTCTTGCCGCAAAAGACCTGAAGGCACGCAAGCTCACGGGCATTGTGGAAGCCGATGAAACCTATGTGCTGGAAAGCCGGAAAGGTGCACGAAACCTTGAGCGCAAGGCGCGACGCAGGGGAGGCAAGGCCAGCAAGCGGGGCCTGTCAGATGAACAGGTTCCGGTACTGGTTGTCGCTGATCGCAGCGGCGCAACAGTCAGTGCGGTTCTGCCCGCGGTCAACGCAGATACCTTGCGAGAGGTAATCGCGCCGGTTGTGGACGAGGATATCGTTTTGGTGACCGATGGACACCGCGCTTATCCGCGATGCGCGGCGGCAATCGGTGCGCATCACGAAGCATTGAACCTGTCACGAAGTGAACGGGTGCGAGGTGCCTTTCACATTCAGACGGTCAACAACCGACACAGTCGGTTGAAGGATTTCCTGCGGCGCTACCGAGGCGTCGCGACCAGATATCTCGACAACGACCTGCGATGGTTCCAACGGCTTGAACCGGAGAACGCCTCACCCCGGGCTTGCCTCGCAACCGCCATCGCACGTCCATGCATACAATTCGTAAACTGAGCCTTGCGAATTGACGGAATTGTGGTACATCGCAAATCCTGTTCGAGGAAGAGGCCACAGCAACAATGCCGATCCAGGGCCAATTGCGACGAGGAAGCACCGGGCGACGAAACCGCCCGTAAAACCCCGTTTGTCCGGCGTGCCGGGCGGGCGCGGAAGCTGCCTTTTGACATTCGTATCTGGAACGACATCGATGATCACCATTGTAAATGCGACCGCCGCGCCGGAAACGGATGTGGAAACTTTCCTGGATATCTGCTTTGGCCCCGGCCGGTTCGCCAAGACCGCCTATCGCCTGCGCGAAGGGGTTGCCGCCGATGATGCCCTGAGCCTGATGGCGCTGGAAGGCGGTGCCTTGCGCGGAACGCTGCAATTCTGGCCCATTCGGATCGGCGAAACATGGGATGCCCTGATGCTGGGGCCGCTGGCGGTCGATCCGAACCACCGAGGCAAGGGCATCGGCATCGATCTGATGCGCCAGGGCTTGGATCTGGCGCGCGGCCTTGATCACGAACGGGTCATGCTGGTCGGTGACGAGAAATATTATGCCCGAGTCGGGTTTTCCAAGACGCTTGGCCGGAACCTGAGAATGCCGGGGCCAGTCGATCCGGCGCGGCTTCTGGCCTGTGAACTGGCGCCGGGAGCGATGGACGGCGTGGCCGGCATGGTCGAGCGAGCGCTTTAGATGCGGGTCGGAATTTTTACCCATCGATAGGGTTCATTCCGGACTCCATCTTGCCGCGCCCCCGGAATGGCGGCCAAGGAGTGTTCTGCGGTGTCTCAGCCGCCTTCCTGACGCCAGGTGATCATGGCCAGGCCGACGGCCAGGAGCATGGCAAGGAGGGGCGCGACAAGGGGGACCTGACGCACATCGGTGACCCGGTAATGGTCCCGGCGCCGAAGACCGATCCAGTCCGATCCACCGGCGCTGCCGGCGGCCGACCGGCCGGCGCCGACCCGGCGGATGCCGGGTACGCCCTTTTCCAGCCGGGTCACCAGACCACCGCTGTTTTCGGCAACCGGGCGCAGGATCGACGTGGTGGACAGCGGCGCGGTAAATTCCTGCGGGTTCAGGGGGCCGACCGCGGCGACGGCGGATTGGGCCGGATCGACGACCCGGAACAGGCCGAGGCCGTCAGCCTTGACCCGGGCGGTCCAGATGCCGTTGTCCCCGGCCTCCAGCGTAACGCCGGTTTCGCCGCCGTCCGGCGCGATCAGGGAGACCGGTGGCGGCGCCTCGTCCATGGTGCGCCGGGTGATCTTCAAGTGATCATCCTCGACGGTCAGCGACAGGCGCTCTTCCTCCAGATCCGGTTCCTTCATCAGCCAGTGGCCAAGGCGGCGCAGCAGTTCGGCCTGGGGCCCGCCGCCCTCCAGCCCGCGCGCCCACAGCCAGGCATGGTCGGACATCAATTGCGCCACCCGGCCTTCGCCGACTCGGTCGAGGATCAGCAGGGGCACTTCACCGCCGGTCTGAGTCGGGGCAGCCATGATCGCATTGCCGGCAATCTGATCGCTCTCGATCACCCGGAACCAGCGGCCCCAGGTCGGGTCCATGTCCGGCGGCGGCGCCAGCGGGGCGGTGACCGGATGGCGGCGGCCCTCATCGGTTACCTGGGGCCGGAAGCCGCCGATGATTTGATTGCCGGTTGGTATGGCGGGCAGGATCGCGGCGATCGGTGTCTTGCTCAGCGAGCGCGGCCCGGCATAGGCGGGACCGGTGGCGATCAGCACCGCGCCGCCGTCCTCCACATAACGCCCGACATTGTCGAGATAGAGCATCGGCAGCACACCGCGCCGCCGGTACCGGTCGAAGATGATCAGGTCGAACTCGTCAAGCTTGGCGGAGAAAAGCTGGCGGGTTGGGAAAGCGATCAGCGACAATTCGCGGATTGGTGTGCCGTCCTGTTTTTCCGGCGGCCGCAGAATGGTGAAATGGACCAGATCCACCGAAGGGTCCGCCTTCAGCAGGTCGCGCCAGACCCGTTCGCCCGAATGGGGCTCGCCCGATACCAGCAACACCCGCAGCCGGTCGCGGACGCCGTTGACCAGCAGGGCGGCGCGATTGTTGATCAGGGTGATCTCACGCGGGCCTTCCTCAACCTCGACTTCTATGGCCATGGGACCGGCATGGTCGATGGTGATCGGAATGGCGCGGACCGCACCGGTCTCGATCTCCTGGGAATAGACCGGCACCCCGTCGATGAAGGCGCGCACCCGGGCCAGCGGTGCGGTGGTATCCGTGCCGTCGTCATCGACGCGCAGTTCTATCGTCATCGGTTCGCCGACAATGCCGAAACTGGGCGTCCGGACAATGGTCAAACGCCGGTCGGCTTCGCCTTCGGTGCCGGTCACCAGGGCATGAAAGGGTGTGCCGGGCAACTCAGGTGCGGTGTCCGCGTCCAGCACCTGGCCGTCGGTCAGGGTGATAATGCCGGCCAGACGCGCCGGTTCCACATCGCTCAGGGCATCGTCGATCCTGTCCATCATGCGGGTACCGTCGCGGCCGTCATTGACAATGGTGACGACCCGGGTTTCGAAATTGCCGCTTTTGTCCAGCCGCTCGCGGATCATCCGCAGGGCTGCGTCGGTCTGTGCCATCCGGTCGCCGGTTTTCTGGCTGTCGGACCGATCGACCGCGATCACCACGATATCGTCCAGGGCTTCACGCTCCTCGCGCACCAGGGTCGGGTTGGCGAGCAGGGCGGCGGCAAGCAGGGCCAGCATGCCGCGCAAGACCGATCCACGCGCGCCGCGCCACAGGGCATAGGCGGCCAGGCCGACCCCGCCTGCCAGAACCAGCGCAATCAGCGGCCAGGGAACCGACGGGTCGAACTGGATTTGCAGGCTGTCGATCACTGGCCCAGCCTTTCCAGCAGCGTCGGGATATGGACCTGATCGGCCTTGTAGTTGCCGGTCAGGGCATACATCACCAGATTGATGCCGAAGCGAAAGGCCAACTCGCGCTGGCGCCGTCCGCCGGGCACCAGTTCGGCCAGTGGCCGCCCGGCTTCGTCCATGGCCCAGGCAGCCGCCCAGTCATGTCCGCCGATGATGATCGGTGAAACGCCGTCATTGACCAGCCCGCCTTCTGCCTCACTCGATTCCAGATCGGCGGTGGCCCGTTCACTGGCCTCGACCCAGACCTGGCCGCGGGTCCATCGGCCGGGGAATTCCTGCAACAGGTAGAACGCCTTGGTCAGGACGTGCTGGTCGGGCACCGGCTCCAGCGGTGGCACATCCAGTTGCGCCAGCAGAACCCGCAGTGCCGCCAGTTCCGGTGTCACGTCCTTGTTCAACCGAAAAATCGCGGTCTGCTGGTCTCTTGTGTCGAACAGAATGACACCGCCATGGCGCAGATAGTCTTCGACCCGCGAGAGTGCATCATCGGACAGGGCCGGCTGGCCTGGCAGGATCGGCCAGTAGACCAGTGGGAAGAACAGGATCTCGTCGCTTTCCAGATCGACGCCGATGGGCGCCGCGGCTTCAACTGCCGTGCGCCGGGCCAGGATTGAAGTGAGGCCGTCCAGTCCGGCCTGGCTGAGCAGATCAATGTCGCCGTCCCCGGTACGCACATAGGCCAGCCGGGTTTCGATCGTCGCCGCGATGATGTCATCATCGCTCATTTGATCTTGCGCCTTCAGATCGCCGGCCGGGGCCATGATCAGGGCGAGGGTGAACCCGCCGGCGGTTGCTATTCCGCGCGCCGGCAAAAGCCCACGCAGCCACAGGCCGGCCAGCATATCGATGATCAGCAGGATTGCCGCTGCCGCCAGCAGCAGCGGCCCCAGTTCAGTTTCCGGTGTTGGCGAAAACGTACGCCGCTCGGCAACTGGTAAATTGTCCGGCAGGGCGGCAAAAGCCATATCGGAACTGACTGCATTGAAGGCACGGTTGATTGTCTTGGTGCCGGTCCGGTCCCGGGCGGCATAGAGGCCCGGCGGATGACGCAGGGTTGGCGGCAGATCGAAAACATCGGCGAAGGCCGGACGCAGGCTGTCGGGCGCGGAATCAAGGCGGCCAAAGCCGTCGAGGCTGATCACCGGGCGATAGGAGCCGGCCGCCTGGTCACCGCCGGCCACCGCGGCAGCGCGGGCGCCGTCTGCTGTCACGATCCCGGGTGCGAGCTGGACCAGGCGCTGCAGCATGGAACCATACAGCCCGGACAGGGGCAGTGTCGACCACTGAGCATTCGCAGTGACATGGAACAGCACCACATAGCCCGCCCCTCGTTGCTCGGCCGTCACCAGGGGGGTGCCATCCTCGATCCGGGCCCAGGTGCGTTCGGCCAACCGCGCATCTGGTTCCGCCAGAACCTGGCGGCTGACAGTCACGTCATCGGGCACGGTCAACCCGGCAAACGGGCTGCCGGTCGGAAACAGGCGAAGCTTCTGCGGGGTTTCCCAGGTCAGCGCGCCGCCGAAGGTGCGTCCACCGGTACGCAGCAGGGTCGGCAGCAGCGTGTCGATCTGTTCGAAGCCCAGGTCGGCCTTCGCCAGGCGCGGTCCGGCAAAGCGGATGAGCATGCCGCCGCGCTCAATCCATTCATCCAGAATGGCCTGGGCAGCCGGTGGCAGCAGGCCGACATCGGACAGGATCATGATCTCGGGTGCATCGACCGATTCCAACAGCCTGTCGAGATCATCCTGGATGGTCTGCGCGAAGGGCTCGATCGCCTTTTCCAGATAATAGATATCCGACAACAGAGGTTGCGCCGCCTCGATCGAACGGCCGGAGAGCAGACCCACCCGGCGTCGCGGGAACCGGTCGTCCAGCAGCGCGACCGCACCCGCCGACGGTTCGTCCGAGACGGTGATGACTGCAATCTGGTTGCGCAGGCGCAGCGGCAGGTCGATCTCGGCCCGTGTCGCGATTTCGCCTTCGCCGAACATCACCGGGACGCGGGCCAGGACGCGGCCCTGTCTGTCCTCGGTGCCGGCCGCACGGGCCAGAACCGCTGCGGCGCGCGCCGGACTGGCGGCATTTCCCGCCCGCAAGACGGTGACCTGCAAGGGTCCGCCACCACCGGCGGTGGGCGGCCGGACCGACAAGGCCGCTTCGCCCGGCGGGTCGGTCACCAAAGTCACCCGGCCGGCATCAGACAGGATCGATGCAAATTTTTCCGCGCCGCCGCGATCGACACCGTCGGCAATCCACAGGATCTGAATATCTCCGGGAAGTGCCCCGATTTGCTGTTCCAGCAGGCGCCGGTCGGGCAGGGCGGCCATCGGTTGCAGAGCCTGGGCCTGGGTCCGAGCGTCTGCCGCCGACATCGGTGCAGGGGCGGCCGTGCCGGCTTCGTACAGCGTCGGCAGGAGATAAACGGTGCGTCCGGACCGCTGTTGTGCATCGGAGATTGCCGATAACACCGCATTGCGCCGTTCGTCCCAGCGCGAGGCGGCCGCCCAGCTGTTGTCGATTACGATGGCCAGGGGGCCACTGCCTGTCACCTTGCTGACCGGGTTCAGGACCGGTGCGGCAAGGCCAAGGATGAACAAGGCCGCAATCACCAGACGCAGCAATAACAACCACCATGGCGTATGGGCGGTGTCGTGCTCATCGTCTCGCAGGCCCAAGAGCAGCCGCAAGGGCGGGAAGGTAACCTGTTGCGGTGCCGGCGGGGTGACCCGCAACAGCCACCAGATCACCGGCAGAGACAGCAGGCCGATCAGCACCCAGGGGCTGAGAAAGGCAAGCGGCCCCAGCGCCAGCATCAGGCCCGTCCCAGGGCGCGTGAACCAGACAGCGTGGTGAACAGACTCAACACCACGGATTCGGCCGGCGCATCGGTGCGGTGGTAAGCAAATGTCCAGCCCACGGACCGGGTCAGATCCAGCAGGGCGGCGCGATGGGCGGCCAGCTTGTCGGCATATTCACGGCGCAGGACCTGAGGGCGCTGATAGGTGATCTTGCCACTGTTTTCGGGGTCCCGGAACGTGGTGCGGCCGGCAAAGGGCAAATCCTCTTCGGCCGGATCCATGACCTGAACCAGATGGCCGGTCAGGCCGCGACTGGCATGAGCGGTGACCACCGGTTCGATTTCCTCGACCGGCGACAGGAAATCGCCGACCAGTACCAGCCGGGAATAACGCGGCAGTTGTTGGGCCGGCGGCACGCTTTGCTCGCGGGTCGGGCCGGTCAACGCCTCGACCACATGATCAAGTGCGCGCCGACCGGTCATCGGACGGGGATTGCCACCGGCGTGGCTGACCAGCCCGACACGTTCGCCGCCCCGGGTCAGCAGATTGGCCAGCGCCAGGGTGACCACACCGGCCCGGTAACCCTTGTCGGGCCAGTCATTGCCCGTGCCATAGGCCATGGAGGCCGACCGGTCGCACCAGAACCAGACGGTTTCGGCCGCCTCCCATTCATTTTCGCGCACGAACAGCTTGTCGGATTTGGCCGACTGCCGCCAGTCGATGGCGGTGTGTGCATCGCCTTCGCGCGCCCGGCGGAATTGCCAGAAGGTTTCGCCGATGCCGATGCGCCGGCGGCCATGGGTTCCTTGCGCAATGGTAGCCGCGACCCGCTCGGCCTCGACCAGAAGGGGCGGCAGACGGCTGGAAATACGTTCGGCATCGCCGCGCAGTTCCCCGGCCCGGCCGGGATCGAATATGGTGCTGGTTCCCGCGGCCATCTGTTCAGGCGAGCGGCTTCAATAGATCTTCGATCAGTCCGAAAATGGTCACACCCTGTGCCCGGGCTGCATAGTTCAGGGCCATCCGGTGGCGCATCGCCGCGGGCGCCAGGGCGATCACATCATCGATCGACGGGGCATAGCGCCCATCCAGCAAGGCGCGGGCCCGCACGGCCAGCATCAGGGCCTGGCCGGCCCGCGGACCGGGACCCCAGGCCAAATTCTCCTTGACCGCGTCAATGGCGCCCTCTTCCTCGGGCCGGGCGCTGCGGACCAGCGAAACGATGGCGTTCGCAACGGACTCCCCCACCGGCAGACGGCGGACCAGCGACTGGGCCCGGATCAATTCTTCGCCCGACAGGATGCCGTCGGGCTCAGGTTCGGCGCTGCCGGTGGTCTGCAACAGAATGTCCCGTTCGGCCGCCAGGGTCGGATACTTGATGTCGATCTGCAGCAGGAAACGGTCGAGCTGCGCCTCGGGCAACGGATAGGTGCCCTCCTGCTCCAGCGGGTTCTGGGTTGCCAGCACATGGAAGGGGCGCGGCAGGTCGTGGCTCTCGCCGGCGACGGTGACATGCAGTTCCTGCATCGCCTGCAACAGGGCAGACTGAGTGCGCGGGCTGGCCCGATTGATCTCGTCAGCCATCAGCAACTGGCAGAACACCGGACCCTTGATGAAGCGGAACGAGCGTTCGCCGGTTTCGGACTCTTCCAGCACTTCGGCGCCGGTGATATCCGCCGGCATCAGATCCGGTGTGAACTGGATCCGTTTCGCATCGAGCCCCAGGACGGTTCCCAAGGTGGTGACCAGCTTGGTCTTGGCAAGGCCCGGCACCCCGACCAGCAGGGCATGGCCGCCCGCCAGGACGGTGATCAGGGTTTCCTCGATCACTTCCTCCTGGCCCAGAATAATCTTTGCCGTTGCGTCGCGCGCGCCGCCAAGCTTGGCGCTGATATCGTCGATTTCGGCCTTGATGTCGTCCGCCGACGCCTTGCCATCCGAAGAAGCCGCTTTCTCTATCATCGCCCGTCCACGCTCCCTATGATTGTGCGGCGGAATGTCAAATTCCGCCGATTGATCTGTACCTTAACGCGAAATAGGGCGCGAACGTATCTGGAAAAGCAGAAGTGAATGCAAAATCACGTGGACGGTTGGATATAATGGACGCCTGACCTGTCGGGATGCATCGACATTCGCATTGCGCGCGACGGTACCTGGCATCACGACGGGACACTGATCAAGCGCGACCGGCTGGTCCGCCTGTTTTCAACGATCCTGCGCCACGACGATGACGACTATTTATCTTGTCACGCCCGTGGAAAATGGCGAATCGAGGTGGAAGATGTCCCTTTCCTGGCCGTTGAATTCGACTTTTCAGGAACAGGTCAGGGGCAATTGGTGACGTTCCGGACAAATCCCGGGGACCTTTTCCCGGTGGACCCCGATCATCTATTATCTTGTCACGCCCGTGGAAAATGGCGAATCGAGGTGGAATGATGTCCCTTTCCTGGCCGTTGAATTCGACTTTTCAGGAACAGGTCAGGGGCAATTGGTGACGTTCCGGACAAATCCCGGGGACCTTTTTCCCGGTGGACCCCGATCATCCGGTGCGCATGGCAACCGATCCGGACACCGGCGACACAGCGCCCTATGTCCTGGTGCGGGACCGGCTCGAAGCCCGGGTGAACCGGACAATGTATTATCATCTGATGAAACTGGACGTTGAGGAAGAGGTAGAAGACCGGGAAATGTTCGGTCTGTGGTCAGGCGGTGCCTTCCTTCCCCTGGCGCCGGCAGTGGAGTTTGACCTTTGATCTGGCGTCCGCGTATCGAAGCGGCCCTGGCCCTGCCGCCTGTGGAAATGCCGAGCGATTTCGCTCTCAATCCCAGCGTGCGGCGGGATCAGAAGGATTTGCGCCCGGCCGCGGTCCTGGTCGGGTTGCACGATCTGGACGGGCAAACCCATGTGATCCTGACGCTGCGGTCGGAAAACCTTGCCTCGCATACCGGGCAGGTGGCCTTTCCCGGCGGCAAGATCGATCCGGGCGAAACCGCCGAGGAAGCCGCCCTGCGCGAGGCCCAGGAGGAGATCGACCTGCATCCGTCCCATGTGGAGATCCTCGGTCGGCTCGATCCTTACGAGACCGGCACCGGCTTTCAGGTCGAAGTTATTGTCGGCGTTGTCGAAGCGGGCTTTGAACTGACTCCCAACCCCCATGAGGTGGCCGAGGTATTTCACGTGCCGCTGGACTTCCTGATGAATGCCGCCAATCATCGCACCGAGGACGCCACCTGGCGCGGCAAGCGGCGGCTGTTTTATGCCATGCCCTGGGGCGATTATTATATCTGGGGGGCGACGGCGGGGATGCTGCGCAATCTTCATGAACGGGTTGAGCGGGTCGGGCGGCCGTGACAGGAAAACAGACACGTATCCATGCTGACTGGCTCGACGCGCCGGATACCCGTGCGGTGATGGCTGCACTGCGAAACGGTGGCGGCGAGAGCCGGTTCGTCGGCGGCTGTGTCCGCAATGCACTGATGGGCCTTGCCGCCACCGATATCGATCTGGCAACAACCCTTCTGCCGGAAACCGCCATGAAGCTGCTGGAAGACGCCGGGCTGCATGTCATCGCCATCGGTCTGCAACACGGCACAATCACGACTGTTTCCGGCGGCAAATCCTTTGAGGTGACGACATTGCGCCTGGATGTCGCGACCGATGGCCGCCATGCCGAAGTTGCCTTTACCGACGATTGGGCCGCCGATGCCGGACGCCGGGATTTTACCATGAATGCGCTCTATGCCGATGCCGACGGTACTCTGTTCGATCCGCTCGGCAGAATCGGAGACGCGCTGTCCGGCAATGTCTGCTTTGTCGGCGATGCCGATGCCCGCATTACCGAAGACTATCTGCGGATCCTGCGATTTTTCAGGTTTCAGGCCTGGTACGGGCAGGGCGATCCCGACCCGGCGGGCCTCGCGGCCTGCGGCCGTCATCTGGCCGGGCTGGAACGGCTTTCGGCCGAACGGGTCGGCAGCGAGATGATGAAGCTGATGGCAGCCGACGATCCGCACGGCGCCATGTCGGCAATGGCGGCTTCCGGTGTGCTGGCCGCGGTTCTGGCCGAAGCATTCGATCTGTCGACTTTGGACCGGGTGATTGACGTGGAAGGCGCCCTCGGTTTCAATCCCGGCCCCCTGCGCAGGTTGGCCGCTCTGACCGCAAACCGGACCGCGGCCCTGCGCGACCGGTTCCGCCTGTCCAACAACCAGTCCGTTCATCTGGCCGGGCTTGCCGCGCTGGCACCCCTGATCCGGCCCGAAATGGGCGAGCGTGACGCCCACGCCCTGATCTACAAGAACGGACGTGCGGTCTGGCGGGACAGCGTGATTGCTGCCTGGAGCCGGAGCGGCGACGGGCCCGCTACGGAGACCTGGCGCCGGCTTGCCGATCTCAGTTCCTGGGAAGCGCCGATGTTTCCGATTACCGGAAAGGATCTGATTGCGCGCGGCCACGCACCCGGCAAGGAAATCGGCGCGATCCTGAAGGATCTGGAACGGCGCTGGATGGACAGCGATTTTCAGCTTGAAGCGGGCGACCTTCTTCCCTGAGAGTTCTGGTCCGAAAAGAATCAGGTGAAAATATGGGCCTGTGATTTCCCCCGCCCTGGAGTTTTTTTGAGACACTGATCAAGACCTGAGACGAGGGGATTATTGAGGTGTTTCATGACGGAACAGAAGAGGGTTGATCCGGCTCCGGCCCGACGTCGCAGACAGACGGCTGTGCGCAAGCAGGAGGCCGTTCTGCGCGCCCCTTTGCATCGCAACGACCGGGCGCCAGTGGCGGATGCTGCCGAACGATTTTCCGCCAGTCTCGACAGTGCGGCGCTATTTTCACGACGGGCGCGACAACGGTCTGCTGGAAGAATTGAACCGCCACCTCGTCGCGGCGGCACGACAGGCCGAAGGGCGCGCGGCCAACCCATCGGCGAGTGTGATCGACAGCCGGAGCGTGAAAACCACGCAAAGCGGCGGCACTCACGGGTATGACGCCGTCAACTGGCCAAAAGCCTGCGCCATTGTCGTAGGATCCAGAACCCGAAGGGTTTCCGTCAAGGTTGCATGGCAGGGGGAGGCAAGCCCGGAGCGAAATCCCGGTCGCCGGAGTTGTCGTACGGTCAGGTCACGGCCCTGTTGACCCGTCGCCATCATTCCTTTATGGTCGCTGAGCATGGATAACAGCATCAGCCCCAGCAGCGCGTGGAGCGGATGTTTGAGATATTGCTTTCCCCTCGGGTCGGGAACCTGTCGCAATACGGATTGAACAGATACCATATCTGGCCACCTCTGTCGCTGAAACTCGGCAACAGGGATTAAGACTTTCAGAAGATTTTCAATACCCTGGTGAAATTTGATGAATAACCCTGACAATTGGCTGAAACGAGTTGACTCTCCTTCATTTGCATATTTTGTTATTTAACAATAATGATAAATATATAGTAAACCAAGGCTCAGTTTACAAGCCGTGTGCGTCCATGTCATGTTTTTTGTGAAATCAGAAGGATGGATTGGCATGGATCACAAGCAGTTTCAGGAATGGTTATCGGGGCCAGACCACCTCAGCCCGGCGCAGCGGCAGCAAACCGAAGCCGTGTTCCCGGGGGACACGGAGACGACAGCGTCGCTGGCTGCCATTGAAGCGGCCGTGGGTGAAGATCGCCAGTGCCCGCATTGTGGCACGCCAGGCGCCATATCGCGTGGCAAGGCGGGTCTGCGACGGTACCGGTGCAAGGGATGCAGGAAGACCATTCAATGCCGCGACCGGCACCCCCTTGTCGGGTCTGCACCGCAAGGACAGGTGGCTTTCCTTCGGAGCCTGTCTTGCTGATGGGCTGACGGTTCGCGCTTCAGCAGAACGTTGCGGACTTGCCGTCAACACCGCGTTGCGTTGGCGGCACCGATTTCCTGCCGCAAAAGACCTGAAGGCACGCAAGCTCACGGGCATTGTGGAAGCCGATGAAACCTGTGTGCCGGAAAGCGGGAAAGGTGCACGAAACCTTGAACGCAAGGCGCGACGCAGGGGAGGCAAGGCCAGCAGGCGGGGCCTGTCGGATGAACAGGTTCCGGTACTGGTTGCCGCTGATCGCGGCGGCGCGACAGTCAGTGCGGTTCTGCCCGCGGTCAACGCCGATCCCTTGCGAGAGGTGATCGCGCCGGTTGTGGACGAGGATATCGTTTTGGTGACCGATGGACACCGCGCTTGTCCGCGATGCGCGGCGGCAATCGGTGCGCATCACGAAGCATTGAACCTGTCACGAAGTGAGCGGGTGCGAGGTGCCTTTCACATTCAGGTCGCAGCAGATCCGGCGGTCAACAACCGACACAGCCGGTTGAAGGATTTCCTGCGGCGCTACCGAGGCGTCGCGACCAGATATCTCGACAACGACCTGCGATGGTTCCAGCGGCTTGAACCGGAGAACGCCTCACCCCGGGCTTGCCTCGCAACCGCCATCGCACGTCCATGCATACAATTCGTGAACTGAGCCATGAAATACCTCAAGGCTCAGTTTACAAGCCGTGTGCGTTCATGTTATGTTTTTTGTGAAATCAGAAGGATGGATTGGCATGGATCACAAGCAGTTTCAGGAATGGTTATCGGGGACAGACCACCTCAGCCCGGCGCAGCGGCAGCAAACCGGAGCCGTGTTCCCGGGGGACACGGAGACGTCAGCGTCGCTGGCTGCCATTGAAGCGGCCGTGGGTGAAGATCGCCAGTGCCCGCATTGTGGCACGCCAGGAGCCATATCGCATGGCATGGCAAGGGGTCTGCGACGGTACCGGTGCAAGGGATGCAGGAAGACCATTCAATGCCGCGACCGGCACCCCCTTGTCGGGTCTGCACCGCAAGGACAAGTGGCTTTCCTTCGAAGTCTGTCTTGCTGATGGGCTGACGGTTCGCGCTTCAGCAGAACGTTGCGGACTTGCCGTCAACACCGCGTTGCGTTGGCGGCACCGATTTCTTGCCGCAAAAGACCTGAAGGCACGCAAGCTCACGGGCATTGTGGAAGCCGATGAAACCTGTGTGCCGGAAAGCCGGAAAGGTGCACGAAACCTTGAGCGCAAGGCGTGACGCAGGGGAGGCAAGGCCAGCAAGCGGGGCCTGTCAGATGAACAGGTTCCGGTACTGGTTGTCGCCGATCGCGGCGGCGCGACAGTCAGTGCGGTTCTGCCTGCGGTCAACGCCGGTCCCTTGCGAGAGGTGATCGCGCCGGTTGTGGACGAGGATATCGTTTTGGTGACCGATGGACACCGCGCTTGTCCGCGATGCGCGGCGGCAATCGGTGCGCATCACGAAGCATTGAACCTGTCACGAAGTGAACGGGTGCGAGGTGCCTTTCACATTCAGATCGCAGCAGATCCGGCGGTCAACAACCGGCACAGCCGGTTGAAGGATTTCCTGCGGCGCTACCGAGGCGTCGCGACCAGATATCTCGACAACGACCTGCGATGGTTCCAGCGGCTTGAACTGGAGAACGCCTCACCCCGGGCTTGCCTCGCAACCGCCATCGCACGTCCATGCATACAATTCGTGAACTGAGCCATGAAATACCTCAATAATCCCCTCGTCTCAGGTCTTGATCAGTGTCTCAAAAAACTCCAGGGCGGGGAAGACCCATGTGGTCATCCAGGCCAATATCAATATCAACTCACCGCTGGTGTTCGACCACACCATGTCCGGGGCCCTGCGGGTCTATGCGGCGGCCAATCAGAGCGTTGCAATCCCGCCGGCGATCTTTGGCGGCACCATGGGGCCGGTGACGCAAGCAGCCATCATTGCCCAGACCCATGCAGAGATCATGGCCGGGATCGCCCTGGCCCAGCTGGTGCGCAAGGGCTGTCCGGTGGTTTATGGCAGTTTTCATTCGACCATGAATTCTGAAATCAGGGGCGCTGACATTCGGGTCGCCCGAGGCCAATCTGGCCACAATGGCGCTCGCCCAGCTGGGACGCCGACTGAAGGTGCCGATGCACAGCGGCGGCGGGCAGATCACGGCGGCGAATTCCGCCGATGGCCAGGCCATGCAGGATTCCACCTCGTCGGCGCACTCTGTCCAGCTAATGATGACCTCGGTGCTGTCCGGCGCCAACCCAGATCTGGCACGCGGCCGGCTGGCTGGAAGGCGGGCTGACCATGGGATACGAAAAGTTCGTCATGGATCTGGATCATTGCGGCATGCTCATGCGCATGATTGGTGGCCTGGAAGTGAGCGCCGAAGCCTTTGGGCAGGACGCCTATCTGGAGGCTGGACCGGGGCAGAACTTCCTGTCGACCCGGCATACGCTGCGCCATTTCCGGAACGCCAATTACCAATCGGAAATTCCGGAGGCCGGACCCTATGAAAGCCGGCTGGAGAGTGGCGGCCCGACCGCTGAACAGAGCACGCGGCGGTCCGGGTCAAGGCCATGCTGGAAGCCTATGAGGCGCCACCGATCGACCCGGCCATTGACGAGGCGCCGAAAGAGACCATCGAACGCAGGAAATCATCCATGCCCGATGAATGGTATTGAACACGACAAGAGGAATTTTCTACATGACCGAAGAACCGAGCCGCACCTCGGCACTTGCCTCTCGCCACACCGCCCCCTCGGCTCCGGCCCGGAAGACTGGAACGGGATGGGCACCGCGTGGAGCTATTCCGGCGATCCCAATGACGAACACGATGCGGTGCGCGAACGGTCCGGTATGTTCGACATGTCGCCACTGAAAAAAGTGCATGTGCGCGGCCCCGATGCCAGGGCGGTTCTGAACCATGCCACCACCCGTGAAATGGACAGGGTCCAGCCCGGCCAGGCCGCGATCCGGTGAAACACCGCCCCGGCCGGCCATCGAACCATGTCGTGCGCCGGCACGCCAGCTTCCACGACAATTTCCACTGCCGGGCCAGGGCCATTCAGGGGGAGAATTCCGATTGCGGAAAAACACACATAAAAACACATAAAAACACATAAATGTGAGCGGTGTATTCGGGCTATTGTCCTTGAAGACAAAGTCAGGTAAACGAGAGATACTTCTGTCCAGCTGGCGCACTCTGTCCAGCTGGCGCACTCTGTCCAGCTGGCGCACTCTGTCCAGCTGGCGCACTCTGTCCAGCTGGCGCACTCTGTCCAGCTGGCGCACTCTGTCCAGCTGGCGCACTCTGTCCAGCTGGCGCACTCTGTCCAGCTGGCGCACTCTGTCCAGCTGGCGCACTCTGTCCAGCTGGCGCACTCTGTCCAGCTGGCGCACTCTGTCCAGCTGGCGCACTCTGTCCAGCTGGCGCACTCTGTCCAGCTGGCGCACTCTGTCCAGCTGGCGCACTCTGTCCAGCTGGCGCACTCTGTCCAGCTGGCGCACTCTGTCCAGCTGGCGCACTTGAAGGGAATGTCGTGGGTAGGCGGCATCGGCACGTATCTTTGTCTGGGGGACATCATGGCGAATATTGTTGGAACAATCGGCAATGACCAATTTGGCGCGACGCTGGACGGGACGCCGAACGACGATACATATGCTGCTCTGACGGGCGACGACGGGCTGGCCGCGTCGCTGGGCAATGACATCCTGGTCGGCGGCGCGGGCCGCGACGTGGTCGTTTACGACCACGGACTCTTCAACGGGATCTTCGTCAACAACACGTCCACCGCCATCGGATCCGTCCTGGCCTTCACCACCAACAAGGGGCCGGGCCTGGGCATCGATCAGTTGATCGGGATTGAGAATTTTCATGGCTCGAACGGCAACGACACGATTTATGTCGGCACCCCGGACACTTACACTTACACTTTCGACCGGGCGGGCGACGACTATGTCGAGGCGTCGCAGGACCCCAATGCCTCTCACTCCCACGCGTTCATTGCCGGCAGCGGCAATGATACCTATGTCGGTACCGTCAACCACGACGAAGTCATCTACGGTGACGACGGGTACGATGGCGCGGGTCCCATCACCCAAGGCGTCAACGTCGATCTGGGCGCTGGGACGGCGACCGACGGCTGGGGCGACACCGACACGCTGAACAGCATCGAACGCGTCACAGGGACAAGATTTGACGATGTGATCGTTGGGGACGGCGCGCGGAACGATTTCGAGGGCGGTGTCGGCAACGACACATTGCGCGGCGCTTCGGGGGACGACGATCTGCGTGGCGGGGAAGGCGACGACCTTTTGGACGGAGGCTCCCACGATCCTGACTACAGTGGCGGTGACAGGGCGAGCTATGATCGTGAGCACCACGATGGTGGCACCCTGGGGATCAACGCCAATCTTCAGACCGGCACGGTCATCGATACCTTTGGTGACACTGACACACTGATCGGAATTGAAGAGATACGGGGATCGGTATTTGACGACACGATCCTCGGCAGTGCCGAGAATGAGGACCTGAGTGGCGGCGACGGCAACGACGACATCTCGGGCGGCGCCGGCAATGACGTTTTAAGCGGCGAAGACGGCAACGACACGCTGAAGGGCGGCGTTGGCGGCGATTTTCTGCAGCCTGGCGCGGGCGACGACATCATCGAGGGCGGTGCCAACGTGCCGCTCCTTGAAAGGGACGAACTGTCCTACATCTTTGATTCCCATTACGCGGGCACCACCAACGGCATCGACGTTGTGTTCAACTCCGAAAACGGCGGTACGGTCACCGACTATGCTGGCGGAACGGACACGTTCACCGGGATCGAAAGCGTGCGTGGCACCAACAATGCCGACAGTTTCACCGGCGCGGACGGAAGACAGGTCTTCAGGGGCTTTGGCGGCGACGACACGTTCGACGGCGGCGCGGGCGATGATGACGAGATCGACTATAACCGCGCACGGGGCGATCTTGGGGCCACGCAAGGTGTGAATGTCGACATGGCGGCCGGCACCGCGACGGATGCCTATGGCAACACCGACACATTTTCCAACATCGAGCGCATTCGCGGCACCGATATGGATGACACGATCCTCGGCAGTGCCGAGAATGAGGTCCTGAGAGGCGAAGACGGCAACGACACATTACGTGGCGCTGCCGGTGACGATAACCTCGAAGGCGGGCAAGGCGAAGACGACATCTCGGGCGGCGATGGCAACGACTTGCTGCTGGGCGGCGACGGCGATGATTACATCTCGGGCGGCGATGGCAACGACTCGCTGCTGGGCGGCGACGGCGATGATTACATCAATCCCGGTGACAATGCTGGCGGGTTTAACGACTTTGACTGGATCGACCCCGGCACCGGCAACGATGCGCTCGATTTCTCGAGCATTGTGACCGGCTGGGTCGGGGTGAACTATAACGGGCTCCCCGATCCTATTACGGCGACGATCAACGGAGTTACCAACACAGGGACCGTAAACAAAGGCGCCAGCGGCTCTGATACATTCCTCAATGTGATGAACCCGCTCTCCGGTGGAGGGCTGACCCTTTTTGGCACTGACGGCGACGATACGTTCAACATGACCACCGATACCAACCAATGGATGGGGGTTCGTGGTGATGGCGGCAACGATGCGATCAATATCTCGGGCAGCGGCGCGGTTCGGATCGAGTATCATAGCAGCAACGGTGCGGTGACCGCCGATCTAGGGGCTGGCACGGTTTCGCAGGACGGGTTCACCGATACCATCACCGGCAATGTCTGGGAAATCCGTGCGAGCAACGGCGACGATTCGCTTCTGGGCAGCGCGGCAGACGAATCCTTCATCGGCCGGGCCGGCACCGACACGATCAATGGGGCGGGCGGGTTTGACCGGCTGCGCTATGACCGTAGCGCGATCGTTGATCCGGTGACGATCGATTTCTCCACCGGTATGGCGACCGGCATTTTTGACGGGCTGAGCTTTACGCACCACTTCAGCAATATCGAATGGGCCCGGGGCAGCTATAATGATGATACGTTGATCGGCGATGCTCAGGGACAGACGCTTGAGGGCAACTTGGGCAACGACACTTTGACCGGCGGCGGCGGCGCCGATATATTCAGGCTTGGCGCACCGTCATGGACGGGTCTGAGCGGCGGCACCGATACGATCACTGACTTCGAAGTGGGCACCGACAGCTTCGATGTCCAAAATATCGGCGCGACCGATGCCGAAATCTCGACCTCTTTCGCCCACGCCGTCGATACGCCCTTGGGAGCCATGATCGCCTTTGCTGATGGCTCGGTTGTGCTCCTGGAGGGAGTGACAGCGGCCGACGCAACAACTCTCAATCCGATTGCGCAAACCGAAACCCCGGGCGATATCAAACTGTTCGACAGGGACGATGACGGCACGATCGACCGGATCGAGCGCCACACCCATGACGCGAACGGCAACCTGACCCGGACCGATTTCGACGCCGACGCGGATGGCACCTATGAGCGGACCTGGTACTATGACGCCAGCGGCAACCTGACCCGGACCGCCTTCGACGACGACGCGGATGGCACCTATGAGCGGACCTGGTACTATGACGCCAGCGGCAATCGGGTCCAGACCCGGATCGACCGGGACGGGGACGGCACGATCGACCGGACTGAAGATTACACGTATGATGCGAATGGCAATCGGGTCCGGACCCGGATTGACCGGGATGGGGACGGCACGATTGACCGGGCCGTCTTCGACGATGACGCGGACGGCCGCCGCGACCGGATCGAGACCTACACCCATGACGCCAGCGGCAACCTGACCCGAACCGAGTTCGACGACGACGCGGATGGCACCTATGAGCGGACCTGGTACTATGACGCCAGCGGCAATCGGATCCAGACCCGGATCGACCGGGACGGGGACGGCACGATCGACCGGACTGAAGATTACACGTATGATGCGAATGGCAATCGGGTCCGGACCCGGATCGACCGGGACGGGGACGGCACGATCGACCGGGCCGTCTTCGACGATGACGCGGACGGCCGCCGCGACCGGATTGAGACCTACACCCATGACGCCAGCGGCAACCTGACCCGGACCGAATTCGACGACGACGCGGACGGCGCCGTTGAGCGGACCGCCTTTGACGACGACGCGGATGGCACGATTGACCGGACCTGGTACCATGACGCCAGCGGCAATCGGATCCAGACCCGGTTCGACAGGGACGGGGACGGCACCATCGACCGGACCGAGGATTACACCTATGATGCGAATGGCAACCGGGTCCGGACCCGGATTGACAGGGACGGGAACGGCACGATCGACCGGGCCGTCTTCGACGACGACGCGGACGGCCGCCGCGACCGGATCGAGACCTACACCCATGACGCCAGCGGCAACCTGACCCGGGCCGTCTTCGACGACGACGCGGACGGCCGCCGCGACCGGATCGAGACCTATACCCATGACGCCAGCGGCAACCTGACCCGGACCGAGTTCGACGACGACGCGGACGGCCGCCGCGACCGGATCGAGACCTACACCCATGACGCGAACGGCAACCTGACCCGGACCGATTTCGACGACGACGCGGACGGGAACACCGACCGGACCGAGACCCATGTGTATGGTGGGCGGGGCAACCTGTTAAGGACCCGTTTCGACGACGACGCGGACGGCACTGCTGAGCGGAGCGAGCGCTACAGATATGACGCGGCGGGCAACCGGACCCGGACCGACTTCGACGACGGCAATGACGGCAGCATCGACCGGACCGCCTTTGACGACGACGCGGATGGCGCCTATGAGCGGAGTGAGGCCTACACTTACGACGAGGGCGGCAACCTGACCCGGACCGACTTCGACGACGGCAATGACGGCACCGTTGAGCGGACCGAATTTGACAGGGATGGGGACGGCACGATCGACCGGACCGAGGATTACACCTATGATGCGAATGGCAACCGGGTCCGGACCCGGATCGACAGGGATGGGGACGGCACGATCGACCGGGCCGTCTTCGATGATGACGCGGACGGCCGCCGCGACCGGATCGAGACCTACAGCTACGATGAGAACGGCAACCTGACCCGGACCGATTTCGACGACGACGCGGACGGGAACACCGACCGGACCGAGACCCATGTGTATGGTGGGCGGGGGAACCTGTTAAGGACCCGTTTCGACGACGACGCGGACGGCACTGCTGAGCGGAGCGAGCGCTACAGATATGACGCGGCGGGCAACCGGACCCGGACCGACTTCGACGACGGCAATGACGGCAGCATCGACCGGACCGCCTTTGACGACGACGCGGATGGCGCCTATGAGCGGAGTGAGGCCTACACTTACGACGAGGGCGGCAACCTGACCCGGACCGAGTTCGACGACGACGCGGATGGCACCTATGACCGGATTGAATATTACACGTATGACGCGAACGGCAACTTGTTACGGACCGATTTCGACGACGGCAATGACGGCACCGTTGAGCGGACCGCCTTTCATGACGCGAACGGCAACCGGGTCCAGACCGCCTTTGACGACGACGCGGATGGTGCCTATGAGCGGAGTGAGGCCTACACTTACGACGAGGGCGGCAACCTGACCCGGACCGACTTCGACGACGGCCATGACGGCACGATCGACCGGGCCGTCTTCGACGACGACGCGGATGGCCGCCGCGACCGGATCGAGACCTACACCCATGACGCGAACGGCAACCTGACCCGGACCGATTTCGACGACGACGCGGACGGGAACACCGACCGGACCGAGACCCATGTGTATGGTGGGCGGGGCAACCTGTTAAGGACCCGTTTCGACGACGACGCGGACGGCACGATTGAGCGGAGCGAGCGCTACAGATATGACGCGGCGGGCAACCGGACCCGGACCGAGTTCGACGACGACGCGGACGGGAACACCGACCGGAGCGAGCGCTACAGATATGACGCGGCGGGCAACCGGGTCCAGACCGAGTTCGACGACGACGCGGACGGCACGATCGACCGGACCCGGATCGACCTCGACAACAATGCGGACGGCATCATCGACCGGATCTATCACTACACGCTCGACGGGGACGGCGACCCGACCCGGACCGAGTTCGACGACGACGCGGACGGCATCATCGACCGGATCTATCACTACACGCTCAATGCGAACGGCAACCGGACCCGGACCGAGTTCGACGACAATGCGGACGGCATCATCGACCGGATCGAGCACTACACGCTCAATGCGAACGGCAACCGGACCCGGACCGAGTTCGACGACAATGCGGACGGCACGACCGACCGGATCGAGACCTATACCCATGACGCCAGCGGCAGGGTGTTCCGGACCGACATTGAATATTACACGTATGATGCGAATGGCAACCGGGTCCGGACCCGGATTGACAGGGACGGGAACGGCACCATCGACCGGGCCGTCTTCGACGACGACGCGGACGGGAACACCGACCGGATCGAGATACACGAGTATTTCCGGGACATACTGGTCCGGACCCGTTTCGACGACGACGCGGACGGGAACATCGACCGGATCGAGCGCTACAGATATGACGCGAACGGCAGGGTGTTCCGGACCGAGTTCGACGACGACGCGGACGGCAGGATTGACGGGACTCGGAACCGGACCGACTTCGACGACAATGCGGACGGCATCATCGACCGGTTCGAGTACTACACGCGCAATGCGAACGGCAACTTTACCCGGCTCGACTACGACGACAATGCGGACGGCATCATCGACCGGATCGAGCACTACACGCTCAATGCGAACGGCAACCGGACCCGGGCCGAGTTCGACGACAATGCGGACGGCGCGACCGACCGGAGTGAGGCCTACACGCTCGACGGGGACGGCAACCGGATCCGTACCGACCTGGACGACGACGCGGACGGGAGCATCGACCGGGTCGCGCACCACAACGGGGACAGGGTGGTTCGATGGGATACAGACACCGACAATGACGGCAGCCTGGATCAGGTCCGGTATGACGGCGGGATTGATTTCAGCGGCGCGTTTCCAGACCATGCCGGGCTAGAGGTGGTTCTGCTGAGCTTGGCCGGCTCCGGGAACCGCGGCACTGATCTGACCATCCCGGACAACTTTGTCTTTGCGGGCAATACCGCTCCGGGGTCTCGGGTCCGGATTGAAGGCAATGGTGTGGACACGCTGCGCTTCGATATGGACGACTTTACCGAAGGGGACCGTGTCGATTTCGAAGGAGACGAATACCGGAGTTTCACGGCTGACGATGGAACCTGGTCATTCATCGTCGATGCCGATGTCCTGCTGTTCGATCTCTGACTCGCCGGGAGAGGCGGGGCAGGATCGGGTGGCGCCCGGTCATCCAGATCGCCGCCTGACAAATCGGGCCATGCCTTGCTCTCTTCGTCGGAACGGCCGGGGCGCTTTTTCGGCACGATTGTTTGCGTATCGATCTGTGTTCTGGCGTGTCTCGTTTCCAATCTCACGCATTGCGGCGGCATATGACCGGAGCCAATCCGTGACAGTCTCGCGAGGTTGGGCCGTATCGTTTCATCACTTTCTCAAGGTGTAGTCGTTCAGACTCGATCCCCTCGGGTGTCGCCAGCGTAGTATCCGTCCAGTCAGCCTGTATACTTACACCACCAAGGCCGATCTGACCCCTATTCCTGTCCACTGGCCATGGTGGTCTGGGGACTGATCGGTGCGATCATCGTCAAACTCATTTTCTTCCAGAGCGGGATGATGTCACTGATAATTTCCTGCCTGCGGCGTCGTGGTTGTCTTCTCGGCCGTGACAGCGGTGGAAATCCAGCTGATCCGGGACATGTACGACGAAACGACGACCCGTCCATGGCGACGCGCAAGTCGATCCTGGGCGCCTATATGCTCCATATCCTGCTTCGCCGTCATCTTCCTGCATCTGCTGCGCATCCTGACGGCCTTTGCTGAAGAATAGCGGTAGATATCGGAAATGTCTTAAGCGTCGTCGCCCCCCGCATAGCCGAGAGTTTCAAGAGCCAAGGTAACCTCCGGCAGCACGGCGGGGTCTTCGATCGTGGCCGGCATATTCCAGGCCTCGCCATCGGCGATCTTCTGCATGGTACCGCGCAGGATCTTGCCAGATCGTGTTTTCGGCAGTCGTTTGACCGTGATACAGGATTTGAAGGCCGCGACAGGGCCGATCTTTTCCCGAACCAGCGCTACGCACTCGGCGGCAATGTCTTCGCCGGGCCGGTCCACATTGGCCGGCAGCACGATCATGCCGACCGGTAATTGCCCTTTCAGCGCATCGGCCGCGCCGATGACCGCGCATTCGGAGACATCCGGGTGGCTGGCCAGAACCTCTTCCATGGCGCCGGTCGACAGCCGGTGGCCGGCCACATTGATCACATCGTCGGTCCGCGCCATGACGTGGATATAGCCATCCTCGTCCATGATCCCCGCATCGCCGGTCTCGTAATAACCGGGATAGTTCTTGAAATAGGCGTCCACATATCGACCTGGCGCGCCCCACAGCGTGGGGAAGACGGACGGCGGCAACGGGCGCTTGACGCAGATTGCGCCGATGGTGCCGGGTTCAACCTCATGTCCGACATCGTCCAGCACCTGGACATTCCAGCCCGGCACCGACCGGGTTGGCGAACCCGGCTTGACCGGCAGTTCCTCGATCCCCAGACAATTGGAAGCGATCGGCCAGCCGGTCTCTGTCTGCCACCAATGGTCGATGACCGGTACTTTCATGTGTTCCTGGCACCAGGTCAGCGTGTCGGGGTCACAGCGTTCACCGGCCACGAAGAAATATCGTGGCCTGTATCCGCCATGCTTCTTCATGAACCCGGCATCGGGATCCTGTTGGCGGATTGCCCGGATAGCCGTCGGCGCAGTGAACATGCAGGCGACATTGTGTTCGGCACAGACCCGCCAGAACGCACCGGGGTCCGGCGTGCCAACCGGTTTGCCCTCATACATCACCGATGTGCAACCATGTAGCAGGGGGGCATAGATGATGTAGCTGTGACCGACCACCCAACCCACATCGGACGCGGCCCAGTAGACCTCGCCCGGATCGACACCATAGATGTTCTTCATCGACCATTTTAGCGCCACCGCGTGGCCGCCATTGTCGCGCACGATCCCCTTCGGCAGGCCCGTCGTGCCGGAGGTGTATAGGATATACAGCGGATCGGTTGCAGCAACAGTCACCGGACCGGCCGGCGCTGCATTGGCCATCTCCTCGCGCCAGGTGGCATCGCGTCCGCCGACCAGCGCCGCCTCGCATTCTGGTCTCTGCAAGATGATGCAGGCATCCGGTTTATGGGTGGCGATATCGATGGCATCGTCCAGCAGGGGCTTGTATTCGACCAGGCGGCCAGGCTCGATCCCGCAGGACGCGGCCACGATCACCTTGGGTTTGCAGTCATCGATGCGCACCGCCAGTTCGTTTGCGGCAAAACCGCCGAACACGATCGAATGGACCGCGCCCAGGCGGGCACAGGCAAGGGTGGCAATCACCGCCTCGGGCACCATCGGCATATAGAGAATGACCCGGTCGCTCTTGGTCACGCCCTTGGATTTCAGGACACCGGCAAACCGTGCGGTTTGGTGCAGCAACTCGGAATAACTTAGCTTGCGAATGCTGCCGGTCACCGGGCTGTCGTGAATGATCGCGATCTGTTCGCCCCGGCCGGCAGCGACATGGCGATCCAGGGCATTGGCACAGGTATTGAGTTCGCCGCCGGTAAACCACAGTGTCGCCGGTGCTTCGCTGTCGGGATCGCAGATGATCCTTGGCGGTGTGATCCAGTCGATCTCCTCTGCCGCCTCGCGCCAGAAACCATCGGGGTCGTTGATCGATCTTTCCCACACCGCCAGATATTCACCCGCCATGCCATCCTCCCGCATCATCGTTATCTGTGCCGATTCTAACCGGTGCGCACCGTCGGTGAAAGTCAGACCTTTGGCGATCTTCGACGGAAATCTAAGAGTCTGATTCAAAATGATCTGATGTTTTTCAAGCCCTTGCGAGACAGCGTGTCATGCGCCTGATATGGGCGACGAGACCCCAAGCCTCTGCACTTTCGATGGTTTTCTCCCAATCCTTTGCCAATCGGCGGCAACGTCCCGGCCAGGCGAAGGTGCGTTCGACGACCCATCTGCGGGGCAGGACCTCAAAACCTTCGACGGTGTCGGAACGCTTCACGATCTGGATAGTCCAGCGGCCAATGGTTATCAGGGCTGAACGAAGTTTTGGCCCCCGATAACCGCAGTCGGCAAAAACGTGGCGCAGTTTTGGGGCATCCCGCTTGAGCTTTTGAAAGACGCCCACTGCCCCGTCGCGATCCTGAATGTTGGCAGCGTGAACGCATGATGCCAACAGATGGCCACAGGTGTCTGTCATGATGTGGCGCTTGCGGCCTTTGATCTTCTTTCCTGCGTCGTAGCCAGAAATGCCGCCGTTTTCAGTGGTTTTCACGCTTTGACTGTCAATGACGCCTGCCGTGGGTTGATGATCCCGAGCCTCCCATTCACGCGCCAAAGCGATCAGAGCGTGGTTGATCTCCGCCAGTAACCCGCCATCACGCCAGTTGTAGAAATAGTATCGAACCGTTGAAACCGGCGGAAAGTCCTTTGGCAAAAGAGACCACGCGCACCCGGCGGCAGCGATGTCGCCAATCCCATCCCGAACTTCGCGCAACTCAACTTCCCGAGGGCGCCCCAATTTGTCGGGGCCGGGCAAAAGCGGAAAAATGACCGCCCGTTCTGCATCGGTTACATCGCTTGAGTAACGCTCGTTATTCCGCTCATACTGGCAGCGAGTGGTTTCAGTCCAGGGCATCGTGACCTCCGTTTTCTTGTTTCCTGTTCAAACAAACAGAATCACAACCCACTGATATCACTCAACTCATTTTCGATCAGGCTCTCAAAAAACTCTAGAGCGGGGAAGGTGGTGTAATTTGTCTGATGGCCCGAGGTCATGATCAGGCGGCTTGAATTGTCATGCCGAGAATTGGACCGGTCTCCTCATGGTCGATCCGTGCGAAGGCCTCGACCTGCATGTCGCGGCTGGCGGTCCGCCATTCATCGCATCGCTCGAACGGCATGGCGCCGATGAGGCGCATGATGGAAGCCTCGTTCGGGAATATCCCGACGACATCGGCACGTCGCTTCACCTCCTTGTTCAAACGTTCAATCGGGTTGGTCGAAGGCAACCTTGTGCGGGGCTAGACTGGAGGGGAAGCTGTTGGCCGACAAGGACGATATCTCAAAAAACTCCTTCGCACGGCTCCGGAAAAGGGCCTGCATCCGATCACCGGCAGTCGCGGGAACATGAAGAACCACCCAGGGCCAATATTCGGCAAGCTGCCGTTGCGAAACAGATTCATCATTGAGACGCTCTTCGACAAGTTCAAATCAGACATGGGACGGGAACACACAAGACACGAATCGCCAACAAATGCGTTCGTCCACATCCTGTCATGCCTGGTCGCCCATACGCTGGGCAAAACCAGAATCTCCATGAAGGAAGAACGTCGCTTATCCATAACTCGGGTTAACCTACCACGACAGGAGACTGAACCATGGCCGCCATCCCATTCGACCGCACGCTGGACACCGCCTATGCCCGGGCTCAGAAGATCACGCCGATGATCCGCAAGGTAATGTGCGAAAATCCCAGCCCGTTCACCTTTACCGGCAGCGGCACCTACATTGTCGGGTGCGGGACTGTCGCGGTGATCGATCCCGGCCCGCTCAGCGACCCCCATGTCCAGGCCGTGCTGGACGCCGTGACGGGCGAGACTGTCAGCCATATTCTGGTGACCCATACCCATGCCGACCATTCCCCCGCCGCCGCACCGCTGAAAGAAGCCACGGGCGCCCCGACCTATGCCTATGGCCCGCACGGGTCGGGCATGGGCGATGATGTCCAGGTCGAAGAAGATGGCGATATGGATTTCGCGCCGGATGTCGAGATCCGCGATGGCGATGTTATCAAGGGGCAGGGCTGGACCATGGAGGCCGTCTTCACGCCGGGCCATACCTCCAACCATATGTGTTTTGCGTTTGCGCAAGAAAACGCCCTCTTCTCCGGCGACCACGTGATGGGCTGGTCCACCACCGTGGTCTCGCCGCCCGACGGTAATATGAAGGCCTATATGGCCAGCCTCGACAAGCTGCGAGCCCGCGCCGAGGTCGTCTATTACCCGACCCACGGCCTCCCCATTCGCGATCCCGGCCGGTTCCTCGCCGCCCTGATTGCCCACCGTCGCGCCCGCGAAGACCAGATCGCCGCCTGCTTGGGCGATGGCATCAGCGACATCCGCGACATGGTCGCGAGGATGTATGTGGACGTGGACAAATGCCTGCACCCCGCAGCGGCCAAGTCCGTCTTGGCCCATCTGGTGCACATGGTGGAAACGGGGCGGGCCGGGGTGGAGGGGCCAATGACGTTGATGGGGCAGTATGGGGCGGATGGGTAGGCGGTTGCAAGACCCTCGTTCAATAAGTCAGCTCTATTCATCAAATTGCACCAGGATATTGAAAATATTCTAAAAGTCTGAATCTCTGTTGCTTGGTTTCAGCGACAGAGGTGGCCAGATATGGTATCCGTTCAATCCGTATTGCGACAGGTTCCCGATCCGAGGGGAAAGCAAGGTCTCAAACATCCGCTCCACGCGCTGCCGGGCTGATGCTGTTATCCATGCTCAGCGGCCGTAAAGGAAGGCCCAGTTTACGAATTGTATGCATGGATGTGCGATGGCGACTGCGAGGCAAGCCCGGGGTGAGGCGTTCTCCAGTTCAAGCCGCTGGAACCATCGCAGGTAGTTGTCGAGATATCTGGTCGCGACGCCTCGGTAGCGCCGCAGGAAATCCTTCAACCGGCTGTGCCGGTTGTTGACCGCCGGATCTGCTGCGATCTGAATGTGAAAGGCACCTCGCACCCGTTCACTTCGTGACAGGTTCAATGCTTCGTGATGCGCACCGATTGCCGCCGCGCATCGCGGACAAGCGCGGTGTCCATCGGTCACCAAAACGATATCCTCGTCCACAACCGGCGCGATCACCTCTCGCAAGGGATCGGCGTTGACCGCAGGCAGAACCGCACTGACTGTCGCGCCGCCGCGATCAGCGACAACCAGTACCGGAACCTGTTCACCTGACAGGCCCCGCTTGCTGGCCTTACCTCCCCTGCGTCGCGCCTTGCGCTCAAGGTTTCGTGCACCTTTCCGGCACACAGGTTTCATCAGCTTCCACAATGCCCGTGAGCTTGCGTGCCTTCCCCCACCCTAGAGTTTTTTGAGACACTGATCAAGACCTGAGACGAGGGGATGAATGAGGTATTTCATGATGGAACAGAAGAAGGTTGATCGGCTGCGCGCCAGGGTGGGCGAGGTCACCATGGACAACGAGCTTCTCGTTGAGAAGATCGCGAAGATGGAGGCGGGCCACCCTTTCGGGCGCCGGAGGTCGAAGCGATGAGCGCCGTCATCTCGATCTCCACGGGCAAGACCTGTGGTGTATCACGGGTGTGTCGGGTCCGGGGTCCGAGCCGTGCCAGCGTGTACCGGGACTTGCAACCGGCCCAGGCCGAGCCCTCGCCGCGCCGCCGCCCGGGACCACAAGGCCCCCTGTCGGATGCGGACCTGGGCCCGTGAGACCAGGCAGGTCATCACCGACAGCGGGTTCCATGGCGAGGGCTACCGCAAGGTGTGGGCGCACCTGCGCTACAAGGGGATCGGCACCTCACAGGCGCGAGTTCTGCGGCTCATGCGCGAGAACGGGCTGTGTGCGAAGCCATGCCGAGGGCCAGCACACGGTCCCCGCGCCCATGACGGGAATTAGTTTCGATGTGATCTGGCACCTCACAACCGGATCGACACGGCCAGCAGCCCGGCGCTGAACAGCCACAAATCGCGCCAGACAAAGATCGCCAGTCTCGCCACCGTCACCACCGACAGAACACCCTCGCCGGCGATGTTGCCCCATCGAGGCCAGCGACACCACCCGCCCCGTTCCCGGTCGAACCGGCGCGTGATCGAGGTGATGGCAGTATGGCTGGCCAGCCTCTGGTCGAACTGGCGCAGGCCGAAAATCGTCACCACCAGAACCGCCGGCGTCCACGCCGCCCGCATCAGAGCGCACATCAACGCCAGTCCGCTGACCACCAGCGCCGCCATGTCCTTGAGCCGTAACCGGTCCACCAGCCGCCCAGACCACACGATCACCGCGACGCTCGCCAATGTACCCATCGGATAGAGGGTTCCGAATTCCCCGTCCGAGATTTCCGAACTCATCCTTCATCTGCCCGCCGAACAGCGGGATGAAAAACGTCTGCCCGAAACCCGACAGCACGCACATCACAAAACCGAAGGTCAGCGCACGCCAATGTGCGATCAGAAATTTGCGGGTCAGCATGGTGGGGGCCAAGCAGAAGATGCAACGAACCCCAGCTAAAACATCAGAACAGTACCGGTATCCATCAAAACGTCATCGTCATTCCGGAGTTCGCAGCGCGAGAGCCCGGAATGACGCAATAGAAATTACTCAGCCCAGCCGCTGACGGCCTTGACCTCCAGAAAGTCCTCCAGGCCCCAGACGCCGCCTTCACGGCCATTGCCCGAGGCTTTCATGCCGCCGAACGGGCTGCCAGCGCCGCGCGGCTGGCCGTTCATCTCGACCATGCCGGAGCGCAACTGGCGGGCAACCCGCACCCGTTTCTCGCCGTCCTCGCTCTGCACATAGTTGGTCAGGCCATAGGGCGTGTCGTTGGAAATCTGAACGGCGTCCTCTTCGGTATCGAACGGAATGATCGACAGCACCGGCCCAAAGATTTCCTCGCGCGAAATGGTCATGTCATTGTTGACGTCGGCGAACACGGTCGGGCGGACAAAGTAACCGCGATTGATGCCTTTCGGCCGACCGGTGCCGCCGGCGACCAGGCGGGCGCCTTCATCAATGCCCTTCTGGATCAAACCTTGGATCTTCTTGAACTGAAGTTCGCTGACCACCGGGCCGATATGGCGGCCCTCTTCGCTGGCCGGCCCCACCGCCATCTGCTCGGCGACCGCGCCGGCGATTTCCACCGCCTGGTCATAGATCGAACGCTCCACCAGCATCCGGGTCGGTGCATTGCACGACTGGCCGGTATTGTTGAAGCAATGCAGCGTCCCGCGTTTCACCGCCTTCTCATCGGCATCGGCAAATACAACATTGGCGCCTTTGCCGCCCAGTTCCAGATGTACCCGCTTCAGGGTTTCCGCCGCATTCTTGGAAATCGCGATCCCGGCTCGGGTCGATCCGGTGAACGAGATCATGTCCACATCAGGGTGCCCCGACAACTGGGTCCCGACACCGGCGCCGTCGCCATTGACCAGGTTGAAGACACCCGCCGGCACGCCGGCCATGTCCATAATCTCGGCAAAGATCAGCGAGGACAGCGGCGCGATCTCGGAGGGTTTCAGCACCATGGTGCACCCGGCCAGCAGCGCCGGCATCACCTTCAGCGTCACCTGGTTCATCGGCCAGTTCCACGGCGTTATCAGGCCGCACACGCCCACAGGCTCGTACAGGATCCGGTCGTTCGGGGCACGCTCGCTCAGGGTGCGGTCAAACTCGAACCCTTGCGCCGCCCGGATAAAATCCTTGATATGCGCCGCGCCAGCGCCGACCTGGGCCGTCTTGGACAGATCGATGGGCGCGCCCATTTCGGTGCTGATCGCCGCGGCCATGTCACCTGCCCGGGCCTTGTAGGCCCCCAGCACTTTCTCGGCGACCGCAATGCGCTCCTCCTTCGGCGTAGCCGACCATGCCGCATAGGCTGACTTGGCCGCGGCAACCGCCGCATCGGTATCCGCCTGCCCGCCCAGCGAAATCACCGCGCACGGCTCTTCGGTCGAAGGATCGATGACGTTGAAATCATTAGCGACAGCCGGCAATATCCACTGGCCATTGATATAAAATTCACGCTTTTCCAGCATTTGGATGCTCCCGGATTGGATGATGTTTGTGTTCAGCAATTTCCTAGGCTCAGTTTACGAATTGTATGCATGGACGTGCGATGGCGGTTGCGAGGCAAGCCCGGGGTGAGGCGTTCTCCAGTTCAAGCCGCTGGAACCATCGCAGGTCGTTGTCGGGATATCTGGTCGCGACGCCTCGGTAGCGCCGCAGGAAATCCTTCAACCGGCCATGTCGGTTGTTGACCGCCGGATCTGCTGCGATCTGAATGTGAAAGGCACCTCGCACCCGCTCACTTCGTGACAGGTTCAATGCTTCGTGATGCGCACCGATTGCCACCGCGCATCGCGGATAAGCGCGGTGTCCATCGGTCACCAAAACGATATCCTCGTCCACAACCGGCGCGATCACCTCTCGCAAGGGATCGGCGTTGACCGCGGGCAGAACCGCACTGACTGTCGCGCCGCTGCGATCAGCGACAACCAGGACCGGAACCTGTTCATCTGACAGGCCCCGCTTGCTGGCCTTGCCTCCCCTGCGTCGCGCCTTGCGCTCAAGGTTTCGTGCACCTTTCCGGCTTTCCGGCACACAGGTTTCATCGGCTTCCACAATGCCCGTGAGCTTGCGTGCCTTCAGGTCTTTTGCGGCAGGAAATCGGTGCTGCCAACGGAAGGCGGTGTTGACGGCAAGTCCGCAACGTTCTGCTGAAGCGCGAACCGTCAGCCCATCAGCAAGACAGGCTCCGAAGGAAAGCCACTTGTCCTTGTGGTGCAGACCCGACAAGGGGGTGCCGGTCGCGGCATTGAATGTCTTCCTGCATTCTTTGCACTGGTACCGTCGCAGACCCCTTGCCTTGCCACGCGATATGGCGCCTAGCGTGCCACAATGCGGGCACTGGCGATCTCCACCCACGGCCGCTTCAATGGCAGCCAGCGACGCTGACGTCTCCGTGTCCCCCGGGAACACGACTTCGGTTTGCTGCCGCTGCGCCGGGCTGAGGTGGTCTGTCCCCGATAACCATTCCTGAAACTGCTTGTGATCCATGTCAATCCATCCCTCTGATTTCACAAAAAACATGACATGAACGCACACGGCTTGTAAACTGAGCCAGAACTAATAGGAGATATGTTGAATGAACATATCTATAAAATAGGTGAGATTGCAACCCCATCACCTGATGTTCCAAGAAATTTGTCACACTCTAGGGATGGTACGGATTCAATGGCGCGTAAAAGAATGTACTATCTTGCTTTAAGTTACTATGCAACTCATATAGACCCACAGTTAAAGAATTACCTCATAAACGATGTGGGGACAGTAGACGGAGTAGGATGGAGAGAGGATGATTTTGGATATAGTGAGGAACAGTATGAGCAATGGCTTGAAGCGTGGAAGGAGTTGAGATTAAAATAGTATAAATAAATAAAAAATAGTATGATACAAAATATGAAAAAATACACACAATACTTGCAGCAGGAGTGATAGGGGTTGTTTCTGCACTTGTAGCGCTTTTTGGTGTACAAAAAAATAATAGCGAAAGCGTGCTGACTGATTTTAGTGATTCTGATTTGAAATTTTTCCTTTCTTTGAGTGATAAGGGTTGAAATGTGTATGCTGATACTTATTCTCCACCACCACCTCCTCCTGGAACTCCTACATTTGCTGGTGGTGATAATAATTCTGGAGGTACTGGAGCAAATACTGGTCAGGGCGCAGCTGCTGGTTAAGTCTTTGATTATTTTTACTAAGAACTATAGATACATTTAAGAGAAACCCCACTGATTTTGAATCAGTGGGGTTTTTGTTAAGAAAGTGTGTTAGATGCCGATTGCATCTTTTATAGCGCTTGCCAGTGGTATTATCCGGTTTTCCCAGAAAGCATCGCTTGCTCTCAGAAATCTTTGTCCGCTGGAGGTGTCTTTACACACCTTTTTTGGTCACGCACTGCATTGCTGTAGAGCTGGTTGATGCGTTTGGCACGGCTTGGGTTTTGGGAGATTCCAATTTGTGCGTAAGCGTCCGGTGTTGGTGCTCTGACGCGTTATAGCGTGCGCTGATAGTGTCCACCATTGATAGTGGACATTTTGAGGGCGGACATGTCTGGGAAGAAGGGTCAGAAGAAGCGGTTCTGGTCAGACGATGAGAAGATTTCGATCTGCGGACAAACGCGCGCACCTGGGGTTTCGGTAGCGCAGGTTGCACGACGTTACGCGATGAACGCCAATCTGATCTACACATGGTTGCGTGATCCCCGTTTCGCGCCGTCATGTACTGACGGTGATGATTTCGCCGGGGAAGTGACCACATTTCTGCCTGTAGAGATTGCAGGGCCAACCGCCCCCCACGTGCCGATCACAGCGCCCTGTATGGACGTTCCTCTTTCGGCTCACCGTGTAGACATCACCCTGTCTGATGGTCGGCGTATCCTGGTTGAAGGAGCGACGGGATTGCCGGCGGTGCTGGCTCTGGTTGAGGGGCTGATGACATGATCCCGGTGCCGGGCAATACGCGGGTGTGGCTGGCCGCTGGGGTGACGGATATGCGGCGCGGGTTCAACACACTGGCGACTCAGGCCGAACAGGTTCTGGCTGAAGACCCGTATTCGGGGCACATGTTTGTGTTTCGCGGCAGGCGCGGTGATCTGCTCAAGATCATATGGTGGGACGGCCAAGGCGCTTGCCTGTTCTCCAAACGACTGGAACGGGGGCGGTTTGTCTGGCCTGCGGCCAGGGAGGGCAAGGTCAGCCTGAGTCCCTCACAGCTGTCGATGCTGTTAGAGGGGATTGACTGGCGCACCCCGCAAAAGACCTGGCGTCCTTTGCAGGCGGGATAGAGAAAGCCCAAAAAAACATCAAGTTTAACGCGGTTTGTCGTTTCATCCCATGGGGCAGTTTGATATGGATTATACATGCTGAACGCCCTTGGATCCCTGCCTGATGACCCCGCCAAACTGAAGGGGCTGGTCTCTCGGATGGACCAGGAGATTACGTCTCTCACCTATCAGGTTGAGAAGCTGAAGGCTGAACTGCATGGCCACCGCAAGGCACGGTTTGGTTCCAGATCAGAGAGCATGGATCAACTGGCCCTCGACCTACAGGATGACCAAGAGATCGAGGCGGCAGCAAACGAGCAGAAGAACGAAGCTGGCTCCAACGGCACTGATGTCGATGAGACGGATAAACCTGCCAGGCGCAAGCACAGCCGCAACCCCTTGCCAGATCATCTGGATCGGCAGGATGAGGTGCTGTCGCCGGGTGAGGACTGCACTGACTGCGGTGGGAGCCTGCGCCAGATCGGTGAGGACGTTACCGAGGAACTGGAATATGTCCCGGGCCGCTTTGTGGTACGCCGGATCCTCCGCCCCCGCATGGCCTGCACCTGTTGTGAAACCTTTGCCCAGGCCCCATTGCCGTCGCGCCCCATCGAACGTGGCCGCCCCGGTCCGGGTCTGCTGGCCCACGTCCTGATTGGCAAATACTGCGATCACCTGCCGCTTGACCGGCAATCAAAAATCTTCGCCCGCGAGAAGGTTAATCTGCATCGCACCACGTTGACCGACTGGGTGGGCCGCAGCACGGCGCTGCTGGAGCCATTGGCCAATCATATCGGCAAGCTGGTCAGGGCAGGGCCTGCACTTTTTGCCGATGACACACCGGTCAAACTACAAACCCGCACCAGGATAAAGAAGACTAAAACCGCGCGGCTGTGGAGTTACGTGCGCGACGAGCGCCCGTGGTGCGGCGAGGCCCCACCCTGTGCCTGGTATCAGTTCAGCGTGGATCGCAAGGGCGAACATCCGGTCAATCATCTTTCTGGCTATACCGGCACGGTGCACGCCGATGGCTTTGCGGGCTTCAATGGCCTCTTTGGGGAGGGCAAGGCCGACGAACAGGCCTGCATGGTGCATGTGCGCCGCAAGTTTGTGGAAGAGTTTGAGCGCACAGGGTCGGCCATCGCCAAAGGCACAATCAAGCAGATCGCCGTACTTTACGCTGTCGAAGAGGAAGCCAGAGGCAAATCCCCCGAAGAGCGGGTCGCCATTCGGCAAGAGAAGGCAAAGCCCGTCTTCGATGAGCTGGAAGCATGGTTACAGGCCCAGCTTCCCAAGCTCTCGGGCAAGACCAGACTGGCAGGGGCCATTCGCTATGCGCTGAACCGCATGCCAAAGGCGCGTGCCTGTCTCGGCGACGGACGGCTGGAACTCGACAACAATATCTGTGAACGCTCGATCCGCCCCATCGCACTGGGCCGCAAGAACTATCTCTTCATGGGCTCCGTCGGTGGCGGTAAAGCCGCCGCTATCGCTTACACCCTGGTCGAGACCGCCAGGATGAACGGCGTTGATCCGGAAGCCTGGCTCACCTGTGTGTTGGAGCGCCTGCCAGATCACAAGATCAACCGCATCGAGGAACTCATGCCGTGGAATTGGAGGCCGGAATAACCGAAAGATACGGCTCTAACGGACGGCTACGAAAGGGCCGCCCTGCGGCAGGAGAAGGCCAGGCCTGTCTTCGATGACCTGGAAGCATGGCTACAGGCCCAACTGCCCAGGCTCTCGGGCAAGACCAAACTGGCCGAGGCGATCCGCTACGCCCTGAAGCCGATGCCCGAAGCGCGTGCTTATCTCGGCGACGGACGTCTGGAGCTCGACAACAATATCTGTGAGCGATCAATCCGTCCCGTCGCCCCTGGTCGAAAAAATTGTCTCTTCCCGGGCTCCGTTGGTGGCGGCGAGGCTGCCGCTATCGCCTGCGCCCTCATTGAGACCGCTGAAATGAACAATGTCGATCCCGAGGCCTGGCTCACATGGGTGCTGGAACGCGTTGCTGATCACGGATTAACCCCATCGACGAACTCATGCCGTGGAACTGGAAGCCCCAAGACCTCAAAAACGCGGCCTGACCGGACGGATACATTTGTGCTAGAGTCTGTTGACAATCACCGGGCAGCAACGAGCATTGCGCAGAGGTGCCAGTTGGCTGCGTAGCTGGTATCTGTTTTGTCGTATCGCGTTGCTATCCCCCTGAATTCCTTTATCCTTGCGAAGCAGTTTTCAATCAGGTGACGCCACTTGTACATGTGAGTATCGTCGTCTCGTTGCACTTTCCGGTTCGATTTGGGCGGGATAACCGCGGTTGCGCCGCGCTCATCAAGGTCTTGCAGGAGCCAATCGGCGTCGAAGGCCTTGTCGGCCAGCAACGCTGCGAAGGAGACATCGTGGATCAGGGGCAACCCCCTTCATGTCGTGCGCTTGCCCCGGCAGAAGCCGAAAGCGGAACAGGTTGCCGAGCGCATCGACCAGGGCAACGATTTTGGTCGTCAGCCCGCCGCGAGAGCGTCCGATGGCTTGATGCCGTGTCCCCCTTTTGCGCCCGAAGCCTTCTGATGGGCCTGGACAATCGTTCCGTCGATGAGAGCATGTTCAAGGTCTGGCTCGTCGCTCATGGCGTTGAAAAGTCTGTCAAACACACCGGCCTTTGCCCATCGACGAAATCGTTTGAAAACCGAATTCCAGTTGCCGAAATCCTGGGGCAGGTCACGCCAGGGAGACCCTGTTCGCACACGCCAAGGTACGGCCTCCATGAACCGACGGTTATCCCGACCGGTTGCTCCCGGGTCCCCGGCCTTACCGGGTAACAGGGGCGCAATCTTCGCCCGGAGTTCATCTGAGATCACCAAACGATCTTGGTCCATCCAGACCTCCATTTTCGAAGCCTGAATAACAGTTCAGGCCAAATCGGAAACCCGAATGTCAACAGGCCCTAGCAGCCTGTCCCACTCACCAACCGCCGGGTTGTTTGGGAGTGTCATGAACTCTGTGTATCTGGACTGGCCCTTGCGAACCTGATTGTTCTCTTCCTCGCCGTCAGATTTATCCTGCGCAAGCGCCGCCATTCAGCGCTGGTGGCTGACTATGGTGATCCCGAGATTGCGGGCCGGATCATGAAGGATCAGTTCTGGCAGGGCATGACTTCTATGATCAACTGATCGACAGTCCGGGTGCACCGGTCGATTTCGACGAGAAGGTCATGAAGACCAAGACCAAGCAGATCCTGAAATACGAACAGACCGCCAAGAACCGGTACGACACCCGCATCCACCTGGAAGACGGCATCGTCGTGGGATGGGATTTGAAGTGATCGGCTATGCTTGGATCGACAACGCCTGGAGTCAGTGCTCAATGTCGATTTCGGCCAGCCAATTGGACAACGGCTGCTTCGCCTCATCGAAAGAGATAGCCAAACTGTTCGATCTTGCTCTTATTGGTGTGCGCAGTTTTAGCGCTGATACAGCTGGTTTCGAGGTCATCCCTGCCGGACGATGACGCCTTCGAAAAGGCGCAACACGAAGCCTTTGATATTGGCTACCGGATTGAACGCGACTATTTCGGAACCGTCCGCGCAATTCAGATTGAAAATCCGGGCTCCGGTCGAACAAAATCGACGTCTGAAATACCGAATTCTTAACGCACGCTCGACACCACGGGGCTCAATTCCTTCAGCAGTTTGCGTTTGATCACCCGGGGAAAATCCGAAAAGCCGTTGGCGATCTCATGGAAAGCGCCGTTTCCGCCGATGACATTTTGCCGATAGTAGGTTTCCAGCCCGGTTGAATCGCCGGTGATGATCAGACCGTTGATGGTTATCCCGGCGGCGACCAGAACATCGCGAACCGGAGCGGGCTCCGCGCCATCATTGCTGGCCCCGTCTCCGGAAACATCGATAACCCGGTGCCGGCAGGTCACGCCCGAACTGTCGAACAGATTGGCGGAAAACTTCAGTGCCGCGCCGATCGCGGTGAAATAGGGCACGTAGAAACGGGGCGCTGCCTCGATCTGGGCGGCCACCTTTTCCCGCGCCGCCGCATCGTCGAGACGGATCCACGGCACGATCTGTTGCTGTTGATCGGCGCCCGCCCACTGCACGACCGTGACATAAATGCCCGTATTGCCCCAAAACTCGATGATCTGGGCGATCTCGGACGAGCGGAAGGCAGCCGCCAGACCGCCGGTCTGCAGATGATATTCACGCCAGTCGACGCTGGCGGACACATCCAGAGCCAGCACCAATTCCACATCGCAAATTTCTGACCGAGCCGAGCCCGGTATCCACAAAACGAGTGTTATGAGGAGAGCAGCTAATCTGTTCATTTCAGGCGCGAGTGTGCGCTGCACGGGCGCGGCCCGCAACTCGCAACTCGGCCCGGTGCAAAACACTGATGACATTTCCGGGATTTGACCCTAGGGTCAGGATCCATAAATCACCCTAGGGGATGCCCCATGCTGGACACAGCCGCTTCTTCCATTGAACAATTGCGCGACGATCTTGCGGCGGTCTTTCGCCTAGCTGCTCATTTCGATCTGCACGAGGGGATCTGCAACCATTTCTCGGTCGAGGTCAGCTGTGGGCCCGAGCGCTATCTGATCAATCCTTACGGCACCCATTGGTCGATCATGCGGCCGGAGGATCTGTTGCTGATCGACGGCGACTACAACGTACTGGAGGGCGATGGCGAAGTGGAACGCTCGGCGTTCTACATCCACCGGGCCGGCCACCGGGCCAATCCGCGCCACAAATGCATTCTGCACACCCACATGCCCTATGCCACTTGCCTGACCATGGTCGAGGGCGGCAAGCTGGAAATGGCCCACCAGACCGCGATCAAGTTCTGGGGCCGGGTGGATTACGAGCCCGAATATGGTGGCTTGGCCCATGACGACAGCGCCGGTTCCCAGGTCGCTGGCAAGCAGGCCGAAAACCCCCATGCGGATGTTATTTTTCTGGCCGCCCACGGTATCGTGGTCGGCGGCCCGACCGTCGCCATGGCGTTCGATGATCTGTATTATCTGGAGCGCGCCTGCAAGCAGCAGGTCCTGGCCCAATCCACCGGCTTGCCGCTGAAAATCCTCGACGATGATCTTTGCCGCGAAACCAGCCGCCAGATGTCCCAGGACACCATGCACTTCGCCGAAGAACATCTGAAGAGCTTGAAAAATTCGATTTTGAAGTAGGGTGCATTGAAATGCACCCTACGAATTGGGCTTATCTCGCAACGATACGATTGCCGGAACCAACAGCAGTATCTCGAACCCGATGAAGCCCCAGAAATAAGGCCGCGGCGGGCCATCAACGACCAGGCTGACCGCGCGGCCGGCCAGCAGGCCGCCGACATGGATCACCACGAACCACGGGGCCGGGCGTTCCAGGCCGCCTCGAAACAGGGCGACAATCATGAATGTGCCGGCGATCAGAAATACGCCGCCATGCATGGCCCGGGATTCGATCATCGCATGGGCGCCGGAAATATCATAGCCAAAGCCTGCCAGCATCGGCAGCGGCTGGATCAGGCCCACAAGACCAATCAGCCCAAAGGCGGCGCCGCAGATGCCGAGATAGACTCGGGTCACCTTATCCGAAGGCTTTGAAGGTGATCAGGGTGAATGTGTCCTTGATGCCGGCGATGGCGTGGATCTTTTCGTTGATAAAATGGCCGGCATCGGCGTCCGGTCCGAGATAAAACTTGGCGATCAAATCGTATTGACCGGACGTGGAATAAACCTCGCTGGTTTCCTCGACCGACTGGACCAACTCATCGGCAACCTTATAAGCCTCGCCCAGTTCGCACTTGATCATGACGAAAATCGGTTTCATGGGATGCCTTTCAGCGGATCGTTGCGAAGCTCAGTGTGCCTCAATAAGCATATTCTTCAAACACCCGGGTGACGTCGCCCGCCCATTCCCCGTGATATTTGCGCAGCATTTCATCGGCCAGGGTTTCACCGCTTTCGACCACTTCGTGGAGCACATTCAGGAAGGCGGTCTCGTTCTCGCCGACCGTGTTCAGGCGCGCCCGCGTTGCCAACCCCTTGTGGGCGATGGCCAGCAAGTCGCGCGAGATATCCTGCACGGTGCGTCCCCTCAGCGTGGCATCCAGGCCCCTGACCGGCACCTGATCGCGCAGGGACTGGCGCTCTTCCGCCGTCCAGTCCTGGACCAGATCCCAGGCAGCGTTCTGGGCATCGGCATCGTACAAGAGCCCGACCCAGAACGCAGGTAATGCGCACAGCCGGCGCCAGGGGCCGCCATCGGCGCCGCGCATTTCGATGAATTTCTTCAGCCGCGCTTCAGGAAAGATCGTGGTGATGTGATCGGCCCAATCCGCCATGGTCGGCTTTTCGCCGGGGATCGCCGCCAGCCCGCCGTCCAGAAAATCGTGGAATGATTGCCCCGCCACGTCGTGATAGACGCCGTCGCGGTAAACAAAATACATCGGTACATCCAGCGCATAGTCCACATAGCGCTCGAACCCCATGCCGTCTTCGAATACAAACGGCAGCATGCCGGCGCGCTGATTATCGGTGTCGCGCCAGATTTCCGAGCGCATGGATTTGAAGCCGTTCGGCTTGCCCTCGCCAAAGGGCGAATTGGCGAACAGAGCCGCGGCGACGGGCTGAACCGCCAGCGATACGCGCAGCTTCTTGACCATGTCGGCTTCATCGCCAAAATCCAGATTGACCTGTACGGTACAGGTCCGGTGCATCATGTCCAGCCCGCGGCTGCCGACCAGCGGCATATAGCGCCGCATGATGTTATAGCGCCCCTTGGGCATGCGCGAGGTCTCGTCCATGGTCCATGTCGGCTGGAAGCCCATGCCCAGGAAGCCGACGCCGATCTCGTCGCCAACCTCGCGCACCTGTTCCAGATGGGCGTTTACCTCGTTGCAGGTATCGTGAATGGATTCCAGCGGTGCGCCCGACAATTCGAACTGGCCGCCCGGTTCCAGCGACACATTTGCCAGATCGTCGCCCGTCAGACCGATCAGATTGTCGCCTTCCATGATCGGTTTCCAGCCAAAGCGTTGCATCCCTTCCATCATGGCGTGCACGGACCGGGGGCCGTCATAGGGGATCGGTTGCAGTGTATCGCGGCAAAACCCGAACTTTTCGTGTTCGGTTCCAATGCGCCAGTCGGCGATGGATTTGGAGCCTTCGGCAAGGTAACCGATCAGGTCCGCCTTGCTTGCCAGTTTGCCTTTAACGGTCTGAGGTATCGACATCCGGTTCCGCCTGCCCCGCGCAAATCAGTATTCGGCTCAATATGCTGGCTAAGCCCCTTGGAACAAGCACCGAATTTCAAATAGTTTATGTGTCCGTTTGCGGGCTTTCCGTAAGCGGCAGCCCGCCAGACCGGAAATTCGGCGTATTCCGTAGTGCCAAAGGCAAGCAGCCCCTGTTCATTGTCCAAACCGGGAAAGGCCTGAAACGCATCCAACAGGCCGTCGGCGCCGGGTGTCTGGGACGGGATCGATATCGTCTGTTTGCCAGTATAAATCTGCCAGAACAGATCGTCGATGAACGGCCCGGCATCGCTCACGTCATGGTCACGCACCAGCTTGTGACGGCGGTCGACGTTGATGTGGTTCTTGTCGCCGTAATGGCTTTGGCCGTTTTTCCGGTCCAGCGGGCATCGCAATCTTTCCGGCGCAGCCTGGCCGGCTTTTCCTTCCACGCCTCTGGCGTGTCACCGGCCTTGATGGTCGCGTTCTCCTCGCGCTTGTTGCACTGCCCGGGCACCGGGACGGTCGACGCATCAATGATCTGTCCGCCCATTGCCAAAGAGCCCGGCCCTTCAAATGATCGTCAAAAGCTGAAAAAAGCGGTTTTACTTCGCCCGCCCGGGCCAGCTGCTCGCGATAAGGCCGGATCGTCCTGGCATCGGGCACCGGATCCTCAAGGCCCGGGCCCGGGAACCGCATGAAGGAAAGACGATCGCGAACCTGATACTCGACCTGCTCGTCGGAAAGAGTGTAAAGCTCGCAGAGAATGATCGCCTTGAGCATGACCACCGCGTCCCACGGCTTGCGACCCGCCGCCGACGTGCGCTTTTCACCCGGTTTGCGCCAAACCGCCTCCAAACGCGACCGAAACGCCTCGAATGGAACAACCGCCGCAATCTGAACCAGGGGGGTCCTTCCTGGCATCAAGCGAAGCGTAACGGTTGCTGACATCGAAAAAGCCCGGCTGACCCATCGCCGATTCCTTACAAAATTGAAGCTTCCATCGATTATATTCCGAGAGAATCACACGTCATCCATAAACTCAAAATCAGGCCGATTGTTCGAGGTGCCCATAAAGGCAAACACAGACAAAGGATCAAACCGCGTCAAATTCAAACGCGCAGGATGGAAGGACGATTTTCTACGCACGCTAGGGTCTGTTGACAATCACCGGGCAGCAACAAGCATTGCGCAGAGGTGCCAGTTGGCTGCGCAGCTGGTATCTGTTTTGTCGTATCGCGTTGCTATCCCCCTGAATTCCTTGATCTTTGCAAAGCAGTTTTCAATCAGGTGACGCCACTTGTACATGTGAGTATCGTCGTCTCGTTGCACTTTCCGGTTCGATTTGGGTGGAATAACCGCAGTTGCGCTGCGCTCATCAAGGTCTTGCAGGAGCCAATCGGCGTCGAAGGCCTTGTCGGCCAGCAACGCTGCGAAGGAGACATCGTGGATCAGGGGAGCAACCCCCTTCATGTCGTGCGCTTGCCCCGGCAGAAGCAGAAAGCGGAACAAGTTGCCGAGCGCATCGACCAGGGCAACGATTTTGGTCGTCAGCCCGCCGCGAGAGCGTCCGATGGCTTGATGCCGTGTCCCCCTTTTGCGCCCGAAGCCTTCTGATGGGCCTGGACAATCGTTCCGTCGATGAGAGCATGTTCAAGGTCTGGCTCGTCGCTTATGGCGTTGAAAAGTCTGTCAAACACACCGGCCTTTGCCCATCGACGAAATCGTTTGAAAATCGAATTCCAGTTGCCGAAATCCTGGGGCAGGTCACGCCAGGGAGACCCTGTTCGCACACGCCAAAGTACGGCCTCCATGAACCGACGGTTATCCCGACCGGTTGCTCCCGGGTCCCCGGCCTTACCGGGTAACAGGGGCGCAATCTTCGCCCAGAGTTCATCTGAAATCACCAAACGATCTTCGTCCATCCAAACCTCCATTTTCGAAGCTTGAATAACAGTTCAGGCCAAATCGCAACTCCAAATGTCAACAGGCCCTAATCAAAGACTTTTGAAATGCGATTGCCTTGGATGAGACAATCCAACTCTACTATCTTCATTAGATTTCCCCTATATTGGGGTCATGAGCTATGTCGATGACGTCCATGATATCCGGCGGATCCTGCCGCGCGACAGACTGCGGTTGCTGACCCGGCGGTCTGATTTGATGGGCGCCTGGCTGATTGTCCATGCCTTTGGCGTGATCGGCCTGGCAATGGTGGCGTTCGTGTTGTGGCCAAACCCGGTGACGTTCCTGATCGCGGTCATGGTCATCGGGACCCGGCAGATGGGTCTGGCGATCCTGATGCACGACGCCGCGCACGGCGTTCTGTTCAACACTAAAAAGCTGAACGAGATCGCCGGCATCTGGCTGTGCGCCTATCCGATATTTACCGACATGCTGACCTATCGCCACTACCACCTGAAACATCACCGCACGACCCAGCAGGCCGACGATCCCGATCTGATCCTGTCCGCCCCATTCCCGATCAGCCGGGAGAGTTTCTGGCGCAAGGTATTACGCGACCTGACCGGACAGACCGCCTGGCGCCAGCGCAGCGCCCAGATCGCCCTGTCCTTCAAGCTCGCACAACAATCAGAAGACGCCGAGGGCGCGGTTCAGGCCTTTGGCACCCCGTCCTTCTGGCGGCCCGCTCTGGCGAACCTGGCGATGCTCGCAGGCTTTGCCGGCATCGGATACTGGTGGCTGTATTTCGCGTTATGGTTGTTGCCGCTTGTGACCTGGTTCCAACTGGTCCTGCGGGTGCGCAACATTACCGAGCATGCCGTGGTGCCCGACGATAACGACCCCTTGCGCAATGCCCGCACGACACAGGTCAACCTGATCGAGCGGATGTTCCTGGCCCCCTATTGGGTCAATTATCACGTGGAGCATCACCTGCACATGTACATCCCGTGCTGGCAATTGCCAGGCGCGCACCGGGCCATGCTGGAGGCCGGTCTGGGCGACAAGATGGAAATCCAACCCAGCTACCGGACCGTTCTGATACTGGCGACAACACCATAGACCTTTTCGCTTTCTTGTGGCTGGTGAAGCGATAAAGTGCGTCGCCTCGGCCTAATCCAAAGGAATCCTGAAACCCCATGTCCGAACATCTCATATCCCTGTGCACCGATCTGATCGACATTGCGAAAAAGGCCGGCGCAGACCAGGCAGATACCGCGCTGGTCGAACGGGCCGAACTAGGCGTGTCGGTCCGGCTTGGCAAGCTGGAAGATGTCGAGCGGTCGGAAAGCCGTGATATGGGCCTGCGGGTTATGGTCGGCCAGCGCCAGGCGGTGATCTCGTCAACCGATCTTGAAGCGAAGACCCTGGCCGACCTGGCAGAGCGCGCCGTGGCCATGGCCAGGGCGGCGCCGGAGGATCCTTATTGCGGTCTGGCCGATCCGGCCCGGCTGGCCCGGCAGATCCCCGATCTCGATCTGGCCGACCCGGCTGAACCTACGGCCGAAACCTTGGAAGAAACGGCCCGGACCGCTGAAGATACCGGACGCGCCGTCAAGGGCATCACCAATACCGAGGGCGGCGGCGCCAGTTGGTCCCGCGCCTCCATCACCCTGGTCACCAGCGGCGGTTTTGTAGGGTCCTACGGAACCACCGGTCACAGCCTGTATTGCGCCCTTCTGGCCGGTGAGGGCACGGGGATGGAACACGATTATGACTATTCGTCCAAGCGCCACGGCGGCGATCTGGACAGCCCTGAAAAGATCGGTGCCGAGGCGGCGGCCCGCGCACTGGCCCGGCTCGGCGCTCGCAAGGCGGACTCGGCCCAGGTGCCGATCATCTATGATCCGAGGGTATCGACCACGTTGGTCGGCCACCTGGCCGGCGGTGTATCTGGCTCGGCCGTCGCACGTGGCACCAGTTTCCTGAAGGACCGGATGGGCGAGGCAATCTTTCCAAAGGCTGTAAACATTACCGACGATCCGCTGAAAATTCGCGGCCTGGGATCAAAGCCGTTCGATGGCGAGGGCGTTGCCACCGCCGCGCTGAATCTGATCGAAAACGGCGTGCTGAAAAGCTGGATTCTGGACACCGGAACGGCAAAGCAGTTGGACCTGACAACCACCGGACACGCCAGCCGGAGCACCAGATCGCCGCCATCACCCTCAACCACCAATCTGACCTTGCTGCCCGGTGCGATGACGCCCGAGGAATTGATCAGCGATATCAAGAGTGGTTTCTATGTCACCGAACTGATCGGCATGGGGGTCAACCAGGTGACCGGCGATTACAGCCGGGGCGCGGCCGGGTTCTGGATCGAGAACGGCGAAAAAGCTTATCCGGTCAGCGAGGTGACCGTGGCGGGCAATCTGAAAGATATGTTCGCCCATCTGACGGCCGCCAACGACCTGGAAGATCGCGGCGCAACCAACGCACCCACGGTCCGGATCGACGGGATGACGGTTGCCGGTGCCTGATTGGTTGCCCGATAATGACGATGACCTGAAGCTGCTGAACGATGCCGTCGAGGCGGCGGCGGAGATTGCGCTGGATATGGCCGGCAAGGTGAAAGCCTGGGACAAGGCCGACAGGACACCTGTCAGCGACGCCGACATCGCCGTCGACAAGTTTCTCCACGAAGCCTTGCGTCCGGCCCGGCCCGATTATGGTTGGCTGTCCGAGGAGACCGAGGATGATCCCGGGCGTCTGAAAGCCGGGCGCGTCTTCGTTGTCGATCCGATCGACGGCACCCGGGCCTATCTCAAGGACCGTGCGGCCTGGTCGATTTCCCTGGCGGTGGTTGAAGAGGGGCGCCCTGTCGCGGCGTGCGTTTATAATCCTGTGACCGACGAAAAGTTTGCGGCGACAGCGGGTGGAGGCGCATCGCTGAACGGCGCGCCAGTGCAGATCACGGGCTGTGCCCAGCTTGACGGGTGCCGAATGCTGGGAAAGACCGACGTTCTGCAATCTTCGCGCTGGACCACGCCCTGGCCGAAAATGGGCATGGGATACTTCAATTCCATGGCCTACCGGATCTGTCTGGTAGCATCGGGGCAATGGGATGCCGCGGTAGCGTTCTGGTGGAAGGGCGACTGGGATCTGGCCGCCGCCGATCTGATTACCCAGGAGGCCGGCGGCACCCTGACCGATCATCGCGGAAATCCGTTCCGGTACAATCAGGCCGCCACTCGCAAGCACGCTCTGATCTGCGCCAGCCCCGGCCTGCACGGGCAGATCGTTGACCATGTCCGCGACATCGTCCTGCCCCATGAATCCACGGCCGCTTGACAAGTCGTGCCCTCCGATCCATCCAACCGGTGAAGGATGGGTCCTTACAGTGGACGGAGAAGATGCATGTCCGAAGAAACGAAACTGCATCTGGTATTTGGCGGCGAGCTGAAAGAGGTTGGCGCCAACCAGTTTGCCAATCCCGAGGCGATCGATGTCATCGGCATTTATCCGAATTACGAGGATGCGGAAGACGCCTGGCGGGCCGCTGCACAACGCACCGTGGATAATGCCCTGATGCGATATTACATCGCTGATCTGTCCCGCCTGCGCGAGCTCGGCAACAAGAACTGAGGCTTCAAATGACCGGTTCCTCGGCGGTCAGTCCGTCTCAGTTGAGCTTTTTCAAGCGCCTGCTGGTCCCGATTCTTCGGTTTTACATAAAGCTGGTTTATTCCACGACCAAGTGGGAGCATCTCGGACCCGAGGAAACCCGAGACGCCATCGCACGCGGCGACCCGCTGATCATCGCCTTCTGGCACGGACGCATGCTGATCATGCCGGTGCTGAAGCCGAAAGGGTACAAGGCGCACATGCTGATCTCGAACAACCGACATGGCAGCCTGGTAGCCGAGGTGATCCGGGTCTGGAACGCGCCCTCCATTCGCGGATCGACCCGGAACCCGAAAAAGACGGCCCAGGACAAGGGTGGACGCGAAGCCCTGGCCGATATCAAACGCGCCACCAATCGCGGCGATGCGATCGGCATCACCCCGGATGGCCCCCGGGGCCCCCGCATGCGCGTCCAGAAGGGCGTTGCCACCATCGCCCAGATGACGGGCCTGCCGGTCTGCGGCGTTACCTATGCAACCCGATGGCGCAAGATCCTCGGCAGCTGGGACGGCTTCCATCTGGCCTTCCCGTTCGGACGCGGCACGATTGTCTGGTCGCTGCCCCTGACGATTGACCGGGAGCTCGATGCCGGCGAAGCCTGCCGCCGGATCGAAGAGATCATGATTGAGGGTACAAGGCAGGCGGATCTGGCGTCCGGGCATATACCGGTCGAACCGGGTTCGCCACGGGAGGATTGATGGTACTGCTCGGCACATATCGCGGCGCCGCCCGGTTGGTCGATCCCCTGATGCCGGCTTTCCTGAGATTGCGTGCCGGCCGCGGCAAGGAAGACCCGGCCCGCATGGCCGAGAAGCTTGGCCGTTGCACGGTCTCGCGGCCACCGGGGCCGCTGGTCTGGATTCATGGCGCAAGTGTCGGCGAGTCCGTCTCCGCCCTGCCCCTGATCGATGCCATCCTGACGGCCCGGCCCGGTCTTCACATCCTGATCACAACCGGCACGGTCACCTCGGCAAACGTCATGACCGACCGTCTGCCGGATGCAGCCGTCCACCAATACGGGCCCGTCGATACCGGCCCGGCCGTGGCTCGCTTTTATGAGCATTGGCGGCCGGATCTGGGGCTGATCATGGAATCGGAATTGTGGCCCAACCTGTTGGGGTCCGCGCCCTGCCCACTGGTGCTGGTCAATGCACGCCTGTCCCGGCGCTCCCATGGCCGCTGGAAAAAATCAGGTGCCGGCTCCCGACTCTTCTCGAATTTCAAGATGTGCCTTGCCCAGGACAGGCCAGTGGCCGATCGGTTGAAATCGCTCGGTGCACCCGGCATCCAGGTGACTGGCAATCTGAAATACGCCGCCGCGTCGCTGCCCGTCAATGAAAGCACGCTGAACGCCCTGCGCGACATGATCGGCGATCGCCCGGTCTGGCTGGCCGCCAGCACCCATGAGGGCGAGGAGGATATCGCCACATCGGCGCACCGGGTATTGCATCGGGAACTGAACGGCCTGTTGACCGTGATCGCCCCACGCCATCCCGAACGCGGTGCGGGCATCGACCGGTTGGTCCGGGCCGAAGGCCTGCACGTTGCCCGGCGCGGTTCAGGAGATCCGATTGCGCCGGAGACCGACATCTATGTCGCCGACACGATGGGCGAGACGGGGCTCCTCTACAGCACCATCGATACCGTCTTCATGGGCGGCAGCCTGGTGCCCCATGGTGGCCAGAACCCGCTGGAGTCGGCCCAGTTGCGCTGTGCGGTCAGCCACGGTCCGCACATCCAGAATTTTCAACAGATCTATGACGACATGGACGATGCCGGGGCCGCAACACCGCTGATGGATGCGGCGGATCTGCAAGCGCACTTGCGGTTGATGCTGACGGACCGGGTGGCGCGAAACAATCTGATCGATCACGCCGGCAGTTTCATGGACGGCCAGTCCGAGGTTCTGCAGCGGGTGATGGCCCATCTGGAACCTTTGCTGCCGGCGGGGCGGTCCTGATGCACGCGCCCGGCTGGTGGTATCCGAAGAATTCCGACGTTCCGTGGCAGGCGCGCCTGCTGGCGCCACTGGGAAGGCTTTACCCCTGGATCGGTGCGCGCCGCCGGCGGGGACGACCAGGTTATGACGGTGCCGTGCCGATCATCTGCATCGGCAATCTGGTTGCCGGCGGGGTCGGCAAGACCCCGGTTGCGATTGCCATTGGCCGGCGACTGATCGACCGGGGGCTGGCGGTTCACTTCCTGATACGCGGCCATGGCGGCAAACTCGCCGGACCGGTGCAGGTCGATCCGGAGCGCCATACCGTCGGCGATATCGGCGATGAGCCCCAGCTGTTGGCCGTTTACGGGCCGACATGGGTGGCCCGCGACCGGGTGGCCGGGGCACGGGCCGCCGCCGAAGCAGGCGCGGAAGTGATCGTCATGGACGACGGCTTCCAGAACCATCCCAGCCTGTCGCGAGACTGCGCCCTGGTGGTTGTCGATAGCGAGACCGGCTTCGGCAATGGCCAGCTAATTCCCGCCGGGCCGCTGCGCGAACCCATTGAAAGCGGCTTCGCCCGCGCCCACGGCATCGTCGTAATGGGGGCGTTTTCCCGACCGCTGCCGGCCCCCGTTGCGGCCAGTGGCAAACCGGTACTGCGTGCCCAACTGCTGCCGGTCGATCAGGGTGCCTCTCTGGAGAATGAAGAGGTGGTCGCCTTTGCCGGCATCGGACGCCCGGAAAAATTCTTCAATTCCCTGGCGCTGCAGCTCGGTTGCAAGGTCGCCGACACCGAAGCCTTCCCGGACCACGGCCGTTACACCAAGGTGATGATCGACCGGCTGAAGGCCCAGGCCGATCGCCAGGATGCCCTGCTGGTCACCACCGAAAAGGACATGGCCCGCATCCCGCCCGATGCCCGCGCCGGCATTTACATCGTCATGACGGAACTGATGTGGGAGGACGAAGCTTCGCTCGATCGGTTGCTGGATGCGGCGTTGAACGGGGTCTCGGCGGGCAGCGCGGCCGAATAGCTACCGTGCCGGAATCACCAGTTGCGGATCCAGACGTTGCCGGTACCAGTTCATGCGCCAGTCGAGATGCGGCCCTGTCACCCGGCCGGTTGCGCCGATGGTGGCGATGAAGTCGCCCTGCTTGATCCGCTGACCCTTTTCAACGTCCACCGTGTCCAGATGGTATCCGTCCGGTCAGGCCGCGTTTTTGAGGTCTTGGGGCTTCCAGTTCCACGGCATGAGTTCGTCGATGGGGTTAATCTGTGATCAGCAATGCGTTCCAGCACCCATGTGAGCCAGGCCTCGGGATCGACATTGTTCATTTCAGCGGTCTCAATGAGGGCGTAGGCGATAGCGGCAGCCTCGCCGCCACCAACGGAGCCCGGGAAGAGACAATATTTTTCGACCCGGGGCGACGGGACGGATTGATCGCTCACAGATATTGTTGTCGAGTTCCAGACGTCCGTCGCCGAGATAAGCACGCGCTTCGGGCATCGGCTTCAGGGCGTAGCGGATCGCCTCGGCCAGTTTGGTCTTGCCCGAGAGCCTGGGCAGTTGGGCCTGTAGCCATACTTCCAAGTCATCGAAGACAGGCCTGGCCTTCTCCTGCCGCAGGGCGGCCCTTTCGTAGCCGTCCGTTAGAGCCGTATTTTTCGGTTATTCCGGCATCCAATTCCACGGCATGAGTTCCTCGATGCGGTTGATTTTGTGATCTGGCAGGCGCTCCAACACCGTAAGCGTCCGGTGTTGGTGCTCTGACGCGTTATAGCGTGCGCTGATAGTGTCCACCATTGCTAGTGGACATCTTGAGGGCGGATATGTCTGGGAAGAAGGGTCAGAAGAAGCGGTTCCGGTCAGACGATGAGAAGGTTTCGATCTGCGGACAAACGCACGCACCTGGGGTTTCGGTAGCGCAGGTTGCGCGACGTCACGCGATGAACGCCAATCTGATCCACACATGGTTGCGTGATCCCCGTTTCGTGCCGTCATGTACTGACGGTGATGATTTCGCCGGGGAAGTGACCACATTTCTGCCTGTAGAAATTGCAGGGCCAACCGCCCCTCATGTGCCGATCACAGCGCCCTGTATGGACGGTCCTCTTTCGGCTCACCGTGTAGACATCACCCTGTCTGATGGTCGGCGTATCCTGGTTGAAGGAGCGACGGGATTGTCGGCGGTGCCGGCTCTGGTTGAGGGGCTGATGACATGATCCCGGTGCCGGGCAATACGCGAGTGTGGCTGGCCGCTGGGGTGACGGATATGCGGCGCGGGTTCAACACACTGGCGACTCAGGCCGAACAGGTTCTGGCTGAAGACCCGTATTCGGGGCACATGTTTGTGTTTCGCGGCAGGCGCGGTGATCTGCTCAAGATCATATGGTGGGACGGCCAAGGCGCTTGCCTGTTCTCCAAACGACTGGAACGGGGGCGGTTTGTCTGGCCTGCGGCCAGGGAGGGCAAGGTCAGCCTGAGTCCCTCACAGCTATCGATGCTGTTAGAGGGGATTGACTGGCGCTCGCCGCAGAAGACCTGGCGATCGCTGAGTACGGGATAGGGAAAGCCCGACAAAACACGCGTTTTGGGAGGTTTTGCGTTCCATCTGCATAGGGATTCCGCTATAAGTTGCCCATGCTGAATGCCTTCAAATCTCTGCCTGATGACCCCGCCAAACTGAAGGGGCTGGTCTCTCGGATGGACCAGGAGATTACGTCTCTCACCTATCAAGTTGAGAAACTGAAGGCTGAGCTGGCCGGACACCGCAAGGCGCGGTTTGGCTCCAGATCCAAGAGTCTGGATCAACTGGCCCTCGACCTACAGGATGACGAAGAGATCGAGGCCGCCGCTGAGGCGCAGCAGGCCGAACAATCCTCTGGCGATGATGAAGAGGCCGCTTCGAACAAGCCGCGTGCCAAACGCAAGCACAACCGCACCCCGCTGCCCGATCATCTGGATCGGCAGGATGAGGTGCTGTCGCCGGGTGAGGACTGCACTGACTGCGGTGGGAGCCTGCGCCAGATCGGTGAGGACGTTACCGAGGAACTGGAATATGTCCCGGGCCGCTTTGTGGTGCGCCGGATCCTCCGCCCCCGCATGGCCTGCACCTGCTGTGAAACCTTTGCCCAGGCCCCACTGCCGTCGCGCCCTGTTGAGCGTGGCCGCCCCGGACCCGGCTTTCTCGCCCATGTGCTGATCGGCAAGTACTGCGATCACCTGCCGCTTGACCGGCAATCAAAAATCTTCGCCCGCGAGAAGGTTGATCTGCATCGCACCACGTTGACCGACTGGGTGGGGCGCAGCACGGCCTTGCTGGAACCTCTGACCGATCATATCGGCAAGCTGGTCAGGGCAGGTCCCGCGCTTTTTGCTGATGACACACCTGTCAAACTGCAAACCAGGCTCAAGGCAAGGAAGACCCGGACCGCACGGCTGTGGAGTTATGTGCGCGATGAACGCCCCTGGTGCGGGGACGCCCCGCCTCGTGCGTGGTATCAGTTCAGCGTGGATCGCAAGGGCGAACATCCGGTCAATCATCTTTCCGGCTATACCGGCACGGTGCACGCCGATGGCTTTGCGGGCTTCAATGGCCTCTTTGGGGAGGGCAAGGCCGACGAACAGGCCTGCATGGTGCATGTGCGCCGCAAGTTTGTGGAAGAGTTTGAGCGCACCGGGGCGGCCATCGCCAAAGAAGCGGTCAAGCAGGTGGGCAAGCTCCATGCCGTGGAATTGGATGCCGGAATAACCGAAAAATACGGCTCTAACGGACGGATACCTTACGGGAGAGTTCCAGGGAATCCGGGAGTATCGATACTGGCATGGTGGCCGACATGGCCGTGCCGGACGGCGCCTTCAAGAGCGAGCCCCAGGCGATCGCCGAATCCGTCGCCTATCTCCTCCTCAGCCTGCCCAACAATGCCTCGGTCGCCGAATTGCTGGTCAACAGCCGGTTCGAGGAGTCGATCTGATCGGTTCAATAACTCCTTGGCAGGCCCAGCACGTGCTGGGCGATGAAGGCCAGCACCATGTTTTTTGAAATCGGCGCGGTCTGGTAGAGTCGGGCCTCGCGCCATTTTCGTTCGATGCCGTATTCGCGGGCAAAGGCGAAACCACCGAATGTCTGCATGCAGATCTCGGCCGCCGCCCACGAGGCATCGGCTGCCAGCATCTTGGCCATGTTGGCTTCCGCGCCGGGTTTCAGGCCTGCCTCGAACATCGCCGCCGCCTTGGCCACCATCAGCTCGGCGGCCTGGGTGTCGGCATAGGCCTTGGCGATGGGGAACTGGATGCCCTGGTTCTTGCCGATCGGGGCGCCGAATACTTCGCGCTCGCCCGCATAGTCGGTTGCCCGGCGCAGGAAGTATTTGGCATCGCCCAGGCATTCATGGGCGATCAGGATGCGCTCGGCATTCATACTGTCGACGATATAGTGAAAGCCCTTCCCCTCTTCTCCGATCAGGGTGTCAGCCGGGATCTCCAGATTGTCGAAGAACACCTCGCAGGTATTGTGATTGATCATGGCGTCGATCTTCGACAGTTCCAGCCCGTTGCCCCTGGCCGCGCGCATGTCGACCAGGAAAACCGACATGCCGTCTGATCGTTTCTGTGCCTCGGCCGCCGGCGTGGTACGGGCCAGCAGCAGCAGCAGATCGGATTCAAAGGCGCGGCTGGTCCACACTTTCTGACCGTTGACGAGGTAGGACGAATTGCCCTTGCGTTCGGCCCGTGTCTTCAGCTGGGTCGTGTCGCTGCCGGTGCTGGGCTCGGTCACGCCAAAGGCCTGCAGGCGCAACTCGCCGCCGGCGATGCCGGGCAGATAGCGCTGTTTCTGCTCCGCCGAGCCGTGCCGCAGCACCGTGCCCATGGTGTACATCTGGGCATGGCAGGCGGCGGCATTGCAGCCCTGTTCGTGAATGGTTTCCAGAATGGCGCCGGCGGCGCTGAGCGGCAGACCCGAGCCGCCATATTCCTCCGGGATCAGCGCGCCGAGATAGCCGCTCTCGGTCAGGGCGGTAACAAATTCGGTCGGATAGCGGGCTTCATGGTCCAGCCCCACCCAGTACTCATTGGGAAAACCGGCGCAGACTTTCACCACACCGTCGCGGATATCGGCCCACTGGCTGGACAGCGGCATGGTCAGGTTGTCGGGGAGTGCTTCGTGCATTGATCGGAAATCCCTCGGAGAATTCTTGTGGTGTGGTTCCGGGGCGGCGATCATAGCGGATGAGCGGAGATTGTCTTGGAATACTGGCCCGGCGCCTTTCGTCTGTAGCATGACATTCGGTCGTGTTCTGTGAATTCGTTTCGATGTGATCTGACACCGCGACCCACTTCGTCTTCCGGACCGAATGCATGGCCTGCCCGGTCGTTCATCTCTGCAAGGGTTCTTGCATGTTCCTCGAGGGGGAATTCTTCGCGCAGTCCTGCGTCAACGAGTTCGCGTTCAATATGGGTATCATGATGGCAGCGGTCTGGCATCTGACCTGCACATCGTTGCCGTCTGCCCACCCGTGGTCGAATACAGCCGCGAGTTCCAAGCGAGCGCAGCAGAAGAACTTGCCCTATTGCCGAAGCGGTCAGCGATCATTAAGATGATGGGGACTGTGCAGTGATGCGGGATCAAGCGCAGGCGTGTGCCGGGGTTTCGACTCAATGACCTCGACCCAGGATGTATGGGTCGCGGGACTTGAACGGGTTGGAATGACACGAGCATTCTTGATAGATGGATACAGTGGGTATTTGTGAAATCGGATTCTCCACTGATGAACAAGTGAGTTCGTTTTTTGTTGAATTGGGATGAACTAGATGGATTGGAACGTCAGCTAAAGGCTGCCATCATCGCATTAAACAACAGCAATATGACTAATGTCACGCTGGTTGAGGCTATCGACGACGCTGAGTTGTGGCCAGAACCATTTGACAGCTTGCCCCCCATAGCTCCTGCCTCGTCCACCCTCGACAGTCTTCTGGCACAAGTTCCATTGCTGATTTGTGCGATCGCATCAGAGATTGGTTTTCGCTTCGAAGGCGTAGGTACGGTATTTTGGGACAGGTTGAGCAATGCTTTAGGCCTCCAGATCACAACACCGCAGCGTCAAATGATCGGTGATACCTTTGGTAAGCTGGCAACCTGCTACAAGTTGGTGCGGCCATCAGAGAGCGCCTTTAGCACACATTTCTCGATCATCTCTTGGCCCATCGCCAACGCGCTCTTGCCTCTGGATCTAGTTGGGCCGGTCACACGACTGATGGCGCGTGCGCCGGTGGCTGCACTGCCTGCCCCTCGTCGCCGTACTGTCCCTGATCGCCAGACAAATTTTGCCAGCCTACGAGCTTGGGCAAGCGCGGCCGAGGGTGCACGACTCGCTGACTGGCTACGCCTCGAAGACCCGTCCGCGCGTGTCCTGACCGCCGTCCTTACGGAAAACCGTGGGGCCGCATTGCCGGAGAACAGCTACAAACGCCTGCTTGAAGCCATCGAGACCGAGTCCGAAGCTTTCTTCGCCACTCGATCCGCATTGCTCCGCGCCCGCACCTCCAAGGCGCCGGCACCCATCGAACAGAGCTTGGGACGGCTCAGCGCCACGCACGATCATCGGTCGGGTGTTCGCCTATTCGTCAGTTGGCCAGCCCTTCCGGCTGCCTTGTTCGAGGAGGCACGTGCGGGGGCGCGATCGGCCGGATGGCGTCCACGGCTCTGGGGTGCTGGTGGTTTGCTCCATCCTGACACGGCACTCAGCGCCGGTCCCTTCGCTCTCGGCCTACAGGAGACACCTGCCAACGATAGCGCTGCTTATGCTGATGCCGCGGCGATCTTCGGCAACGGCAGCGACGTCGCCGCAGCGCTCGCGGCACGAACAGTCGACTGGACGGAAAATCTGTTGTTTGACGCTAATGAGAACGGCACCCAAGCGGAACAGCGCTTCGACATCCTGACTGGCACCTCGGGCCATGTTTGGATCGCCACCAGGCCTGGTGGCGCGGCGCTCGGATCTCTGCCCAGGCTTGGAAACAGTTGCGGTTATACCATTTTCAAAGCCAACCTCGCTAACGACAGTGACCGTGCGCTATTGACCTGCGAAGGACTGCTGAGCGAACAAAACCGCCCGCTGCTCGTGCGGCATCCGCTTGACGCGATCGGTGCGCCGCAGGGCGTCGTTCGCCCCGATCGGCCCTTCCTTCTCCACAAGGAAAGTCCGCAGACGCTTGCGGCGGATGAGCGGATTGCTGCGGTAGCGGGACCAGCGGGCCGCTCGGACCTGCGCTGCGAGCCAGCGCCACCTGCCGAGGACAGGATTACGGATTTCATCCTTTTCGAACGTGATAGCGCGTTCGAGGCACTGATTGAAAGGCGGCTCCAACTCCGCGTCGAGAGCAGACTGCCGCTGAAGGATGTGCCGATCACTGCGGAACTCGAGATTGACGACGTACTAATCGCTCGAGGGCGCGATTGCCTACCTTCTCTTCCGCTCACTGTCCCTGCGAGATCTGCACTGTTTGCACCCTTGTACGAGGACGGTGTCCGCACTCGGTTGCTTGAGAAAAACAAAGGCGTGCTGCACCTCGCCATCGGCCGATCATCTTCAGTACGAATCTCCCTCCAACGGCCTGCAGCTTCAGTCGAATGGGCAGATTGCGTCCCCCGCCTTGTCGGCAGCAATCTTGAAAACACCCTTGTCACGGCAACTGCCCACAGGCCACATCATTTCGATGAAACACTGTCCATCGACACCCCGGCGCGCGGTGCAGCAGCTTTCGGGTTGCGTCTTTCAGACGGCCGAATGGCTGACCCAATCCGGCTCCTTGCTTCCAACATCTTCGATCTTGGCGACCTCACAGCGAATTTCGGAGATGCCATTGGCTCGCGCCGCATGTTTGATGATGGTTGCGGCATTGGGGATATTGTCCGCAGTCGCATTGCTTGGGCACGTGCCCTTTGCGTCTCGCTAGCCGCTATCGGAGCGAAGACGCGGATCGTTCGACAATTTGAGGAGCCACTGGTGCATAATTTTTGCGGCGAGACCTGGCACCAAGCGGAGCAACGCTGCAAAGGGAACCTTTCTGATCCGCACGAGACGCTGTGGGCCGTCGCGCTCGAGCAAGAGCTCGCCAGGGTGCCCGAAGGTGCCACGCCTGCCGACGCAGAGATTTTTGCAGCCGCGTTCCAGAAGCACGCGCGTCTGCTCGACCCGAATTGGCCCCAGGCAAGCATTGTGCCCACCGATGGTGCCATCATGGATGAAGCGCTCAATATTGCCTTCCCGGAAGCGCTCGCCACCCTACACAAAGCCGGTAAGTTGCTTGATGTCAATGTCAATGATGTCGATTTCGGTAGCCCCGCCGAAGACTGGGACAAGGCTGCGAAGGTGGCTGAGGAACGACACGGGATTCGCTTCCCTTTGCTCGTGCCCCTGATCGCCCCGTCTGAGGGTGGGTGTCAACTCAGCCTTCGCTCTTACGCCGACCTCACAATCCCCGAGATGGCGGAAGATCTCTCGGCCTGGACAGAAACTTGGGCGCTGCCTCGCGGTCGGTTGACCCCTGAAGCTGCGGCGAGCGCACTACAGCTTTGGCTGTCTCCCGCGGCGTGCGATAATGTGGACGCTGCGGTCCGTATTCTTGCGGCTGACCCCTTTGTATCGCGCGCGGTACGTTATGCTTCGCTACGCCTTGGAGCCGCTACAACCATAGAAGGCGAATGAGCGAATTCCATCGCACACTCCTAGGCCTTCACGCTCAAGCGCGACGGATCGATCGGGACCAGGCGTTGCTTGGCGCACTTGGCGTCGGAGCATTCGCCTATCCTCACCAGATCGACAGTGTCCACCGTATGGTGACCGGCACTGCATGCCGTTGGCTGCTCGCCGACGAGGTTGGCCTCGGCAAAACTATCCAAGCAATTATGGTGATGCGGGCACTTGCCGCCCAAAGTCCCAGGCCTCTCACCGTTGCGCTGGTTGTGCCCGACGATCTCGTCTCACAATGGGAAGAGGAGTTGCTTTGCCGCGGTCATGTTCTCGCCTTCGAAAATGGCGCGGAAGGCGACATCGTCGGCAATCCCGTCGTGCGCCTTGTGCGCCCGAGTCGATTGCTTGCAGGAGATCATCGGATTACTGCCGAGGAAATCGATCTGTTACTGGTCGACGAATTCACCAAGCTCCAGCTTGAGGTCCGCCAACGTTGTATCAAAGCAGCGCGCGTAATCCCCAACGTTCTCGTGCTAACTGCGACACCCGCCTTGCATCAAACGGCCACGCGCAGGGAATTGATGGCGCTTCTCGAGCCCGAGGCCGATCGGGTCGCCCAAGCCGAAGACCGCGACATATTGGGGGTGCTGGCCGAGCGCGAAGCTCATGCGCTTGAACACCATTGGGGTGACCCTCAAGAGGCAGGCAGGCGGCGCGCAGTCGAGGAAACCCATGGGCTCTATCGACGCCTTATCCGCACCGCGCGCACCGACGACTATCGCGATGCCTTGCTGCCCGGGCGGGTCTATCAGCCGGTCCGCCTCGCCCCAACCGATGGCGACGTAGGGCGCGCGAGCAGTGCGCACACCTACCTGGCGGTGGCTCGCGCCTGCAATCTCGATATTAGGCATAATACCTTGCTGCAGGTCGCTGGCCGATCTCCGCGGTCATTTCGCGATCGTCTGAGCACACTTCAGCGGACCTCAGATAGCCTCCAGACAGCTTGGCAGCAGATCGATGGATGCCTGCGCGACGAGTTGGGTGACGCGAAACTTGACGCGCTCATTGATCATCTTCGGGAGTTGCATGCAAGATCGCCTGAGGCACGCATAGTGGTCGTCGCCGAAGACAATCCGACCACCGACTATTTAGGCGACGCGATAGAGAAACTAACCGACGTCGGGGTGGCGAAGAAGCGGCGCTCGGTCGCTGCAGCAGAAGATCTTGAAGTGCAGATCACGCTTCTGAATGAAACACTCGACGCTTTCATTAGCGGCAAGGCGAAGGTGCTTGTTGCCGCCGACGCCGCCAGAGAAGGTCACAACCTCCAGTTCGCGGACGAGATTATTTTCTTCGCGCTGCCATGGTCGCCCCCCGATATCCAGCAGTGGATCGGCCGCATCGATCGCCTCGGCAAGGGTATACGTGCTAACCGGCACATCTCGATTACGCCGCTCGTTGTAGAGGGCTCAATCGAGGACAACATTCTCGAAGTGCTCGAAGGCACCGGGGTGTTCTTACGCAGCGAGGTGTTCGATGAGTCCGAATGGGAGGACATCAACGACGCGATCTCCGCCGCTGCCACGGGCTTGGCCGGAGCAAGTTGGGTCAATGCCGCCAGAACGGCACAAATGCTCGGCGACGCTCATGACGAATGGCGTGGGGTCACGCGCCTGCCGCCCTCGCCGCGGACGGCGCTGGCGCTGGAATGCCAGGCGCGGTTTCGCAACCGACCCTATGCAGCGCCAATGGTAGCGCCCGGGGAGAACTGGTATCGAGCCCGGGAAAGGGCAGCCGAAAAGATGATCAGGCTCGCGCGTGAAGACTATCTTGAAGTGCACGACGGTCGGCATGATCATCAGGGGTTCAAGACCATGTGGTACAGAGCAAATCTAGGCAGAGATGACTTCATTATCCCCGACCTCGATGCCCGCTCCGCGTATTATCATCAGGCTTTCATTACCCGAAGAAGTTCGATCGAGTGCCCGCCGCGTTCTCATGTAGTGCAAAATGATGGCCAAGATCGTAGGCTTCATTTTTTTGACCATGGTGGCAGTCTCCACGACGGTGCGGTCGCCGCGTTCGAGCGCCACGCGCCGGCGACCGATATCACCACCGAGTTCACTGTCGAGTATCCGACCAGCCATCCAATCCTGCGTTGGGAGGGTCGCCGCCTGCTGCTCGCGGTGTGCGAGTTGGACTTGCGCAATGCACTTCGCGTCGAAGTCGACGCGATCCTCGGCCAAAATGGCCCGCACGCGTCCAGGGCTGAGCAAGATGCGCGGACTGAGGCGGCGCGCACGGTGCTCACTCAGTTCCAAGCGGATCGGCGCTGGATGATTGACCTCTGCCCGCCGGAACTGCTGTTTACGGCGCTTGTTGAAGATGGCGAGGATATGGTGGTGGACGCAGACGCCGTCGCTGCGATTTACGATGGCGAATGTGCACGCCAAATCGGAAGATGCCGATCCCCTTTATCTGTGGCCCGTCTTAAGGCGGCGCGCGGAACCGCCCGTGCCCAGATCATAAAGCGCGGCGGGGACAGCCTTGCGCAGGCATGCACGGCGATCCGCAATGCGGTTGAACGCAGATGTTTCGCAGCTCAAGCCGATGCCGATAATTTCGCCAATGCCGCACGCGCTGAGATCGAGGCGGCAGACATGCTCGATTCCAGGTTTGAATTCAACCTCGCCAGGCAGCGAGGTGCGCGTCTCACTCTCGACCTAGCCGAAGCCGCCTGGACTGGTCGCGCCACGCGCCTACGGGGCCTTGAAGGCGCACTTGGCACTGGGGCGCGACTCAGGAATCTGAAGTACTTTTGGGTGGTGCCACGCTCCGCTAATCAGGACAACCCACAAGCGCGGCGATGACGGCATGGGCTTGCTCGTCGACAGACCAAGACCATGCACTGATCCGCCTACCGACGATGAGGGCCGCGCGCTCCGCTTGCCGTGGCGGTGGAGTCAAGAAGTCGAGCTTTGAAGATGCACGATCATAGCGTAACACGCTATCACCCTGTGTGAGTGTCTGCCCGACCACGATCCATCGCCAGATGTCCTGGGTTGGCGGTTGCCAAAGCGTCGCCTCGGTGCCAGCGACATGAAGCACAACGTTTCGATTCGTGTAGCGCGCACGGATAGTGGCGGGAAAGCAACCGTCGCCCGCCCCCCGCTGCCATCGACCCGAAGGGGCATTCTCCGCCTTTCCAAAGAACTCCGAGCGACCGCTGAGGATCGCGACGCTGTCAGGTTCGTCCAACGAGAAGCGCTCGCCGCTCGCTGCGCACGCCTGTGCATGGACGAACAACTCTGCGGCAGTGCCGCTAGGCGCATCCGCGCCGCCGAGTTCGACGAGGATCGAGCGCCATTCCGGCCGGCCAAGTTCGGCGACAAGTTCTAGTGAAGCGACCGGATCGCTGAGCGTGTGGGAGGCGTCAACATGCCGAACGATGGTGTCCGAGACCCCGTTCGATGTCTTATCCCCGCCCCCATCCTGGGCCGCAAGCTCGGCTGGCGTGCATATGGCACCCAGCAGCGTTGTCTTATCCCCGCCCCAGGCAATGCGACGCGGAGGCGTAGCCGCATAGCCACGGCCAGCGCTGGTCGTAAACTGGTCAATGTCGCCACTGAGCAGAAGGAGCCGAAGGGCTTCCTCAACGATCTTCCGTAAAGCGTCGGCGTCGATCGCGAAAGGCCGATAAGCTTCGTTAAGCCCTCTGGTGATCCTTCCGCGGCGGACAAAGCCTGACTCGATGATCGCGGCGCGAATATGACTGAGGACTGTTGAGAGCGAAGGGCAACCGTCCTGGTCGTGGCAAAAAGAAATGGCTTTCGCCCAGGCTTCACTCATTCGTCTGCTCCGAGCGCGAGTGCCGCCACGAGAGCCGCGTCGAGGCCTTCTTTGGCCACTCGATCATGGGCGACGATGATTAGGTGCGAACGCGCGCGGGTGAGCGCCACATAGAGGTCGCTAACCGTGAACAGTCTGCCGAGACCGGAGAAGTCGCACAGAACTACGACATCAGCTTCAAGGCCCTTGAAACTGCGCGAGGTGCTGCAAAGCACTCCCTTGCCTGCACGCCAGGCCACCGCATCGTCGACTAGCGCTACTCCGTCAATACTACTGACACTCGAAAGCGGGCCTTTCGCCTTGCTAGCCGGACCGATGATCGCAATCTGGCGTGGTTCTAGCCGATGCTCTTTCAGGAGTGTACGCACCTCCTGCTGGACTAACCCACTGATTGCCACCGGGCTCTGCGGAACGATGACTTTGGGTGGGCGCCCCAGAGGAGCGAGTTCGAAGGACTCACTCTCGACGCGCGTCGCGGTATTCGCACAGGCGACGATGCGGCGCGTGTTGCGGCAGTTCACATCGAGCGCGAAGCGGAAGGCACCCTTGACAGGTGGCTCGACTGGATCGCGCCTCAGGCTCTGTGCCTTGTCAAGAAATGCCCAGATTGAACCCTTACTGTCCCATAAATAGTCGAGCGAGTCCCACCAACCCGGGCTGAAGTCCTGCGCCTCATCGACAACGATCGCCGCAAATGGCGGCCCCTCGGGATATAGATCCATCGCCGCCTGTGCGAGCAGATCGGGGACGAACTCGTCCCACCAACGTGCCGGGTCATACTGATTAACCGTGAAGTCGATGCCGGCCTTCTTGCAGAACTCGGCAGCAAGCCGGTGAAAGTTCAAAACCGTGACATGCCCGCCATTCTCGACGAGTTGGTCAGCCATTTCCTCCCGAAGCCACTTGGCGAGTTCGGAATTGAAGCAGGTGAACAACACGGAAGAAAATTTGGCCGCGAACGAACGGGCGCGCTGCATCGCAAGCAGCGTCTTTCCTGAGCCAGCAACCCCTTCGATGACCGCACGCGGATTGGCGTTGAACCCGCGCAGAACTTGCAGTTGTTGGCGGGTCAGCCACGCCAACGTCTCGGCGGTCGCATCGACGCTGACGCGGAGTGGCTCATAAACCCGGAACTCAGGCGCAAGCGCACGGCGAACAGCATCGAACTGCAGGACCGAGAGTTCCCTCTGACCGCCGCCAACTCGGTAGGCGCGGACGATTGCCGCCTCAATAGAGTCCAGATCGTCCATCGTGAGGATCGCCTCGACTGGCAGATCGGGCGGCGGATTTTCCTTAAACAGGCAATGGGGAAAGGCGACGCCGACCGAAATTAGTAATTGATCGGCAACCGCCTGGCCGCAGATATGCGCGATCCGCTTCTTGAGCGTCCAGAGGCTGCGTCGAGCCTGGTGAACCGGATCCTTGATTTCCTTTAGCCCCGCTTTCACATGGCGATACCATGTGCGGCCCTTGAGCGTGATTTCACCGCCTTTTGCCTCCAGGATCAGCAACCCGTATTGGCGGTGGAGAACTAGGAAGTCGGCTTCGCCCTCGCGCGCCGGTGCATCAGTATCGTCCCGCCCGGGGTTAACCCAAGGCAATGAATGCATAACAACATAGCCGGCGGGCAGTGTCGCCTGCATAGCCCGCGCAATGTCTGCTTCCGAGCCATGCTCCATCGTTTCAGGGTCAATCGGTGGAATGAACTGCGCCATCAGCAAACCGCCCTCACGAACCGAGCGATTGCCACCAGGGCGTCGGAAGGTTGCACCAACTCGCTCGCGCATTCCATGAAGTGCGATGCCGCGCGGTAACGAACGCGCATCCTACCCTTTTCAAGTGGCTGAAGCAGGCCGACCGTCCAAGCCTCACCGGTAGCACCGAAAGCCTTTCCGTCGGTTCGCCGGATCAAGTAGATATCTGTGTTGGCCGTCGGTCCATCATGTGGCCGAAACAGGCACATCGTGCCCCTGGGGACTTCGTTATTCCCGTCCCCTCTCGGCCCGCTCAGCGTGTTAGCATCGAGGCGGAACAGGAAATCGCCTGCTTCGGCTTCAGCAACTGAAAAGCGGGGTGCGTTGGCCGTCGGTGTGACATCGTCCGCAGCGGCACGGTCAGCCGTCAGTTCGGGCACACCATTCAAGTCGGACTCGATGAGATCCGCCGACGGGTCGACATTGTGTGCCGGCAGGGCTTGATTGGTCGCGATGGGGAGTGCCCTCAACACAAGGAGGATATCGACCGCGACCGAGTTCCTGCCTGCCACGACCTTGTGTGCGCGTTCGGAGCAGGGCGTAGTGGGCAGAAACGGGTGCGCGAGGCAGATGACCCGTCCGGTATCATGGTCGATCAGCCCGCCATCGACGCGCGTCACTGCTGGCGCACCGCTTTCCCTGAGGTCAGTTTCAAGCCGATCCAGCGCGAACTCCTCGCGTACTGGATCGATAGCAAGTTGTCTGCCCTTGAAGGCGGCGCGCAGCAAATCCGCGCCAATCCGTCGATCGAACAGATCGTGTTCAAAGCGATTCTTGTAGGATCTGAGACACTGGTAGCAAGCGTCATCGCAGTCGCAGTTGTCCAAGATTTGGAGCGCTTTATCAACAAGCCGCTGCGGTTCGCGTGCTGCAGTTTTGACAAAACCGGCGCCGCCCACGGCCTGATCGTAAAGATATAGGTCGATGAATTGGCTGGTGGCGTTGGGCGGCGCAAATCGGAAGTAACCGTCGATGTCGTTGGGTTCGAGATCCTCAAGCATGCAGGCCGCACGCCGTAGCGCTTCGACAGCCGAGCGCGCTGCGATGGTTGTCGAGTTGCGATCAGGGTCGAGTTGCCAGGAAATTGGGAGCGCCAGGCGGAAGACCGCAACGTCCGTCTTGAACTCGTTTCCGAGCACAATCTTGATCGGGGTGCCGTCGCACCCTTCGGGCTCCTGTGGTCGATTTGGTCGAGGACGAAGATGAGTCTGGCCGCCGCGCAGTTGCCGCATCGGTGAATCGAACTTGGCAGGCTCAATTCTCCCGCACCTGCTACAATAGTTAAAGCCATAGTCGATCGCACTCAGAGAGCCGCGGTTAGTGACGACGAGGTTCTGATTGTCGGTGAAGCCCTCCCAGCCTGAGCCGATCGGCCAGTTCTCACCACCGATCCGCGCTTCTGGCGCGAACCGTAGTGCGTCGAGTGTTGCACGTGTCGGCCTAAGCGATATGTCGGGATTGAAGTCCGGCGGATTGGCGCCGATGCTTGGCGGATGCGAGAAACCGGTCGGGCGAACCCAGCGTCGCGCCGGCCCCAGGGTAGCGCGGCCGTTGCATGCAGGGCAATCGCGAGTCTGCTCGGGATAACCGTCCTGCAAGTCTTTCAGGTCAGCATAGTTGCAGACACGACATTGGAAATAGAGACGCCGTTCCCCGTAGGCAGCGATTCGATCCTCATCGCGCTCCGAATACAGGCCGAGCGACAGATAGCGCTGCCCATCGACCCAGACTTCGTGCCCCGGCGCATATTGGCTAAGCGCGACATTTAGGTTCAGTTGCGGCGAGTAGCGGCGCCTTGGCCTCCAGGGATTGGCTTCAGCCTCAAACACGCTAAAGGTCGCAACGTCCGTCGGGAACGCATACTTCGGGAGCAGCCCCTCGGCGAACAGCCGGTTGAGCAGCTTGCCATTATCGACAACGCTGTGATCGTCGTCGACGCTGTCCTCGGCCACCTCGTCGTCGACGTTGTCCTCGGCCACCTCGTCGCCGACATCGTCGTCATCTTGATTGAGATGTCCCCCAAGCACCGCAGGAAATCGATCAAGCAAGGTTTTGGCGTCCAAGGTCGGGCAAGATGCGGCAAACAGGCACTCGAGAGTTTTCTCCAGATCATCACGTTCAACGGTAATCCACTGCTTGAGGCCTGCGAGCGAGAACACATCGGCGTCGCCGCCCATGAAATCTGCAACCGTACCGAGCGACGAAAACAGATCGGCGTTGCCGCCAACCGCGTCGATCCGGTCCTGCTGGAAGCGTCCAATAAGGTAAGCGAATGCTTGGCGTTCCGCTATCACCGGATTGTCGAGGTTGAGGATCGGATCGGGCGAAGGGCCCGCGACGATCGGCGCCGGATCACGGAAAAAGCTCTGGTCGTGGCTGTCGGCGCCGCAGAACATCACCACAGTCGAGAGCCCGGCGCCTCGGCGGCCTGCGCGGCCCGCGCGTTGCTGATAATTGGCACGTCCAGGCGGCACGTTGCGGAGCGCCACCGCAGTCAGCCCGCCAATGTCGATGCCCACCTCCATCGTCGTCGTACAACTCAAGATATCGATCGGCGAACGGGTCTGTCCGTCCTGCTGGATCGGAATCGGAATATCCTGAAAGCAAAGCTCATAAGCTTCGTTGCGCGACATCTCGTTGGCGAGCCTGCTGTCGTTGAGAGCCGCCGAGTGCTCCTCCGCGATCAACATGTGTGGCGCATAGGCGTCCTGAGGGTCGCTCAACCTCTCCCACAACCTCCGGTAGAAGCTCTTGCGACTGCGAAAAACGGCATCCTGGGCGGGATCGATCAACCTGGCCGTTCCCCCGCAATCATCGCATCTATCGGCGAGTAGCGGGTTGCGAGGCGATACGCGCGTGCAGCGCTTGCAGCGTATCCACTCTGCTGTGTCGCCGGCGTCCAGCATGACCCTGCTCGCATGGACGTAAAAGGCTCCGATTTCGCCCTGGCTGAACACCGACCGCAACAGAGGCCCACAGATTGTCATATAGTCGCCCCTGAGCCAGTCCCCGAGACCTCGCGCCTCAAGCAGTCCGGTCAGTACCCCTGAGAAACGGCCGTCCCACTGGCGGATGCCTGAAGCGCCTCCCGCATTCTCGACATTGGCCGGAGTGTGTTGAAGCTTGATCGCGTGCTTCCGCATCGCCTGCCACAGCCAGAGCTCAACGAGCGCATTGCGCACTTCTTCTTCGCCCATGCCTGCGATCATTGGTAGCACAAGTTCGTCCAGCCGCCGTTGCTCCGTCCTGGTGAGCTTCGGGCGGAGCATTGCGAGCGCAAGCGGAAACAGGCCGGTGTGATTGTCCTGAAGAACTGCATAGAGGCTCTGGAACACTGAGAGTGGCGCAGCCGCCGACGTTTGGTCGGTGAGGAAGCGGAAGTCGTTGTTCTCTGCATCCTCGTTCTCGAGAAGTGCCTTTGCCTGCATGCCGAAGTTGTTCATCGTACCTTGGTCATCGCCAACAGGGCGTAGACGGACCCCGTGCTTGGCTGCGCCAAGAGCAACTGCGAGCGGCGCGTCATCAAGTGAGGGCCTGTAGGTTGGATGCTGGAGATCGGCTATTCCAGTCAGCAACAGGGGGCGCAGGCTATCGCGGAACGAGAAGGTCTTCAGAGTGCCGGCGAGTCGCGAAGCGGTCTGACGACCGTCAGAAAAGACCAAAGCCTTTCTGCCCTGAAGTGGCGTATCGACCTCGGGGCGCGGAGGCTGTTCTAGCACCTGGACAGAGATCAGTTCCTGGAAAGGCTGTTCGCCCCTGGTTTGAAGATCCGAAATACTCCCCTGGGTCCCGCAGCGTGGGCATCTGTCGAAGAGCTTGTCGCCCATGAGTGGGGGCAACCACACATCGCGAAGAAAACTGCCCGATCCATCTATCCGGCCCGAACTGAGATCGAGAAAAACCGTGCGTACCCTATCCGCTATCTGCGGCATGGGATCTTCGAAACAAACGTGGATCGGCTGGATAACGTCATTGTCGCCGGCATAGGCGCGACCATTGTCTTGCCAAAGATGCTCCACGCCGGCCGGTGATCCGACGCTCGCGCACGCCACCGCCAAACCGCATGATCGGCAGGAGTGAAGTTCATAGACCTGAGCACCGCATTTGCAGTTCTGGCGTGGCTCAGCATAGAGAGCGCCGGTAGGGCCACCGCGCTCCTGCTGCGAAATTTCGGTGCATTGCGGATTTGCACAGGCCCACAAGCCAGGAAGTCCACGAAACAACATATGCACGCGCGCTGGAAGCATTGGCGGTGCGGCCGGCATGGGCTTTGCTAGCGAAGCGAGTTCGAGGAGTGCGTCGACTGCCGCCACCGCTGTCTCCGTGTCTGCCGTCGGGAACAGGACTTCAGGTAACCTGGTAAGGGCCCAGGCGTCGCCCGGCGAAACGATCGGGTCGGTCCTGGAGGTTGCGCCTGAGGTTATATTGCGCAGGCGCCCGATCACCGGCAGGCGGTTGAGTACCGCGTCGAGCGCGGCTGGAAGATCGTCATTTTTCCAGTCGCAATCCTCAGCGTTCGCGATGCCGAGCTCATAGGCGCGCGCGAAGTTGACGCGGCCGTCTTGGCAGCGAACCTCGTCAACGATGAGAAAAGACTGCCCGGTTTGAACGGTGCCTTCGCTCGGCACCTGCACCTCTTCCTCTACCCGCGCGCCGTTAGGATCGAGACCATAAACTGTAACAGTGACCACGGATGCGTTACTGTCGATACTCTCAAGTTTGATCGGTGCGCCCAGCGCGCGTTGGGCGTGCGAACGTTGGGCGTGCGAAGCGAGCGGCGCCAGAACGGCGGAGCGCGCGCGCGGCGACGGTGATTGAAGCGCGCCTAGCGGCACTGCAGCGAGCGCGGACGCGAGCTCATCCGATCCCTTCCCCGCTGGCTCGAATGCGCGTTTCTCACCGGTCAGCGTGGTGAGAGCTTGCTCTGCGAGCCCCGTCAGCCCAGAAACGAAGGGCTTCGCCGCCTCGGGATTCGAGAACGAAGCGCTGGTTGCAATGAACACGACACGCGACGGCGGCAGGCCGAGTCGGTCGAGCAACCGACGTATCAGATAGGCGACCTCAGTGCCGTTGGCCCCACGATAGAGGTGTGCCTCATCAAGAATCAGAAAGAATTTTTCGTCCGGATGCTCCTCGAAGTAGATCCGCGTATCGGAAAATATCTTCCGCTCGATTGGCCGAAGCAACATATATTCGAGCATCGAATAGTTTGTGACGAGCAGGTCAGGACAAGCGCTCTGTATTTCGTGGCGAATTAGCAGCTCAGCATCCTCGGGGCGTTCACAGGCGCGCTGAGGGGCACCATTTGCGTCCTCCCAATGTTGCCCAGCTTGGCCGTACCAGTTTCGCAAACCGTCGAAAGCGTCGGAGGAACTGTCCGGCTTTGCAGGCCAACGCCCCTTCTTCTGAAGTGTCTCGACTAAAGCCCTTTGCTCAATGTCACCGTCGCGGGCACCGTCCTCGATCTTCAGATAATATTCAAGTGTCCTTAGTCGCGTTTGATCGCGGTCGCCGCTGCGCATGCCGGGATAAAGGGTACGGCTCGTGTAGCGACCAAATTTGGCGGGTCGATCTGCAGCGTCCGTGAACCACCTGCGGACGGCAGATGATCCAAACAATGTGCGGAGGCGTCCCAACTGATCGTTTACCAGCGCGTTCATGGGGTAGAGCAGGAGCGCACGGACAGCCCGCTGCGAAAAGTGTGATCGGCGCTTACTTGCTTCTTCAGCGAGGCGTGCGAGTATAGGAAGGAGAAAACTCTCTGTCTTTCCTGAGCCAGTACCAGTGGTGACGACAATGCCTGAACCACCAGATGGTGCGGAATTCATCGTTATTTCAAGGGCATCGGCTTGATGCTTGTAAGGTGGATTGAAAAGGAGTTCACCGGACTCTCTCGACGACGCGAGGCTGGTGAGGAGTTCACGTACCGACGCAGGCAGTTCGAGCGAAGAAAACTCTCTTTCACCAATATAAACCGGGGTGCTCTCAATGTACGGAATTTGCGCAACGCCACCGCTTATGAGAAGTTCACGCCTAAGGTTTACGACTTGTGAATTTGAAAGATGGTCCGTTGCTTCAATATAAGAGGCAAGAGCCTCTTTCATGTGCTCTATTTCGGTGCGCATGCGATAAACTCCTGCTGTATTCTCATGACTGGCTCAGAGCCCGTTTAAAAAGTAGTTGAGTGATATCAGTAGGTTGTGATTCACCGTCTTTATCGAAGAAGATGGAGAATGACCATGCCATGGACCAATATCACTCGCGTTGAATATAGGCGCGGCCCTGCCCGCCATCAAGGCGGTTTGACGGATGAAGAATGGGCGTTGATTGGGCCGCTCTTGCCGCCTGCAAGGCCCGGCGGTCGGCCCCGCTCGACCAATCTGCGTGAGGTGATGGATGGGATCTTGCAGATCGCTTCCAGCGGCTGTCAGTGGCGCATGCCGCCAAAGTGTTTTCCGCCACTCTCCACGGTGCGGCACCATTTCCACGATTGGCGTGACAGCGGGCCGTGGCTGTCGACCAACCATCTTCTGGCAACCATCTTCTGGCAACCATCTTCTGGCAACCATCTTCTGGCAACCATCTTCTGGCAACCATCTTCTGGCAACCATCTTCTGGCAACCATCTTCTGGCAACCATCTTCTGGCAACCATCTTCTGGCAACCATCTTCTGGCAACCATCTTCTGGCAACCATCTTCTGGCAACCATCTTCTGGCAACCATCTTCTGGTGGACCGCGGACCGGTAAACAGGCGTCTCCCGGTGCCGGTGTGATCGACAGCCAGTCGGTCAAAACCACCGAAAGCGGTGGCGTTTGTGGCCATGACGCAGGCAAGAAGATTGCGGGCCACAAGCGCCATATCATCATCGACACGCTGGGCTGCATGCTGTTCATCATCGTCCACAGCGCCGCCATTCAGGACCGTGACGGGCTGTCGATCTCATGAAGGCCATGCGATATCGCTCTCCGTGGCTGCGGCATCCATTCGCCGATGGTGGCCATGCGGGCGACAGGCTGAAGGATGCATTGTCGGGACACGGACAATGGACCATCGCGATCATCAGGCGCTCCGACACTGCCGAAGGCTTTGCAGTTCTACCCCGCGGATGGGTCGTGGAACGCACTTTCGCCTGGCTCGGCAGATGTCGAAGATTGGCCAGGGATTGGGAGAGGTCCATCGAAAGCGCCACCGCATGGGCAACAATCGCCCACATCCGCACCCTGACAAGACGGCTGGCAAGATATTGTCATGGCTGAATAACTTTTCAGTCAGGCTCTTGACCCCTGGTCCGGGATCACCGGGCAAGGTCATGCCGTGTGCGCTCCGCATCCAGGCCCAGCAGACGTGCGCCAACGGCGCCCCAGGAACCGGGCGAATGATAATCGTGCACGGTGTCGTGCTGCGCCTCGGCCACGCGGCAGGCGACCTCGTAGCCCATGATCAGGCTGTGGAGGAAACCGGCCCCGTCATCGGGCAATCCGTCTGAATTCCACATCACCTTCAGGGCCGGCAGGAGGTAGCAGCCAGCATGGCCCTTTGCAGGCTTGTAACCGTCATGGGCGTCGATCGAATCGATGGTCATAGCGCCGGCCAGCGCCGCGCCGACGGGACTGACAGCGCGTCCGTCAAAAATCAGCCGGGCGGCCTTTTGGCCCGCGCCAAATTGATCAAAGGCATGTTCATGAATAATCGTGGACAGGTCGGTTGTGCGCCCGGCGGTCCACACCCCGATCAGATCCAGCAGGGATCGCTTGGCATGATGGACTGCATCGGTCGGCGCGCCAGTGGGCTGGTGAATAAAATCGATGACGTCCGCGACCATGATTTGCCTTGGTCACTTCTTCATGAACGCCGCGCGCGCCTCGGCGAATTCCCGGGACGTCCAGGCAACAATCTGCTGGTCCTTGTCGAAGGCGCTGACACCATAGTCGGGACCGTGGGCCGCCGCATCGATCTGGCGCTTGATCATCCGGGCCGCCATTGAAGGATAGCCGGATATCCGGGCGGCAAGGGCTTGCGCCCTCTCCAGCGCCTGACCGGCCGACGCAATTGCATCGGCAAAACCGAGCGCCTCGGCCTCCGCCGCATTCCATTCCTCGCCGGCGATCAAGATGCGGCGCGTCGCCGACACCCCGACCAGACGCACCAGCCGGGGCACCGAATGCCAGCCCATATTGTGGGCCACGGCAACTTCGGGTGCACCGAACCGCGCGCCTTCACCCGCGACCCGGAAATCGGTCATCGCGGCCAAAGCAAAGCCGCCGGCCAGGCACGGCCCGTCAACAGCGGTGATCGTCGGCGCTTCGATCGCGGCCCAGGACCGGGCGAGGCGCGGACCGTGTTCGGCCAGCGCTCGCTTTTCCGCCAAGGACATCTCCGCCAGCACATCGAACACCGGCTGGGTCAGGTCCATGCCGGCGGAGAAAATTTTCGCCGTACCGGTCAGGATCACCGCGCGCGCATCATTGTCGCGCTCGAAACCGCGCGCGGCCTCGGCCAGTTCGTCCATGATCGCAAAGGTCATGGCATTGGCCTTGCCGCCACGATCAAAGGTGACAACGGCAATGTCATTGTCGCGGGTGATCGTGACGGAAGTCATCTGGTTGGCCTCAGGCGGCGGTGTCGAACTGTGCAATCACCGCATCGCCCATCTGTGCCGTGGTGCAGGCTTCGCCACCTTGCGCGATGTCCGCGGTGCGCAGACCGGAATCGAGGGTCTTCGACACAGCAGTTTCCAGCAGATTGGCATCGTCCACCAGTTCGAACGAATAGCGCAGGCACATGGCGAACGACATGATACAGGCCAGCGGGTTGGCGATACCCTTTCCGGCAATGTCGGGTGCGGAACCGTGGACCGGCTCATACAGCGCCATGCGGGTCTTGGTGATCGGGTCGGGCGCGCCGAGCGAGGCCGAGGGCAGCATGCCCAGTGAACCGGTCAGCATCGCCGCCACGTCGGACAGCATGTCGCCGAACAGGTTGTCGGTCACGATCACATCGAATTGCTTTGGCTGGCGCACCAACTGCATGCCCAGCGCGTCGGCCAGCATGTGGTCCAGTTTCACATCCGGATAATTGCGCTTGTGATAATCGGCGATGACCTCGTTCCACAGAACGCCGGACTTCATGACATTGCGCTTTTCCGCCGAGGTGACGTGGTTGCTGCGCACCCGGGCCAGATCGAAGGCGACGCCGCCGATGCGCTCGATCTCATAGGTGTCGTAAACTTGGGTATCGATGGCGCGCTTCTGGCCATTGCCAAGATCGGTAATGGTTTTCGGTTCGCCGAAATAGGTCCCGCCGGTAAGCTCGCGCAGGATCAGAATATCCAGGCCCTCGACCAGTTCGCGCTTCAAAGAGGAGGCATCGGCCAAAGCCGGATAGCAGATCGCCGGGCGTAGATTGGCGAACAGTTCCATATCCTTGCGCAGGCGTAGGAGCCCGGCCTCGGGCCGCACATCATAGTCGACGCCGTCCCATTTCGGCCCGCCGACCGCGCCGAACAGCACGGCATCGGCGGACATGGCCTTGGCCATCATTTCGTCGGTTGCCGACACGCCATGAGCGTCATAGGCGGCGCCGCCGACCAGATCTTCCTCGATCTGGATATCGGTGCCGCGATTGGCATTGTACCAGTCGATGACCTTTTGCACTTCACCCATAACTTCGGGGCCGATGCCGTCGCCCGGCAGGATCAGGATATTGCGTGACATGAATTGGGATTTCCCTGGTTGGTATCAGCCTGGTTGACGTGATTGGGTATGCGTCTGTGCCGGTTTGGTCAAGTCTCGGCTTATTGATTCAGCGATCACATCCAGGTTTCTTTATATCATGCTTTGAAAATCAGCATTTGCGCCTTATGTCTCGGGGCCGGCTTCAGAAGAAAGCCGACAATGAGGAAACACGATGCCGATCAAGATTCCCGACGACCTGCCTGCCCGCGCCACGCTGGAAGCCGAGGGCGTGATGGTCATGGGCGAGGAAGCAGCAGTCCGTCAGGACATTCGACCGCTGCAGATCGGCTTGCTTAACCTGATGCCCGACAAGGTGCGCACCGAAACCCAGTTGGCGCGGCTGATCGGCGCAACCCCGCTGCAGATCGAAATGACCCTGATCATGGTCGGCGGACATGTCCCGAAGAACACCTCGGTCGAGCATATGATGGCGTTCTATCAGGCTTGGCAGGATGTGCGTGAGCGCAAGTTCGACGGTTTGATCATTACCGGCGCGCCGATCGAACTGCTGGAATTTGAAGAGGTCAATTATTGGGACGAACTGTGCCAGGTATTTGACTGGACCCAGACTAATGTGCATTCCAGCCTGGGAATCTGCTGGGGCGGCCAGGCGGCGCTGAACCATTTTCATGGCGTGTCGAAACATGCCCTGGAGCACAAGGCGTTCGGGGTATACCGCCACCGAAATCTCAACCCGACCTCGCCCTTTCTCAGCGGGTTTTCAGATGACTTCGCGGTTCCGGTGTCTCGTTGGACCGAAATCCGGCGGGATGATCTGCCGGCGGATACGAGGTTGGAGATCCTGATGGAATCCGATGTGACCGGGCTGTGCCTGATCGACGACCCGGCGCACAACTTCCTCTATATGTTCAATCACATTGAATATGACAGCCTGTCGCTGGGTGAGGAATACCGGCGCGATGTCGATGCGGACAAGCCGATCCGGATCCCAGCCAATTACTTCCCGGGTGACGACCCCGGGGCCACACCGGAAAACCGCTGGCGGTCCCACGCACATCTGTTCTTCGGCAACTGGATCAACCAAGTCTACCAGACATCACCGTTCGATTGGGTGTGATCGATCGCGGTTCAACTGTATTTCCAAATGCTTACGCTGAATTCCCCGGACAAGCCGCGCAGCATCGCAGAGCCAGGGGCCAGCTTTGGGTAATGAAAGCTGGTTCCCGGGTCAAGCCCGGGATTTCCAGTGCTTGTTTTTAGGAAGGAATCTTCGACGAAAACATGGTAATTATATACGATAGTGCCCAAATATCTGTTGACCGTCCGGCTCCGTTCTGATTCAATAGTGCCCAGGAGGGAAGCGATAGCATGGCGAAAAAAGCACCGGGCAAATCGCATCTCCCCCGCCCTAGAGTTTTTTGAGACACTGATCAAGACCTGAGACGAGGGGATGCAGTGAGGTGTTTCATGACGGAACAGAAGAAGGTTGATTGAGCCGGAGCTGCGGAGACTTCACATATCGCAGCAGATCCGGCTCCGGCCCGACGTCGCAGACAGACGTAGGCGCGCAAGCAGGAGGCCGTTCTGCGGGTGTGGCTGGCTGCTGGGGTGACGGATATGCGGCGCGGGTTCAACACACTGGCGGCTCAGGCCGAGCAGGTTCTGGCTGAGGACCCGTATTGGGGGCACATGTGCGTGTTTCGCGGCAGGCGCGGTGATTTGCTCAAGATCATATGGTGGGACAGCCAGGGCGCTTGCCTGTTCTCCAGACGACTGGAACGGGGCGGTTTGTCTGGCCTGCGGCCAGGGAGGGCAAGGTCAGCCTGAGTCCCTCACAGCTGTCGATGCTGCTGGAAGGGATTGACTGGCGCACCCCGCAAAAGACCTGGCGTCCTTTGCAGGCGGGATAGAGAAAGCCCGACAAGACATCAGGTTTAACGCGGTTTGTCGTTCCATCCCATGGGGCAGTTTGATATGGATTATACATGTTGAACGCCCTTGAATGCCTGCCTGAAGACCCCGCCGAACTGAGGGCTGTCAGCGAGCTTTTGATGGTCGGGGTTCAGTCGCTGACGTATCAAGACGAGAAGCTGAGGCCGAGTTGCATGGCCACCGCAAGGCACGGTCTGGCTCCAGATCAGAGAGCATGGATCAACTGGCTTTTGATCTTCAGGAAGATGAAGAGATCGAGGCGGCAGCGAACGAGCAGAAGAACGAAGCTGGCTCCAACGGCACTGATGTCGATGAGACGGACAAACCCGCCAGGCGCAAGCACAACCGCAACCCCTTGCCAGATCATCTGGATCGGCAGGATGAGGTGCTGTCACCGGGTGAGGACTGCACTGACTGCGGTGGGAGCCTGCGCCAGATCGGCGAGGACGTTACCGAGGAACTGGAATATGTACCGGGCCGCTTTGTGGTACGCCGGATCCTCCGCCCCCGCATGGCCTGCACCTGTTGTGAGGCGTTCTCACAAGTTCCACTGCCCTCGCGTCCTGTTGAGCGTGGTCGCCCCGGACTCGGCCTTCTCGCCCATGTGCTGATCGGCAAATACTGCGATCACCTGCCGCTTGACCGGCAATCAAAAAGGCTCAGTTCACGAATTGTATGCATGGACGTGCGATGGCGGTTGCGAGGCAAGCCCGGGGTGAGGCGTTCTCCAGTTCAAGCCGCTGGAACCATCGCAGGTCGTTGTCGAGATATCTGGTCGCGACGCCTCGGTAGCGCCGCAGGAAATCCTTCAACCGGCTGTGTCGGTTGTTGACCGCCGGATCTGCTGCGATCTGAATGTGAAAGGCACCTCGCACCCGTTCACTTCGTGGGCATCTCTAAAAATGCTGGGACTTGCTAAGATTCATATTTTGTCCCAGCTTGTAGCTGGGGGTTGAGGGGAAAGTCGGCGGGTCAGATTTGATTCCTGGGTCTGCCTTGTGATTTATCTCCTGTTTTCTTGTGGTTTGGGCAGACTCATCCCCTGAAGGTGGTCAACCCGGTGCTGCATCCAGGTGATCCAGATGCAGCGCTTCGCGGCGACATCCTTGCGCTTATGCTCAAGCGCCTGAAGGTCTTTTTTATGCGTCAGCCCGAGGCCACGAAGACCTCGCCAGACGGTGCCGCGATGAACCTCGATGCCATGCGTCTCGGCCAGTTCCGCGACCAGTTCATCGAGCGTGATCTCGCCCCGGGCCGCAACACGGGCCGCGATCCAATCAGTCACGCCCACCAGTTTGCCATGCCCGCCGCCGTTGCCTTGTGGGCGCGGCACCAATGACCCAGTTTCGCGGCGCAGTTTCACCAGTTCATTGACGAATTTCGGCGACACGCGGAAATGCCGCGCCGCCTCGCGGTGCCCGTGAACTTCGTCGACATACGCGACAACCCGCGATCGTAGCTCCATCGGATGTGGTTTGCCCATCTATGACCCCCAATATCTGCCTCAACAGCAGGCAATCACATTACCAGTAATCTGGGAAGCTTGAATCTGAAAGACCGCAATATGCTCTAGCGTGCCACAATGCGGGCACTGGGCGATCTTCACCCACGGCCGCTTCAATGGTAGCCAGCGACGCTGACGTTTCCGTATCCCCCAGGAACACGGCTTCGGCTTGCTGCCGCCGTGCCGGGCTGAGGTGGTCTAGCCCCGATAACCATTCCTGAAACTGCTTGTGATCCATGCCAGTCCATCCCTCTGATTTTACAAAGAATATAACATGAACGTACACGACTTGTAAACTGAGCCTTACTGAATCACCTTGCCGTTGCATCCCGCCGCTTGCCACGACCACCTGCCTCGGATACTGACGATGGCAACGGCAGTCAGAGATGACCATGGCAACACCAGTATCCAGCGGCGTGGACAGTTCCTATGCATGGGGCCGCCTGGCGGTGGCATTGGCGCTGTCGACAATTGGCGGGGTCGGCCTGTGGTCCACCGTCGTTGTCTTGCCGGTGATCGAGGCCGAATTCGGGGTCGACCGGGGCGGCGCCTCGGCGCCTTACACCGCGACCATGATCGGCTTCGCCATTGGCGGGGTTGCCATGGGCCGCTTGGCGGATCGGTTCGGGATCGCCCTGCCGCTCATCCTTGGCGCGGTAATGCTTGGCCTCGGTTATCTGGCCGCGTCCCAAGCCAGCAGCTATTGGCAGTTTGTCGCGATCCAGACGGTTCTGATCGGCATGCTCGGCGCATCGGCGACATTCGGGCCACTGGTGGCAGACGTTTCCTTGTGGTTCGTACGCCGTCGCGGGATTGCCGTGGCAATCGTGGCCAGCGGAAACTATCTGGCCGGCGCCGTCTGGCCGCCGATCCTCAACCATCTGATCGAGACCGTTGGTTGGCGTCAGACCCATCTGGTTGTCGGGATCATTTGCCTTGCAATCATGTTGCCGCTGATCCTGCTGATGCGGCGACGCCCGCACGCCGCAGCCGTCGATGCTTCCACACCGGCGGCAACACATCTGGTGCGCGCGCCCTTGCCACCCAGTGTCCTGATGGTCCTGCTTTGTGTAGCTGGCATCGCCTGCTGCGTCGCCATGTCGATGCCCCAGGTCCACATGATCGCCTATACCAAGGACCTCGGCTACGGCGCGGCCGCGGGGGCGACCATGTTGTCGGTGATGCTGATTACCGGTGTAATCAGCCGGTTGATCTCCGGCCTGATCGCCGACCGGATCGGCGGGCTCGGCACCCTGGTGCTTGGTTCGGCCCTGCAAACTTTTGCGCTGATCCTGTATCTGCCCTTTGACGGGCTTGTCTCGCTCTATGCTGTGGCCGCGATCTTCGGCTTTGCCCAGGGCGGCATAGTTCCGAGCTATGCCCTGATCGTCCGCGACTACTATCCGGCGCGCGAGGCCGGTTGGCGCGTTTCCGTCGTGCTGATGGCCACGGTCATGGGCATGGCCTTTGGCGGTTGGATCTCGGGAGAGATTCATGACCTGACCCAGTCCTATACCGCCGCCTTCCTCAACGGTATTGCCTGGAACATCCTCAACCTGTCGATTGCCGGCTGGCTCTTGATGCGGCGCAAATCGGCCCATGCGGTAGCTGCTTGAAGTTTTCGCCAGATACCCCGAAATTGCCCGAAATGGGGCAAGGAGTTGATCTCGCGGGGGCTGCCCGAAACTTAGCGATTGCTGGACGAACCGGTTCTTTCCTGTGCAAATGATATTGGTCGGGAGCACGGGACAAATTCATGCAGCGCAAGGATCATATCGACGCATTTGGCGGCACCATGCTGGTCGGATTTTCAGCCATGATGGGTTTGAACCAGGTCATGGTCAAGCTGGTCAATGCCGGCCTGGATCCGGTGTTCCAGGCCGGCCTCAGGTCGGTGTGTGCGTTCCCGATCATCCTGATCTTCGCCCTGCTGATGAAACGCCGTCTGTCGATCCGGGACGGCTCGCTGATTCCCGGCATTTTCTGCGGCACCTTCTTCGCGATCGAATTCGTCCTGTTGTTCCAGGCACTGGACTTTACCAGCGTCGCCCGCGCCTCTGTTATGTTCTACACTATGCCGTTCTGGGTGGCGCTGGGCGCCCATTTCCTGATTCCCGGAGAACGGCTGACGCCAGTCCGTCTGCTCGGCCTGGCCATGGCGGTGGTCGGGGTCGGCTGGGCCCTGCTCGACAAGGCGCCGGAGGCTGGCAACCAGGCCTTACTGGGCGATCTGATGTGCCTGGTCGGCGCCACCTTCTGGGCCGGCATCGCACTTCTTGTGCGCACCACCAATCTTGGCAAATCGTCGCCGGAAATGCAATTGCTCTATCAGCTTTCGGTTTCGTCCATCATCCTGTTGGCGATCACGCCTTTCATCGGCCCCCTGGTGCGCGAGATGACGCCGGCCATCGCCGCCATTTTCTCGGTCCAGGTGTTACTGGTGGTGTGCGTCGGCTTCCTGTCCTGGTTTTGGGTGCTGTCGATCTATCCGGCCTCCAATATGGCGTCCTTTGGCTTCCTGGCGCCTCTGTTCGGCGTTGCATTCGGCTGGCTGATCCTGGACGAACCGGTGACCGTCTCCCTGCTCGGCGCCCTGGTCCTGGTTGGCGCCGGCATCGTGCTGGTTAATCGCCGGGTCCGTACCTTAGAGTCTGATTCAAAATGATCTGATGTTTTTCAAGCCCTTGCGAGACAGTGTGTCATGCGCCTGATATGGGCGATGAGACCCCAAGCCTCTGCACTTTCGATGGTTTTCTCCCAATCCTTTGCCAATCGGCGGCAACGTCCCAGCCAGGCGAAGGTGCGTTCGACGACCCATCTGCGGGGCAGGACCTCAAAACCTTCGGCGGTGTCGGAACGCTTCACGATCTGGATAGGCCAGCGGCCAATGGTTATCAGGGCTGAACGAAGTTTTGGCCCCCGATAACCGCAGTCGGCAAAAACGTGGCGCAGTTTTGGGGCATCCCGCTTGAGCTTTTGAAAGACGCCCACTGCCCCGTCGCGATCCTGAATGTTGGCAGCGTGAACGCATGATGCCAACAGATGGCCACAGGTGTCTGTCATGATGTGGCGCTTGCGGCCTTTGATCTTCTTTCCTGCGTCGTAGCCAGAAATGCCGCCGTTTTCAGTGGCTTTCACGCTTTGACTGTCAATAACGCCTGCCGTGGGTTGATGATCCCGAGCCTCCCGTTCACGCGCCAGAGCGACCAGAGCGTGGTTGATCTCCGCCAGTAACCCGCTATCACGCCAGTTGCAGAAATAGTATCGAACCGTTGAAACCGGCGGAAAGTCCTTTGGCAAAAGAGACCACGCGCACCCGGCGGCAGCGATGTCGCCAATCCCATCCCGAACTTCGCGCAACTCAACTTCCCGAGGGCGCCCCAATTTGTTGGGCCGGGCAAAAGCGGAAAAATGACCGCCCATTCTGCATCGGTTACATCGCTTGAGTAACGCTCGTTATTCCGCTCATACTGGCAGCGAGTGGTTTCAGTCCAGGGCATCGTGACCTCCGTTTTCTTGTTTCCTGTTCAAACAAACAGAAGCACAACCCACTGATATCACTCAACTCATTTTCGTTCAGGCTCTTAGCCGAATGGGTGCGGTGTCCCTGGGCGCTGGCCTTGCGGATCAGGGCGATCATCTCGTCCGGGGTGCCGGTGGAGATCGAGGAATTGACCGACACCGGGACGACCCCCTCCGCGCCCATCAGTTTCCACAGAGGCAGGTCGGACGCCTGGCCCAAAATATCCCAGCACGCCATGTCGACCGGCGATTTCACATAAGGGTGCCCCGGCAGGGTGACGTCCATGGGCCGGTTGATGGCGTCCAGGACGCACGGACCGCGGTCGATCAGAGCCGACGCCAATGTCTCCAGCCCGGCGCGAATGCCGGGACCATGGGCCGGCAGATAGGTATGCCCCCACGGGCAACCCTCGCCCCAGCCGGACAATCCCTCGTTCGTGTCGATCCGGACAAAAGTGCTGTCGAACTGTTCGAACTTCAACCGGCCACCGGACAGCCAATAAGGCTCAATGAGCGGCAGATCCATCTGCCAGACGGAGAGCCGGCTGATCTTCATTTCATTGTCACGACGATGTTGCCCACATGTTTCTTGTCGATGAAGGCTTGTTGCGCGGCATGGAGACCTTCCAGCCGATACGCCTCAGCCAGAAGCGGCCTGATCTCGCCGCGTTCGATATAGCCGACCAGATCAGGAAAGATGTGGGTGGGCAGGATGGTTGCCCCGGTGAAGGTCAGATCGTTCAGATAAAATGTCCGCAGATCAAATTCCACGATCGGGCCGGCAATGGCGCCGGCGCAGGTATAGCGCCCGCCCCGCTCCAGGACTTCGATCAGCGCCGGCCATTGGTCGCCGCCGACCACATCGGCGACCACGCTGACGGTTTCCGACCCGATGGCGTCTTTCAGGGCGGCTTTCAGATTTTCCGGTGTGCGGGGCAACAGAGCGTCCGGCTGCAATTCGCGTAGCATATCGTGCTTGGCCTCGCTCGCCATGGCGACGACCGTTGCGCCGCGCCGCTTCGCCAGTTGTATCAGGGCCGAACCAACCCCGCCGGAGGCACCGGGGATCAAAACCGTATCGCCTTCCTTCACCACGGCGCGGTTCAGCAGATTTTCCGCGGTTGAATAGGCAATTGCGAACGTGGCAAGTTCGGCGCCGGTCAAATCGCAGTTGATGGGATGAACGTTGCGCCGGTCGATTTTGATAAATTCGGCAAAGCCGCCATCGATTTCAGACCCGAGATAGCCGCACTTGTCCATGTTCAACGGATCGGACCAGTCCCGGATCACCGTGTCGATTAAAACCCGTCGGCCAATCAGTTCAGTATCGGCCCCGGGGCCGCAGGCAGCGACCGTGCCCGCCACATCACCGCCCTGGATCCGGGGGAAGATCAGCGGCGCGCCGCCCCAGGTGGGATCTTCGCTGTCTACCGTTTCATAGGCTCCGTCGGTGGTGGCCCCGGTCACCGCCTTGGAATACCAGCCGGTGCGGGTGTTCACATCGGTGTTGTTGAGGCCGCAGGCATGGACCCGGATCAGCACTTCGTCCCGGCCCGGCTCGGGCACCGGCCAGTCGGTGCAGTATTCCAGCTTGTTCATATCGCCATGGCCGGTCAGGACCATGGCTTTCATTGTCTTGGGAAGATCAGGCATCGGTCCTTGGCAGGTTGCCTGCGGGGTCATAGGCAGGTTCGGCCAGCACACGTGCGGGCCGGTCCGTTCCAGTGACCACCACCGACAGATGGGTTCCAGGTTCGGCAGCTTCGGGCTTTATATAGGCGAAGGCCAGAATTTTTCCGACCGTGTGACCAAAGGCAACCGAGGCCGTCGAGCTGACCACCTTGCCATCCAGAAGGACCGCCTCGCCGCCATGACCGTCTTCGACGCCGTCAGGGTCGATTTCCAGATAGACGCAAATCTAGGTCAGATCGTTTTCCAGACTGGCCATGGTCGCCGCGCGGTCGAGGAAATCGCCCTTGTCTGTCCTGACGAAACGCATCACATCGGCTTCCGGCAGGGTAACTTCATTGGTCAGTTCACCGGCGCCCTTGAATGCCTTTTCCATACGCAGGGCATTCATGACAAAGGAGCCATAATCGGCCAGGCCCAGCGATTCGCCCGCCGCCCACATCGCCTCATAGGCGACCTTGATCCCGTCCCGGGGACCATGGAATTCCCAGCCCAGTTCACTGGAATAGGACATGCGGAAGGCCCAGAGCGAGTGGCCTGCAACGACAATCTCCCGGGCGGAGAGCCAACGGAAACTCCCATTGTCCAGCGGGTGGAGGTGCATTGAGAGAGGACTTCCCGCGACCGGGGGCCATTCAAGGTGATCGCGCCCCAGTCGTCGGACCGCGTGATGATCGCCGCATCCGCTCCGTCCCGGTGCCGGACCAGATGATCCAGCAAACGCTGTTCGAAAAAGGCGGTGCAGACCAGATAATACCGGTCTTCATCAAGTTTCACGACGGTGGTTTCCAGCTCGATCCGGCCGCGCGCGTTCAGCATGTGGGTCAGAGCGATGCCGCCGGTTTTTTGCGACAGCCGGTTGGCGACCAGCCTGTCCAGCACGGATTTGGCGTCTGGGCCGGCAATCTCCACCTTTGTGAAGGCGGATATGCCCATGATGCCGGCGGCCTGACGCACCGCCTGGACTTCGGCGCCAACCACGTCGTGCACCACATTGCGACGGAATGAATAATGGTCGTGCTGCTCCACGTCGTCCCTGGCGAACCAGCGCGGGCGCTCGTGGCCATAGACTTCCTCAAAGACCGCACCCTTGTCTTTCAGAGTCTCATGGAGCGGTCTTGGCTTGATCGGCCGGCCGGCAGGCCGGTTGAAATGCGGGAAGGGAATTTCGTGGCGCAGGCAATAGTCTTCCTTCGCCTTGGTCACCTGCCAGTCCTTGTCGGCGTAGGTGCCGAAGCGGCGGGGATCGTATTCGCGCATGGACAATGTCCGCTGCGCCATGGACCATCCAGCGGGCCAGCTCTCGTGTCAAACCCGGGCCCCAGCCAATGCCGATCTGGGTGCCGCAACAGCACCAGTAATTGTCGACCCCCGGCGCGGGGCCGATCAGCGGGTTGCCATCGGGCGGATGGGAGATCGCGCCGTGGACTTCGCGCTTGATTCCAAGCTCTGAGAAGATCGGCATCCGGCCCATGGTGTTTTGCAGCCAGGGCATGATGCGGTCATAGTCGGCGGCGAAGAGTTCGTTCTCGGCGTCCCAAGGGCAGTGATCCTGCCAGACCGCATTAGGGTTTTCCTTTTCATAGATGCCGATCAAGCCGAATTTCTGTTCCATGCGGATATAGCTCGACACCAGCTTGTCATCCCGGATCACCGGCAACTCAACTTCCAGATCGAGGAATTGCGGCACCGTATCGGTAACAAAAGGCTCAGTTTACGAATTGTATGCATGGACGTGCGATGGCGGTTGCGAGGCAAGCCCGGGGTGAGGCGTTCTCCAGTTCAAGCCGTTGGAACCATCGCAGGTCGTTGTCGAGATATCTGGTCGCGACGCCTCGGTAGCGCCGCAGGAAATCCTTCAACCGGCTGTGTCGGTTGTTGACCGCCGGATCTGCCGCGATCTGAATGTGAAAGGCACCCCGCACCCGTTCACTTCGTGACAGGTTCAATGCTTTGTGATGCGCACCGATTGCCGCCGCGCATCGCGGACAAGCGCGGTGTCCATCGGTCACCAAAACGATATCCTCGTCCACAACCGGCGCGGTCACCTCTCGCAAGGGACCGGCGTTGACCGCGGGCAGAACCGCACTGACTGTCGCGCCGCCGCGATCAGCGACAACCAGTACCGGAACCTGTTCATCTGACAGGCCCCGCTTGCTGGCCTTGCCTCCCCTGCGTCGCGCCTTGCGTTCAAGGTTTCGTGCACCTTTCCGGCACACAGGTTTCATCGGCTTCCACAATGCCCGTGAGCTTGCGTGCCTTCAGGTCTTTTGCGGCAGGAAATCGGTGCCGCCAACGCAAGGCGGTATTGACGGCAAGTCCGCAACGTTCTGCTGAAGCGCGAACCGTCAGCCCATCGGCAAGACAGGCTCCGAAGGCAAGCCACTTGTCCTTGCGGTGCGGACCCGACAAGGGGGTGCCGGTCGCGGCATTGAATGTCTTCCTGCATCCCTTGCACTGGTACCGTCGCAGCCCCCTTGCCTTGCCACGCGATATGGCGCCTGGCATGCCACAATGCGGGCACTGGCGATCTTCACCCACGGCCGCTTCAATGGCAGCCAGCGACGCTGACGTCTCCGTGTCTCCCGGGAACACGGCTTCGGTTTGCTGTCGCTGCGCCGGGCTGAGGTGGTCTATCCCCGATAACCATTCCTGAAACTGCTTGTGATCCATACCAATCCATCCTTCTGATTTCACAAAAAACATGACATGAACGCACACGGCTTGTAAACTGAGCCAAAGCGAAACTGTTGATGCAGACCACGGGCGCGCGCCGGGTCGCCACGTCATCACGCCAGGGCGCGCTGATCCCGGCCAGGCGTTTGTTGCCGGAGCGGCCGAAGATGTAGAAGCAGCCCAGATCCTCCAGCACATCCATGACCTCGGGCGTCTCATAATGGGCATCGCCGCGGACGGTGATCGCGACGCGCGGCCAGTGCGCTCTGATCTGGTGCGCTCTGACCTGGCGGACGACATGGCGCAGCACCTGCGCGGCCTCCTCTCCCGACGGACGCTTGCCGGGGCGTAGGATGGCAGCGACAGGCTTTTGCGTTGCCGCCTCGAAGATCAGGATCGGCTGGAAGCAAGACCCACCCGCAGGCGTGCTGAAGAGGCTGAGTTGCTGCCCGCCGTGCACAAGGTCTGTCGTGTCGTCGATGTCCAGCACGATCTGGCGCGGCGGTCGCTCGAAGCTGTCGCAAAAGGTGGCGATCATGGCCAGGCCCATCCGGGCCAGCGTCCGCCAGCTGACCGTGTTCTCCAGCCGCGACAATGTCGGTTGCGAGGCAAGACCCACCGCTGCCTCCGGGGCCTTGTCGCCTGTCATCATCAAGACCGGGTCATGACGCAGAACATCAAGATCGTCACAATCTTCATGACCGCAGGCGATGGCAACAATCCGGGCCTGGATCATTGAGGCGTCGCTGTGTGTGGTTTTGGCAGGATCGCGGCGATCTTCGATGCGGGACGCCAGCATCTCGGCAAGACCCAGGCCGCGACCGGCCTCACGCAACATGAGCGCCTCGCCGTTCGAGGAAATCCGGCCGCCATCGAACCGCGCGTGAACGTCAAGCCCGCAGACTGGTGACAAACCGGGGAGAATGGAGGTATCGTCGGACATGGCGGGCTGGAAGCCCGGCTGTGTCGGGCAGGTGCTTGTGTGGAAACGAATACATAAACGATCTCAAATGTTTACGCCACGACCGCCAGAAAGTTCACGCCGCATTGTGAATGATCCGGGCTAGGGAATGCGGGTTGGTATAACCCCTGTCCGGCAAACCGCGTAAACTGAGCATTTTATCCCCTTGACACTTTTGTGATAATTGGACCGTTAAATGGTGCGCCCGTTAGGCCGACATGGTCACAAAATTCGTTTGAAAGAGGTCCGCATCGATGAACAGTCTAAACCCGGTTGCACCGGCCCGTGCACTCGGCAAGTTCGAACACCCCGATATCACCGCAAAGGGAGAACGGCGCGCCAGCGTCGATTTCCGCGGCATGCAGATCCTGTGGTTCAACACCGGTACCCTTTGCAATATCGAGTGCGTAAACTGCTACATCGAATCGAGCCCGACCAATGAACGGTTGGTGTATCTGACCACCGCCGATGTGACCGGTTATCTGGACGAAATCGACACGCTGGACTGGCACGTCAGTGAGATCGGCTTTACCGGCGGCGAGCCCTTCATGAACCCCGACATTCTGCCAATCCTCGAAGCGTGCCTGACCCGTGGCTACCGCCTCCTGGTGCTGACCAACGCCATGCAGCCGATGATGCGAAAGCGGGTACGGCCTGGCCTGCTGGACCTGCATCAACGGTTCTGTAACAAGCTGACCGTGCGCGTCAGCCTGGACCATTACACCGCCGCGCTGCACGACAAGGAACGCGGCGCGGGCGTATTCGACAGGGCGATGGCCGGACTTCGCTGGTTGGCCGAGCACAATTTCCCCATCAATGTGGCTGGCCGAACCTGTTGGGGCGAAGACGAGGCGGAGACTCGCAAGGGCTTTGCCGGCCTGTTTGCCGAACATGGTATCCCCGTCGACGCCAATGACCGGTCCAGGCTGGTGCTGTTTCCGGAAATGGACGAGGCCGCCAAAGTGCCGGAGATCACCACCGATTGCTGGGGCATTCTGAACGTCGATCCGGCCGGCGTGATGTGCGCGTCCAGCCGTATGGTGGTCAGGCGCAAGGGTACGGACAAACCGGTGGTCCTGGCCTGTACCCTGTTGCCCTATGATACCGAATTCGAACTTGGTTCTACATTGGCCGAGACGGTCGAGCCGATCAAACTGAACCATCCCCATTGCGCGAAGTTCTGCGTTCTGGGCGGCGGATCGTGTGCGGTTCATGACTGATCTGCACGGTGGTGCACCGCTGGACCTGTGGGAAATCGACCGGCCCGTGCTGGTTTTCGGCGGCCCCTATTCAAATGCCCGAGTGACCGAGGCGCTGATCAAGGCTGCGCGCAGCCACGGAATTGCGCCCTCGCATGTCATATGCACCGGCGATGTCGCTGCCTATTGCGGTGAGCCCGAGCGGACATCCCAGTTGCTCATGCAATTCGGCTGCCACACGGTCTTTGGCAATTGCGAGGATTCACTTGGATACCGGCTGGACGATTGCAGCTGCGGCTTTGAAGAAGGCACCGCCTGCGACGTGCTGGCCGGACACTGGTACGCCCATGCCGATGCGACTCTGTCCGATACGTCCCGCGCCTGGATGCGCCAGGCCCACCGTCGGATCACCTTCACCATGGCCGACGCCCGGATCGCCGTTGTGCATGCCTCGCTGAACTCACTCAACGAATTCGTCTTTGCATCAACGGCAATGGACGCCGGCTTCGGTGACTATGACGGCATCATCGGCGGGCACAGCGGCCTGCCCTTCACGATCACAAGCGAGGAACGTTTCTGGCACAATGCCGGGGCGACCGGCATGCCGGCCAATGATGGAACGTCCCGGGTCTGGTATTCGATCCTCAACCCTGTCGATGGCGCCATCGACATCCGCCATTTCGCCCTGAACTATGATCAAGCGGCGGCGGCAGACGCGATGCGCCGGGCCGGATTGCCGATGGGATATGCTAAAGGACTGGAAACCGGTCTTTGGCTTGGCCTGGACGTTCTGCCCCGGTTTGAGCGCGATCAGGCCGGCCAAGCCCTGACACCGCCGGATATAGTTTAGACACCGCGGCAGCACAAACGCGCGGCCTGACTTTACGTCAACCGCCTGCTTGGCGTAAAAAGGTGGTCTGATTCAGAGCTTGCGGCGGCCATGACCACATTCGAGGCGACAACATTGGGGATCGAAGTCCGGGTCGAGCCGACCTTCCTGGAAGACCAGTCTTCGCCGACAGAGAATTATTTCGTCTGGGCCTACCGGGTCCAGATTGAGAACCGCGGCGGTCGCCGCGTCCAGTTGCGCAATCGGTATTGGCACATTACCGACGGACGCGGCCAGGTTCAGGAAGTATCGGGTGTCGGCGTGGTTGGCCAACAGCCGGTTCTGGAGCCCGGCGAACAATTCGAATACATCTCGGGCACTCCGCTTTCCACACCATCGGGCATCATGGTCGGTCACTATGAGATGGAGGGCGCCGACGGGCAGCGGTTTGAAATTTCGGTTCCGGCTTTCTCGCTCGACTGCCCACACCAGACCCGCAGCCTGAATTAATTTTCACAAACGATTCGAATTTACCCGCGATTGCCCCATATTCCGGGCGATACCCGAATACTCGCTGAGGAGGCGCGACCATCATGGCATCAGGCGACGTGACCCAGGAACAGGCGGAAGATGCCGTTCGCACGCTTCTGAAATGGGCCGGTGATGATCCGGTGCGCGAAGGGCTGACGGACACACCGAGACGGGTTGCCCGCGCCTACAAGGAATGGTTCGCCGGGTACGCGATGGATCCGGTTGATTACCTCCAACACACCTTTGAGGAAGTCGAAGGTTATGACGAGATGGTGCTGTTGCGCGATATCCGCTTCGAAAGCCATTGCGAGCATCACTTGGCGCCGATTATCGGCCGGGCCCATGTGGGATATCTTCCCGATGGACGGGTGGTTGGCATTTCCAAGCTGGCTCGGGTCGTCGAGGCCTATGCCAAGCGGTTGCAGGTTCAGGAAAAAATGACGGCCCAGATCGCCAATTCGATCACCGAGGTTCTAAAACCAAAGGGGGTCGCCGTGGTGATCGAGGCGGCGCATCAGTGCATGACGACGCGCGGCGTTCACAAGCCGGGCGTCACGCTGGTAACCAGCCAAATACTGGGCGGCTTCCGGACCAGTGCCAGCACGCGGCGGGAGTTCCTGAACATGATTGGAAATCCGTCGTCTTCGCTCAACGGGTAATCGCCACAATCTTGTCGACCGATCCCGGATGTCGAGAACATTCTGAATGGCTCAGTTTGCAAATCGTATCAGGGTCTGTTGACAATCACCGGGCAGCGTTGAGCATTGCGCAGAGGTGCCAGTTGGCTGCGCAGCTGGTATCAGTCTTGTCGTATCGCGTTGCTATCCCCCTGAATTCCTTGATCTTTGCAAAGTAGTTTTCAATCAGGTGACGCCACTTGTACATGTGAGTATCGTCGTCTCGTTGCACTTTCCGGTTCGATTTGGGTGGAATAACCGCAGTTGCGCCGCGCTCATCAAGGTCTTGCAGGCCCCGTGCAGCCGCCTTTCACAGGCCATGCAATCGCGCGGCAAGGTCGGCCGGTGCGGGCGGGGATCAGATGCTGTGGCAGGTGCCGAACCCCATAAGTTCACCGTTCTCGAGGTATCCGGTGAGATTGCCGTCGGCATCGCGGGCGGCGCGTGGCGCGGTGGACATGCGGCGTTTCAACCGGACTTCATTTTTACATAGGAACCCGGCGCGTCCTCGATCGGTTTCAGTTCGCCGTCGCCCGGCTTGCGGGCGGGCACCTTCCTGCCCGATTTTTTCGACAGCCATTGGTGCCAGTCCGGCCACCAGGATCCGGCATGTTCAGTTGCGCCTTGTTGCCATTCCTCGACCGTCTCGGGCAGATTTCCATCGGCCTCGCTATTGAGCCAGTGCTGGTATTTCCTGGCATCGGGATGATTGATCACGCCGGCAATGTGTCCGGATCCAGCCATCATGAAACGGACTGGCCCGCCATACAGTTTTGCGCCGCGATAGATCGACGGGTAGGGTGCGATGTGATCGGTTTGCGAGCTTTGCATGTAGACGGGGATCTTGATCTTACCCATAGCCAGCGCTTCACCGCCCAACACCATTTTGCCCTTGGCAAGATTGTTGAGTTGATAGCACTCCCGCAAATAGTCCATGTGCATCCGCACCGGCATATTGGTGGTGTCCCCGTTCCAGTAGAGCAGGTCGAACGGGAAAGGGTCCTTGCCCAGCAGATAGTTGTTCACGGCGAAAGACCAGATCAGATCGTTGGCACGCAGCATGTTGAACGTGGAGCCCATCTCCTTGCCTTCCAGATAGCCGCCATGCGCCTCCATCGACTTTTTCATGTTTTCAATCTGCTGATCGTCAATGAAAACCGACAACTCGCCCGCGTCGGAGAAATCCGACTGCGAGGCAAAGAAGGTGGCATTGGTAATGCGCTTGTCACCCTTGTTGGCCATGTGGGCCAGGGTCGCGGTCAACAGCGTGCCGCCGACGCAATATCCGATGGCGGAAACATGGCTCTCGCCCGATGCCTGTTCAACGCCGTCCAGTGCGTCCAGAATGCCCTCTCGCATATAGGCTTCCATGCCCTTTTGGGCGTGGCGTTCATCCGGGTTGATCCATGAGATCACGAAAACCGTATAGCCCTTGCCGACGGTCCAGCGGATGAAGCTGTTGTCGGGTTGCAGGTCCAGTATGTAGAATTTGTTGATCCAGGGCGGAATGATCAGCAATGGCTTCTTGTAGACCGTCTTGGTGGTTGGCTCGAACTGCAACAACTGGATCAGGTCGTTCTGAAAAATCACCTTTCCCGGGGCCGTGGCGACGTTCACGCCCACCTCGAAGGCATCCATGTCGGTGTGGCTGATGACCAGCTTGCCCTTGCCGCGTTCCAGGTCCTTCAACATGTTGTCGAGGCCTTTCACTAGGTTCTCGCCATTGGTTTCGACGGTGGTGCGCAGGACTTGTGGGTTGGTAACGGCAAAGTTCGATGGCGACAGGGCATCGACGAATTGCCTGGTGAAGAACTCCAGCTTTTCACGGGAATGCTTGTCCAGATCGTGATCAACCTCGTGAACTGTTTCCTGAACCCAATTGGCAGTGGTCAGGTAGGTCTGTTTAATCAGATCGAACACGCCCTCCCGCCAGCCTTCGTCCTTGAACCGCCGGTCGCCGGGTTCGGGCACAATTCTGGCTTCGACGTCTTCGCCGGCCAGTTTGCGGGCGGCATCCTGCCAGATTTCGGCATATTGCACCCACAGATTCATCTGTGCCTGAACCATTTCGACGGGGTGCGCGGAAACGGACCGCCAGAAATCGGTCCAGGTTTTCGAGATATCCAGCGGATCATGCACCGGTTGCTCGCCAAATTCCGCATTGCGTGTCAGGAAGCCGGACAGCAATTCTTGAGATTTTTGCGTGACTTCCAGCATATTGCTGGCAAATTCCGCTGGATCCGGCATCGGCGTGCCGCTGTCCTGGTCCTGAGTGCTCACGGCGCAATTCCCTTCGTGTTTGATTTCCGGTCTTCAGTATAATCGGATTACAGCGAATCCTTGAAGCGTTGGCAGGCAGATAGATCATGCGGTTTAGGAAAAGAGTTATCCTTTTGGCAATGCCGGGGCTTTGCGCCTGCTCAAATGCGGCACAAGCGCCCTCGCTGGTTGAGATCCCGCCGCGGCCGGTAGTCAGCGATACCGATGACATGCGGAATGCCGAGATTGAAGGCTTGATCGAGGAACGCGAAACGCTGCGCCGCACCACGGCGCGCATGCGACGTGAACAGAATGCCGAATCCGAGCTCCATGGCGATCGATAGGGCGCGCAACAGGGCTTTGAGGGTGGCGTAATTCATCGACTGGGGTATAAGGCGCCCGCACAGCCAGTCCGCAGGCTCCACGACAGGATTCGTTCCATGAGCGCGCCCGATTTTCAGCGTATTCGCCAAGTGGCACGCGGCGTGAGAAACCTGTTTCAAACTGCCGAAGAAGGCCTTGACCAAAAAAGGAAAATCTCTTGAGAAAACCCTTGCGCATCGGCATTGCCGGGCTTGGTACGGTGGGTGCCGGCGTGGTCAAGGTCATCGCCCGACATGGTGATCTGTTGCGACGTCGCTGCGGCCGGCAATTGGTCGTAACCGCCGTATCCGCCAGGGATCGGATCAGGGACCGCGGGATCGATCTGGCCGGGATCGACTGGCACGACGATGCGCGCGCCCTTGCGTCCGCCGACAATGTTGATGTGGTGGTTGAAGTGATCGGTGGCGAGGACGGGATTGCGCTCGATTTGTCCCGCACCGCGCTCGCCGGCGGCAAGCACGTGATCACGGCCAACAAGGCAATGATCGCCCATCATGGCACCGAACTTGCCCGCCTGTCCGAGGAGAAGGGAGCCGGGCTCAATTACGAGGCAGCGGTCGCCGGCGGGATCCCGATTGTCAAGGCCCTTCGCGAAGGGCTTGCGGCCAACCGGATCGACCGAGTCTACGGTATTCTGAACGGCACCTGCAATTACATCCTGACCAGGATGGAAGAGACCGGACAGGGGTTTGCCGATGTGCTGGCCGAGGCCCAGGCGCTCGGTTATGCCGAAGCTGATCCCGGCTTCGATGTGGGCGGGATCGATGCGGCTCACAAACTGGCGATCCTGGTTGCCGCGGCCTTCGGCACCCGGGTGGACTTTGCCGCGCTGCCGGTGGAGGGGATCGAGGCGATCACCGCCGAGGACATCGATTTCGCGGGTGAACTCGGTTACCGGATCAAGCTTCTGGGCCTTGCCCGGCGCGGCGGTGATGCGATTCAGCAGCGTGTCCACCCTTGCATGGTGCCGCTCGGCACACCGATTTCCGATGTGGATGATGTCTTCAATGCCGTGGTGATCGAGGGCGACTTTGTCGGTCCCATCATGCTGGAAGGGCGCGGCGCGGGCGCGGGGCCGACCGCATCCGCGATTGTCGCCGATATTCTCGACATCGCCCGGGGGCTGCGCCTGCCGGCATTCGGCATTCCGGCCGCCGATCTGCAACAAATGCCGATCGAGCCTCTGGGCGAACGCCGGGGGCCGAATTATTTGCGCCTGATTGCCATTGACCGGCCCGGTGTGATCGCCGGAGTTGCCGCGGCGCTGGCCAATCATGGGATCTCGATCGAGACCATGTTGCAACGCGGCCAGAATCCGGGCGAAGCCGTGCCGGTTGTGCTGATCACCCATGATTGTGTGGAGCGGGATCTCGATGCCGCATTGACGCAGATCGAAGCTCTTGACGCGGTGACCGAGCCGCCCCACAGGATACGCATTGTTCGCCCCTGACAGCGGACGAAGAACAACGCTTTCAGCGAGGATTGCCTGACATGAGCGCCAAATCGACCGGTCTGGATCGGATGCTCACCATGGAACTGGTTCGGGTGACCGAGGCCGCCGCGATCGCCTGTTACGATCTGATCGGTCGCGGCGATGAGAAGGAGGCGGACCAGGCCGCCGTCGAAGCCATGCGGACCGAGCTGAACGCGCTGGCCATTGACGGCACCGTGGTGATCGGCGAGGGCGAGCGGGACGAGGCGCCCATGCTCTTCATCGGCGAAAAGGTCGGCACCGGCGGCGCCAGGATCGATATCGCGCTCGACCCGCTGGAAGGCACCACCCTGACCGCCAAGGCGATGCCGAACGCGCTGACCACGATCGCCATGGCCGAGGGCGGCACGCTGCTGCACGCGCCCGACACCTATATGGACAAGATCGCCGTCGGTCCGGGACTGCCCGACGGGGTCGTGGATCTCGACGCCGACCCCGCGGATAATATTCGCGCCCTGGCCAGGGCCAGGGGGGTCGAGCCCGCGGCAATCCGCGCCTGTGTCCTCGACCGCCCGCGCCATGCCGGGATCATCGCAGGCATCCGCTCGACCGGCGCCTCGATCCTGCTGATCACCGACGGCGATGTGGCCGGGGTGATCCACACCACCGATCCGGCGACCGGCATCGATATTTATATCGGCCAGGGCGGCGCGCCCGAGGGCGTGCTGGCCGCCTCGGCGCTCCGCTGTATCGGCGGCCAGATGCAGGGCCGCCTGGTGTTCCGGAATGACGAGGAAATCGGCCGTGCCCGCCGCATCGGGATCGAGGATCTGGACCGCAAATACGACCTGAAGGAAATGGCCTCGGGAGACGTGATGTTCGCCGCCACGGGCGTGACGGATGGCAACATGCTGCACGGGGTGAAAATGCAGGGCGGCGTGATCACCACCCAGACCATCGTCATGCGCTCGACCACCGGCACGGTCCGTTGGGTTACAAACAAGCGGCTGGTGCGGTAGGCCCCGTCACGCCTCGGTTGCCGCAGCGCGGCGATCCGGAATCATGCACCTTTTTCACGGTTTCGAGCGCCGCATCATCTGCGCAAACAATGGTGCGAGCGCATATACTGGCTTCATGGCAGATGGTTCTCTCCTGATTCGCGACTCCTTCCTCGACATCGACCGGTCCTTTGGCGGGCGGGCCTGGACCTTGCGGTGCGCGGACGAACGCGCCGCCCTGACGATTTCCCAGCGCCTGGGTGTGCCGGAGATTATCGGGCGTATTCTCGCCGGTCGCGGCGTGGGGCCCGACAATGCCGCGGGTTATCTCGATCCATCTCTCAGGACCGATTTGCCGGACCCGCTGAATCTGATCGACATGAAGCAGGCGGTTGCCCGCACGGTTGCCGCGCTGAACGGCGGCGAACAGATCGCTGTCTTCGGCGACTATGACGTGGACGGCGCGACATCCTCGGCGCTGCTCAGCCGCTGGTTTTCCGCCGTCGGCGTGCCGTTGAGCGTCTATATTCCGGACCGTTTGCAGGAGGGCTACGGCCCCAACGCCCCCGCCTTGCGCCGGTTGCGAGCCGAGGGGGCGGACCTGGTGATCACGGTCGATTGCGGCGCCACCGCGTTTGAGGCGCTGGCGGATGCCGCCGCCAACAATCTCGACATCATCGTGCTGGACCATCACCTCGCCGAGGGTGAATTGCCCGTGGCGGCTGCCCTGGTCAACCCGAACCGGGGCGACTGTTCCTCTGGCTGCGGGGAACTGGCGGCGGTGGGGGTGACGTTTCTGTTTCTGGTGGCCTTGAATCGGGTGCTGCGCGGGGCGGGATGGTTCGCATTCAGGGGCGCCGAAGAGCCGGACTTGCGCCCGCTGCTGGATCTGGTCGCGCTTGGCACCGTGTGCGACGTGGTGCCGATGACCGGGGTCAATCGGGTGCTGGTCAAGCGCGGCCTGGAGATCATGGCGCGGCGCGGCAATGTCGGCCTGACGGCGCTTGCCGATATTGCCGGGATGAAGGAAAAGCCCGGCGTCTATCATGCCGGCTTTCTGCTCGGGCCGCGCATCAATGCCGGTGGCCGGGTGGGCCGGGCCGGGGCGGGGGCACGATTGCTCGCAACGGATGATCCAATCGAGGCGCGCGCCCTGTCCCGGGAACTTGATGTCCTGAATGGTGAGCGACGGGTGATCGAGGCAGAGGTTCTGCAAGCCGCCATCGATCAGGTTGAAGCAACGGGCCAGGCATCCGAAGCCGTGATATTTGCCGTCGGCGAGGGCTGGCATGTCGGGGTGATCGGCATCGTCGCCAGCCGGCTGAAAGAAAAATACGGCCGCCCCGCATTTGTCGTCGCGATTGGCGCGGACGGCATTGCAAGGGGGTCGGGCCGATCGATCACCGGCGTCGATCTGGGCGGCGCCGTGGCGCGCGCCAACCTGTCCGGCCTGTTGATCAATGGCGGCGGCCACAAGATGGCCGCCGGCCTGACCCTGGCCGTCGGCGCGGCGGATGCCGCCTTCGCCGCAATGCGCGCCGACCTTGCGCCGGCGGTTGCCCGGGCAGTCGAGAGTCGCGCCTTGAAACTCGACGGCGCCCTGTCGCTGGGGGCGGCCACGAAAGAGTTGTGGGACATGATCGAACGGGCCGGTCCCCATGGCCCTGGCAATCCGGGACCGTGCTTTGCCCTGACCTCGGTGCGCATTGCCTATTCCCGCATTGTTGGTGAAAACCACGTCAAGATCACACTGGCCGATGCTTCCGGCGCCAGGATGAAAGCGATCGCCTTCCGTGCCATGGATACCCCCCTGGGGGATGCATTGCTCGACGCGGGCAACAGGCTGCTGCACGTGGCCGGCACCCTCAAGCCGGACACCTGGACCGGCGGCGAGGCCCTGGAAATGCAGATCGAGGATGCCGCCCCGGCATTGTGAAAAGGTGCAACTTCCCGCTTGCGCGCGGGCGGGCTTTTGTCTAGAAACCCGGCCTGCGCCGGTCCCTTCGTCTATCGGTCAGGACGCCAGGTTTTCAACCTGGAAAGAGGGGTTCGATTCCCCTAGGGACCGCCATTTCATCCCATATTTTACTTTAATATCAGTAAGATAAGAGAAATTTGTGACCTGGCTTCCCCAAATTCCCCGCTTCTGACTGGTTGAGACAATGCGGCGGACAAATCATATTGAGACTAATTCATGTCATGCTTGGTCGCCTATACGTTGGGCAAAACCAAAATCTCCATAAAGAACGTCGCTTATCCATAACTTAGATTAAAGTAGCCATTGGTGTGGAAGAGAAACTTCCGATCAAGACGCGTGTTGAATAATCGACAAGACGGCTCCCCGAGATGCAGGCATACTGCGCAAGCAGCGCCATTTCTCAACTCCCAGCATCCAGGGTCCAATGCGCATCGCGACTCGTCTAGAACCACTCGTTCCAAGACCGTGTGCAGGTCATGTTCAAATATCGCCTGCAGGCCGCCAAGCACGAAATCGCCTCGTGGCACTGCATACGTCACACAGGTCAGCGCGGTCGGAAACAGCAACTCCGAAATGGATTCACGATCGATGCCGGCATCGTAGGAAGTCTGGCGTACCATTCGATGCGAGAAACTATGCACGAGTGTGGTGATGTCGAGAAGCACTCTCGAACTCTCGGGATCGTTCCCGATTGCCTCAAGGATTGCCTGGTAGGCGTTTCTTGGCGTGTCCGTGATTTGGATTTGGTTGGCCAGAAGCCGTTTTTTGGTCGTGAAGATGGCGCTATCGTAGAGGAAGGCTTCTGCCCGCCATCATCCGTGATGATGGCCGGCCTCGACTTCTGTCGCTGAGCACGGAGCTATAGCCGAAAGTTGGTGATAGCCTGAAGGCCGCACTCGAAAAGCACCGCGACCCACAGGCCGGTGCGCCTGTTGACCCGATGGCTCAGGCCGCGTAACCATGCAACCCGCAACGTCGCCCGGCGCGAATTTCAACATCGGACGGGACATTCCCCCGCTGCGCCGGAACTGTTTTAGATGGCCAACGCACTCGCCGGACGGGTTGCTCTGGTCACCGGCGACAGGGTCGGGATCGGACTGGCGTCGGCGCAGGACCTGGCCGAACAGGGCGCAAGTGTCGCCATCGGCGCGCGCCGGGGCGGCCAGGCCGACATGGTGGCGACAACGCTTGAAGTCCCGGGGCTTGAAGTCCTGGGGCCGGACGTCTTCATCGGCCCGCTGGATGTGTGCGAGATCGCGTCGGTGAAAGCCTTCGTCAAAGCCATATCCGCCCTCAAGATTTCCACTATCAATGGTGGATACTATCAGCGCACTCCATCACGCGTCAGAGCACCCACACCGGACGCTTATTGTGCGACCACAGCGAGGATGACTGGAACGCCGTCATCGACACCAATTTGACCGGCCCGTTCCGGATGATCCGGACCTGCCCGCCTGGCATGATCGATCGGAGCTGGGGCCGGATCGTCAATAATTGCCTCGACCGCGGCACGCACGGCCATGCCGCTTATTGCGCGTCGAAGTCCGGCCTGCTGGGTCTGATCCGCGCGGTGGCCATGGAAGGTGTGTCCCATGGCGTGACCCGCGCCGCGGTCAGCCCGACCTGGGTCGAGACCGATATGCTGCGCGCCAGTGCCGCGGAAATGGCCGAAAAGGCCGGCGAGGAAATCACCGATGCGATCGCGCGCCTCAGCGCCGCCAACCCTCTGAACCGGCTGGTCCAACCGGCGGAGATTGGCGCCCTTGTCGCGTTCCCGTGCGGAGAGAATGCCGCCGGCCTGACCATGGAAGATGTCCAGGTCAATGCCGGCGCCCATTGGTAGGTCAACGGCAGGCGTTTTCGCGCTGGATCATCCATGCGTGGATTCATGAAGGACCCGGGCGTGCCGAAGTTACGCCAGGCTGTCGTAATAAGCCTGCAGCACTTCGATGACCTCGGGCCGGCTGAACTTGTGCGGAACCTCTTCATGATTCGTGAACATTTCCCGCAGTCGCGTACCGGAAACATTGAGCCGGTCTTCCTGGGGATGCGGACAGGTCTTGCCAGTCGCCATTCCGTCGCATTTGTAGCAATAGAAGGTGATGTCGATTTTCAGCGGTTGGGTCTCCAGACTGCCCGCCGGGATCTCGTCGAAGATATGGTGGGCATCGAACGGTCCGTAATAGTCGCCGACGCCGGCATGGTCGCGCCCGACCACCAGGTGGGAACAGCCGAAGTTTTGCCGGAAGAGGGCATGCAGCAGGGCTTCGCGCGGGCCCGCATAGCGCATCTCGATCGGATAGCCGGCCTGGACCACCGTGCCCGGTACGAAATAGTGCTCCATCAGCGTGTCGATCGCCTCGACCCGTATGTCGGCGGGAATGTCGCCCGGCTTCAGCGCGCCCAATACTTGATGAATCAGAACCCCGTCGCCGATCTCGATGGCGATCTTGGCCAAATGCTCGTGGCTGCGGTGCATCGGGTTTCGGGTCTGGAAAGCGGCGACCTTTGACCAGCTCCTTTCCTCGAACAACGCGCGGGTTTCTGCCGGACGCCGGTACAGCCCCTGATAGGTGTCCGGATAATGGCCCTCGGAAAACGCCGTGACCTGACCGGCCAGATTGACCGCACCCTGTTCCATGACCTTTTGCACGCCGGGGTGGGCCGGATCAATGGTGCGATAAACACTGTCGCATTCCAGATCCCGGTCGATTTCGTATTTCTCGGACAGGGTTAGTATTCCGAGAAGATCGCCGGATTTGCCGTCCGCCAGCGCCACGACTTCACCCACAGCGATGCTGTCGGCGAGGTCCCGAGCGCAGGAGAGCGTGATGGGGATCGGCCAGAACAGCCCGTTTGCCAGTTTCATGTCGACGCAAGACCTGCGCCAGTCCGATTCGCCCATGAAACCGTCCAGCGGCGTATAGGCGCCCATTGCCAGCATGAACAAGTCGGAAACCTCACGGCTCGACAGGGGCACCTGCTTCAGGCCAGCGGCCCGGTCACGCGCCCCCGCACACTCGCCCTGGGGCAGCAGGAGCGGTTTCAGTTCGCCGCCGCCATGCGGCCTGACCAGTTTCGACATGACAGCGCCCCTGGAGTCTTTTCTGTTTAGGTCGCCCCGGTCCGGTCGTAATATCCGGCTGCCGCGTTTCCACCCTGACCAATGTGTGCCGCGTCACGTACTCCGAAGCCAGGACACGGCGCCGAGGCATTTCCCCTTGCGGGTTCGTATCCAGGCCGCGCGATCCGGCACATCCATGCCGAGGCACGATGCCTAAGGCTTTTTCGGCGTCTCGTATTCGGCTTCCTTCTGGAATGGCTCCCAGATGGTTTCGTAACCGACAAACCCCTTATCGTTTGGCGCCATCTGACGGGTCGTCAAAAACCGCGCATGGCCGTCAGGAACTTTGGTGGTTGGTTTCTGCTCGCTCATGGGTCACCCCCTTTGTTTGCCGTGAAGCAAGGATTGCTTGTAATTAAAGTCGAATTTTGTTCGATGCCATTCAATACCGCCGCCGCTCAAGCAGATGTCAAGAGTGACGGGTCGATATCCGGCCCCGCGATGATCGCCCCGCCCGCTCTTGCCTCTTCATCGGTTGCGTCGCGCACGGTCAGTATCGCGAGCGTGAAGATGACCTCTCTGCCGCATAGCGGATTATTACCATCGACTGTCAGTGTCTCGTCGTCCATCCTCGTCACGACAAAGCTGCGGTTCTGGCCCTTGTCGTTCTCCATGAGGATGGAGGTGCCGATTTGCCGATACGCCTCGGGAACGTTCCCGAGGCGATCGGTAAAAACCAGCGACTCATCCCTGGGACCGAAGATATGATTACCATCAATCGGCACTTCGATGACGTCGCCGGCGGGCTTGCCCTCCAGTTCCTTATGGACGGAAGGAGCCAGAATTTCATTGTGTCCGTGAATATAGCCCAAGGGGAATTCGACCGTGGTGAGGACGTGCCCCGACCTCTTGTCGGTCACCTTGTAGGTCAGTTCGACAAACTTGCCGTCCTGGATGGTTTCACTCATGTCGAATCCAGACGAATTGCTCAGAAGATGGATGCGCCAAAAATCCTGACCTCGCCATTTTCATAGCCGAGGACAAGCCTGCCAAGCCATTCGCCTTCCTTTTTGATACTCCGCTGCCGGTAAAGAACCGTCACATGTTCCCCTCGGCGAATTATGCCGAGCGAGTCAATCTCCTCGGACAGGTTTCGCGCGAGTTTGCTGTTCGCGAACTGGTGGCCCGCCACAACCTGATTCATGGCTTGCGCCAGCGAACTGGAAAAGTTCCTTGCGAATTCACCGTACTTGCCTTCGTTGGAATTCTTGATGAGATCGCGCCACAGGGGATCGGCCATGGCCAGAATCTCCTCATCGGTTTTTTCGATGATGTTCACGCGCGGTTCTCCGCGACCGGACGAGGCCATCTCTACAAGGTTCACAACACTCGACATGCCGGCCTCAACCTCGCCAAAAGTAGTTCAACGCAAATCGCCTGTCCGGAGACATTGTTAATCATCAGGCTCAACCAGGTGATAACAAGGCGCCTTCTCCATGGTGTATTCGCCGGCTTCCGGATCGCGACGCGAAACAGTCAGCACGTGCCAGTTCTCGTCGTCCAGCTTCATCGCGTCGCCCCGGTAGTAGTAACCCGGCCAGCGGGTCTCCTTGCGGAACAGGGTGTGCTGCATGACACATTCCGCGGCGCGATGACGGTGCTTCAACTCCCACGCACGCAGCAACTCGTGAATATCCTCGGCAGCCAGGCTCTCAAGGTCTTCTTCCATGATCTTGAGCTTCTTGAGACCGATATTCAGGAGTTTTTCGTTGGTCATGTAGCTGACGGTCACGCCGCCGCAATACTCGTCCATCAGCTTTTGCAGACGGTCCAGGCCCTGCTGAGGATTGATATAGTGCGGGTTGACATCGCCGGCCACGATCGCATTGCGGTAGGTCCTGTAATGCTCCATGGGCTTGTAAATCTCTTCCTTGCGGCGTTCGATCTGCTCGCTGGAGACGATGATGCCTTCGGCCTTTCCGTCGTCGATGTATTTGCAGGCGGCCTTCGCGGCGAGACGGCCTTCGGTGAACGAGCCGGATGAGAAGGCGTGCGGCGTACCGCCGACCGCGTCACCGGCGCCGAACAGGCCTTCGACCGTCGTCATGCGGTTATAGCCCCAGAAGTACTCGGGCGGGGAAACATCCTCGGGACCCGAGCACCAGGCGCCCGAGCAGGTCGCGTGTGAGCCCATGACGTAAGGCTCGGATGTGGTCAGTTCAGGATTCTCGTTCTTGGGCTCCACATCGGTGGCGGCCCATAGAACCGCCTGGCCCACGGTCATGCCGAGGAAGTTTTCCCAACCAACCTCTTCCAGATGAGGATCCTGGAAAGCTTGCATGGTCACCATGTGAATGGGGCCGCGGCCGGCATTGACTTCGCTGATAAATGCATGGTTCCGCAAACAGGTCGGGATCGGCCGATGGGTCAGGTGCGAAACTTCCGGATCGAGATATTCCTTGCCGACCATTTTCTGCAGTTCGGGGAACCATTTGGATTCGTACTCTTCGCCCACACCGTTTTGCGTATAAGTCTTCAGGTGCAGGAAGTAGGCGCCGACCGGGCCATAACCGTCCTTGAACCGCGCCAGCACGATACGGTTTTCCATCTGTGTCATCTTTGCGCCGGCGTCGATCATCAGCCCGTAGGCGGACGCGGACGACCAGGGTGCATACCAGGTGCGGCCGGAACCTTCGCCCACCGAACGCGGTTTGAAGATGTTGGAGGCGCCACCCGCGCCGCAAATCACGGTCTTGGACTTGAAGACATGGTAGTTGCCCGTGCGGACGTTGAAACCGACCGCGCCGGCGATCCGGTTCCCCTTGCTGTCGTCCATCAGCATGTGGGTAACGCAGATGCGGTTGAAAACCTGGTCCGCCGATTTCTTGGCAGCCTCGGCCACTATGGGCTTGTAGGACTCGCCATGAATCATGATCTGCCACCGCCCTTCACGCAGATATTGCCCGTTTTCCGGGTTCTTCATGATGGGCAGGCCCCACTCTTCGAACTGATGCACCGTGGAGTCGACGTGACGCGCCATATCGAACAGCAGGTCTTCGCGCACCAGCCCCATCAGATCGATGCGCGCGTAGCGGACATGATCCTCCGGCTTATTTTCGCCCCAGCGGGTGCCCATATAGCAGTTGATGGCGTACAGACCCTGGGCGACCGCGCCGGAGCGATCGATATTGGCCTTCTCGGCAATGACAATCTTCTTATCCTGGCCCCAGAATCTGGCCTCCCAGGCGGCGCCGGTGCCGCCAAGGCCCGCACCGACGACCAGAACATCGATACCGTCTTCAACGATCGTTTTGCGAGCCATCAGTAGTACACGCCTTTTTTCATCTTGAGACCGGCTGACTGAAGCGTATACAAATCTCCTTCATCCATGCGGATATATTCCGGCTCGCTGTACAACAACTGGCTGTCGCGCATTTCCTCGCTGGGTCCGGGAACATCCGCGAGCTTGGGGATCGCCTGGCCCCATGGCTTGGTGGTAATGGGCGACAGGAAATTCTTTTCCGTCCCGTTGCGGAACTTGATCTTCCAGGCGATCGTGCCTTTCTCTTCGTCGCGGTCGACGCGAACGCTGTGGCCCAGCGGGGCAAAGTCGGCATATCCGCGCACATCGATCGCATGCTGCGGGCATGCCTTGACGCAGGAGTAGCACTCCCAGCACATGTTGGGCTCGATGTTATAGGCACGGCGGTAGGTCTTATCGATGTGCATGATGTCCGAGGGGCAGATGTCGACGCAATGTCCGCATCCGTCGCACCTCGTCATATTGACGAAGGTAGGCATGAGTCCGGTTCCTTGATCTATTCCAGCAGAACGTGCGGGTTGCTTCTTAATAGTGGCGGGGCGCTTCGCGCTTGATGCCAGGCCCCATATTCATGGGCGCGTTTTGCAACAGTTCCATGGAGTGTCTTTTCTGTTGTTCGGGATCGTCACGGGTCTGCGTCGGCAAATTCTCGGCCGATCCATTGGCCTTGGATAACCGTTTTTCGAACGCCGCGGCGGGTTTGAAGAACATGTGCGAGAACTTCGACCACGGCACCGACCCGAACAGCACCGTCGTCGCAATCAGATAAAGGCCGAGAAAAATGGTCGCCAGCGAACCGCCCGGCACCTGAACGATGGCCCACAGCAGACCGAAGGTCGCGCTGCCCAGCAGGGACAGGATGAACAGGTCCGCCCGCACAATCCGGAACGGCGAATTCCCCTCGGCCGCCACATCAACCCGGATGAAGAACCAGAACCAGTATCCGCCGACACAGATCGCCAGGCAGCCCAGATACCACAGCAGCGGCCAGATCGCCGGTGTCTGTGCACCCGGCGACGCATAGCCGAACACCATCACGATTGTGGCGAGGACATAGGCAACAAAGCCGTACATTCCCAAAAGATGAGCAATCCGCCGGTTCTGATTGCAAAATTCCGCCGATGTCAGAACGTCCACAACAGTGGTCTGCATGGCGATCAAGGCCATTTCGCCGCCGCCGACATCCCTAGTGCCATTTTCCTTCGCCTTGCGCACGGCATTGAAGAAATAGGTCGCACTTTTCTTGTGCATGATATCCAGAAGCGTGCCGCCGACCACAAACAGGATCATGACGACCACATAGGCCTGCATGACACCCGGCGATATTGTTGCCGAAAGCTCGGCAAAGGGATTACTGAACATTAAATTCTCCCCCGAATTTCAGCACGTTCATGAACGCCAAATTCATTTTGAAGTCCGACACAATCTTTTTCCAGCCTTACCCGGCAACACATATGAGTCAACGAATATGAACCGCTGATCATGCAATGATCCGGGTAAAAGTGACGCAGTCAGGATGTCTGACGTGATAAGCGGTTCAACAGAACTCGCGCGGCCTGTCCGACTGGAGAGCCAGCCATGGGGATTAGTGCGGGCCATCCCCTGGAGCCGAGCCCAAATACCGTCGCGGCACCAGCCCGGCCTGAAACCAGGTGACGAAAGTCTGGATCGAGAACACCGGTAGCCCCGTCGCGGCGGCGATATCGACGCGGTAGGGTTCCATGTTTGTGCATTCCAGCACCAGCGCTCCCAGATCCGGATGAGCTGTCTGCAGGACCAGGGCCGCCTGAACATTGTCGCGGCGAGCGGCCGTTACGTCCAGTTCCAGTTCATCACCCAGGATCGCCCGGCTGAATTCCTCACCGCCTTCGGTGGTGCCGATCGGGGTGCCTTCGGGCACGTGGGCGCAGGTCAGATGCGCGTCGGTCAGGCTGGAGCCGGAAATCGTCAGAATGCCGGCCCTCCTGCCAGGTGCGAGCAGGCGGTTGGCCAGTTCGACCTGCATCAGGGACGAGGTCGCCACCGGCACGGGCACCGCCGCCGCCAGTTCTGCCTGGAACAGGGACAGGAAGCCGCAATTGGTGGTGATGCCGTCAACCCCGTCGGCGACCAGTTCCCGGGCCGCCTCGACAAAGGTGTCCAGAAGGCCCGGCGCGCCCTGGCGCACCACCCGGTCGGGCGAAGCGCCGCGCACCACCTTGTAATGCACCGGAAACGGCCAGGTCAGGGCATTGCCCATATCGCCCGGAATGCGGGGAAAGCGTGCCTCCAGCATCAAAATGCCGACCGCTGCCCCATGGACCGCCTTGCCACCCGTCGCTTTCATCTTGCCTTCCCTTGATCGCTGCGGACACACTGCCGCCTCGAACGCGGGCGTCAATCGAAAAGACGCCTGGTTCAGTTGGTTTGGGGAGCAGGCGGGAATGACAGTGCACGGCGCAAACGAGATGACGGGCGCCGAAGCGCTGGTGCATATGCTGGAAGCCCATGGGGTCACCCACATGTTCGGCCTGTGCGGCGACACCACCCTGCCGTTCTATGACGCGCTGGCGCGGCTCGACCATGGCATAAGCCATATTTTGACCCGGGACGAGCGCCACGCGGCCTATATGGCCGACGGCTATGCACGGGCGACCGGCAAGCCCGGCATTTGCGAGGGACCGTCGGGCGGCGGAGCGACTTATATTCTGCCCGGGATTGTCGAGGCCAATGAAAGCTCGATCCCGGTGCTGGCGATTACCACCGATGTGGGTACCACCTCTCGCGGGCGCTATCCGCTGACCGAGCTGGATCAGCCGGCGCTGTTCCAACCTCTCACCAAATGGAATGCCTCACTGGACGATGCCAGCCGGTTGCCGGCGATGGTGCGCGCGGCTTTCCGGGCCATGACCACGGGCCGACCCGGCGCCGCGCATCTGACCCTGCCGTTCGATACGCAAAAAGGCGCGGTCGATCCGGCCGAGATCTGGGCGGATCCAAACCATCAGGCATTTCCGGCCGAGCCCGCGGGCCCGGATCCAGGCGCGGTGGAAGCGGCCGCCGACGCACTTTCCTCGGCCCGGCGGGCGGTAGCGATCTGTGGCGGCGGTCCGGTGATTGCCGGGGCGGAGGCTGTGCTGGCCGAGCTTGCGGGACTGCTGGACATGCCGGTGGCAACGACAGTGTCCGGCCAAGGGTCAATTGCCGAAACCGATCCGCTGGCCGTGGGCGTGGTCGGGTCCAACGGATCCGCGCCCTCGACCCGGGCGGTGGTGGACGAGGCGGACCTGGTATTGTTCATCGGCTGTCGCGCCGGATCGGTGACCACCGAGAGGTGGCGCTCGCCAAGGACAGGCACCCGGATCATCCACATCGACAGCGACCCCGCCGTCATTGGCGCCAACTACCAAACGGAAGTGGCCATCGCCGCGGATGCCCGGCTTGCCCTGGCGGCAATACTCATCGCACTCAAGGAACGTAAGGAATTGCCATCTTTTGGAGGTGAGCCCCGTGCGGCGGGAGCTTGGGCCGCCAAGCATGAAGCGTTCAATCCGCTGGCGATGTCCAATGAAACGCCGATCCGGCCGGAACGCGTCATCGCCTGCTTACAAAACCTTCTGGATGACGATGCCATCATCGCTGCCGACCCCGGCACGCCGTGTCCCTATGTTTCCGCCCACTATCGCTGGCCCCGGGCCGGACGGCATTTCATCACCAACCGGGCCCACGGGGCGCTCGGCTATGCGCTGGCCGCTTCCATGGGCGCGCATACCGGTCGGCCGGATGTCAAGACGGTGGCGCTGATGGGGGATGGATCCTTCGGGTTCTGCTGCGGGGAATATGAAACCATTGTCCGCCACAAGATGCCGATCACGTCTGTGGTGTTTTCCAACGCCACCTTCGGCTGGATCAAGGCGGGCCAGGAGTCCGGCTTTGGCCAGCGCTACTACAATGTGGACTTCGACCGGACCGATCACGCCGCCGTGGCCAGTGCATTTGGCGTCAAATCCTGGCGGATCGAAGATCCGGGTGAGCTGGAAGGCGTTCTGAAACAGGCGCTGGCCCATGACGGCCCGACCCTGGTGGATGTGATTTCCCAGCCTTTGCACGAGGCTGTCGCGCCGGTCAGCGAATGGATCTCCTGAGATTCCGGATTGCCTGTTTAAGACAACACATAAGTGATCAATTGGTCACTTATGTGTGAATTGCTCCGCTGTATCAGAGCGATATGCTGAATTCAGGTACCGCAAGGCACCCCCCCTTCCATTTATCAGGAGATCAGCTTCATGTTCCGGAAACCCCTCCTCGCTGCCGTTCTGGTTGCCGGGTTTGGCACATCTGCATTGGCGGCCGACAAATATGTTCTGGACCCCAGCCATTCCCAGGTTATTTTCAGCTATAACCATCTTGGGTATTCGACCAGTTATGGCATGTTTTCGGGCTTCGGCGGCGCCGTCATGCTTGATGTCGACACGCCGGCGAATTCCTCGGTCACTGTTTCCATGAAAGTGATGGACATGATCACCGGCTGGGACAAGCGCAAGGGCCACTTCATGAGCCCGGATTTTTTCGATGCGACCGATGCTTCGATGGTAAATTTTACCAGCACGAATGTGGAAGTGACCGGCGACTCCACGGCCCTGATCACCGGCGATCTGACCATGAACGGCGTGACAAAATCGGTGGTTCTGGATACCAAATTGAACAAGCTGGGCGTCCACCCCAGAACGGAAAAGGACCACGCCGGATTTTTCGCCACCACAATGCTGAAACGGTCCGACTTCAATCTGGGTAAGTTTGCGCCGGCGATCAGTGACGAGGTCGAATTGCAAATCTCGGTCGAAATGAGCAAGGAATCGTAACCGACCCGGCGCCCATCCTCTTCGAAAAAACCACCGGCGCCCTTGCGAGGGCGCCGACGCATATCAGGCAGCGAGCGCCGGACACAAATACTGGCGGTCGCCGCCGAACATTTTGCTACCCATGGTTTTGCCGGTTCGATGCGTGAACTGGCCGCCGCATTGGGGGTGGCCCAGGCGCTGATCTACGAGCATTTCAAACTCCAAGGAAGACCTGATCGATTCTACAGATGCCGATGCCCGACAATCTGGACGACGTCGTCGATCTCTATGTCGCGACATTTGTCGAGGGTGCCCGATCCACCATTGCCGACCTGCACAGTGGCGGGCGGAAAGTTTGAAGGTTACATTGCTGACGCGGGCCCGGTCCGATGCTGCCGACGACGCTGGTCAGGCGAATGACAGCCCGGAAATTGATGGGACCAGTTTGATCGAACAGGTCCCCGGCCAAACATTACAGTTGCAGCCATGATGGTTCTCTGCATGTAATGCCGTGCGCGTAAAGGGGAGCCCGGATGGTTGATGTGCTGGATATGATCGATGAGAAGATCATCGCCATGGCGGTCTGGCATCTGGCTTTGCCGGTCACCTCGCGCCGGAACCATGGCATCGGGACGGTGGCGGGCACTGTCGAGGTCGTGATCGTCAGGCTGACCGCCGAAGGTGGATGCGAAGGCTATGGCGAGGCTTCGCCCTGGGCGGTATTTACCGGCACGCCGGAGGGTAATTTTGCCGCTTTGGATCGGTATCTGCGGCCTCATGTGGTGGGATCGCGGGTCGGTGAACTGATGGCGATCATGGATACCGCGCGCCGGGCGGTGGTGCACTGTACCGAGGCCAAGGCGGCGCTGGAAACCGCCCTGCTCGATCTGGCGGGCCGGATTTCCGGTCAGCCGGTCTGGGCGCTGATCGGTCAGAAATGCCGGAGCGAGATCCCGCTCTCAGTCTCTCTCGCCAATCCGGATTTCGATCAGGATCTGGAACTGCTGGACCGTCTGCGCGCCGACAAGGTTGGCATCGTCAAATTCAAGACCGGGTTCAGGGACCAGGCTTTTGACGTGATGCGGGTGAAGAAGCTGCGCGCGGACTATCGCGATTTCGACATGCGCATCGATTACAATCAGGGGCTGGCGAGCCATGCTGCGCTCGATCGCGTGACCGAGATCGACACATATGGCCCATCCTTTATCGAGCAACCGGTGATCGCCCATGATTTCGAAGCCATGGCACGGCTGAAAAAAGCCACCCGGGCGCCGCTGCTGGCCGATGAAAGCGTGTTCGGACCCGAAGACCTGAAGCGCGCGATTGCCGAGGAGATATGTGATGGCGTCTCGGTCAAGATCATGAAGTCCGGCGGATTGATGCGCGGACATCTGGTGTCCCGTCTGGCCGCCGATGTCGGCCTGCCGGCCTATGGCGGTGACATGTTCGAGACCGGCATTGCCCACCTCGCGGGCGTGCACATGATCGCCACCAGCCCGAACATCTCGCTCGGCTGCGAGTTCTATCACGCCACCTATTATCTGAAGGAAGACCTGCTGGCCGAGCCTTTCCCGATTGTTGGCGGCAAGGTTCAGGTGCCGGATGGTCCGGGCCTTGGCATGGCGGTCGATCCGGACCGGCTGGCAAAATACACGGTCAAACATTCGGCGGGGGTCTGATGAACACAGAGCCAAAAACAGTCGCGATTATCGGTGCGGGGATCGTCGGGATATCCACGGCGATCTGGCTGCAGCGGGTCGGCCACAAGGTGACGGTGATTGACCGCGAAGGCCCGGCGACGGGCACCTCCTACGGCAATGCCGGTATTCTGGCCGCCTCGTCCGTGGTGCCGGTGACGGTGCCGGGATTGCTGCGCAAGGCGCCGGGCTATCTTTTCAGCAAGGATGGGCCGCTGTTTCTGCGCTGGTCCTATCTGCCGAAACTGTTGCCGTTTCTGGTCAAATACCTACGCCACGGCAACGTTGCCGATGTAGAACGGATCGCCGACGGACTGACCCTGATGTTGCAGGACACCGCCGAGCAGCATGTGGCGGCGGCCGAGGGCACCGGCGCGGAACGTTTCATCACCGTCGGCGATTATCTCTATGGCTATCGCGACAAGGCAGCGTTCGACGGAGACGCCTTTGGCTGGAATATCCGCGCCGCCCGGGGCTTTGAATTCGAGGAGATGGATGCGGACGCCCTGGCCGCCTATGACCCGGCGCTGGCCGATCGGTTCGGTTTTGGCGTGCGCTGCCCGAACCATGGCCATATCAGCGATCCCGGTGAGTATGTAAAGGCGCTGGCCGCCCATGTGGAACGCGAAGGCGGCACTTTCATTGTGGCCGAGGCGACCGATATCGCCATTGACAACGGCAACGCCAGGGGTGTCGTGACCAGCCAGGGCCTGATCGCCGCAGACGATGTGGTGGTCACCACCGGCGCCTGGTCCGGCCCGCTGATGACCCGGCTGGGCCTGAAAGTGCCACTGGAATCGGAACGCGGCTATCACATCGAATTCATCAATCCGTCGATCAGATTAAAGGCGCCGGTCGCCGTCGCCGCCAGCAAATTTGTCGTAACCCCGATGGACGGCCGCATGCGCTGTGCCGGGATCATCGAATTCGGCGGCCTGACCGCCCCGCCCAGCACGGGGCCGCGCGATCTCTTAAAACGCCAGACTCTGGAATTGTTCCCCGACCTGACCTATGATCGCATCGACGAATGGCTGGGACACCGCCCCTCGACCACGGACTCGCTGCCGGCCATCGGCGCGGTCGGCGAATTTGGCAATGTCTGGTCGGGCTTTGGCCATCAGCATATCGGCCTGACGGGAGGGCCGAAAACTGGTCGTTGGCTGGCGCAGATGATCAGCGGGCAAAATCCGAATGTTGACCTGGCTGCATTTACCCCGGGCCGGTTTGGATAGATTGCAACAAAACTTACAGTACGTATCTGTGATGGCGAAAAATGGCCGATCTGACCAGGGTTTGTGGACACTCATCGTGATGGGATCAGCACTGCCGCCAGGTTCCAGTTTGCGGCAGAGCTGCAATCGGTTTTGTCGTAGCGTGTGGCGATACATCTGAATTCCTGATCTTCGCGAAATGATTTTCGACCAGATGCCGCTCCTTGCAGGCGTCGGCGTCGCGCTGATGTCTCCGGTTCGATGCCGGCGGGATCACAGCGGTCGCGCCGCGCTCATCCAGTTCTTCCAGGAGCCAATTCACATCAAATGCCTTGTCTGCAGCGCGCCGTCTGGTCCGCCCTGCATCAGCGAAGCCGCGCCCCTCATGTCGTGCGCCTGTCCGGGCAGCAGCGGGAAGCCAGTGAGATTGCCGAGCGCGTCGACCAGGGCGACAATCCTGGTCATCGGATCGCCGCGCGCGCCCGATGGCCTGATGCCGTGTCCCCCTTTTGCACCGGTCGCCTTCCGGCGAACCGAAACGATGGCGCCGTCGATGAGCTTCTGTTCAAGGTCAAGGTCGCCACTTATGGCTTTGAAAGGACGCTCGAATACGCCTGCCCTGGCCCCGCGGCGAAACCGGCGGAACTTGAGGGTTCCAGTTTCCAGATGAGGGCGGAAGGTCGCGCCATGGCGATCCGGTGCGCCCGCGCCAGAACACGGCTTCGAGAAAGAGGCGATTATCCTTTGCCCTCGCTCCGGCATCAGAGGCCTTTCCCGGAAGATGCGGTTCAAGCCGCCGCCAAACCTGATCCGCCCCCCCGAAACGTTGCGCGTTCATTCAAACCTCCATTTTTGAAGTTTGAGTCAGAACTCAAACCCGATGGGAACCCTGAGTGTCCAAAGGCCCTAAAAGCGTCGGTCATTTGTTGCCGCACTTTTATCCCTCTGCCTGGCCGGGCTTGGCCAATTCTATAATGGCCAAATCAAGGGCGCGGCCACATATTGGGGAATTCTGGCGGCTGCACATGCATTGATGCTTCCCCCACCCTAGAGTTTTTTGAGACACTGATCAAGACCTGAGACGAGGGGATGAATGGGGTGTTTTATGACGGAACAGAAGAAGGATGATCGGGCCGGAGCCGGAGCTGCGGAGACTTCACATATCGCAGCAGATCCGGCTCCGGCCCGACGTCGCAGACAGACGTCGGCGCGCAGGCAGGAGGCCGTTCTGCGGGTGTTGCGGGGCGAGGACATCGAGTTGGTGGCTCGTGGTATCGACGCGACGGCGGCCGATGTCAGCGGCTGGCGGGACGTTTTCCTGGCGCCCTCGGTGAGACGGGGAGATTGAATCTATGGAAATCGGATGGCCTATCGCAGCGAGGAACCGCAACGATCAGATGTCGTGATGTTCCGAAACCCCAAGCAAGACGGCATCAGTTTTATCAAACGGATTATCGGGCTGCCGGGTGAGCGGACACAAATGCGTGATGGTGTCCTGCATATCAACGGAAAAGCCGTACAGCTAAGTCACGCTGGGACTCGAACGGATCAATCGGACAGACAGTTTGACGGGTATCTGGAAGCTCTCCCGGAAGGCCAAAGTCATTTAATTTGGGAGAGAGCCAGCAATGGTACATTCGATTCCACGGGAGAATTTGAAGTCCCGGCTGATCATTTCTTCGTTTTGGGGATGACCGGGACAACTCGTTGGACAGCCGCTCTCGCGGCACAATGGACGACATTCCGGCGGAGAATGTGATCGGGCGCATTTCGCACATCTATTTTTCGGTCGATGCGGAAGAGAGCCTGTGGAAATTCTGGCGTTGGCCTGACTCGATACATTTTGACCGGCTTGATCAGGACATGCATGAAGGCGGTTAAATATCTATAAGTTTCGCGGTTATAGACAAGCCGGGAATTGTATGGTCAGGTTTCGGCTATGAGCATATCAGCCTGACGGGAGGGCCGAAAACCGGGCGCTGGTTGGCACAAATGATCAGCGGACCAAAATCCAATGCTGACCTGGCGGCGTTTGCGCCATGCTGTTTCAAGTAGCGTGTATCTGTGTACGCACCGAAAACAAGGGAGAGCCTGATGAAGAGACTTCTGACATTGCTGGCCGGCACCGCCGCCGGCCTGACCATGGCCACGACTATTTCCACGGGCGCCATGGCGGAAAAGTGGGACATGCCGATGGCCTATGCGGCCACCAACTTCCATTCCGCGGTGGGCGCCGAGTTCGCCAAGTGCGTGACCACCGGCACCGGCGGCGAGATCGAGATCATCACCCATCCATCCGGTTCGCTGTTCAAGGGCAACGAGATCAAGCGCGCCATCCAGACCGGCCAGGCGCCGATTGGGGAGCGGCTACTGTCCGGCCACCAGAACGAAAACGCGCTGTTCGGATTTGACTCCGTGCCGTTCCTGGCAACCTCGTTCGACGATTCCGCCAAGCTGTGGAAGGCCGCCAAGCCGACCATCACCAAGCTGCTGGATTCGCAAAACCTGGTGCTGCTCTATGCCGTGCCGTGGCCGCCCCAGGGCCTGTACTTCAAGAAGGAGGTCAATTCGGTCGCCGACATGGAGGGCATCAAGTTCCGGTCCTATAACTCGGCCACCGCCCGGCTGGCCGAACTGACCGGCATGCTGCCGGTGCAGATCGAAGCGGCTGAAATTTCACAGGCGTTCGCCACCGGCGTTGCCGAATCCATGGTCTCGTCCGGATCGACCGGCTATGACCGCAAGGTCTGGGAAAGCCTGACCCATTTCTATGAGGTGGATGCCTGGCTGCCGCGCAACTATGTGATGGTCAACAAGGGTGTCTGGGGCGGTGTCAGCGATGGTAACAAGAACATCATCTGGGGCTGTGCTTCGCTGGCCGAATATGCTGGCAACTACCGGTCCAAGGAGTACACCGGCTTCACGCTGAACGGCCTGCGCGCCGGCGGCATGACGGTGGGCCGGGCCAGTGACAGCCTGGTGGCAGAGCTGAGAGAGGTCGGCGCAACCATGACCAAGGAGTGGCTGGAAAATTCCGGCGCCGAGGGTCAGGCCATCGTCGATGCCTTCAAGGCGATGCAGTAAGCGCATCAACCCGTAATTTCGTAATTCCGGGCCTCGCGCGGCGAGTGCCTGGAATTGCTTTGTGCCTTGCACAGTGATTCCGGACTTCGCTTGGCGGCGGCCCCGAAATTACAACAAAATTGGGACCAGTATCATCTCTACATTCTCCAGATATCTCGGTGTCACACGCAGGATTATATACATCGTTGGCGGTGTTCTCGATAAATGCTACAAGATTGGCGGTGTAATCGCGTCTCTATTTCTAATTTCCATTCTGCTGCTGATCGTATTGCAGATGCTGGCCCGCTGGACCGGTGAGGTGTTTCCGGGCGTGCCGGACTATGCCGGCTATTGCATGGCGTCCGCCTCGTTCCTTGCCTTTGCCTATGCCTTGAATCATGGCGCCCATATCCGGGTGTCGATTGCGCTCAATGCCATGGGACGGTACCGCAAATGGGGTGAGATTTGGTGCTTTGGCGTCGGGGCGGTGCTGTCGACCTATTTTGCCTACTACGCGGTTAAGGCGACCTATTGGTCGAAACTGCTGAACGATGTCAGTCAGGGCCAGGACGCAACGCCGATCTGGATTCCGCAGATTGCCATGGCGGCCGGGTCGGTTCTGCTGGCAATCTGTTTCTGGGACAATCTGGCGCGTTTGCTGCTCACTGGTGAACACGCCATTCGGTCGAATGTCATCGACCAGAGCCACGGGGAATAGGGCAATGGAACAACTCGCCCCGATCATTATCTTCCTGTTTGTCTTGTTTCTGCTGCTCGGTTCCGGCGTCTGGGTCGGGCTGGCCCTGCTCGGCGTTGCCTTTGTCGGCATGGAGCTTTTCACCTCGCGCCCGCCGGGCGATGCGATGATCACCACGATCTGGACGGCTTCCTCGTCCTGGACCCTGACGGCCCTGCCGATGTTCATCTGGATGGGCGAAATTCTCTACCGGACCCGGCTGTCGGAGGATATGTTCAAGGGTCTGTCGCCTTGGATGGCAAAACTGCCCGGCGGCCTGATCCACACCAATATTGTTGGCTGCACGGTCTTTGCCGCCGTGTCGGGCTCGTCCGCCGCGACCCTGACCACGGTCGGTAAAATGTCGATCCCGGAACTGCGCAAGCGCGATTATCCCGAAAGCATGGTGATCGGCACCTTGGCCGGCGCCGCGACGTTGGGCCTGATGATTCCGCCGTCCCTGACGCTGATCGTCTACGGCGTCACCATCAACGAATCCATCGCCAAGCTGTTCATGGCCGGCATCCTGCCCGGCCTGGTGCTGGCGTCCATGTTCATGGGTTATGTGGCGATCATGTCGCGGGTCTCAAAGAATTTCAATCCGGAGGCCGAGCCGGACATGACCTTTGGCGAGCGGGTCGCCAATTCGCGCTTCCTGATCCCGGTGATCTGTCTGATCATCCTGGTGATCGGATCGATGTATCTGGGGTTTGCCACGGCGACCGAGGCCGCGGCCTTCGGCGTGATCGGCGCGCTGTCGCTGGCCGCGGTCCAGGGTTCGCTCAACTGGAGCACATTTGTTGAAAGCCTGATGGGCGCCACGCGCACCTCGGCGATGATCGCCTTCATCCTGGCGGGCGCGGCCTTCCTGTCCCTGTCCATGGGCTTCACCGGTCTGCCCCGGGGCCTCGCCGATTTCATCGCCTCGATGGAGCTGTCGCGGTTCGAATTGCTGATGGTCTTGCTGGTCTTCTACATCGTGCTGGGCTGTTTCCTCGACGGCATTTCCTCGGTCGTGCTTACCATGGCGGTGGTCGAACCGATGATCCGCGAGGCCGGCATCGATCTCATATGGTTTGGCATCTTCATCGTCGTGGTCATTGAGATGGCCCAGATCACCCCGCCCATCGGCTTCAACCTGTTCGTCCTGCAGGGCATGACCCATCACGAGATGAACTATATCGCCAAGGCGGCCATCCCGATGTTCGCCATCATGGTGGCGATGGTCTTCGTCCTGATCGCCTTCCCGGACCTGGCCACATGGCTCCCGGAAAATGTCAGGCAGCGACCAGGCGGGGGGTAGCGCGCCTCGCCTCAATACGATTTCGGCAATCCGAGCGTCCGTTCAGCGATGAAATTCAGCACCATCTGCTGGCTGACCGGGGCAAGGTAGGGGATCATGATTTCGCGGTAGAGGCGTTCGACGTGGAATTCGCGGGCATAGCCCATGCCGCCATGGGTGGCGACGGCGTGGCGGCAAACGTCCATGGCGGCTTCGGCGGCGAGGTACTTGGCGGCGTTGGCCTCGATCCCGCAGGGTTGGCCGGTATCAAAGAGCCAGGCGGCTTTCATCATCGCCAGTTTGGCCGCCTCCAGCCGGGCCCAGCCGGCCGCCAGCGGGTGCTGGATCGACTGGTTCATGCCGATTGGGCGCTCGAACACGACTCTGTCCCGGGCATAATTGGTGGCCCGGCCCAGGGCATCCAGGCCGATACCGACGGCTTCGGCGGCGATCAGAATGCGTTCGGGATTGAGGCTGTGCAGCAGATAGCGAAAGCCCAGACCCTTCTCGCCCACCAGATCGTCCACCGGGATTTCGAAATCGTCGATGAACAACTCATTGGTATCTACCGCCTTGCGGCCCATCTTGTCGATCTCGCGGACATCGATCCGGTCCCGGTCCATATCGGTGAAAAACAGGCTGAGGCCTGCTGTCGGGTTTTGCGGATCGCGTTCCGCCGTGCGGGCGATCAGCATGATCTTGTCGGCGGTCCGGGCGGTTGAAGTCCAGACCTTGTGCCCGTTGACGATGTACTTGGCGCCCTGCCGGACGGCGCGGGTTTTCAGCCGGCTGGTGTCGAGCCCGCTGTCGGGTTCGGTCACCGCGAAGCACATGCGGGTCTTGCCCGAGATGATATGCGGCAGCCAGCGTGCACGCTGTTCCGGTGTGCCATGCGCGACCAACGCGTGCGGTCCGAAGATATTCATATGGATTGCCGAGGCGGCGGTCATGCCGCCCCTGGCCGCCACCGCCTGCATCATCATTGCGGCCTCGACCATGCCCAGACCGCTGCCGCCGACGCTTTCGGGCAACGCAATGCCAAGCCATCCACCGTCTGCCATCGCCGCGACGAACTCCGCCGGGAAGGTGCCGGCCTTGTCACACCCGCTCCAGTACGCATCATCGAAAGGGCCGAGCGTTTTGTCCAGGGTTTCCAGCAAGGCTTTCTGGTCGTCCGACAGTGCGAAATCCAAATCGAAATCCTCCCCGAGACGCAAATACCGAACATTTAGCATGTGATCGCGCTTCAAATTGCAACAATGTTGGATAAGGTGACGACTTGTCTGGCGCGGCCAGTTTCTTGATAAGGATATTCCGGTCTCGTGCCATGACGGTTTTCAAGTCTCGCATCAATGTGAATTCGGAAAGCTTTGCGGTCAACCGCGCCGACATGCTGGCCGGGGTCGAGCAGTTGCATATCCTGAAGCACCGCGCCCGCGATCTGTCGGAGAAGCGCCGAGCCTGGTTCGAAGAGCGCGGCCAGTTGACGCCGCGTGAGCGGCTGGCGCGGCTGCTGGACCCCGGCATGCCGTTTCTGGAGCTTTACGGTCTGGCGAATTTCCTGGTCGAAGGCGACCGGGATATATCCGTGCCGGGCGCCAGCTCGCTGGCCGGGATCGGGTTCGTCAGCGGTGTGCGGTCGATGATCCATGTCTCGGACAGCGGCATCAATGCCGGAGCGACGACGCCAAAAACCGGAGAAAAGCTATGCAACTGCCTTGATATCGCGCTGGAAAAGAAGCTGCCCTTCCTGCATCTGGTGGAAAGCGCCGGGGCGAACCTGATGCAGTACGCGGTTGAAGGCTGGGCCTGGGGCGGCGGCATGTTCCAAAGGCTGGCAAAGCTCAGCGCGGCGGGGATTCCGACGTTCACGGTTCTGCATGGCCCCTCGACGGCGGGTGGGGCGTACTTTCCGGGGATGAGCGATTATGTCATCGGCATCAAGGGGCGCGGGCGCGCGTCGCTGGGCGGCGCGGCACTGGTCCGCGCGGCCACGGGCGAGGTGTCGGACGAGGAGGCGTTGGCCGGTTCGGAAATGCACGCCACGACCACGGGTCTGGTCGAATATCTCGCCGAGAATGATGCCCACGGGATTGAAATCCTGCGCGATCTGGTGGGCGGGCTCGACTGGAACCGGCATGCAGATATGGCGCCGGGCGAGCCGTTCGATGAACCGATCCATGACATTGACGAACTGGCCGGCATCGTCCCGGCGGATTACCGCAAACCATATGATGTGCGCGAAGTGATCGCACGGCTGACCGATGGGTCTGATTTTACCGACATCAAGCCGCGCTATGGATCGACGCTGGTCTGTATCCAGGCGCGGGTCTTCGGCCAGGCGGTCGGTATTGTCGGCAATAGCGGCCCGATCGATCCCGACGGCGCGGCCAAGGGCGCCCAGTTCTTCCAGCTGTGCGATCAGGCCAACATGCCGCTGATTTTTCTCAACAACATTACCGGCTATATGGTCGGCAAGGACTATGAACAGGCCGGCATGATCAAGCACGGATCGAAAATGATCCAGGCCGTCGCCAATGTCCGGGTGCCCAAGATCACCTTCTATATCGGCGCTAGCTTCGGGGCCGGCAATTACGGCATGGGCGGTCTGGCCTACGAGCCTGACTTCCTGTTCGGCTGGCCGAATGCCCGCACCGGCGTGATGGGCGGCGAACAGGCGGCCCTGACCATGGACCAAGTGATGCGGCTGGCGGCGGAACGGCGCGGCCAGCCGGTGGATGAAGAAACGCTGGCAAAACAGAAGAAGCGCCTGATCGCCCATTTCGAAAACCAGGAAGATGCGTTTTATACCTCCGGCCGGTTGCTGGATCAGGGCGTGATCGATCCGCGCGACACGCGCCGGGTCATCGGCTTTGCGCTGGAAACCTGCCGGGAAGCGCGGGCACGGGTGCTGCAACCCAATGCCTTTGGTGTGGGGCGGATGTGATGAAACTGGGGGCGATTCTGATCGCCAACCGGGGCGAGATTGCCTGTCGCATCATACGCACGGCAAAGACGATGGGCTACAAAACCATCGCGGTCTATTCCGAAGCGGACGCCCAGGCACTCCATGTCCGGATGGCGGATTACAGCGTTCTGATCGGCCCCGCGCCGGTCGGTGACTCTTATCTGAATATGGATCGGGTGCTACAGGCCGCGAAAGAGTCCGGTGCTGGCGCGGTTCATCCGGGCTATGGATTCTTGAGCGAAAATGCAGATTTCGCCCGCGCCTGTGCCGATCAGGGCCTGATATTCATCGGACCGCCGGCGGGCGTCATCGATCTGATGGGCAACAAGGCCGCGGCCAAGCGTCGGATGATCGAGGCCAGCGTGCCGTGCGTGCCGGGCTATGAGGATAAGGATCAAAGCGATGGCGCACTGATGGCGGCGGCGGAGAAGATCGGCTATCCGGTCATGGTCAAGGCGGCGGCCGGTGGTGGCGGGCGCGGCATGCGACTGGTGGACGAGGTGGCCGGATTGGCGGACGCCCTGGCCTCTGCCCGGTCCGAGGCGCTGAATGCGTTCGGCTCCGATGAGCTGATCCTGGAACGCGGCGTACAGCGCCCGCGCCATGTGGAAATCCAGGTGTTTGCCGATGCCCATGGCAATCTGGTCCATCTCGGTGAGCGGGACTGTTCGGTCCAGCGCCGCCACCAAAAGGTGATCGAGGAAGCGCCCTGTCCGGTGATGACGCCGGAATTGCGCGGAGCCATGGGCGCCGCGGCAGTCAAGGTGGCGCGCGGCATCGGCTATCAGGGCGCCGGCACGGTCGAGTTTCTGCTGGACGCGAACGGTGCGTTTTACTTCCTGGAAATGAACGTGCGCCTGCAGGTCGAACACCCCGTTACCGAAATGATCACCGGTCTCGATCTGGTGGCCTTGCAGTTGCAGGTGGCCGAGGGTCGGCCTTTGGGTTTTGAACAAGGCGATGTCCGGCTGAATGGGCATGCCATCGAAGCACGACTCTATGCCGAGGATCCGGCGCGGGACTTCCTGCCGGCAACCGGTCGCATCGATCTGTGGCAGCCGGCGGAAGGCGCGGGTCTGCGCTATGACAGCGGGATTGAGAGCGGATCGGAAATCTCACCGATCTACGATCCAATGATGGCCAAGGTCGTCGCCTGGGGTGAAACCCGCGATGCCGCCCGGCGCCGGTTGATCTGTGCCCTTGGCCGCACCGTCCTGTTCGGCCCGGCAACCAACCGGCATTTCCTGATGGAGGTTCTGGGCCGGGACACCTTTGCCGCTGGCCAGGCGACCACCGCGTTTCTGGCCGAGGAGTTCAGCGATGCCGATATGGCCGCCCCGACGCTCGATGTCGGTACAACCGCCATCGCCAGTGTCATCCGCTTCCGCGCCGACCGGGACCGGGCGCATCGCGGCAGCCTGCACGTCGCCCGCCAATTGCTCGACTGGACCAATGCCGGGGAACTGATCACCAGCTATACGTTGAGCAGATCCGGCAGCGCGATCGAATGCGCGGTCTCGGCCCTGGGCGGCGAGGCCTACCGGGTTACCATCGACGGCGAACCAGTCGAGATCCGCGTTTCCGATATGGATGACAATACTGCCCGGCTCGATCTGGCCGACCGCCGGATCGAGGTGCACTATTTCGCCCCCTGGCGCGGCCCCCTGCGTGTAGCGATCGGCGGCTGCGAATTTGAATTTTATTCCAGCACGTCGGTTGAAAGCGGGAACGAGGCCGGCGGTGGGCGCATTACCGCGCCAATGCACGGCCAGATCCTCGACGTTCTGGCCGCATCCGGCGATACGGTCCGGGCCGGCGACCGGCTGGCAGTCCTTGAGGCCATGAAAATGCAACATGACATCGTCGCCAGCGTGGACGGCATTGTCCGCGAAGTTCAGGCACAGGTATCTGCCCAGGTCGCGGCCGACGATCTTCTGTTCGATATCGAGGTGAGAGATGCAGACAGCATATGATTTTCGCGATGAGAGCCTGGCGCTCCATGGCCTGATCGATCCGCTGGGCGCGGTCGACTTTGCCCGGCCGACCCAGTTCAACAACTGGACCCTGGATGACATCCTGCAGCATTTGCATTTCTTCAATGTCGCCGCCGACCGATCGCTGATGGATGAGGCCGCGTTCGAGCAAATGTGGGGCGAGATGCAGGCGGGAATGGCCGAGGGCGGGACGATGGTCAGCGTTACCAATGACATGCTGGACGGGATCAGAGGCCGTGCCCTGCTGAAGACCTGGCGTGATTATCTGGACCCGATGACGGAAAACTTTGCCGCCACCGATCCGAAGAAGCGCCTGAAATGGGCCGGCCCCGACATGAGCGCGCGGTCGTCCATCACCGCCCGTCTGATGGAAACCTGGGCCCACGGCCAGGAGGTCCACGATCTTCTGGGCGTGGTGCGGGAAAACCAGGACCGGATCAAAAACATCACGGTGCTGGGCGTCAACACGTTCGGCTGGACCTTCATCAACCGGGGTGAGGAGGTGCCGGACGATGTCCCCCATGTCCGTCTGACCGCCCCGTCCGGCGCGCTCTGGGAATGGAACGCGCCGTCCGAAATCAATCTCGTCGAAGGGCCGGCCGAAGAATTCTGTCAGGTCGTGACCCAGACCCGTAACATTGCCGATACGTCCTTGCGGATCACCGGCGAGACGGCAACCCGCTGGATGGCCGTCGCCCAGTGCTTCGCCGGTGAGGCAAAGATGCCGCCGGCGCCCGGCACGCGCGGCCCGGGCAAATAGGAAATGGACGGCCGGATCGCGGTGGACTGGGGGACTACCCATTTGCGAGCCTGGGCGATCGATGAAGATCAGGCCGTGCTGGCAAAGGCGACATCGGACAAGGGGATGGGGAACCTCGCTCCAGATGAATTCGAACCCGCATTGCTGGATCGGATCGGCAATTGGCTTCGGGGCGGGCACGTCACACAAGTCATCGCGTGCGGCATGGTCGGAGCGCGCCAGGGCTGGGTCGAGGCGGACTATGTCTATGTCGCCGTTCTCCCGCGGCACCCCTCACCGCCGGGAAATTAACTGCGGCGCCGGTTCAGGATTCGCGCACCGCCGTTTCGATCATCCCTGGCCACTGCCAGGACAATCCGCCGGATATCATGCCCGGCGAAGAACTCCAGATCGCCGGTCCGTTGGCCGCACGCCCCGGATTTTCCGGCGTGATCTGCACGCCCGACACTCACATCAAATGGATCCGCATCGGCCAGGGCAAGGTGAGCGGGTTTACGTCCTGCATGACGGGTGAACTGTTGTAAGCGTCCGGTTATGGCGCTCTGACATGGAGTGACCTTGCCCCGTGATCCCGGACCAGGGGCAAGGTCAGAACGATGAATGGCAGACCGCCAGCCGCGACATGCAGGTCGAGGCCTTCGCACAGATCGACCGTATCCGTCCGGTCAGGCCGCGTTTTTGAGGTCTTGGGGCTTCCAGTTCCACGGCATGAGTTTCCTCGATGCGATTGATTTTGTGATCTGGCAGGCGCTCCAACACCCAGGTGAGCCAGGCTTCCGGATCAACGCCGTTCATCCTGGCGGTCTCGACGAAGGTGCAAGCGATAACGGCGGCTTTACCGCCACCGACGGAGCCCATGAAGAGATAGTTCTTGCGACCAGGGGCGATGGGGCGGACCGAGCGTTCACAGATGTTGTTGTCGAGTTCGAGCCGCCCGTCGCTGAGACAGGCCCGTTGTATCGCCCTAGGGTTATTGAGACACTTTTGAAGCTTACGCAGTGGCCTGGATTTTGTCCATGTCGTCGCGTCCGAACTGGTTTGGTGGTCAATGCCCAACGCGCTGGATCAGCCAATGCTCGTTGTAATCGTCCTTGAACTTCTGGAGGGCCTTCTGCAGTTCCTCGATTGTCTCGAAGGTTCTGACCCGGAGCAGATTTTCCCTGAGCGTCCGGATGAAGCGCTCGGCACAGCCGTTCCCTTCGGGGGCGCGGACAGGGATGGCGAGGATGTCGCTCCCAACCAGGCGATCTCGTTCCGGAAGTCGTGGCTGATGTACTGCGAGCCGTTGTCATGGCGGATGGTCAGGCCAGCGGCCACCGTCCGTGCCGATCGCCCCGAAGCATTCCCGCACGCCCCCCTGGCGGATCGGCTGAAGCGCCTCGAAGCGCGTGCCCCGCGTGGCGGCATGGACGCCAACGCAACCTGCCGGGCAATGATCGACCACGACAAGGACGGCCACCTGACGCCCTGTTCCCGGAAGTGTGGCGGTCATGTCCGTGCCCCACATCCCTTGGCCTTTCGTCGATACCGTCCGGGATGATGGTCCCGTCATGGGCGCGGGGACCGTGTGCTGGCCCTCGGCATGGCTTTGCACACAGCCCGTTCTCGCGCATCAGCCGCAGAACCCGCACTTTCGAGGTGCGGATGCCCTTGTAACGCAGGCGCGCCCACACCTTGCGATAGCCCTCGCCATGGAACCTGCTGTTGGTGATGACCCGTCTGATCTCCCCGACCAGATCGGCATCCGACATGGGGCCTTGTGGTCCCGGGCGGCGGGGCGGCGCGGCCTCGGTCCGAGCCGGTTGCAGGTCCCGGTACACCCGGGAGACGCCGTAAGCCCTGCCCGTGGAGATCGAGATGACGGCGCTCATCGCTTCGACCTCCGGCGCCCGAAAGGGTGGCCCGCCTCCATCTTCGCGATCTTCTCGACGAGAAGCTCGTTATCCATGGTGATCTCGCCCACCCTGGCGCGAAGCCGATCAATCTCCTCATCGCGGGCATCGCGCGGGCGATGCTTCAGCCCGGATGCGCCCGTCGCCAGGAAAACGTCCCGCCAGCCGCTGACATCGGCCGCCGTCACGTCGATACCACGAGCCACCAACTCGATGTCCTCGCCCCGCAACACCCGCAGAACGGCCTCCTGCTTGCGCGCCGACGTCTGTCTGCGACGTCGGGCCGGAGCCGGAGCTGCTGCGATATGTGAAGTCTCCGCAGTTCCGGCTCCGGCCCGATCAACCTTCTTCTGTTCCGTCATGAAACACCTCATTCATCCCCTCGTCTCAGGTCTTGATCAGTGTCTTAAAAAACTCCAGGGCGGGGGACGGCCGAACTGGCCGAGAAGACCGCGCGCTCGATCCGCGATCAGATGGGCACGGCAAAGTTCCCCCTCTCCAGATCTCTGGCAGAGTTCGACTTCATCGCCAGCCCCGTCAACGAAAACATCGTGCGCACGCTCCATGATGGCGATTTTATGGGACAGGCCAGGAATGGCGTTCTTGTTGGCGGCACCGGCACCGGCAAGACGCATCTTGTGACAGCAATCGGTATCAACGCCGTCAATCATCGCCGCCGTGTTCGTTTCTTCAGCGCTGTGGATCTGGTCAACAAACTGGAGGCCGAGCATCGCGATGGCCGGGCTGGCCGGCCTGGCGAGCAACTGACCCGCATTGATCTCGTGATCATTGACGAACTCGGCTATCTCCCATTCGCGGACTCCGGCGGACGCTTGCTCTTCCATCTCATCAGCAAACTCTACGAACGCACATCCATTCTGCTGACAACCAACCTTGCCTTCGCTGAATGGCCAACCGTGTTCACCGATCCCAAAATGACAACCGCCCTTCTGGACCGACTGACGCACCATTGCGACATCATCGAAACAGGCAACGAGAGCTGGCGTATCAACCATCGCGACCAAAGCCGGTCGACTGATCAAAATTGATGGCTCAGTTTGCAAGTCGTGTTTGTTCATGTCATGTTCTTTATAAAATCAGAGAGATGGATTGGCATGGATCACAAGCAGTTTCAGGAATGGTTATCGGGGACAGACCACCTCAGCCCGGCGCAGCGGCAGCAAGCCGAAGCCGTGTGCCTGGGGGACACGGAGACGTCAGCATCGCTGGCTGCCGCTGAAGCGGCCGTGGGTGAAGATCGCCAGTGCCCGCATTGTGGCACGCCAGGTGCCATATCGCGTGGCAAGGCAAGGGGTCCTGCGACGGTACCAGTGCAAAGGATGCAGGAAGACATTCAATGCCGCGACCGGCACCCCCTTGTCGGGTCTGCACCGCAAGGACAAGTGGCTTGCCTTCGGAACCTGTCTTGCCGATGGGCTGACGGTTCGCGCTTCAGCAGAACGTTGCGGACTTGCCGTCAATACCGCCTTGCGTTGGCGGCACCGATTTCCTGCCGCGAAAGACCTGAAGGCACGCAAGCTCACGGGCATTGTGGAAGCCGATGAAACCTGTGTGCTGGAAAGCCGGAAAGGTGCACGAAACCTTGAGCGCAAGGCGCGACGCAGGGGAGGCAAGGCCAGCAGGCAGGGCCTGTCAGATGAACAGGTTCCGGTACTGGTTGTCGCTGATCGCAGCGGCGCGACAGTCAGTGCGGTTTTGCCTGCGGTCAATGCCGATACCTTGCGCGCGGTCATTGAGCCGATTGTGGACGAGGGTATCGTTTTGGTGACCGATGGACACCGCGCTTGTCCGCGATGCGCGGCGGCAATCGGTGCGCATCACGAAGCATTGAACCTGTCACGAAGTGAGCGGATGCGAGGTGCCTTTCACATTCAGATCGCAGCAGATCCGGCGGTCAACAACCGACACAGCCGGTTGAAGGATTTCCTGCGGCGCTACCGAGGCGTCGCGACCAGATATCTCGACAACGACCTGCGATGGTTCCAGCGGCTTGAACTGGAGAACGCCTCACCCCGGGCTTGCCTCGCAACCGCCATTGCACGTCTATGCATACAATTTGAAACGGAGCCTTCCGGTTTGATCTGCTCGCCTGTCCCGTTTCCCTCAACCTTAACGCGACTCCCCCAACTATCCTCGCGACCCAAGGGGGCAAAATTGCAAGCCGATGGGGGCACTTTTGAATGCCGATTGACACTCAAGCGCATCAGCAACTCGCCCACAAGGGCTATCGAGACGTTCCAGACCAGCAGAACAACGGCGATCCGCTTCCTAGGGCCTGTTGACATTCGGGTTTCCGATTTGGCCTGAACTGTTATTCAAGCTTCGAAAATGGAGGTCTGGATGAACGAAGATCGTTTGGCGATTTCAGATGAACTCTGGGCGAAGATTGCGCCCCTGTTACCCGGTAAGGCCGGGGACCCGGGAGCAACCGGTCGGGATAACCGTCGGTTCATGGAGGCCGTACTTTGGCGTGTGCGAACAGGGTCTCCCTAGCGTGACCTGCCCCAGGATTTCGGCAACTGGAATTCGGTTTTCAAACGATTTCGTCGATGGGTAAAGGCCGGTGTGTTTGACAGACTTTTCAACGCCATAAGCGACGAGCCAGACCTTGAACATGCTCTCATCGACGGAACGATTGTCCAGGCCCATCAGAAGGCTTCGGGCGCAAAAGGGGGACACGGCATCAAGCCATTGGACGCTCTCGCGGCGGGCTGACGACCAGAATCGTTGCCCTGGTCGATGCGCTCGGCAACTTGTTCCGCTTTCTGCTTCTGCCGGGGCAAGCGCACGACATGAAGGGGGTTGCCCCCCTGATCCAAGATGTCTCCTTCGCAGCGTTGCTGGCCGACAAGGCCTTCGACGCCGATTGGCTCCTGCAAGACCTTGATGAGCGCGGCGCAACTGCGGTTATTCCACCAAAATCGAACCGGAAAGTGCAACGAGACTACGATACTCACATGTACAAGTGGCGTCACCTGATTGAAAACTGCTTTGCAAAGATCAAGGAATTCAGGGGGATGGCAACGCGATACGACAAAACAGATACCAGCTACGCAGCCAACTGGCACCTCTGCGCAAGGCTCAACGCTGCCCGGTGATTGTCAACAGACCCTAGCCAAAGACCACAATAATTTTTACTGAATCACCCTAGGCGGCGCATTCCGGGCTTGCCAGCCCGATGCGCCTTGTCTAAAACCCACTCACCATTTGGTAAGCCCAGGTAGCTCAGTTGGTAGAGCATGCGACTGAAAATCGCAGTGTCGGTGGTTCGATTCCGCCCCTGGGCACCATTAATTTAATTGAATTGTGTTTCATATCAAATTATGTTACGCACTCATTCACATTTTAATCCACCTCTGCATCCACCCTTTTGTCAGCGCTTGCCTATTTCGATATGTCTCAGTTTACAAGTCGTGTGCGTGCATGTCAGGGCTATTCATCAAATTGAACCAGGGCATTGAAAATATTCTAAAAATCTGAATCTCTGTTGCTTGGTTTCAGCGACAGAGGTGGTCAGATATGGTATCCGTTCAATCCGTATTGCGACAGGTTCCCGATCCGAGGGGAAAGCAAGGTCTCAAACATCCGCTCCACGCGCTGCCGGGGCTGATGCTGTTATCCATGCTCAGCGGCCGTAAGGGAATGATGGTGGCGGGTCAACAGGGCCGTGGCCTGACCGCACGACAACTCCGGCGACCGGGATTCCGGCGACTGGGGTTTCGCCCCGGACTTGCCTCCCCCCGCCCTAGAGTTTTTTTGAGACACTGATCAAGACCTGAGACGAGGGGGTGCCGGTCGCGGCATTGAATGTCCTCCTGCATCCCTTGCACCGGTACCGTCGCAGACCCCTTGCCTTGCCACGCGATATGGCGCCTAGCGTGCCACAATGCGGGCACTGGCGATCTTCACCCACGGCCGCTTCAATGGCAGCCAGCGACGCTGACGTCTCCGTGTCCCCCGGGAACACGGCTTCGGTTTGCTGCCACTGCGCCGGGCTGAGATGGTCTGGCCCCGATAACCATTCCTGAAACTGCTTGTGATCCACATCAATCCATCCCTCTGATTTCACAAAAAACATGACATGAACGCACATGACTTGCAAACTGAGCCTATGATTTTGAAGTTATCGGTGACGGTGTCGCGCCATGTTGTCCACTCTTGTGGCAATCGTCGGCGGAAGAAATCGAAGATGGCCTCGACGAAGAGCGCGAAGCTCGCATGGAACGTGTTGTACATCATTTCCCGGCGCATGACGCCCCAGAGCCGCTCGATCGCGCCTGGATGCGGCGCATGGGCGGGCAGGAAGACGAACCTGATGCGGCAATCCGCTCGCTCCGGCCGGAGCTGGACCAGGCGGGCGTGATGGTAGCGGGCGTTGTCCGCGATGACATGGACCCGCTTGTTGCCGGGATTGCCGGCCTCCAGTTTCTCAGGCAGCGCGATGGTGGAAGCGGCGTCGACCCGCTCGGCCGCGACCGGGGCAAGGTCAGTTTTCCAGCTTGGGCGCGGCGCGGCGTGGAGGTTGAGGCGCTGGCGTCCCGAGGTCCGCTTCGACGCCCCCTTGTCGCCCTTCCGTATCCAGCCATGCGCCGGGCGGGACTGGCATTCCGGGTGCACGGCATCGGCGGTCTCGATCTCTTCGTCATCCTGTAGGTCGAGGGCCAGTCGATCCCCTCTAACAGCATCGACAGCTGTGAGGGACACAGGCTGACCTTGCCCTCCCTGGCCGCAGGCCAGACAAACCGCCCCCGTTCCAGTCGTTTGGAGAACAGGCAAGCGCCTTGGCCGTCCCACCATATGATCTTGAGCAGATCACCGCGCCTGCCGCGAAACACAAACATGTGCCCCGAATACGGGTCTTCAGCCAGAACCTGTTCGGCCTGAGTCGCCAGTGTGTTGAACCCGCGCCGCATATCCGTCACCCCAGCGGCCAGCCACACCCGCGTATTGCCCGGCACCGGGATCATGTCATCAGCCCCTCAACCAGAGCCGGCACCGCCGACAATCCCGTCGCTCCTTCAACCAGGATACGCCGACCATCAGACAGGGTGATGTCTACACGGTGAACCGAAAGAGGAACGTCCATACAGGGCGCTGTGATCGGCACGTGGGGGGCGGTTGGCCCTGCAATCTCTACAGGCAGAAATGTGGTCACTTCCCCGGCGAAATCATCACCGTCAGTACATGCCGGCGCGAAACGGGGATCACGCAACCATGTGTGGATCAGATTGGCGTTCATCGCGTAACGTCGCGCAACCTGCGCTACCGAAACCCCAGGTGCGCGCGTTTGTCCGCAGATCGAAACCTTCTCATCGTCTGACCAGAACCGCTTCTTCTGACCCTTCTTCCCAGACATATCCGCCCTCAAGATGTCCACTATCAATGGTGGACACTATCAGCGCACGCTATAATGCGTCAGAGCACCAACACCGGACGCTTACGACATTGTTCATTTCAGCGGTCTCAATGAGGGCGTAGGCGATAGCGGCAGCCTCGCCGCCACCAACGGAGCCCGGGAAGAGACAATTTTTTCGACCCGGGGCGACGGGACGGATTGATCGCTCACAGATATTGTTGTCGAGCTCCAGACGTCCGTCGCCGAGATAAGCACGCGCTTCGGGCATCGGCTTCAGGGCGTAGCGGATCGCCTCGGCCAGTTTGGTCTTGCCCGAGAGCCTGGGCAGTTGGGCCTGTAGCCATGCTTCCAGGTCATCGAAGACAGGCCTAGCCTTCTCCTGCCACAGGGAGGCCCTTTCGTAGCCGTCCGTTAGAGCCGTATTTTTCGGTTATTCCGGCATCCAATTCCACGGCATGAGTTCCTCGATGCGGTTGATTTTGTGATCTGGCAGGCGCTCCAACACCCATGTGAGCCAAGCTTCCGGATCAACGCCATTCATCCTGGCGGTCTCGACGAGGGTGTAAGCGATAGCGGCGGCTTTACCGCCACCGACGGAGCCCATGAAGAGATAGTTCTTGCGGCCCAGTGCGATGGGGCGGATCGAGCGTTCACAGATGTTGTTGTCGAGTTCCAGCCGTCCGTCGCTGAGACAGGCACGCGCCTTTGGCATGCGGTTCAGCGCATGGCGAATGGCCCCTGCCAGTCTGGTCTTGCCCGAGAGCCTGGGAAGCTGGGCCTGTAACCATGCTTCCAACTCATCGAAGACGGGCTTTGCCTTCTCTTGCCGAATGGCGACCCGCTCTTCGGGGGATTTGCCTCTGGCTTCCTCTTCGACAGCGTAAAGCACGGCGATCTGCTTGATTGTGCCTTTGGCGATGGCCGACCCGGTGCGCTCAAACTCTTCCACAAACTTGCGGCGCACATGCACCATGCAGGCCTGTTCGTCGGCCTTGCCCTCCCCAAAGAGGCCATTGAAGCCCGCAAAGCCATCGGCATGCACGGTCCCGGTATAGCCGGAAAGATGATTGACCGGGTGTGCACCCTTGCGGTCTGTACTGAACTGATACCAGGCACAGGGTGGGGCCTCGCCGCACCACGGGCGCTCGTCGCGCACGTAACTCCACAGCCGCGCAGTTTTAGTCTTCTTTATCATGGTGCGGGTTTGTAGTTTGACCGGTGTGTCATCGGCAAAAAGTGCAGGCCCTGCCCTGACCAGCTTGCCGATATGATCGGCCAATGGCTCCAGCAGCGCCGTGCTGCGGCCCACCCAGTCGGTCAACGTGGTGCGATGCAGATTAACCTTCTCGCGGGCGAAGATTTTTGATTGCCGGTCAAGCGGCAGGTGATCGCAGTATTTGCCAATCAGGACGTGGGCCAGCAGACCCGGACCGGGGCGCGACGGCAATGGGGCCTGGGCAAAGGTTTCACAACAGGTGCAGGCCATGCGGGGGCGGAGAATCCGGCGTACCACAAAGCGGCCCGGGACATATTCCAGTTCCTCGGTAACGTCCTCACCGATCTGGCGCAGGCTCCCACCGCAGTCAGTGCAGTCCTCACCCGGCGACAGCACCTCATCCTGCCGATCCAGATGATCTGGCAAGGGGTTGCGGCTGTGCTTGCGTCTGGCAGGTTTGTCCGTCTCATCGACATCAGTGCCGTTGGAGCCAGCTTCGTTCTTCTGCTCGTTTGCTGCCGCCTCGATCTCTTCGTCTTCCTGAAGATCAAAAGCCAGTTGATCCATGCTCTCTGATCTGGAGCCAAACCGCGCCTTGCGGTGTCCGGCCAGTTCAGCCTTCAGTTTCTCAACCTGATAGGTGAGAGACGTAATCTCCTGGTCCATCCGAGAGACCAGCCCCTTCAGTTTGGCGGGGTCATCAGGCAGGGATTCAAGGGCATTCAACATGTATAATCCATATCAAACTGCCCCATGGGATGGAACGACAAACCGCGTTAAACTTAATGTTTTTTTGGGCTTTCTCTATCCCGCCTGCAAAGGACGCCAGGTCTTTTGCGGGGTGCGCCAGTCAATCCCCTCTAACAGCATCGACAGCTGTGAGGGACTCAGGCTGACCTTGCCCTCCCTGGCCGCAGGCCAGACAAACCGCCCCCGTTCCAGTCGTTTGGAGAACAGGCAAGCGCCCTGGCCGTCCCACCATATGATCTTGAGCAGATCACCGCGCCTGCCGCGAAACACAAACATGTGCCCCGAATACGGGTCCTCAGCCAGAACCTGCTCGGCCTGAGCCGCCAGTGTGTTGAACCCGCGCCGCATATCCGTCACCCCGGCAACCAGCCACACTCGCGTATTGCCCGGCACCGGGATCATGTCAGCAGCCCCTCAACCAGAGCCAGCACCGCCGACAATCCCGTCGCTCCCTCAACCAGGATACGCCGACCATCAGACAGGGTGATGTCTGCACGGTGAGCCGAAAGAGGATCGTCCATACAGGGCGCTGTGATCGGCACGTGGGGGGCGGTTGGCCCTGCAATCTCTACAGGCAGAAATGTGGTCACTTCCCCGGCGAAATCATCACCGTCAGTACATGACGGCGCGAAACGGGGATCACGCAACCATGTGTAGATCAGATTGGCGTTCATCGCGTAACGTCGTGCAACCTGCGCTACCGAAACCCTAGGCGCGCGCGTTTGTCCGCAGATCGAAACCTTCTCATCGTCTGACCAAAACCGCTTCTTCTGACCCTTCTTCCCAGACATATCCGCCCTCAAGATGTCCACTAGCAATGGTGGACACTATCAGCGCACGCTATAACGCGTCAGAGCACCAACACCGGACGCTTACTCCAATGCTCAGCCGGGAAGTCATAGAAGGCAAAACGGTCCGGCAGTTTTGCATCGCATCGATCGAAATACATTCGCGATCATTGGTGCGATCACTGGCAAGTCGAAAACAGCCTGCACCGGATCCTGGACGTAACCTTCAGGCAGGATGCGTGTCGCGTCAGGGTCGGCCATGCCGCTGCGAATTCGCCACCATCAAACATGCGGCAATGAATCTGTTGCGCAGGGCGCCTGGTAAAATGAGCCGGCCGCAAAAACGGCACTCAGCAGCCCGGGATGACGACTGCGTGGAGCAAATCATCCGCCAATAATATTCAGTCGATTGCCTTGGGGGACACAGTAAACCGTCACCGAAATAACCAAACAGTCGCCCATCATCGCCGGGACCTTAAGCCCGGCTAACCTCTGCCTGGCAGACTGGGATCAGGTTGGCGCGGGCCTCGCGGGCTTGGTCGGGGGTCATCAGACCGTCGGTCACGGCCTTGTCGAACAGAGCGCCCCGGCGGTCGATACAGTCCTGCAGCTTCAACGCGCCCGGATCGGCGGTCATGGTCTCGATCGTCTGCGGACCCAGTACGTCGTAATCCTGGTAGATCAGGGCGGCCGCCGCCGCCAGGAACACGACGAGAGCAACAATCTTGCCACCCGAACCGTCCCAGAAACTTGGTTTCCTATCCATCAGTGCGTATCTCCCCATCTATGCAGGTGCTCAGGTCCAGTTCCTCGATCTCCAGCGTCACCTTCGCGGTAAAATTTCCCGACTTGCCCGCCGCGCGTACGGCGTCTTCGATCTCGCGCTGGCTGGTCACGCCAACCTTCTTCAAAAATTTGCGCACGCTCATATTAAAGGCTTCGTCGTCCATCGTCTTCCCCTATGACGCCGCTTCCAGCGGCATGTTCACGATCAGATTCTGCGGTTTCAAGCGTAGCACGGATTGGTCGTCCATGGCCAAGCCCAGATAAATCGGCTTGCCGCGCATGATCTCGGTGATCAGCGTATCGTCCTTCACCTCCATGCGGAACAGGGACAGAAGACTGGCCATCCGATCATCGCCGACCTCCTGGCGCTCATAGAGATCATTGAGAATGCCGGTTGCCACCGCATCCAGGCCGATATGCCATGACCAGCGCTCGTCCCGGATCGCCTGGACCGGCTGGATCGATACCGGCACGCCGGTCATGTGCACCGTCCATTGTTCCAATATCCGCGCCAGTGCGTCGAGACCGGGACGGGCAAAGGTGATGTCCAGCACCATGTCATAGGCGTTGGACCGCCCCCACCACTGGTTCTGATTATCCTCGCCCAGGACATCCATGGTCAGGGTGCGCACGGGGGTGTTGGCCTGTTCCATCAGATCCCCCAGCGCGCCGAAGCCGCCGGAGTGTGCCTGCATCTCAACCACTTCCTCGTCGGCGCACAACATGCCGCTGTCGATCACCGAGACCTTCTGGGTGCGGAAGAGAAGCTCACCCGCCCTGCCCTGCAGCGGGCTTTGGGTGTCGGCCAGGATCTTGTGCACGATGACATGGACCATCTGGTCGATGAACATGGGCGGCACCATCGGCGCGCCGGGCTTGAACAGGCCTAAATAGGCGCTCTCGATCGTGCCGTGCTTTACCAGATGATCGCGAAAGCGGACAAAGATCCGCCAATTGTCCTGGGCGTCGGTGTCTTCCATCGCGGTGATCCGGCCGGCGTCGACCGGCATCAGCGGGTCCTGCAACAAGGCCTCATAAAGGCCGATCTCGATGACACAGGCTTCTTCGGGCGGGACCAGTTCGGGCCGCTTCAGATAGGCGCGCAGCAGATCAGCGCTGATGCCCAGCTGGCCATTGTCCTGGGCTTCCTCCAGCAGATGCAGGCCCGAGCCTTGCCAAAAGGCGATCAATTAGTCTTCCTCCACCGCCCAGACATGAGCGTGCATGTCGCCGCGGCTGTCATGGATAGTTCTGAATTTTTCGCGCACACCGTCCTCGCCCAGTTCGCGCTCCACCGAGATCAGCGTGCCCGGCGGCTGATCGCAGATCGAGGCGGCGAACATCGCCTCTTCCCGCGCCACCGGCAAGGCCGCGCCCAGATCCGGTGCGCCGAACTGTTCAACCAGATAATGCGCCAGCCTGGAAACGGTCTGTTCAAACTCGACCGCGTCGATTGATGCCACCACCACAAAGGTGCTCCAGCCGAAACTGTCGGTACACAGAAAGCCATTCTTGAAGGCTTGGCACCATTTGCCGACGATCTGGTCCCGCGGCGCATCGGCAAAGATGAAAGCGCCCGATACCGCCCATTCGTCCTCTGCGGCGGCAAGTGGGAAGGTCTCGGTGTCCGATCCGTCGAGCCGGATTGCACGCGGCATGAATTTTGGCGTGGTCATGCGCTGAGTTCGGTCAGGTGGTGACGCAGGGCCTTGCCCTTTTTCGGATTGCCCTTGGCGTCAATCTCGTGATCGGGGTTACGTACGCGGCCATTCCAGATCTCACGGACCCTGCCCAGACCCTCGTCCTGCCAGTTCGAGATTCCGGACAGAAGCTGGCGCCCGAACGCCTCCATCAGCATCGGCGGCACAACTTCGATCCCGCCCTCTTCATAAAGAGTGGTCAAGCCGGATTGGGCTTGCTCGACCCCGTCCACCGGCGGACCGAAAATGGCAATGTCGAATCCCAGCACCATCCAAGCCGGCCTTTCGGGCCGCGCCACGTCCGCGGCAATCCGCATGTGACCGGCAACCCCTTCGTTCACGACGATCGCATCGGGCCAGGCAAAGGTCACCGGAATGGCCGCCGGGATCACACTGCCGATGGCATCGCCCATGGCGACCAGCGCCACCAGAGCCGCCGGGAGACCGCGCGCCAGCGTTTCCTCGGGCTCCAGCACCACGGCAATGTGCAGCCGGTCCGGCCGGTGGACGATGTGGATCGTACCATCATCGACCTGGGACCGGCACGCCGCACAGGCGACCGCCAGCGGATCAACACCGGTCTTGACCGGGCTTAGCGAAAAGACCGGCGGAAGCGTTATCGATTGATCGTTCATGAAATCCGTGTGTACCCTCAAAACTGGACCGCTGCATCCTAAAGGCCTAGCGGCAAAAGAACAGGCCGGGGCCGACTCAAGATCAACTCACATAATGGCTCAGTTTGCAAGTCGTGTGCGTTCATGTCATGTTTTTTGTGAAATCAGAGGGATGGATTGACATGGATCACAAGCAGTTTCAGGAATGGTTATCGGGGACAGACCACCTCAGCCCGGCGCAGCGGCAGCAAACCGAAGCCGTGTTCCCGGGGGACACGGAGACGTCAGCGTCGCTGGCTGCCATTGAAGCGGCCGTGGGTGAAGATCGCCAGTGCCCGTATTGTGGCACGCCAGGCGCCATATCGCGTGGCAAGGCAAGGGGGTCTGCGACGGTACCAGTGCAAAGAATGCAGGAAGACATTCAATGCCGCGACCGGCACCCCCTTGTCGGGTCTGCACCGCAAGGACAAGTGGCTTTCCTTCGGGGCCTGTCTTGCTGATGGGCTGACGGTTCGCGCTTCAGCAGAAAGTTGCGGACTTGCCGTCAACACCGCCTTCCGTTGGCGGCACCGATTTCCTGCCGCAAAAGACCTGAAGGCACGCAAGCTCACGGGCATTGTGGAAGCCGATGAAACCTGTGTGCCGGAAAGCCGGAAAGGTGCACGAAACCTTGAGTGCAAGGCGTGACGCAGGGGAGGCAAGGCCAGCAAGCGGGGCCTGTCGGATGAACAGGTTCCGGTACTGGCTGTCGCTGATCGCGGCGGCACGACAGTCAGTGCGGTTCTGCCCGCGGTCAACGCAGATACCTTGCGAGAGGTGATCGCGCCGGTTGTGGACGAGGATATCGTTTTGGTGACCGATGGACATCGCGCTTGTCCGCGATGCGCGGCGGCAATCGGTGCGCATCACGAAGCATTGAACCTGTCACGAAGTGAACGGGTGCGAGGTGCCTTTCACATTCAGATCGCAGCAGATCCGGCTCCGGCCCGACGTCGCAGACAGACGTCGGCGCGCAAGCAGGAGGCCGTTCTGCGGGTGTTGCGGGGCGAGGACATTGAGTTGGTGGCTCGTGGTATCGACGCGACGACGGCCGATGTCAGCGGCTGGCGGGAGGTTTTCCTGGAAGACGGGCGCATCCGGACTGAAGCACCGCCCTCGCGATGTGCGTGACGAAGAGATTGATCGGCTGCGCGCCAAGGTGGGCGAGGTCATCATGGACAACGAGCTTCTCGTTGAGAAGATGAAGATCGCGAAGATGGAGGCGGGCCACCCTTTCGGGCGCCAGAGGTCGAAGCGATGAGCGCCGTCATCTCGATCTCCACGGGCAAGGCTTACGGCGTCTCCCGGGTGTGCCGGATCTGGGGGCTGAGCCGCGCCAGCGTGTACCGGGATTTGCAACCGGCATCGACTAACGCAACGCCGCGCTGCCGCCCGGGTCCGCAGGGGCCCATGTCTGATGCGGAACTGACCCGTGAGATCAGGCAGGTCATCACCGATAGCAAGTTCCACGGCGAAGGCCACCGCAAGATTCTGGGCGCGCCTGCGTTACAAGGGCATTCGCACCTCAAAGGTGCGGGTTTTGCGGCTCATGCGCGAGAACGGGCTATGTGCGAGGCGCCCTGCCAGGGGCCAGCACACGGTCCTCGCGCCCATGACGGGACCATCATCCCGGACGGTATCGACGAAAGGCCAAGGGATGTGGGGGCACGGACATGACCGCCACGCTTCCGGGAACAGGGCGTCAGGTCGCTGTCCTTGTCGCGGTCGATCATTGCTCGGCAGGCTGCGTTGGCGTCCATGCCGCCACGCGGGGCACGCGCTTCGAGGCGCTTCAGCCGATCCGCCAGGGCGTGCGGGAATGCTTCGGGGCGATCGGCACGGACGTGGCCGCTGGCCTGACCATCCGCCATGACAACGGCTCGCAGTACATCAGCCACGACTTCCGGAACGAGATTGCCTGATTGGGAGAGCCATCCTCGCCGTCCCTTGTCCGCGCCCCCGAAGGGAACGGCTGTGCCAAGCGCTTCATCCGGACGCTCAAGGAAAATCTCCTCCGGGTCAGAACCTTCGAGACAATCGAGGAACTGCAGAAGGCCCTCCAGGAGTTCAAGGACGATTACAACGAGCATTGGCTGATCCAGCGCGTTGGGCATCGATCACCAAACCAGTTCAGACGCGACGACATGGACAAAATCCAGGCCGCCGCGTAAGCTTCAAGAGTGTCTCAATAACCTTGGGGCGATACAACAACTACCTGCGATGGTTCCAGCGGCTTGAACTGGAGAACGCCTCACCCCGGGCTTGCCTCGCAATCGCCATCGCACGTCCATGCATACAATTCGTGAACTGAGCCCACATAAATTTGCCGCCAGTTTGAGCGAAATCATTGCAAAAGCGATCAAACCGACAAATTATCTCCGCAATATGGCCCGATTCGGATCGTGTGCTGACACCATGAGCATGAGGCAGGCAAAATTCCATATCGGTCAGGTGGTCAAGCACCGTCTGTTCCCATTTCGTGGTGTTATTTACGACGTGGACCCGGTGTTTGCAAACACCGAGGAATGGTGGCAGTCGATTCCCGAGGAGATCCGGCCCCGCAAGGACCAACCATTCTACCACATGCTCGCTGAAAATGATCAAATATCCTACGAAGCTTATGTTTCGGAACAAAATTTACTGCCTGACGAATCCGGCGCCCCGGTCGATCATCCGGACATTCCGGAATTTTTCGGCCCGCTAAACGGCGATCGTTACGAGCCGCTAGGGTCGACGGCCCATTAAGCCGTAAAATCTTACCATTTTCCATCAACCGGCGCGACGGAGCCAGGCAGCCACAATCGACTGCGATCAATTGCCCTTCTTCAATTCCTTGATTGCCGGCGCCATGAATTCGTTAATTATCTTGACCGGCAATTTCCAGGCGTCGGGTTGTCGTTGCCGGCAAGGACCGTGGTGATCAGATCGTGTTCGTGCTTAACGGTAAGGCGTTGCCTGTTAAGAGTCTGACTGAAAAGTTATTCAGCCATGACAATATCTTGCCAGCCGTCTTGTCCGGATGCGGATGTGGGCGATTGTTGCCCATGCGGTAGAGCTTTCGATGGACCTCTCCCAATCCCTGGCCAATCTTCGAAATCTGCCGAGTCAGGCGAAGGTGCGTTCCACGACCCATCCGCGCGGGGTAGAACTTCAAAGCCTTCGGCAGTGTCGGAGCGCCAGATGATCTCGATGATCCATTGGCCGTATCCCGACAATGCATCCTTCAGCTTGTCGCCCGCATGGCCACCATCGGCGAATGGATGCCGCAGCCACGGAGAGCGATATCGAATGGCCTTCATGAGATCGACAGCCCCGTCACGGTCCTGAATGGCGGCGCTGTGGACGATGATGAACAGCATGCAGCCCAGCGTGTCGATGATGATATGGCGCTTGCGGCCCGCAATCTTCTTGCCCGCGTCATGGCCACAAAGTATCCGTCCGGTCAGGCCGCGTTTTTGAGGTCTTGGGGCTTCCAGTTCCACGGCATAAGTTCGTCGATGGGGTTAATCTGTGATCAGCAATGCGTTCCAGCACCCATGTGAGCCAGGCCTCGGGATCGACATTGTTCATTTCAGCGGTCTCAATGAGGGCGTAGGCGATAGCGGCAGCCTCGCCGCCACCAACGGAGCCCGGGAAGAGACAATATTTTTCGACCCGGGGCGACGGGACGGATTGATCGCTCACAGATATTGTTGTCGAGTTCCAGACGTCCGTCGCCGAGATAAGCACGCGCTTCGGGCATCGGCTTCAGGGCGTAGCGGATCGCCTCGGCCAGTTTGGTCTTGCCCGAGAGCCTGGGCAGTTGGGCCTGTAGCCATGCTTCCAGGTCATCGAAGACAGGCCTGGCCTTCGCTTGCCGCAGGGCGGCCCGCTCTTCGGGGGATTTGCTCTTTGCTTCCTTCTCCACGGCATGGAGCTTGCCCACCTGCTTGATCGGCTTCTCCCCCGCCCTGGAGTTTTTTGAGACACTGATCAAGACCTGAGACGAGGGGATGAATGAGGTGTTTCATGACGGAACAGAAGAAGGTTGATCGGGCCGGAGCGGAGCCGGAGCTGCGGGGACTTCACATATCGCAGCAGCGCCGGCTCCGGCCCGACGTCGCAGACAGACGTCGGCGCGCAAGCAGGAGGCCGTTCTGCGGGTGTTGCGGGGCGAGGACATCGAGTTGGTGGCTCGTGGTATCGACGCGACGGCGGCCGATGTCAGCGGCTGGCGGGACGTTTTCCTGGCGACGGGCGCATCCGGGCTGAAGCATCGCCCGCGCGATGCCCGCGATGAGGAGATTGATCGGCTTCGCGCCAAGGTGGGCGAGATCACCATGGATAACGAGCTTCTCGTCGAGAAGATCGCGAAGATGGAGGCGGGCCACCCTTTCGGGCGCCGGAGGTCGAAGCGATGAGCGCCGTCATCTCGATCTCCACGGGCAAGGCTTACGGCGTCTCCCGGGTGTGCCGGGCCTGGAGTCCGAGCCGGGCCAGCGTGTACCGGGACCTGCAACCGGCCCGGACCGAGGCCGCGCCGCCCCGCCGCCCGGGACCACAAGGCCCCATGTCGGATGCCGATCTGGTCGGGGAGATCAGACAGGTCATCACCAACAGCAGGTTCCATGGCGAGGGCTATCGCAAGGTGTGGGCGCGCCTGCGTTACAAGGGCATCCGCACCTCGAAAGTGCGGGTTCTGCGGCTGATGCGCGAGAACGGGCTCTGTGCGAAGCCATGTCAGGGGGCGGCACACGGGCCAAGGGCTCATGACGGAACCATCATCCCGGACAACATTGATGAAAGGCCAAGGGATGTGGGGCACCGACATGACCGCCTATCAATGGTGGACACTATCAGCGCACTCTATCACGCGTCAGAGCACCAACACCGGACGCTTACCCACTGACAGCCGCTGGAAGCGATATGCAAGTCCCATCCATCACATTACGCAGGTTGTTGGTCGAGCGGAGCCGACCGCCGGGCTTTGCAGGCGGCAAGAGTGGCCAATCAACGCCCATTCTTCATCCGTCAAATCGCTTGGACAGCGGGCAGGGCCGCGCGTATATTCAACTCGAGTGATATTGATCCATGGCATGGTCATTCTCCATCTTCCTTGACAAAGACAGTGAATCACAACCCACTGATATCATTCAACTACTTTTTAAATGGGTTCTAGGGCCTGTTGACATTTGGGGTTGCGATTTGGCCTGAACTGTTATTCAAGCTTCGAAAATGGAGGTTTGGATGGACGAAGATCGTTTGGTGATTTCAGATGAACTTTGGGCGAAGATTGCGCCCCTGTTACCCGGTAAAGCCGGGGACCCGGGAGCAACCGGTCGGGATAACCGTCGGTTCATGGAGGCCGTACCTTGGCGTGTGCGAACAGGGTCTCCCTAGCGTGACCTGCCCCAGGATTTCGGCAACTGGAATTCGATTTCCAAACGATTTCGTCGATGGGCAAAGGCCGATGTGTTCGAGAGACTTTTCAACGCCATAAGCGACGAGCCAGACCTTGAACATGCTCTCATCGACGGAACGATTGTCCAGGCCCATCAGAAGGCTTCGGGCGCAAAAGGGGGACACGGCATCAAGCCATCGGACGCTCTCGCGGCGGGCTGACGACCAAAATCGTTGCCCTGGTCGATGCGCTCGGCAACTTGTTCCGCTTTCTGCTTCTGCCGGGGCAAGCGCACGACATGAAGGGGGTTGCCCCCCTGATCCACGATGTCTCCTTCGGAGCGTTGCTGGCCGACAAGGCCTTCGACGCCGATTGGCTCCTGCAAGACCTTGATGAGCGCGGCGCAACTGCGGTTATTCCACCCAAATCGAACCGGAAAGTGCAACGAGACGACGATACTCACATGTACAAGTGGCGTCACCTGATTGAAAACTGCTTCGCAAGCATAAAGAAATTCAGGCGGATGGCAACGCGATACGACAAAACAGATACCAGCTGCGCAGCCAACTGGCACCTCTGCGCAAGGCTCAACGCTGCTCGGTGATTGTCAACAGACCCTAAGGAGTTCAATGCACTATTCTTTCCTCGTTGCCGATTCACGCTCGGGTCTGCATTACCGGTTGACGGACACGCACCTCGCTGAACTTTCACTCGCCCCCATTGCGTTGGAATGGTCGCCCGGGCGGGCAATTTCCGAGGCACCTGATCCGGTCTGGGCGGAAAGCCTTGCCAATGCGCCGGTTGAGACGATCTCGGCCGTCAGTGCGGCGCTGGAGGATCTGGTGCTCGCAACGCCCGACCTGCGGGTGCCTGCGGTAAATGCCCTGCCCGACAGCCGGGCGAGGCGGCATCTGAGCGCGCTGATCGGGCTATGGCACAGATTGGGCAATGCCTTGCCCGACGGGATGGCCGCTGTGCGGCATGTGCTGGAATTACCACATGGGCGCTTCCTTGATCCGCTGCCGGTTGTCGAGGGATCGATCGACTCGCTCGCACCGGAGTCCATGCAGACGCTGTTCGAGCGGCTGAAGGTGGAATTCGGCGTAGTTCCAGCAGAGCCAAAGGCGCGGCAAGCGTCACCCGGCACAAGACTTCATGCCTTACAGGGTGGCTTGGAGGCTCAGGGTATCATTCCCGCGCGTCAAGACGCCAGTATTGCCTTCTTCGGTCTGCGGGATCCGGCCGCCTGTGCCGATTTCGCTGCCGCGCGAGCCCGTGCGCTGATCGAGAGTGGCATCCCGGCGCGTGACCTTGCCGTTCTGTCGGGAGACGATCCGTGCCAGATCGCCCGAGCCTTCGCCGCTCAGGGCGTGCCGATTTCAGGTCTGCCCGGCAGTGCACCGGAGCGCGATGTTGTCGGCGAAACCGCGCTGCATCTGGCACTGGCCAAGCGCCCACCGACGCCGGCGATGGTGCTGGCAAGCCTTGCGCTGTCACCCCTGATGCCGTGGTCTGCCCAGACCGGGCGCGATCTGGCCGAAAGTCTGATGGGCGGTGATTTCAGAGGCATGATCCTGTTACCCACTCCGGCGCACAAGGCACTTTGGGATGACATCCGCGCCTCGGCGGGTAGTCTCACGCAACTGCTCTTCCTGATCGACCGGATCTGCGAAGGCATCGCGCAGGGTGAAGAGGTTCGCGCTCGCCTGCCCATCCCGCTTGGCGAGGGCGCCCCTGATTGGGAGGTGATCCTGCGCGGCGTGCAGATTGCGCAGCCGGTTGCCGCCGATCCTGTCCGCAATCTGGAAGGCGTCAGCCTCTGGTCTGCGCATGAAAGCCCCTGGCGGCCCTGCCACCATCTGATCGCGACCGATTTCACCGATGGGCTTTATCCGACCCGTCCGCGCGCCAATCCGCTGTTTCTCGACAGCGAGATCGCTACGATCCGAGCGTCCACCGGCCTCGCTCTGCGCGGAAGGGCCGAGGGGTTGGCGCAGGGGCTTTCGCTCTTCGATCAACAGTTTCAGGCGGTATCCGAAAGTGTGACCTTCCTTGTCCCTTGGCGTGATCTCTCGGGCGCGCGGCTTCAGCCCTCTGCCGGGTTGTCACTGGTGGCACGGGCCGTCGCGGACGTCGAAGATGCTGCCGACCTGATTCTGGACCTGTCGCGCCTGCCGCCCGCGAATTGGCCCATTGCGCATCATCGCCTGCCGCCCTTGCCGGGACCGCCCGATCTGCCAGAGGCACTGGCCTTCCCCGGCCTCGACCTGTTGGCACTGCGCCGCAAGGATGACGGGACGGCGAAACCGCAGTCGCCCTCGCGGCTGGAAACGCTTCTGGTCAGCCCGCTGGCTTGGCTTCTGGACGAGGTGGAGGCCAGTGACATGTCCTGGTCGGCTGAGGAACTCGACGTGATGGCCAAGGGCAATATTGCCCATGATGTGTTCGAACATGTCTTCCCACCGGGTGATACTATCCCCGATTCCGATACACTAACCACCGCCTTAGAGGATGCCTATGATCGTGCGCTGACCCGCCATGCCAGATTCCTGCGCAGCCCCTCCTGGGGGCTCGAGCGCAGGGGGCTCGAGCGCGACATTCTTCAAGCCGCCCTGCGCTGGCGCGGACATCTGCGGGCGCTTGGCGCGAAGATCATTGGCAATGAAATCTGGCTGGCCGGTAGGGCGCACGGCATCAACCTGCATGGCAAGGCCGATGCGATCCTGGAACTGCCGGATGGGGCGCTTCTGGTGGTCGATCACAAGAAAAGCGGCACTTCCGGACGACGCAAGCGGATGGAGGCGGGCTGGGATCTCCAGGCGGGTCTCTACCGCGACATGATCGCCCGACCGATCCGGCGAGAGGGCGACGGGATGGAGCCACTGATCGGTCGCAAGGTCGGCATCGCCTATCACCTGATGAATGATGGCGGGCTTCTCTCCTCGGAGCTTCCCTTGGCCGAGGGATCGCCCGCCCGTGATATGGGCGATGATGTGAATGCGGGCGCGATCACGAAGCTCGCTGAACGACTGGCTGAACTCGGGGCGGGGCGGGTGGTGTTGAACACCTCGAAAGACGCCGCTTTCTACCAGAAGGAAGCAGGCTTCAAACCCTATGCGTTGATTGACGGCTCGACCCTGGTCACCGCTTTCATTCGTCAGTTCGAGGAGAAATGACCGCAGATAAAGGATTGATCATCGTTCCCGCCGGCGCGGGCGCGGGGAAAACCCATCGCATCAAGACCCAGCTTTCCGACTGGGTCAAACGCGGCATCGTGCGTCCCGAGCGTATCCTTGCCGTGACCTTCACCGAGGCTGCTGCAGGCGAGTTGCGCGAACGCATCCGGGCGGGGTTGCTGGCGGATGGGCTGGTGGACAAGGCCATGGCGGTCGAGCGCGCCTATGTCTCGACCATCCACGGGTTGGGGCTCAGGCTTCTGACCGAACATGCTTTGGCGGCGGGCGTTTCGCCGCAACCTCGCCATCTGGGCGATGCCGAGCGTGATCTCCTGATCCGGCAGGCGTTGGCCCATGCCAAGGCGCTCGATCCGATCAAGGCTGAGCCTGAGCGGTTCGGCTATGAGGCCAACTGGCATAAGGGCGAGACGGTCGAGGACAACTTGCGCGGCCGGGTTCTGGCCATGATCGACCTGTTGCGCGGGCTTGGCGACAAGGGACGAGATCCCGACCTGATCGCCCCGGCACTGGCGCGACTGGATGCGGTTTATGGCGAGGTGCTGGCCGATCCCACCGCTTCCCGCAATGCGCTGCTGTTGGCGGTGCAGGCGATGGTTGCCGCCTTTCCCGAGGGCGGCATGGCAACCGTCATCGCCAAAGGCCCGCGTGAGGCGCTGGAAAAGAACCTCGCATTGTTCCAACGCGTGGTGCGGGATCCGGAGTTGCTGGATCGGGACTGGGGCCTCTGGCAAAACCTGCGCAGCCTCTTCACCTCGAACAGCCGTACGAAAACGCCCAAGGGTTACGACAATCTGGCCACCGCCATCACCGAGGCGGCGGATGTCTTGCCCGCACATCCGGGCCCGCTCGCCGATGCGAAGTCGCACCTTCATTGCCTGATCGCCTGCGCGCAAGAGGTGATGGATGCCTATGAGACGCGCAAGAAGGCGCTCGGCCTGATCGACTTTGCCGACATGATCACCGGGGCAGAGTGCCTGCTGCGCGTCGATCGGGCGGTGCGACAGGCCGTGCTGGACGAGATTGATTGCGTCATCATCGACGAGTTTCAGGACACCAACCCGGTGCAATTCGCGCTGCTCTGGCAACTTGGGGCGTACGCGCCACGCACGCTGCTGGTGGGCGATGTGAAGCAGTCGATCATGGGGTTTCAGGGCGCCGACCCGCGCCTGTCCCAGGCGCTGGCGACGGCGAACCCCGAGGCCACACAACCGCTGGATCGCAACTGGCGCTCGACGCCCGCGGTGATGGAGTTCGTCAATGCGATGGGGACGGGGCTCTTCGGAGCGAGTTACAACCCGCTGGCCCCGACCCGTGATCCGGCGCCCGGCCCGGCGCTTGAGCTACTGAATGTGGTGAAGGGGCGCGGGGTAAGAAACTTCTCGAAACCGCCCGAGCATATTGCCGAGCGCATCACCCGCATCCTGACCGAAGGCGAGACCATCACCGGCCAACACATGAAAGCCTCGCGGCCCGCGCAGCCTTCGGATATCGCGCTGCTGGTCTGCCGCCACACGACCGCCGCCCGTTATGCCAAGGAACTTCGCGCCCGCGGCGTGCCTGTCCGCATTGCCGAGGATGGCTGGGCGGAAAGCCCGGTTGTGCAGGCCGCCCGCGCCGCGCTGAGCTTTGCCGCGAACCCCGCAGATATTCACTCCGGGCTGCTCTTGCGCACGCTTGGCCCCGATCCGCTGACCCTGCAAGATGCGCTAGCCGCGCAGATCGACGAGCGGCTGTCGGATGATCCGGTACTGATGCGGCTGGCAGCTCTGTCAGACCGGGTCGCGCGCCTGCCGGTCTCGACTGCGCTGGACCTGGTGCTTGACGCCGCCGATCTCCGCCTCTGGGCCTCCCGTCAGCCTGACGCCGCGCAGGCGCGTGCCGATCTTTTACGACTCGAGGCCGAGGCGGGTGAATTCGAATCCGCGCATCGCGACCTCAAGGCAGCCTCCGGTTTCCGCGGCGAAACCGCCAAGGTCTTCCTCGGCTGGCTGGATGCGCGCGCGGGCGAGCGCGATTTCGACCGCCGCCCCGATCCCTCGGCCAACAACGCCGATGCGGTGGAGATCGTGACTTGGCACGCCTCCAAGGGTCGCGAATGGCCGATCACCGTGGTTGCTGAATTCGATTACGGCATTGAGGAACGCGCCGGCACCACCTCGACCCGCTTCGACGCATTGGACCGGATCGACGACATGGCTGCGGTGCTGGCCTCAGCTGCGCTGATCCATACGCCGGGCTTTGCCGCCCCCGAGGCAGAGCGGCGCTTCATCAAGGATCGCCGCCCCGATTTCGAGGCCAATGCGAAGAACCTGCTTTACGTTGCCCTGACCCGTGCGCGTGACCGGCTGGTGCTGGAATGGCCGGGTTTCCTGAAAGAGCGCGAAGAGGAGGCACCCGAGGCGAAGAATCTGTTCCATGTATTCGAGGATGCCTGCGCACCGCAGGTTGGCGGCGGCAAGCTGCGCATCGGCAAGGTCGACTGCGCTGCCCTGATCACGCAACTGCCGGAACAGGCGGGCTTTGCCGAATATGCGGCAGGGCCGGGGGCAGATGCCCTCCTTTTCGGGGCCGCTGCTCCCTTGCCGGTCATGCCGCTGTCGCCCTGGCGCCTGCAGCCCTCACAGGCTGCAACAGCAGCGCCTGCGCCCGAAAGCCGCGGCGTCGATCTCGGCGCGCCTTGGCCCCGTACAGTCAACGATGCCGCCCGTGGTACCGCGCTGCATCTGGCCCTGCGCACCTGCCTGACGCGGCCCGATCTGTTCCCGGCCCTGCCTGCCGCGACCGGGCTGGATGGAGCCACGCTGACACTCGTCGCCGAACGGACAGAGGAGTTGAAAGCATGGCTGGCGGCACAGGGCTACTCAGAACTGTGCTGCGAAATACCGGTTCTGGGGCACACATCGGATGGTGCCGAGATTCCTGGCACCATTGATCTTCTGGCCATTGGCCCCGAGGGCGCTTTGCTGATCGACCACAAATCCGGCGGCGCGGGCCAGGGTCTTGGTCCCTATTGGCCGCAGCTTTCGGCCTATGCGAGATTGGTCGGCGAAGTGTTTCCCGCGTCTTCGCTGAAGGGTGTAGCAGTGCTATGGATGGACCATGGGCGACTTGACCTTGTGGACACAACATCTGCCACCGCCCGCGCGACTCAGAGCCTGAACGAAAATGAGTTGAGTGATATCAGTGGGTTGTGATTCTGTTTGTTTGAACAAGAAACAAGAAAACGGAGGTCACGATGCCCTGGACTGAAACCACTCGCTGCCAGTATGAGCGGAATAACGAGCGTTACTCAAGCGATGTAACCGATGCAGAATGGGCGGTCATTTTTCCGCTTTTGCCCGGCCCCAACAAATTGGGGCGCCCTCGGGAAGTTGAGTTGCGCGAAGTTTGGGATGGGATTGGCTACATCGCTGCCGCTGGGTGCGCGTGGTCTCTTTTGCCAAAGGACTTTCCGCCGGTTTCAACGGTTCGATACTATTTCTACAACTGGCGTGATAGCGGGTTACTGGCGGAGATCAACCACGCTCTGGTCGCTTTGGCGCGTGAATGGGAGGCTCGGGATCATCAACCCACGGCAGGCGTTATTGACAGTCAAAGCGTGAAAACCACTGAAAACGGCGGCATTTCTGGCTACGACGCAGGAAAGAAGATCAAAGGCCGCAAGCGCCACATCATGACAGACACCTGTGGCCATCTGTTGGCATTATGCGTTCACGCTGCCAACATTCAAGATCGCGATGGGGCAGTGGGCGTCTTTCAAAAGCTCAAGCGGGATGCCCCAAAACTGCGCCACGTTTTTGCCGACTGCGGTTATCGGGGGCCAAAACTTCGTTCAGCCCTGATAACCATTGGCCGCTGGACTATCCAGATTGTGAAGCGTTCCGACACCGCCGAAGGTTTTGAGGTCCTGCCCCGCAGGTGGGTCGTCGAACGCACCTTCGCCTGGCTGGGACGTTGCCGCCGATTGGCAAAGGATTGGGAGAAAACCATCGAAAGTGCAGAGGCTTGGGTTCTCATCGCCCATATCAGACGCATGACACGCTGTCTCGCAAGGGCTTGAAAAACATCAGATCATTTTGAAGCAGGCTCTCAGGACGGTGCGGTCTGATGTCTTGGAGAATACTGGTGCCTGACACGGCTATCTCGCAGCGAAGGCAATAAAAGCTTGGGCTTGCTGTCGCTGTACGGCATTTCAATGATCGTTCTGTTCCGGGCTTGGGCGGCATGTGGTTCCCGATGCCCATCCTCTGGTCCGTGTTGGCGATCTCGATCACCGAGGAACCGAGGGTGCCAGCCTTGCTGGTGGCAATGCCATCGAGGCGCTGATGATGCGGCAGGCGAAGGAAAGCCCGGCGGACCCTCGGGTGCGTGGCGCACGGAAGATGCAAGGGTTGGAAGACTGGGGCTTCAAGAACCTGACCCGACCCGGCATCTATGTGGTTCAGCCGATTCGGATGGTCATGGTGCAGCTGCTTGTCGCGCTCGGCTTCGTTCGGGGCAGCCGCTATGGCGCCTTCAGTATCCACTCTGCTGGCAAGCAGATGCTGAAACGTATCCGTCCGGTCAGGCCGCGGCCGCGTTTTTGAGGTCTTGGGGCTTCCAGTTCCACGGCATGAGTTCGTCGATGGGGTTAATCTGTGATCAGCAATGCGTTCCAGCACCCATGTGAGCCAGGCCTCGGGATCGACATTGTTCATTTCAGCGGTCTCAATGAGGGCGTAGGCGATAGCGGCAGCCTCGCCGCCACCAACTGAGCCCGGGAAGAGACAATTTTTTCGACCAGGGGCCGGGCGACGGGACGGATTGATCGCTCACAGATATTGTTGTCGAGCTCCAGACGTCCGTCGCCGAGATAAGCACGCGCTTCGGGCATCGGCTTCAGGGCGTAGCGGATCGCCTCGGCCAGTTTGGTCTTGCCCGAGAGCCTGGGCAGTTGGGCCTGTAGCCATACTTCCAGGTCATCGAAGACAGGCCTGGCCTTCTCCTGCCGCAGGGCGGCCCTTTCGTAGCCGTCCGTTAGAGCCGTATTTTTCGGTTATTCCGGCATCCAATTCCACGGCATGAGTTCCTCGATGCGGTTGATCTTGTGATCTGGCAGGCGCTCCAACACCCATGTGAGCCAGGCTTCCGGATCAACGCCGTTCATCCTGGCGGTCTCGACGAGGGTGTAAGCGATAGCGGCGGCTTTACCGCCACCGACGGAGCCCATGAAGAGATAGTTCTTGCGGCCCAGTGCGATGGGGCGGATCGAGCGTTCACAGATGTTGTTGTCGAGTTCCAGCCGTCCGTCGCTGAGACAGGCACGCACCTTTGGCGTGCGGTTCAGCGCATGGCGAATGGCCCCTGCCAGTCTGGTCTTGCCCGAGAGCCTGGGAAGCTGGGTCTGTAACCATGCTTCCAGCTCATCGAAGACGGGCTTTGCCTTCTCTTGCCGAATGGCGACCCGCTCTTCGGGGGATTTGCCTCTGGCTTCCTCTTCGACAGCGTAAAGCACGGCGATCTGCTTGATTGTGCCTTTGGCGATGGCCGACCCTGTGCGCTCAAACTCTTCCACAAACTTGCGGCGCACATGCACCATGCAGGCCTGTTCGTCGGCCTTGCCCTCCCCAAAGAGGCCATTGAAGCCCGCAAAGCCATCGGCATGCACGGTCCCGGTATAGCCGGAAAGATGATTGACCGGATGTTCGCCCTTGCGATCCACGCTGAACTGATACCAGGCACAGGGTGGGGCCTCGCCGCACCACGGGCGCTCGTCGCGCACGTAACTCCACAGCCGCGCGGTTTTAGTCTTCTTTATCATGGTGCGGGTTTGTAGTTTGACCGGTGTGTCATCGGCAAAAAGTGCAGGCCCTGCCCTGACCAGCTTGCCGATATGATCGGCCAATGGCTCCAGCAGCGCCGTGCTGCGGCCCACCCAGTCGGTCAACGTGGTGCGATGCAGATTAACCTTCTCGCGGGCGAAGATTTTGGCTCAGTTTACAAGCCGTGTGCGTTCATGTTATGTTTTTTGTGAAATCAGAAGGATGGATTGACATGGATCACAAGCAGTTTCAGGAATGGTTATCGGGGATAGACCACCTCAGCCCGGCGCAGCGGCAGCAAACCGAAGCCGTGTTCCTGGGGGACACGGAGACGTCAGCGTCGCTGGCTGCCATTGAAGCGGCCGTGGGTGGAGATCGCCAGTGCCCGCATTGTGGCACGCCAGGCGCCATATCGCGTGGCAAGGCAAGGGGTCTGCGACGGTACCAGTGCAAAGAATGCAGGAAGACATTCAATGCCGCGACCGGCACCCCCTTGTCGGGTCTGCACCGCAAGGACAAGTGGCTTTCCTTCGGAGCCTGTCTTGCTGATGGGCTGACGGTTCGCGCTTCAGCAGAACGTTGCGGACTTGCCGTCAACACCGCCTTCCGTTGGCGGCACCGATTTCTTGCCGCAAAAGACCTGAAGGCACGCAAGCTCACGGGCATTGTGGAAGCCGATGAAACCTATGTGCTGGAAAGCCGGAAAGGTGCACGAAACCTTGAGCGCAAGGCGCGACGCAGGGGAGGCAAGGCCAGCAAGCGGGGCCTGTCAGATGAACAGGTTCCGGTACTGGTTGTCGCTGATCGCAGCGGCGCGACAGTCAGTGCGGTTCTGCCCGCGGTCAACGCAGATACCTTGCGAGAGGTGATCGCACCGGTTGTGGACGAGGATATCGTTTTGGTGACCGATGGACACCGCGCTTATCCGCGATGCGCGGCGGCAATCGGTGCGCATCACGAAGCATTGAACCTGTCACGAAGTGAACGGGTGCGAGGTGCCTTTCACATTCAGACGGTCAACAACCGACACAGCCGGTTGAAGGATTTCTTGCGGCGCTACCGAGGCGTCGCGACCAGATATCTCGACAACTACCTGCGATGGTTCCAACGGCTTGAACTGGAGAACGCCTCACCCCGGGCTTGCCTCGCAACCGCCATCGCACGTCCATGCATACAATTCGTAAACTGAGCCAAGATTTTTGATTGCCGGTCAAGCGGCAGGTGATCGCAGTATTTGCCAATCAGGACGTGGGCCAGCAGACCCGGACCGGGGCGGCCACGTTCGATGGGGCGCGACGGCAATGGGGCCTGGGCAAAGGTTTCACAACAGGTGCAGGCCATGCGGGGGCGGAGGATCCGGCGTACCACAAAGCGGCCCGGGACATATTCCAGTTCCTCGGTAACGTCCTCACCGATCTGGCGCAGGCTCCCACCGCAGTCAGTGCAGTCCTCACCCGGCGACAGCACCTCATCCTGCCGATCCAGATGATCGGGCAAGGGGTTGCGGCTGTGCTTGCGCCTGGCAGGTTTGTCCGTCTCATCGACATCAGTGCCGTTGGAGCCAGCTTCGTTCTTCTGCTCGTTTGCTGCCGCCTCGATCTCTTCGTCTTCCTGTAGGTCGAGGGCCAGTTGATCCATGCTCTCTGATCTGGAGCCAAACCGTGCCTTGCGGTGGCCATGCAGTTCAGCCTTCAGCTTCTCGTTTTGATACGTCAGCGACTGAACCTCGGCCATCAAAAGCTCGCTGACAGCCCGCAGTTCGGCGGGGTCTTCAGACAGGGATTCAAGGGCGTTCAACACGTGTAATCCATATCAAACTGCCCCATGGGATGGAACGACAAACCGCGTTAAACTTGATGTCTTGTCGGGCTTTCTCTATCCCGCCTGCAAAGGACGCCAGGTCTTTTGCGGGGTGCGCCAGTCAATCCCCTCTAACAGCATCGACAGCTGTGAGGGACTCAGGCTGACCTTGCCCTCCCTGGGCCCTCCCTGGCCGCAGGCCAGACAAACCGCCCCCGTTCCAGTCGTTTGGAGAACAGGCAAGCGCCTTGGCCGTCCCACCATATGATCTTGAGCAGATCACCGCGCCTGCCGCGAAACACAAACATGTGCCCCGAATACGGGTCTTCAGCCAGAACCTGTTCGGCCTGAGTCGCCAGTGTGTTGAACCCGCGCCGCATATCCGTCACCCCAGCGGTCAGCCACACCCGCGTATTGCCCGGCACCGGGATCATGTCATCAGCCCCTCAACCAGAGCCGGCACCGCCGACAATCCCGTCGCTCCTTCAACCAGGATACGCCGACCATCAGACAGGGTGAGGTCTACACGGTGAGCCGAAAGAGGAACGTCCATACAGGGCGCTGTGATCGGCACGTGGGCTGCGGTTGGCCCTGCAATCTCTACAGGCAGAAATGTGGTCACTTCCCCGGCGAAATCATCACCGTCAGTACATGCCGGCGCGAAACGGGGATCACGCAACCATTTGTGGATCAGATTGGCGTTCATCGCGTAACGTCGTGCAACCTGCGCTACCGAAACCCCAGATGCGCGCGTTTGTCCGCAGATCGAAATCTTCTCATCGTCTGACCAAAACCGCTTCTTCTGACCCTTCTTCCCAGACATATCCGCCCTCAAGATGTCCACTAGCAATGGTGGACACTATCAGCGCACGCTATAACGCGTCAGAGCACCAACACCGGACGCTTACTATCGATCTCATTCTTCTGTTTATCGCGGTTCTGGTTCTATTGCCCCTGTGGGGCGCGACATCCGATGACCTGTCGTCCTGGATCAACAAGGCGCTGTTCGGATTTCGCATCGGCAATGTGACGATTTCGCTGACCGCAATCGTCATCGCCGTCGCGATCTTCGGCGCGATCCTGATGGTCACCCGGGTTCTGCAGCATGTTCTGGGTGAACGCTTGCTGCCGATGACAGGTGTTGACAGCGGGGTCCGCGATAGCTTGCGCACCGCCCTTGGCTATGTCGGGTTCATCATTGCCGCCGCGATAGGCTTGTCCTTTGCCGGGGTCGATCTGTCGCAACTGGCCATCATTGCCGGTGCCCTGTCCATCGGTATGGGTTTCGGTCTCCAGAACGTAGTCAACAATTTCGTCTCCGGCCTGATCCTGCTGGTTGAGCGACCGATCAAAGTCGGTGACTGGATCATCGCCGGCGCGCACCAGGGCTATGTCAAGAAGATCAATGTGCGCGCGACAAAGATCGAAACGTTTGACCGCTCGTCGGTCATCGTACCGAACTCAGAACTAATCTCCGCCCCGGTCACCAACTGGTTTTTCAAGGACCGCAATGGCCGCGTGATAGTCAATGTCGGGGTGAGCTACGACGCGGATCCCGAGAAAGTGTGCGATATTCTGATCGACATTGCAAGTACAAATCCTGGTATTCTGAAGAAACCCTCACCTTCGTGCCACTTCGTCAATTTCGGCGACAGTTCGCTCGACTTCTCGCTGCGCTTTTTCATCCGAAACATCGACTACATGATGTCGATCGGCAGCGAGGTTCGCTACGCCATTGCCAAACGGTTCCGCGGGGAAGGCATCGAAATTCCGTTCCCGCAGCGCGAGGTGAACCTGCGCGATATTAAACAGAGGCTCAGTTTACGAATTGTATGCATGGACGTGCGATGGCGGTTGCGAGGCAAGCCCGGGGTGAGGCGTTCTCCAGTTCAAGCCGTTGGAACCATCGCAGGTAGTTGTCGAGATATCTGGTCGCGACGCCTCGGTAGCGCCGCAAGAAATCCTTCAACCGGCTGTGTCGGTTGTTGACCGTCTGAATGTGAAAGGCACCTCGCACCCGTTCACTTCGTGACAGGTTCAATGCTTCGTGATGCGCACCGATTGCCGCCGCGCATCGCGGATAAGCGCGGTGTCCATCGGTCACCAAAACGATATCCTCGTCCACAACCGGCGCGATTACCTCTCGCAAGGTATCTGCGTTGACCGCGGGCAGAACCGCACTGACTGTCGCGCCGCTGCGATCAGCGACAACCAGTACCGGAACCTGTTCATCTGACAGGCCCCGCTTGCTGGCCTTGCCTCCCCTGCGTCGCGCCTTGCGCTCAAGGTTTCGTGCACCTTTCCGGCTTTCCAGCACATAGGTTTCATCGGCTTCCACAATGCCCGTGAGCTTGCGTGCCTTCAGGTCTTTTGCGGCAAGAAATCGGTGCCGCCAACGGAAGGCGGTGTTGACGGCAAGTCCGCAACGTTCTGCTGAAGCGCGAACCGTCAGCCCATCAGCAAGACAGGCTCCGAAGGAAAGCCACTTGTCCTTGTGGTGCAGACCCGACAAGGGGGTGCCGGTCGCGGCATTGAATGTCTTCCTGCATTCTTTGCACTGGTACCGTCGCAGACCCCTTGCCTTGCCACGCGATATGGCGCCTGGCGTGCCACAATGCGGGCACTGGCGATCTCCACCCACGGCCGCTTCAATGGCAGCCAGCGACGCTGACGTCTCCGTGTCCCCCAGGAACACGGCTTCGGTTTGCTGCCGCTGCGCCGGGCTGAGGTGGTCTATCCCCGATAACCATTCCTGAAACTGCATGTGATCCATGCCAATACTATCCCTCTGATTTCACAAAAACATGACATGGACGCACACGGCTTGTAAACTGAGCCAACTGCAAACCCGCACCAGGATAAAGAAGACTAGAACCGCGCGGCTGTGGAGTTACGTGCGCGACGAGCGCCCGTGGTGCGGCGAGGCCCCACCCTGTGCCTGGTATCAGTTCAGTACAGACCGCAAGGGTGCACACCCGGTCAATCATCTTTCCGGCTATACCGGGACCGTGCATGCCGATGGCTTTGCGGGCTTCAATGGCCTCTTTGGGGAGGGCAAGGCCGACGAACAGGCCTGCATGGTGCATGTGCGCCGCAAGTTTGTGGAAGAGTTTGAGCGCACAGGGTCGGCCATCGCCAAAGGCACAATCAAGCAGATCGCCGTGCTTTACGCTGTCGAAGAGGAAGCCAGAGGCAAATCCCCCGAAGAGCGGGTCGCCATTCGGCAAGAGAAGGCAAAGCCCGTCTTCGATGAGCTGGAAGCATGGTTACAGGCCCAGCTTCCCAAGCTCTCGGGCAAGACCAAACTGGCAGGGGCCATTCGCCATGCGCTGAACCGCATGCCAAAGGTGCGTGCCTGTCTCAGCGACGGACGGCTGGAACTCGACAACAACATCTGTGAACGCTCGATCCGCCCCATCGCACTGGGCCGCAAGAACCATCTCTTCATGGGCTCCGTCGGTGGCGGTAAAGCCGCCGCTATCGCTTACACCCTGGTCGAGACCGCCAGGATGAACGGCGTTGATCCGGAAGCCTGGCTCACATGGGTGTTGGAGCGCCTGCCAGATCACAAGATCAACCGCATCGAGGAACTCATGCCGTGGAATTGGATGCCGGAATAACCGAAAAATACGGCTCTAACGGACGGCTACGAAAGGGCCGCCCTGCGGCAGGAGAAGGCCAGGCCTGTCTTCGATGACCTGGAAGCATGGCTACAGGCCCAACTGCCCAGGCTCTCGGGCAAGACCAAACTGGCCGAGGCGATCCGCTACGCCCTGAAGCCGATGCCCGAAGCGCGTGCTTATCTCGGCGACGGACGTCTGGAGCTCGACAACAATATCTGTGAGCGATCAATCCGTCCCGTCGCCCCTGGTCGAAAAAATTGTCTCTTCCCGGGCTCCGTTGGTGGCGGCGAGGCTGCCGCTATCGCCTGCGCCCTCATTGAGACCGCTGAAATGAACAATGTCGATCCCGAGGCCTGGCTCACATGGGTGCTGGAACGCGTTGCTGATCACGGATTAACCCCATCGACGAAAACTCATGCCGTGGAACTGGAAGCCCCAAGACCTCAAAAACGCGGCCTGACCGGACGGATACAAGAAGACTAGGGTCTGTTGACAATCACCGAGCAGCAACGAGCATTGCGCAGAGGTGCCAGTTGGCTGCGTAGCTGGTATCTGTTTTGTCGTATCGCGTTGCTATCCCCCTGAATTCCTTATCTTTGCGAAGCAGTTTTCAATCAGGTGACGCCACTTGTACATGTGAGTATCGTAGTCTCGTTGCACTTTCCGGTTCGATTTGGGTGGAATAACCGCAGTTGCGCCGCGCTCATCAAGGTCTTGCAGGAGCCAATCGGCGTCGAAGGCCTTGTCGGCCAGCAACGCTGCGAAGGAGACATCGTGTATCAGGGGAGCAGCCCCTTCATGTCGTGCGCCTGCCCCGGCAGAAGCAGAAAGCGGGACAAGTTGCCGGGCGCATCGACCAAGGCAACGATTTTGGTCGTCAGCCCGCCGCGAGAGCGTCCAATGGCTTGATGCCGTATCCCCCTTTTGCGCCCGAAGCCTTCTGATGGGCCTGGACAATCGTTCCGTCGATGAGAGCATGTTCAAGGTCCGGCTCGCCGCTTGTGGCGTTGAAAAGTCTCTCAAACACACCGGCCCTTGCCCATCGACGAAATCGTTTGAAAACCGAATTCCAGTTGCCGAAATCCCGGGGCAGGTCACGCCAGGGAGACCCTGTTCGCATACGCCAAAGTACGGCCGCCACGAACCGACGGTTATCCCGACCGGTTGCTCCCGGGTCCCCGGCTTTACCGGGTAACAGGGGCGCAATCTTCGCCCAAAGTTCATCTGAAATCACCAAACGGTCTTCGTCCATCCAAACCTCCATTTTCGAAGCTTGAATAACAGTTCAGGCCAAATCGGAAACCCGAATGTCAACAGGCCCTAGATGGCACGGAAGTTGTCGGTGACCTGATCTGGGAATTTGTCCCCCTCCTTGGGGATTGTTTCTCGAAAGAACGTCAAGATGGCCGCCGCGCATTGCCTTTGGGTTGGGTAATATCGGTTCTGCGTGACGTATTGGCGCATGACGGCCCAGAGCCGCTCGACCGGGTTGAGGTGCGGGCGGCGGGGCGGCAGTTGGATCAGATGGATGCCGCACTCGGCCCGCGCGAGAAACGCCCGTACATCGGACCCGCGGTGGCGGGCGGCGTTGTCCCAGATGACGTGGCTGGTGTGCTTGTCGGGTTTCGAGCCTCGATTTTGGCTAAAAGTTGCACGGCGCTGGCACCATCGATGGTGGCGGGCGCCACGAAGGGTGCGTCGAAGGTCTCAGAGCCTGACTGAAAAGTTATTCAGACATGACAATAATCTTGCCAGCCGTCTTGTCAGGATGCGGATGTGGGCGATTGTTGCCCATGCGGTGGAGCTTTCGATGGACCTCTCCCAATCTTTGGCCAATCTTCGACATCTGCCGAGCTAGGCGAAGGTGCGTTCCACGACCCATCCGCGGGGTGGAATTTCAAAGCCTTCGGCATTGGCGGGCAGCCCGATGGCATGGAAATAACCGGCCTCTTCCAGCCGGGTATGGATGGCGGGGATCGCATGGGTGGCATTGGCGCGGAAGAAGCGCATGACTGGCATGGCGGGCGATCACCGGCTGCAAGCTATCGGCGCCGTGGACGTCGCCGGGACGCAGGGCGCAGCGTTCCAGCATGCCAAACCGATTGAACAGAAACAGCGGATGGTGGCAAAGGCGGTCGGAAATGCCCGTTCCAGGCGGCGCCCTCCTGCGCGCCATGGATCGGACTGACCGAACTGTCCATGTCCAACACGATGTACTTCAGCCCGTTGCGATCATGGAACCGGTCGGTCCACTGGCCATTCAGATCGGCCAGCGCCGCCCGATTCTCCGGCAGGGCCAGCGTCCCGGTCTCGAACCGCCCCATCTGCGAGGCCGAAGCTGCCTGCACATCGACAGCACGGCCACCGACCACCCGGCGCATGACAGGATCGAGGGCGAGACGATCAGTGTCGTTGACGTCCCCGTAGCCAAGCCAGCCGCCCGTTGACCGACTGCCGGAACAGCCCATCGAGCTGGTGAACGGTGTTTTTGCCCCGGCGGCCGTCGCGCAAGGCACTACAGGCGAGATCAGACAGCCCGAGCGCGTCATCCAACGCGCGCATCGCCAGCAGACCGCCGTCGGAACCGAGCTGAGGGCCCGTGAACTCAAGCCGCACACGGCGGTCGAAATCCACCCGATCATCCTGCTTTGAACCCGCACCTTCCAGGTGATCCATGAAATCCGTCCTTCGCTGACGATAACACACTGATTTATAAGGCTCAGTTTACAAGCCGTGTGCGTTCATGTCATGTTTTTGTGAAATCAGAAGGATGGATTGACATGGATCACAAGCAGTTTCAGGAATGGTTATCGGGGATAGACCACCTCAGCCCGGCGCAGCGGCAGCAAACCGAAGCCGTGTTCCTGGGGGACACGGAGACGTCAGCGTCGCTGGCTGCCATTGAAGCGGCCGTGGGTGGGATCGCCAGTGCCCGCATTGTGGCACGCTAGGCGCCATATCGCGTGGCAAGGCAAGGGGTCTGCGACGGTACCAGTGCAAAGAATGCAGGAAGACATTCAATGCCGCGACCGGCACCCCCTTGTCGGGTCTGCACCGCAAGGACAAGTGGCTTTCCTTCGGAGCCTGTCTTGCTGATGGGCTGACGGTTCGCGCTTCAGCAGAACGTTGCGGACTTGCCGTTAACACCGCCTTCCGTTGGCGGCACCGATTTCTTGCCGCAAAAGACCTGAAGGCACGCAAGCTCACGGGCATTGTGGAAGCCGATGAAACCTATGTGCTGGAAAGCCGGAAAGGTGCACGAAACCTTGAGCGCAAGGCGCGACGCAGGGGAGGCAAGGCCAGCAAGCGGGGCCTGTCAGATGAACAGGTTCCGGTACTGGTTGTCGCTGATCGCAGCGGCGCAACAGTCAGTGCGGTTCTGCCCGCGGTCAACGCAGATACCTTGCGAGAGGTAATCGCGCCGGTTGTGGACGAGGATATCGTTTTGGTGACCGATGGACACCGCGCTTATCCGCGATGCGCGGCGGCAATCGGTGCGCATCACGAAGCATTGAACCTGTCACGAAGTGAACGGGTGCGAGGTGCCTTTCACATTCAGACGGTCAATAACCGACACAGCCGGTTGAAGGATTTCCTGCGGCGCTACCGAGGCGTCGCGGCCAGATATCTCGACAACTACCTGCGATGGTTCCAACGGCTTGAACTGGAGAACGCCTCACCCCGGGCTTGCCTCGCAACCGCCATCGCACGTCCATGCATACAATTCGTTTACAAGCCGTATGCGTCCATGTCATGTTTTTTGTGAAATCAGAAGGATGGATTGACATGGATCACAAGCAGTTTCAGGAATGGTTATCGGGGATAGACCACCTCAGCCCGGCGCAGCGGCAGCAAACCGAAGCCGTGTTCCCGGGGGACACGGAGACGTCAGCGTCGCTGGCTGCCATTGAAGCGGCCGTGGGTGGAGATCGCCAGTGCCCGCATTGTGGCACGCCAGGCGCCATATCGCGTGGCAAGGCAAGGGGTCTGCGACGGTACCAGTGCAAAGAATGCAGGAAGACATTCAATGCCGCGACCGGCACCCCCTTGTCGGGTCTGCACCGCAAGGACAAGTGGCTTTCCTTCGGAGCCTGTCTTGCTGATGGGCTGACGGTTCGCGCTTCAGCAGAACGTTGCGGACTTGCCGTCAACACCGCCTTCCGTTGGCGGCACCGATTTCCTGCCGCAAAAGACCTGAAGGCACGCAAGCTCACGGGCATTGTGGAAGCCGATGAAACCTGTGTGCCGGAAAGCCGGAAAGGTGCACGAAACCTTGAGCGCAAGGCGCGACGCAGGGGAGGCAAGGCCAGCAAGCGGGGCCTGTCAGATGAACAGGTTCCGGTACTGGTTGTCGCTGATCGCAGCGGCGCAACAGTCAGTGCGGTTCTGCCCGCGGTCAACGCAGATACCTTGCGAGAGGTAATCGCGAAGGCCGCAATTCATACGGTTTCGCGCGTTGACGGTATGCACATATTAGGGTCTGTTGACAATCACCGGGCAGCAACGAGCATTGCGCAGAGGTACCAGTTGGCTGCGTAGCTGGTATCTGTTTTGTCGTATCGCGTTGCTATCCCCCTGAATTCCTTGATCTTTGCGAAGCAGTTTTCAATCAGGTGACGCCACTTGTACATGTGAGTATCGTCGTCTCGTAGCACTTTCCGGTTCGATTCGGGCGGGATAACCGCGGTTGCGCCGCGCTCATCAAGGTCTTGCAGGAGCCAATCGGCGTCGAAGGCCTTGTCGGCCAGCAACGCTGCGAAGGAGACATCGTGGATCAGGGGAGCAACCCCCTTCATGTCGTGCGCTTGCCCCGGCAGAAGCAGAAAGCGGAACAAGTTGCCGAGCGCATCGACCAAGGCAACGATTTTGGTCGTCAGCCCGCCGCGAGAGCGTCCGATGGCTTGATGCCGTGTCCCCTTTTTGCGCCCGAAGCCTTCTGATGGGCTTGGACAATCGTTCCGTCGATGAGAGCATGTTCAAGGTCTGGCTCGTCGCTTATGGCGTTGAAATGTCTCTCAAACACACCGGCCTTTGCCCATCGACGAAATCGGTTGAAAACCGAATTCCAGTTGCCGAAATCCTGGGGCAGGTCACGCTAGGGAGACCCTGTTCGCACACGCCAAAGTACGGCCTCCACGAACCGACGGTTATCCCGACCGGTTGCTCCCGGGTCCCCGGCCTTACCGGGTAACAGGGGCGCAATCTTCGCCCAAAGTTCATCTGAAATCACCAAACGATCTTCGTCCATCCAAAACCTCCATTTTCGAAGCTTGAATAACAGTTCAGGCCAAATCGCAACCCCAAATGTCAACAGGCCCTAGCGATCCAGGACACAACCAGCTTTCGGGATGATGGATCGGGCAACAGCATTAATGGTGGCTCAGTTCACGAATTGTATGCATGGACGTGCGATGGCGGTTGCGAGGCAAGCCCGGGGTGAGGCGTTCTCCAGTTCAAGCCGCTGGAACCATCGCAGGTCGTTGTCGGGATATCTGGTCGCGACGCCTCGGTAGCGCCGCAGGAAATCCTTCAACCGGCCATGTCGGTTGTTGACCGCCGGATCTGCTGCGATCTGAATGTGAAAGGCACCTCGCACCCGTTCACTTCGTGACAGGTTCAATGCTTCGTGATGCGCACCGATTGCCGCCGCGCATCGCGGACAAGCGCGGTGTCCATCGGTCACCAAAACGATATCCTCGTCCACAACCGGCGCGATTACCTCTCGCAAGGGATCGGCGTTGACCGCGGGCAGAACCGCACTGACTGTCGCGCCGCTGCGATCAGCGACAACCAGGACCGGAACCTGTTCATCTGACAGGCCCCGCTTGCTGGCCTTGCCTCCCCTGCGTCGCGCCTTGCGCTCAAGGTTTCGTGCACCTTTCCGGCTTTCCGGCACACAGGTTTCATCGGCTTCCACAATGCCCGTGAGCTTGCGTGCCTTCAGGTCTTTTGCGGCAGGAAATCGGTGCCGCCAACGGAAGGCGGTGTTGACGGCAAGTCCGCAACGTTCTGCTGAAGCGCGAACCGTCAGCCCATCAGCAAGACAGGCTCCGAAGGAAAGCCACTTGTCCTTGCGGTGCAGACCCGACAAGGGGGTGCCGGTCGCGGCATTGAATGTCTTCCTGCATCCCTTGCACTGGTACCGTCGCAGACCCCTTGCCTTGCCACGCGATATGGCGCCTGGCGTGCCACAATGCGGGCACTGGCGATCTTCACCCACGGCCGCTTCAATGGCAGCCAGCGACGCTGACGTCTCCGTGTCCCCCGGGAACACGGCTTCGGTTTGCTGCCGCTGCGCCGGGCTGAGGTGGTCTATCCCCGATAACCATTCCTGAAACTGCTTGTGATCCATGCCAATCCATCCTTCTGATTTCACAAAAAACATGACATGAACGCACACGTCTTGTAAACTGAGCCTTATAGAAAAGGCCGCAATTCATACGGTTTCGCGCGTTGACGGTATGCACATATTAGCGATCCAGGACACAACCAGCTTTCGGGATGATGGATCGGGCAACAGCATTAATGGTCATGTGACAATTGCCGTTGAGGCCGAGCAAGGGGCCTTGCTTGGATTGGTGGATACGCAACTGATTGAGCGCTCCGGTGGAGGCAAGAAGCCCTCCCAAAACCGACCTCTTTGCGAAAAAGAGAGCCAGCGCTGGATTGACGGCATGCAGGCGAGTGCAACTGTTTGTCAATCGGCACCGAAAGTAATGACCGTGACCGACCGTGAAGGCGACATCTTCGAGATGTTTGCCTGTCGCCCTGAAGGCATGTAGATCCTGATCCGGGCCTCTCATAATCGCAATCTTGCCGGTGATGCTGGCAAGCTCTTTTCCAGTCTTGAAGGCCAACCGGAGCAAGCCCATACGATCGAGTTGCCAGCCCGATCCGGACAAAAGAAACGCAAGGCCCGGATTTCCGTGCGTTTTAAGCGCGTTACCCTTAAGCAGTCGAAGACGAAACGTTTTAAACTGATGTACCGGCCACCCAACCCATCGACATCGTTGAGGCGATGGGTTGGAAAAGCCCGGTCGCATTCGAGCGGGAGGTGGCTTAAACGAGCACTTGGAGCGGCATCAAACCGCGACAGGTCCAGAATGACAACCCACTGATATCACTCAACTACTTTTTGAACGGGCTCTAAGGTGCGAGAAATGGCCGCACGCGTTGTGCTTGGGTTTTGAACGGTCAGTATGTGGTTTATCTTGTTCATGGGAATCGTCTGATAGGCGCGAAATTCTGATCTGATGCTGGAAAGGTTCTAGTCATGACCGCAGAAAAGACCGCCACAAAGGTGGCTGACGGCTTTTTTACCCGCCCGCTTACCGAGGCCGACCCGGAATTGTATGGTTCGATCCATAGCGAACTGAGCCGCCAGCAGGACCAGATCGAGCTGATCGCGTCGGAAAACATCGTGTCGCGTGCCGTACTGGAAGCGCAGAGTTCGGTGATGACCAATAAATATGCTGAAGGCTATCCGCACCGGCGCTATTATGGCGGCTGCGAATATGTTGACGCCGCAGAGGATCTGGCGCTCGAACGGGTCAAGAAACTGTTCAATTGCGCCTGGGCCAATGTACAACCGCATTCGGGATCGCAGGCGAACCAGGCCGTGTTCATGTCGCTGATGCAGCCGGGCGATACGTTTCTGGGCCTGGATCTGGCCGCTGGCGGGCACCTGACCCATGGCAGCAGGGTCAATCAGTCGGGCAAATGGTTCAACGCGGTCAGCTATGGCCTGGATCCGGCGACGGAGCAGATCGATTTCGATCAGGTCGAGAGCTTGGCCCGCGAACATAAGCCGAAACTGATCCTGGCCGGCGGATCTGCCTATCCCCGGGTGATCGATTTTGCGCGCTTTCGCAAAATCGCCGACGAAGTAGGCGCCTATCTGATGGTTGATATGGCCCATTTCGCTGGCCTGGTAGCGGGCGGAGTGCACCCCAATCCGTGCGATCATGCCGACGTGGTGACATCGACCACCCACAAGACGGTGCGGGGGCCACGTGGCGGCATGATCCTGTCGAACAATCTCGACCTCAGCAAAAAGTTCAATTCCGCGGTATTCCCCGGACTGCAGGGCGGCCCGCTGATGCATGTCATCGCCGCAAAGGCCGTCGCCTTTGGTGAGGCGCTGACACTGGAATTCAAGATCTATTCCAAGGCCGTGGTTGAAAACGCAAGAGCCTTGGCCGAGCGTCTGACCGGCCACGGATTTGCAATCGTCTCGGGCGGCACCGACACGCATCTGATGCTAGTCGACCTGCGACCCAAGGGCATCACCGGCAATCTGGCCGAAGAGGCGCTCGATCGGGCGGGGATCACCTGTAACAAAAATTCGATCCCGAACGATCCGGAAAAGCCGATGGTGACGTCCGGTGTTCGCCTCGGTTCACCTGCCGCCACAACGCGCGGTTTCAGTATTGCCGAGTTCCACCAGGCGGCCGACTGGATCGACGAAGTCCTGGTTGGTCTGGCCACCAATGGCGAAGAGGGCAATGGGGGCCTGGAAGCCCGTGTAAGGGGCGAAGTGAAGGCGCTGTGCGACCGCTTCCCGGTCTATCCGGACCTTTGAAAACACACAGGATTTGGGCCCTATATCGATTTTAATGGGCAGATGTTGATTCGTTTGTTGCGGTCATCGGTCACTCTGGGCAACATTCCGAGCCTTGTCGGTTTTTGATTCGGATAAGACATGCGCTGTCCCTACTGCACCAGTGAAGACACCCAGGTGAAGGATTCCCGGCCGACCGAGGACGCGTCGGCCATCCGCCGAAGGCGCTATTGTCCGGGCTGCGGAGGCCGTTTCACCACATTTGAGCGGGTGCAGTTGCGCGAGCTGACCGTGGTGAAGCGCAACGGCAAACGCGTAACGTTCGACCGTGACAAGCTTGCCCGCTCGATCCAGATCGCCGTGCGCAAGCGGGCGGTCGATGCCGAACGTGTCGACCGGCTGGTCAACGGTCTGGTCCGCCGGCTGGAAAGCATGGGCGAAAGCGACATCCAGTCGACAATCATCGGCGAGATGATCATGGATGCCTTGCAGGGTCTTGATGAAGTGGCCTATGTGCGCTACGCTTCGGTGTACCGAAATTTCCGTGAGGCCAAGGATTTTGAAAAGTTTCTCGGCGAGCTTGAAGGCGAAACCCTCGACGAGGACGATTGATCCCGCCGATCTGCGTCACATGCGCCATGCCCTGGCGCTGGCAAGCCGAAATCTGGGAGACACCTGGCCCAATCCATCTGTTGGATGCGTGATCGTCAAGAACGGGCGCGTGGTCGGGCACGGCTGGACCGGGCGCGGCGGGAGTCCGCATGCTGAAACCGACGCCCTGGCCCAGGCCAGTGACCGGGCCAGGGACGCATGCGCCTATGTCACGCTGGAGCCCTGCGCCCATCATGGCGAAACGCCGCCATGTGCCGATGCCTTGGTCGATGCCGGCATAATCCGCTGCGTCACCGCTTTGTCTGATCCGGACCGCCGGGTAAACGGCAAGGGTCTGGACCGGCTGACAAAGGCAGGCATCGAAATCGTGGAGGGTGTCCTGGCGGAGGAGGCCGCCGAACTTAATCTGGGGTTTCTGCGGCGTGAACAGCTCGGTCGCCCGATGGTGACCTTGAAACTCGCCGCCAGCCTGGACGGGCGCATCGCCACCCACAGCGGCGACAGCCAGTGGATTACCGGACCCGAGGCGCGTGCGCGGGCACATCTGATGAGGGCGCGCCATGATGCCATTCTGGTCGGTAGCGAAACCGCCATTATCGACAATCCCGGGCTGACCTGCCGCCTGCCGGGGATCGGGCATTCCAGCCCGGTCCGGATCATTGCCGACGGGCGGTTGCGGTTGCCTTTGACACATCAAACGGTCGCAACCGCGCGAGAGGTGCCGACATGGATCCTGACGGGTGAAGATGGTGACACAGTGCGCCAGATGGCCTTTACCGAGGCCGGGTGCCGATTGATCAAGTTGCCGGCCGATGACGAGGGGACGATGGATCTGCGGGTTGGAATGGAGCAGCTGGCGGATCAGGGGATCACCCGGGTGTTCGTCGAAGGCGGCGCCCGGGTGGCGGCGGCATTCCTGAGGGATGATCTGGTGGATCGGATTGTATGGTTTACCGGGTCGAGTATCATTGGCGGAGATGGTCGGGAAGGGCTGGGGCCGCTGGGCATCGACCGGATCGACAACGCTCCGGCGCTGTCGCGCCTTTCGCTCGAAACGTTGGGTAAAGATACACTGGCCACCTATGCTGTGAATTATCCAGGTTAAGTCAGACGCCTGAATTCAAGAAGCCAAATGCATGTTTACAGGTCTGATAACCGATGTGGGTGCAGTGACTGGTCGCGAGATGCGGGGCGACACCCGTTTCACCATCAGTTGCCATTATGATATGGACGGGGTCGAGACCGGCGCGTCGATAGCCTGTTCCGGTGCCTGTCTGACCGTTGTGGAAAAGGGTGCCGACTGGTTCGCCGTCGATGTCTCGGCCGAGACGCTGGACAAAACAAAACTGGGTGACTGGCAGACCGGATCGCCGGTCAATCTGGAACGCCCGTTGAAGGTCGGCGACGAGTTGGGCGGTCACATCGTGTCTGGCCATGTGGACGGCGTTGCCGAAATTGTTGATGTGTGGCCGGAAGGCGATTCAATCCGCTATACGTTTCAGGCGCCCACGGAACTGGCCCGGTATGTGGCGTCGAAGGGGTCAGTGGCGCTGGATGGTGTTTCGCTGACGATAAATAAAGTTGAAGGCGACACGTTCGGTGTCAATATCATTCCGCATACCCAACAGATGACCACATTTGGCAGCACGCAGGTCGGCGACCGGGTCAATCTGGAAATCGATGTGCTGGCCCGTTACGTCGCCCGCCTGCAGGAGGCCGCATGACCGTCGAAAAGTTTCGTAAACTGTCGAAGGAAGACGTCGCTTTCCTGTCGTCCACCGATGAGATCATCGAGGATGTCCGCAATGGCCGCATGGTCATTCTGGTGGATGCCGAGGATCGCGAGAACGAAGGCGATCTGGTTATTCCGGCGCAAATGGCGACGCCCGATGTCATTAACTTCATGGCCCGGTTCGGCTGCGGCCTGATCTGCTTGTCGCTGACGCGCGAGCGGTCGGAGGAACTGAACCTGCCGCTGATGTCAGCTCACAACCAGTCGCGCCATGCCACTAATTTTACCGTGTCGATCGAGGCGCGTGAGGGCATTTCAACCGGCATATCCGCCCACGACCGGTCGCACACCATCGCCGTGGCCATCGACCCGACCAAGAATTCGACCGATATCGTTTCGCCGGGCCACGTCTTTCCTCTGGTGGCAAAAGATGGCGGCGTTCTGGTGCGGACCGGGCATACAGAAGCGGCGGTGGATATTGCGCGGCTGGCCGGGCTTTATCCCGCCGGCGTGATTTGCGAGATCATGAACGATGACGGCACCATGGCCCGTCTGCCGGACCTGGTGGAATTTGCCCAGTTCCACGGTCTGAAGATCGGCACCATTTCGGATCTGATCGCCTATCGCCGGCGCAATGACAATCTGATGTACAGGGTCGCGGAAACCGACATGGAAGTTGAAGGCATCGGGACGTTTCGGGCAATCGCCTACCGCAATACGGTCGATCGGGAAGAACATCTGGCGCTGGTCAAGGGCAGCATCAAATCTAGCGAGGCGACACTGATTCGGATGCATCGGGCAAATGTGTTCGACGATCTGATCGGGACCGGCGGCGCAGCCCGGTCAAAGCAATTGAGGGCTGCCCTGAGAGCGATTGAGGCGGAGGGCAGGGGCGTTGCGGTCATCCTGCGCAATGTCAGCGAGACAGCGATCTCGGACTGGGTCGGCTCCTCCCACAGCTCGGAACAGGTCAAGGACAACATGCTGCGCGAATACGGTGTCGGCGCACAGATACTGACGGATCTTGGCGTTGCCGGGATGACGCTGTTGTCAAACACCGAGGTCCAGGAACCTGTGGCGCTGGAAGGCTATGGGCTGAGCGTGGCCGGCCGCAGACCAATCGATACGGAGTAACGGCACGTGCATTTGTTGATTGTCGAAGCGCGGTTCTATGACGATATCGCCGATGCCATGGTTGCTGGCGCCGAGGCCGAGATCGCAAAAAATGGCGATACCTTTGATCGCATCTCCGTACCCGGCGCGCTGGAAATTCCGGGCGCAATCGCCATGGCCGCGAAATCGGGCCGCTATGATGGATTTGTGGCGCTCGGCTGTATCATCCGGGGCGAGACCTATCACTTCGAGGTCGTCTCGAACGAAAGCGCGCGCGGTCTGATGGATCTGAGTATTCGCAAACGGCTGGCCATCGGCAACGGCATTCTGACCTGCGAGAACCGCGACCAGGCTTGGGTCCGCGCCGATGCTATCCAAAAGGACAAGGGCGGCGATGCCGCTGCAGCGGCCTGCCGGATGGCACGGTTAAAGCAGGATATGGCCGTCGATGACCGGTGAACCACGTGATAAGCGGGGAAAGGCGTCCCGGGCACGATCCGCGGCGCGGCTGGCAGTTGTGCAGGCGCTCTATGAGATGGAATTGACCCAGAAGGATCTGGGCGAGATTATCTCGGAATTTGAAACTTATCGCTTTGGCGAAGAAGTTGATGGGATCGCCTTGGAAAAGGCTGACTCCGATTACTTCCGCGCCGTGCTGACGGGCGTCATGGAACGCCAGCGCGAGATTGACCGGGCGGTGAATGCCGTGCTGGCAAAGGGCTGGCCGCTGACCAATGTGGATTCAACCATCCGCGCCATCTTCCGGGCCGGCGGCGCGGAAATGCTGACTCTGGGAAATATTCCGATCCCTGTGGTGATTAGCGAATATGTCGACGTTGCGAAGGCCTTCTTCGAGGGCGACGAGCCGCGCTTCACAAACGGGGTGCTGGACGCACTGGCTCGCCGCCTGGGCTTGTTGGAGGATGCGCGCTGAACGAGTTTGACCTGATCGCCACCTATCTTGCCCCGCTGGCGGGCGAGGGCGGGCTTGGGCTCAAGGACGACGCAGCGCTGATTCGGCCGCCAAAGGGCGTTGATCTGATGGCAACCATGGACACGCTGATCGGCGGTGTACATTTTCTGAATGACGATTCACCCGATCTGATTGCGCGCAAGGCCTTGCGGGTCAATCTGTCGGATCTGGCGGCCAAGGGCGCTGAACCATTTGGTTATCTTCTGTCCCTCAGCCTGCCGCCTTCGGTTGACGAAGCCTGGATATCTGAATTCACCAGTGGTCTGGCCGCCGACCAGCAAGAATTCAAAATTGTGCTTTGGGGCGGCGACACGACCTCGACCCCCGGACCACTGATGGTTTCGGTGACGGCATTGGGAACGGTTCCCGAAGGACAGATGATCCGCCGCGACGGTGCGAAGCCCGGCGACACGGTTTGGGTGACCGGCACCATTGGCGATGGCTCACTGGGGCTGGACGCGACCGCGGCGGGCGCGCCGGATGCTGCTCTGGCTGACCGCTATCGCCTGCCGCATCCACGCCTCGACATCGCAAAGGCCTTGCGCGGCGTGGCGACGGCTTGTGCCGACATTTCGGATGGACTGGTCGCCGATCTCGGGCACATCGCCGAAGCGTCAGGTGTATGTGCAACGATCCGTACCGAGGACGTGCCATTATCCACCCAGGCCCGCAATGCGATGGAAACCAATCCCGATAATCTGCTCAGAGTTTTGACCGGCGGAGACGACTATGAACTGGTTTTGACGGTGACCGAGGCCAATGGAGCGTTGATTTTATCACGTGCAGATGCATTGGGCATTCGAATGACCAAGATAGGAGAAATTTCCGGAAAGCACCAAGCCGAGGATGTATATGTCTTGAACGAGGGAAAGCTGTTGGACCTGCCCCTGACCGGGTATTCCCACTTCTAAGTTTTCCGACTGAAGTTGCTCCTGACAAGATTTGCGTTTGGCTCAGTTTACAAGCCGTGTGCGTTCATGTCATGTTTTTTGTGAAATCAGAGGGATGGATTGACATGGATCACAAGCAGTTTCAGGAATGGTTATCAGGGATAGACCACCTCAGCCCGGCGCAGCGGCAGCAAACCGAAGCCGTGTTCCCGGGGGACACGGAGACGTCAGTGTCGCTGGCTGCCATTGAAGCGGCCATAGGTGAAGATTGCCAGTGCCCGCATTGTGGCACGCCAGGCGCCATATCGCGTGGCAAGGCAAGGGGTGGTCTGCGACGGTACCAGTGCAAGGGATGCAGGAAGACATTCAATAAGACATTCAATGCCGCGACCGGCACCCCTTGTCGGGTCTGCACCGCAAGGACAAGTGGCTTTCCTTCGGAGCCTGTCTTGCTGATGGGCTGACGGTTCGCACTTCAGCAGAACGTTGCGGACTTGCCGTCAACACCGCCTTCCGTTGGCGGCACCGATTTCTTGCCGCAAAAGACCTGAAGGCACGCAAGCTCACAGGCATTGTAGAGGCCGATGAAACCTGTGTGCTGGAAAGCCGGAAAGGTGCATGAAACCTTGAGCGCAAGGCGCGACGCAGGGGAGGCAAGGCCAGCAAGCGGGACCTGTCAGATGAACAGGTTCCGGTACTGGTTGCCGCTGATCGCAGCGGCGCGACAGTCAGTGCAGTTCTGCCCGCGGTCAACGCAGAGTAAGCGTCCGGTGTTGGTGCTCTGACGCGTTATAGCGTGCGCTGATAGTGTCCACCATTGATAGTGGACATCTTGAGGGCGGATATGGCTGGTAAGAAGGGTCAGAAGAAGCGGTTTTGGTCAGACGATGAGAAGGTCTCGATCTGCGGACAAACGCGCGCACCTGGGGTTTCGGTAGCGCAGGTTGCGCGACGTTACGCGATGAACGCCAATCTGATTCACACATGGTTGCGTGATCCCCGTTTCGCGCCGGCATGTACTGACGGTGATGATTTCGCCGGGGAAGTGACCACATTTCTGCCTGTAGAGATTGCAGGGCCAACCGCCCCCCACGTGCCGATCACAGCGCCCTGTATGGACGTTCCTCTTTCGGCTCACCGTGTAGACATCACCCTGTCTGATGGTCGGCGTATCCTGGTTGAAGGAGCGACGGGATTGCCGGCGGTGCTGGCTCTGGTTGAGGGGCTGATGACATGATCCCGGTGCCGGGCAATACGCGGGTGTGGCTGGCCGCTGGGGTGACGGATATGCGGCGCGGGTTCAACACACTGGCGACTCAGGCCGAACAGGTTCTGGCTGAAGACCCGTATTCGGGGCACATGTTTGTGTTTCGCGGCAGGCGCGGTGATCTGCTCAAGATCATATGGTGGGACGGCCAAGGCGCTTGCCTGTTCTCCAAACGACTGGAACGGGGGCGGTTTGTCTGGCCTGCGGCCAGGGAGGGCAAGGTCAGCCTGAGTCCCTCACAGCTGTCGATGCTGTTAGAGGGGATTGACTGGCGCACCCCGCAAAAGACCTGGCGTCCTTTGCAGGCGGGATAGAGAAAGCCCAAAAAAACATCAAGTTTAACGCGGTTTGTCGTTTCATCCCATGGGGCAGTTTGATATGGGTTACATATGTTGAACACCCTTGAAGCCCTGCCTGAAAACCCCGCCGAACTGCGGGCTGTCAGCGAGCTTTTGATGGCCGAGGTTCAGTCGCTGACGTATCAAAACGAGAAGCTGAAGGCTGAACTGCATGGCCACCGCAAGGCACGGTTTGGCTCCAGATCAGAGAGCATGGATCAACTGGCCCTCGACCTACAGGATGACCAAGAGATCGAGGCGGCAGCAAACGAGCAGAAGAACGAAGCTGGCTCCAACGGCACTGATGTCGATGAGACGGACAAATCTGCCAGGCGCAAGCACAGCCGCAACCCCTTGCCAGATCATCTGGATCGGCAGGATGAGGTGCTGTCGCCGGGTGAGGACTGCACTGACTGCGGTGGGAGCCTGCGCCAGATCGGTGAGGACGTTACCGAGGAACTGGAATATGTCCCGGGCCGCTTTGTGGTACGCCGGATCCTCCGCCCCCGCATGGCCTGCACCTGTTGTGAAACCTTTGCCCAGGCCCCATTGCCGTCGCGCCCCATCGAACGTGGCCGCCCCGGTCCGGGTCTGCTGGCCCACGTCCTGATTGGCAAATACTGCGATCACCTGCCGCTTGACCGGCAATCAAAAATCTTCGCCCGCGAGAAGGTTAATCTGCATCGCACCACGTTGACCGACTGGGTGGGCCGCAGCACGGCGCTGCTGGAGCCATTGGCCAATCATATCGGCAAGCTGGTCAGGGCAGGGCCTGCCCTTTTTGCCGATGACACACCGGTCAAACTACAAACCCGCACCAGGATAAAGAAGACTAAAACCGCGCGGCTGTGGAGTTACGTGCGCGACGAGCGCCCGTGGTGCGGCGAGGCCCCACCCTGTGCCTGGTATCAGTTCAGCGTGGATCGCAAGGGCGAACATCCGGTCAATCATCTTTCTGGCTATACCGGCACGGTGCACGCCGATGGCTTTGCGGGCTTCAATGGCCTCTTTGGGGAGGGCAAGGCCGACGAACAGGCCTGCATGGTGCATGTGCGCCGCAAGTTTGTGGAAGAGTTTGAGCGCACAGGGTCGGCCATCGCCAAAGGCACAATCAAGCAGATCGCTGTGCTTTACGCTGTCGAAGAGGAAGCCAGAGGCAAATCCCCCGAAGAGCGGGTCGCCATTCGGCAAGAGAAGGCAAAGCCCGTCTTCGATGAGCTGGAAGCATGGTTACAGGCCCAGCTTCCCAGGCTCTCGGGCAAGACCAGACTGGCAGGGGCCATTCGCTATGCGCTGAACCGCATGCCAAAGGCGCGTGCCTGTCTCAGCGACGGACGGCTGGAACTCGACAACAACATCTGTGAACGCTCGATCCGCCCCATCGCACTGGGCCGCAAGAACTATCTCTTCATGGGCTCCGTCGGTGGCGGTAAAGCCGCCGCTATCGCTTACACCCTCGTCGAGACCGCCAGGATGAACGGCGTTGATCCGGAAGCCTGGCTCACATGGGTGTTGGAGCGCCTGCCAGATCACAAGATCAACCGCATCGAGGAACTCATGCCGTGGAATTGGATGCCGGAATAACCGAAAAATACGGCTCTAACGGACGGCTACGAAAGGGCCGCCCTGCGGCAGGAGAAGGCCAGGCCTGTCTTCGATGACCTGGAAGCATGGCTACAGGCCCAACTGCCCAGGCTCTCGGGCAAGACCAAACTGGCCGAGGCGATCCGCTACGCCCTGAAGCCGATGCCCGAAGCGCGTGCTTATCTCGGCGACGGACGTCTGGAACTCGACAACAATATCTGTGAGCGATCAATCCGTCCCGTCGCCCCTGGTCGAAAAAATTGTCTCTTCCTAGGCTCCGTTGGTGGCGGCGAGGCTGCCGCTATCGCCTACGCTCTCATTGAGACCGCTAAAATGAACAATGTCGATCCCGAGGCCTGGCTCACATGGGTGCTGGAACGCGTTGCTGATCACGGATTAACCCCATCGACGAACTTATGCCGTGGAACTGGAAGCCCCAAGACCTCAAAAACGCGGCCTGACCGGACGGATACAACGCAGATACCTTGCGAGAGGTAATCGCGCCGGTTGTGGACGAGGATATCGTTTTGGTGACCGATGGACACCGCGCTTGTCCGCGATGCGCGGCGGCAATCGGTGCGCATCACGAAGCATTGAACCTGTCACGAAGTGAACGGGTGCGAGGTGCCTTTCACATTCAGATCGCAGCAGATCCGGCGGTCAACAACCGACACAGCCGGTTGAAGGATTTCTTGCGGCGCTACCGAGGCGTCGCGACCAGATATCTCGACAACTACCTGCGATGGTTCCAGCGGCTTGAACTGGAGAACGCCTCACCCCGGGCTTGCCTCGTAACCGCCATCGCACGTCCATGCATACAATTCGTGAACTGAGCCTATCAAATACATTCGCGAAGTGCAGGCAGCCAACGAAATTCGCTGAACCCGGTTCAATATCAGACAGGGATCAATGCTCTTCAAAGGCCGCCAGGGCCAGTACCGGCACACCATGATCGCGCACTTTCCGGGCACCGCCCAGATCCGGCAGATCGATGATGAAAGAGGCGCCGACCACCTCGCCGCCGAGCGCCTTGACCAGGCGGATGGCGGCCTCGACGGTACCACCGGTCGCGATCAGGTCGTCGACGATCAGGACATGTTCATCGGGATGGATGGCATCTTCATGGACCTCCAGCGTATCGGTGCCGTATTCCAGATCGTAATTCTCGCCAACCGTATTCCAGGGCAGTTTGCCTTTCTTGCGTGCCGGGACGAACCCGACGGACAGCTGGTGGGCAACCGCACCTCCAATGACAAAACCGCGCGCCTCGATCCCCAATACCTTGTCGATCCGGGTGCCGGCATAGGGCTGAACCAGTTCATGGATCACCCGGCGAAAGCCCTTGGCGTCCTGCCACAGGGTGGTGACATCGCGGAACATGACGCCCTTTTTCGGGTAATCCGGGATTGTCCGGATCAGCGGTATGATGTCCATTGTGTCAGCTCTCCAATACACGGCCGGCAACCGCATCCAGTTTATTGACCATTACCGGGTCGCGGGCGGGCCCCTGAGTGATCAGGGCCACATTCAGAACACTGGCGCACCCTTGGGCGCAAGGTTCGCGCTCTGCACCCAGCACCGGGGCCACCCGGCGGATCAGGCCGCGCCCCTTGTCGGCATTGCCGAACAGGACCGCGATGACATTCTCAACTTCCACATCCCCATGGTCGGGATGCCAGCAGTCGAAATCAGTGACCATGGCCACGGTGGCGTAACAAAGCTCAGCCTCGCGCGCCAGTTTGGCTTCGGGCATATTGGTCATGCCGATGACATCGCAACCCCAGACCCGGTACATGTTGGATTCGGCCAGCGAGGAAAACTGCGGTCCCTCCATCGCCAGATAGGTTCCACCCCGGTGAACATCAATGCCTTCTTCCCGGGCGGCCGCTTCCAGCGCATCGCCCAGACGGTGGCACACCGGCTTTGCCATCGACACGTGGGCAACCAGGCCGTTGCCGAAAAAGCTTTTCTCGCGGGCAAATGTCCTGTCAACAAACTGATCCACGATGACGAAGGTTCCCGGCGGCAAGTCCTCGCGAAATGAGCCACAGGCCGACAGGGAGATCAACTCACTGCAGCCAGCGCGCTTCAGGGCATCAATATTGGCCCGGTAATTGATGCCCGACGGTGACAGATGGTGGCCCCGGCCATGGCGCGGCAGGAACACCAGTTGCACACTGTCCAGCTTACCAAAAAACAACTCGTCCGACGGCTCACCCCACGGACCGGAGATCTTCTCCCAGCGCGTATTGGTCAGACCATCAATCTCGTAAAGTCCCGACCCGCCGATAATTCCGATACATGGCTTGACCATGCCCGCTCCCCGTCTCTCGTGGTTGACTAAACCTGTTTAACACGCCCGCCAGACATGAAAAGGCCGCACCCGAAGGCACGGCCTTCACTCTTTTTGCTTGGCTCAGTTCACGAATTGTATGCATGGACGTGCGATGGCGGTTGCGAGGCAAGCCCGGGGTGAGGCGTTCTCCAGTTCAAGCCGTTGGAACCATCGCAGGCAGTTGTCGAGATATCTGGTCGCGACGCCTCGGTAGCGCCGCAGGAAATCCTTCAACCGGCCGTGTCGGTTGTTGACCGCCGGATCTGCTGCGATCTGAATGTGAAAGGCACCTCGCACCCGCTCCCTTCGTGACAGGTTCAATGCTTCGTGATGCGCACCGATTGCCGCCGCGCATCGCGGACAAGCGCGGTGTCCATCGGTCACCAAAACGATATCCTCGTCCACAACCGGCGCGATCACCTCTCGCAAGGGATCGGCGTTGACCGCGGGCAGAACCGCACTGGCTGTCGCGCCGCCGGGATCGGCGACAACCAGTACCGGAACCTGTTCATCTGACAGGCCCCGCTTGCTGGCCTTGCCTCCCCTGCGTCGCGCCTTGCGCTCAAGGTTTCGTGCACCTTTCCGGCTTTCCAGCACACAGGTTTCATCGGCTTCCACAATGCCCGTGAGCTTGCGTGCCTTCAGGTCTTTCGCGGCAGGAAATCGGTGCCGCCAACGGAAGGCCGCGTTGACGGCAAGTCCGCAACGTTCTGCTGAAGCGCGAACCGTCAGCCCATCAGCAAGACAGGCTCCGAAGGAAAGCCACTTGTCCTTGCGGTGCAGACCCGACAAGGGGGTGCCGGTCGCGGCATTGAATGTCTTCCTGCATTCTTTGCACTGGTACCGTCGCAGACCCCTTGCCTTGCCACGCGATATGGCGCCTGGCGTGCCACAATGCGGGCACTGGCGATCTCCACCCACGGCCGCTTCAATGGCAGCCAGCGACGCTGACGTCTCCGTGTCCCCCGGGAACACGGCTTCGGTTTGCTGCCGCTGCGCCGGGCTGAGGTGGTCTATCCCCGATAACCATTGCTGAAACTGCTTGTGATCCATGTCGATCCATCCCTCTGATTTTCACAAAAAACATGACATGAACCCATACGACTTGTAAACTGAGCCATCTCTAATGATTTGACGCTTGACGCCCCATCTGTGTTCCCTTTACGTTCATTGGAACAAATACGGAACATGAAGGATGTTGTGGACAATGTGGACAAGTTGGATGATATCTCGGCGGTTCTGGCCGTTCTTTGCATGATCAGCTTGGCAATGGGGTGGACGTCCGTTCTCGCTTTGTGATGAGTTGGCCACGATTATTCCTCATGGGATAGGGATTCGCGGACATGGACGGAGCGGCATTCATTCACCTGCGGGTTCATTCCGCCTATTCGCTGCTCGAAGGCGCCATCCAGATCAAATCCCTGCCGGGTCTGGCGCGCGACAGCGCCATGCCGGCGGTGGCGGTTACCGATACCTGGAACCTATTCGGGGCGCTTGAAGCGGCCGAAACGCTATCCGAATCCGGCATTCAGCCGATTACCGGTTGCGTTTTTCCGGTTTTACCGCCTCGGACCGACGCGGGGCCGGGGGACGGTCGCGGTGAGCCCGCCGGCATTGTCCTGCTGGCGCAGTCGGAAACCGGATATCGCAACCTCCTAAGCCTGATCAGCGAAGCCTATATGGAAAGCTCCGGCGGTGCGCCGGGCTTTCATGTGGACCATTTCGAGGGCCGGACCGAAGGGCTGATTGCCCTGTCGGGTGGTGCCTTGGGCCCGGTCGGCACCCTGTTGACCGATGGCAAGGCGGAACTTGCCGAGGCCATGATCGACCGGCTGGCGGACCTGTTTCCGAGCCGTTTCTATATCGAGCTTCAGCGTCATGGCCTGGCCGAGGAAAACGCTACCGAAGATGCCTTCATCGAGATGGCCTATGGCAAAAACCTGCCGTTGGTCGCCACCAATGATGTCTATTTCACCGATGCCCGGATGTTCGAGGCGCACGATGCCCTGATCTGCATTGCCGATGGATCCTGCATCTCACAGGACGACCGTCGCCGGCTGACGGCCGAGCACTGGTTCAAACCACCCCAGATGATGGCGGAGCTGTTTTCGGACCTGCCGGAGGCGGTTGCCAATACGGTGGAGATCGCCCGACGGTGTCATTACCGGCCGGTCACCATGGATAAACCGATCCTGCCCAACTTTGGCGCCGAAGGCGGGGAGGGCGAGGAACTGGCCCGCCAGGCGCGCGAGGGCCTGAATGAGCGACTCGCGGCGCTGCCCTATCCGCTTGACGCGGCCGAATACACCGACCGGCTGGAGTTTGAGCTCAAGGTCATCATCGATATGGGGTTCCCGGGGTATTTCCTGATCGTCGCCGACTTCATCAAATGGGCCAAGAACAACGATATCCCCGTCGGACCTGGCCGGGGATCGGGTGCAGGCTCGGTTGTTGCCTGGGCGCTCACCATTACCGATCTCGATCCATTGCGGTTCGGCCTCCTCTTTGAACGCTTTCTCAATCCCGAACGGGTGTCGATGCCCGATTTTGATATCGACTTCTGCCAGGACCGGCGGGACGAAGTGATCCGCTATGTCCAGGACAAGTACGGCAACGACAAGGTCGCCCAGATCATCACCTTCGGAAAACTTCAGGCCCGCGCCGTGCTGCGCGATGTTGGTCGGGTGATGCAGCTTCCCTATGGCCATGTCGACCGTTTGTGCAAGATGGTTCCCAACAATCCGGCCAATCCGATCACCCTGGGTGAGGCGATTGCCAGCGAACCGCGCCTGCGCGAGGCGCGCGATAAGGATGCCAGGGTAAAACGCATGCTCGATATCTCGCTGAAGCTGGAAGGGCTTTATCGACACGCCTCGACCCACGCGGCCGGCGTGGTCATCGGTGGCCGGCCGTTGGATCAGTTGGTACCGCTTTACCGCGATCCGCGCTCGGACATGCCGGTCACCCAGTTCAACATGAAGTGGGTCGAACCCGCGGGCCTGGTCAAGTTCGATTTTCTCGGCCTGAAAACCCTGACCGTTCTGTCCAAGGCCTGTGAGTTCTTGAAGAAGCGCGATATCGACATCGACATGCTGTCCTTGCCGCTTGATGACGCGCCCGCCTATGAAATGCTTGGCCGGGGCGAGGCAACCGGTGTCTTCCAGCTGGAAAGTTCCGGCATGCGCGACGTGCTGCGCCGGATAAAGCCCGACTGTTTTGAAGATATCATCGCCCTTGTTGCACTCTATCGCCCGGGTCCGATGGACAACATCCCGAAATTCATCAATTGCAAACTGGGCGAAGAAGAAATTGCCTCTCTCCACCCGATGATCGATCCCCTTCTGGAAGAGACCTATGGCGTGATCGTCTACCAGGAACAGGTGATGCAGATTGCCCAGATCCTGGCCGGGTACAGCTTGGGCGAGGCTGATCTGCTGCGCCGGGCCATGGGCAAGAAGATCAAGGCGGAGATGGACCGGCAAAAGGCCCGTTTCGTCTCGGGGGCGGTTGACAATGGCGTCGACAAGGACGCGGCTGACAATATCTTTGAACTGGTCTCAAAGTTCGCCGGATACGGCTTCAACAAATCCCACGCCGCAGCCTATGCCCTGGTCGCCTATCAGACTGCCTATCTGAAGGCGAACCATCCGGTGGAATTCATGGCCGCGATCATGACCCTCGATATGGGCAATACCGACAAACTGGCGGTCTTTCGCCAGGAGTTGCAGCGTCTGGATATCAAATTGGAGATGCCCGACATCAATCGCAGCCAGGTCGAATTTGTACCCAATGACGGCGCAATACCTTATGCGCTGGGCGCGATCCGCAATGTCGGAACCGGTGCGATGCAGATGCTGGTCGGTGAGCGTGAGGCAAACGGTCCTTTCGAAACCCTGGCCGATCTGGCCGGCCGCATCGATCCGCGCCTGATTAACAAGCGCGCCATGGAAAATCTGATCTGCGCCGGAGCGCTGGATGGATTTGACGCAAACCGGGCCAAGCTCTGGACCGGCTGTGAGCGTATTTTGGGCGAAGCTGTTCGCCAGGCCGAGGATCGGGCCACCAATCAGGGCGGCCTGTTCGGCAATGACGACGGCGCCGGCGGCGACCTGGGCTTGCGCGATGTCGAAAACTGGACCTCGATGGACAGGCTTAACCGGGAACGCGATGCGCTTGGGTTTTATCTGTCCGCCCACCCATTGGAAGAATATGCCGCCATCCTGAACCGCCTGCGGGTGCGTACTTACAGGGAGCTTAGCAAAGCCGCCACGTCGGGAAGCCGAAACACGACCCTGGCCGGAACCGTCGGCAAGGTGCAGATGAAACGGTCGGCGCGCGGAAATCCCTTTGCCTTTGTTCAGATGTCCGACGCATCGGGTTCCTATGAAGTCACCGTTTTTTCTGAAGCGTTGAACGCCCACCGCGATTTGCTGGAACCCGACAGTTCCGTTTTACTTGGTGTCGAGGCCGAGGTGGAAGCGGAACAATTGCGCCTTCGGGTCAATTCGATCCGGTCGCTGGATGCCGTCGTCGCGGATGCGGCGGCCGGATTGCGGATCTTCCTGCGCGATACCGCCCCGCTGCCGATGATTGAGGCGCGCCTGCCCGACAAGGGCCGGGGCAAGGGCCGGGTCAGCCTGGTTTTGATGACAGGTGAAGAGGTGCAGGAAGTCGAATTGGACCTGCCGCAACCCTACGCCATCACGCCCCAGATCAAGGCGTCGATCAAGGCAGTGCCCGGGGTCATCGAAGTGCAGGAAATCTGACGTCTTCGAGAGATGAATTCCTCTGTTGCATTGCAATAATGACCCATCTATAAGCCCGTTCATTCCGCACGCAGGCTTGCGGCGTTGGTGTGTTGCCAATGCTGTTCCGGTGGGTTCCTCCGAACTGGAGTGCTCTTCCGCCTGCGGTGGCCAACCGGAGAATGGAGACGAACCATGGCCTTGCCAGAATTCTCAATGCGTCAGCTTCTTGAAGCTGGCGTTCACTTCGGGCACCAGACCCACCGCTGGAACCCCCGCATGGGGACTTATATTTTCGGTGACCGCAACGGCATTCACATCCTTGACCTGACACAGACGGTGCCCCTGTTGCACCAGGCGCTGGTCACCGTGCGCGACACGGTCGCGGGTGGCGGGCGTGTCCTGTTTGTCGGCACCAAGCGCCAGGCATCTCAGCCGCTGGCCGATGCGGCGGAAAGCTGTGCACAGTACTATATGAACCACCGGTGGCTGGGCGGCACGCTGACCAACTGGAAAACAGTTGCCAATTCGATCACGCGCCTGCGGGTGCTGGAGGAGCAACTGGGCGGAGAAGTGCAGGGCCTGACCAAAAAGGAACTGCTGAAGCTGACTCGGGAAAAGGACAAGCTGCACCGCGCTCTGGGCGGGATCAAGGATATGGGCGGCACGCCGGACCTGCTGGTCATCATCGATACCAACAAGGAATCCATAGCGGTCCAGGAAGCCAACAAGCTGGGCATTCCGGTCATCGCGATTTTGGATTCCAACTCGGATCCGGTGGGCATCACGCACCCGGTGCCGGGCAATGACGATGCCTCGCGGGCGATCGCACTGTATTGCGATCTGTTCTCCCGGGCAGTGATCGAGGGGATTTCGATCAGTCAGGACGCCTCGGGCATCGATATCGGCGAGGCCGCCGAACCGATCGCGCCGGAATTGCCGGCCGAAGAAGTGCCGGTTGAAGAGGTCGCCGTACCAACGGCAGAAGCAGCACCCGCTGAAGAAGCAACTCCGGCCGCCGGGGCACCAGCCGAAGAACAGCCTGCCAGCTAGGGCCTGCCTGTTCGAATAAACAAAGCGAGCGCTGGTTTTAACCGGCGCTCCATCCTTGAACGACACGAGAGATCGGAAGAGAGACGATGGCTCAGATTACCGCCGCGCTAGTCAAGGAACTGCGCGAAACGACCGGCGCGGGCATGATGGATTGCAAAGGCGCCCTGACTGAAACCGATGGCGATATGGAAGCCGCCATTGACTGGCTGCGCAAGAAGGGCCTGTCGAAAGCCGCCAAAAAGGCGAACCGTGTTGCCGCCGAGGGATTGATCGGCGTCGCGGTAAGCGATGACGGCAAGATTGGCGCAGTTGTCGAGGTGAATTCCGAAACGGATTTCGTGGCACGCAACGATGCCTTCCAGAAGTTGGTTGGCGATGTTGCCGATGCCGCATTGGAAAATGGTGACGACCGCGACGCTTTGGGCAGGGCAAACCTGACGGGCGCCTCCAAGAGTGTCGATGAACACATCACCGAACTGGTCGGATCGATCGGTGAAAATATGTTCCTGCGCAGGTCTGGACGCCTTAGTGTTGGCGACGGTGCCGTGGCGGCCTATATCCACAACAAGGTGATCGATGGTCTGGGCAAGATCGGTGTGCTGGTCGCGCTGGACTCTTCCGGCGATGCCGACGGACTCAACACGCTGGGCCGTAATATCGGCATGCACATCGCGGCCATGAACCCGCTGGCCCTGGGCCCCGACGATCTCGATCCAGCGGTGCTGGAGCGCGAGCGCACGGTTATCCTGGAATCCGAGGACGTCAAATCAAAGCCTGAAAATGTGCGGGAAAAAATGGTCGAGGGCCGTTTGCGCAAATATCAGCAGGAGATCTGCCTGTTGAAACAAGCCTTCGTGCTGGCGCCCGACGGAAAGGCAAGCGTTGAACAGACCCTGGCCGACTTCGGTACGCCTGTTTCGATCGCCGGCTTTGTCCGCTTCGCCCTGGGTGAGGGGATCGACAAGGGCCCCGAGGAAGATTTCGCCGCCGAGGTTGCGGTCACCGCTGCGGGGAACTAAACAAACCCCACTAGGTCCCGGACATTAGGTGAGTCGCTGGTCATGGTGGGAAAAAGCAAATTCGACCGCGTCTTGCTGAAAGTGTCCGGCGAAGCCCTGATGGGCGGCCTTAATTTCGGTCTCGATCTCGATACGGTCAATCGCATCGCCGCGGAAATCAAAAGCGTCGCCGCGGGCGGGACGCAAGTGTGTCTCGTCATCGGCGGCGGCAATATCTTTCGCGGCCTGTCTGGTGCGGCCGCCGGCATGGACCGGGCTTCGGCCGACTATATGGGCATGCTGGCCACGGTAATGAACGCCTTGGCCGTGCAAAGCGCCCTGGAGGCGCAGGGCGCTCATACCCGCGTTCTGTCGGCCATTCCGATGACAACGATCTGCGAACCTTACATCCGCCGGCGCGCCATGCGGCACATGGAAAAGGGCCGCATCGTGATTTTTGCCGCCGGCACCGGCAATCCGTTCTTCACAACCGATACCGCCGCTGCCTTGCGGGCGGTCGAAATGGGCTGTGACGCCCTGATGAAGGGGACTCAGGTTGACGGGGTCTATGGCAGCGATCCCAAGATCAATCCCGATGCAAAGCGCTTTGACCGGCTCAGTCATATGGACGTATTATCCCGCGACCTGAAGGTAATGGACGCTTCTGCCATAACCTTGACGCGCGAGAACCGTATTCCGATCATTGTTTTCAATATTCATTCGGATACCGGATTTGCCCAGGCGCTGGCAGGAGAGGGGCCGCATACAACGATTATGGACGGGGAGTAGAAAAGTGCCGGGAGAGCTGGATACAACGGATCTGGAACGTCGGATGGAAGGGGCAGCCTCGACGCTGCAGTCCGAATTTGGCGGTCTGCGCACCGGCCGCGCCTCGATATCGCTGTTGGATCCGATTGTGGTCGAGGCCTATGGTCAACAAATGCCGCTGAACCAGGTCGGTGCCGTCGGTGCGCCCGAGGCACGCATGTTGTCGGTCCAGGTCTGGGACAAATCCCTGGTTGCAGCGACCGAGAAGGCCATCCGCAATTCCGGTCTGGGGCTCAATCCGGCAGTGGACGGCACGCTGATCCGCCTGCCGATCCCCGAACTGAACGAGGAACGGCGGCGCGAACTGACCAAGGTTGCCGCCAAATACACCGAACAGGCCCGGATCGCGGTCCGAAATGTGCGCCGGGACGGCATGAGCCAGATCAAAAAAATGGAAAAGGACAGCGAGATCGGACAGGACGAGGCCAAGATCCTTTCGGACGATGTTCAGGAACTGACGGACCGGATCATCAAAAAGATCGATACCATGCTGGAGACCAAAGACGCGGAGATCATGCAGGTCTGACGGCGGGCGTCGCCGGATTGGACCGAACATGGATGCCAAGATGATATTAAAACCCGCCCCCATCGCCGAAACGGAAACGGCCGCTCCGTGCCACGTGGCGATCATCATGGACGGCAACGGCCGCTGGGCAAAGGCACGCGCCATGCCGCGCACATTCGGCCACCGGCACGGCGCCGATGCAGTCCGCCGGACGGTAGAGGCGGCAGCCCAGCGCGGCATCGAATATTTGACGCTTTACGCCTTCTCTTCGGAGAACTGGAGCCGGCCGGCCACCGAAATTAACGATCTGATGGGGCTTCTGAGGCGCTATATCCGCCAGGAACTGGTCGAAATTCATGCCAATAATATTCGAGTTCTCTTCATCGGAGATCGCGGGCGGCTGGCCCCCGATATTCGCGAATTGATGCAGAATGCCGAACGCCAGACCATCGACAATACGGGCATGACACTGATCCTGGCGCTCAACTATGGCAGCAAGGACGAGATTGTCGCCGCTGTGCGGAACCTGGCCGAAGATGTCGCCGCGGGGCAGTTGATGCCCGAAGACGTCAATGCCGACATGTTTTCCACCTACCTCCAAACATCCAGTATCCCCGATCCCGACCTGGTGATCCGGACAAGCGGCGAACAAAGACTGTCGAACTTTTTGCTCTGGCAGGCGGCTTATTCCGAACTGATCTTTGTCGATACGCTGTGGCCCGATTTCGGTTCCCAGCATCTGGACAAGGCAATTGCGGATTATCGTGGCCGGGAACGCCGCTTCGGTAAGGCGGGGTAAAGCCCCCATGACATCCCTTGACGACGCCAAGTTTGCGCCATCGGGTGGCGGTGAGAACCTGGCCAAACGCGCTGCCTCGATGGTCGTGCTGGCACCGATCGTTCTGTGGGCGATCTGGATCGGTGGCTGGCCCTATGTGGGGCTCATCGTTCTGGCGGCAGCGTTGATTGCCTATGAATGGTGCGATGTTACGGGCACGCCGTCGCCCCTGTCCAGGTGGCTGGGCGGTGCAACGGGGCTGGCGATCGGCATCGGAGTTGTCTTCGGTTATCCATCCGGGCTCGGTGCGCTGTGCCTGGTTGCGGTACTGGCCCTGACGACATCCGGCCCGCGGACGCGGGTTTGGCCACTTCTGGGCGTCCTCTATGCCGGACTTCCGGCCTTTGCCCTGTTGTGGCTGCGCAGCCGGGGCGCCGACGGGCTGGCAACGGTGATGTGGGTGGTGCTGGTGGTGTGGGCCACCGATATCGGCGCTTACCTGGTCGGGCGGTTGGTCGGAGGCCCGTTGTTGGCGCCAACCATCAGCCCTGGGAAAACCTGGTCGGGCGCATATGGTGGATTGTTCCTGGCGTTCCTGACGGGCATGGCTGTCGGACTACATCAGGGTCATGGCGCGCTGTTTCTGTTCGGCATGACCAGCATCATTCTCGCCGGTGTATCGATTTGGGGAGATCTGCTGGAATCCAGGGTCAAGCGTCTGTTCAATTGCAAGGATACCTCGAACCTGATCCCCGGCCACGGTGGTGTGATGGACCGGGTCGACGGGCTATTGACCGCGGTTATGGTTCTGGCGGCGACCGAATATCTCCTGAACGTGCGTTTCGTGGTGGCCGCCGGATGACGGGGACGGGCAAACGCGTCAGTGTGCTGGGTTGCACCGGATCGGTGGGTGAGAGTACGCTGAATCTGATCTCCCGCAGCCGGGCAACCGGGCAGGGACCACAATTTCAGATCGAGGCCCTGACCGCGCACCGCAATGTGGACCGTCTGGCTGAACAAGCCCTGAAGCTTGGTGCAAAACTTGCGGTGATCGCCGATCCGGACTGTTACGCCGACCTGAAGGAGCGTCTTGCGGACAGTGATATTGAAGCCGCCGCCGGCCCGAATGCCCTGATCGAGGCGGCCAGCCTGCCGGCGGACTGGACCATGGCCGCCATTGTCGGCGCGGCCGGGCTTGAACCGACCCTTGCCGCGGTGGATCGGGGAAAAGCGGTTGCTCTGGCCAACAAGGAATGCCTCGTTTCCGCGGGCAATCTGTTCATGGAACGGGTGCGCCGGGCCGGGGCAACCCTGTTGCCTGTCGATTCAGAGCATAATGCGATTTTCCAGGTTTTTGATCTGAAACAAAAGGAGTCGATCCGGCGCATTGTATTGACCGCATCCGGGGGTCCTTTTCGTGGAATGATCCGTGAGGAAATGGCTCGAATGCTGCCGGCACAGGCGCTGGCGCACCCCAACTGGGATATGGGAGCCAAGATCTCCGTGGATTCCGCGACCCTGATGAACAAGGGCCTTGAAGTGGTCGAAGCATTGCACATTTTCGGCCTGCCGCCGGAGCAGGTGGATGTATTGATCCATCCCCAGTCGGTGGTTCACGGCATGGTGGAATATACCGATGGATCCGTTTTGGCACAGTTGGGCTCGCCCGACATGCGGACGCCGATCGCCTCGGCGCTGGCCTGGCCAGAGCGGATGGAAACACCGTGCGAGCGCCTGGATCTGGCGCGGATATCGAATTTGACTTTTGAGAAACCGGATCTTGACCGGTTTCCAGCCCTGGGCCTGGTTCGGAACAGCTATTTATTGGGCGACGGGGCGATGACAGCCTTGAATGCAGCCAATGAGGTTGCGGTTGAAAGCTTTCTTAACCATTTAATCGGATTCTTGGATATCTGCGCCGTTGTTGAACGGATCGTTGAGAATTATGGGCCCGCCTTTGGGGGCAACTCGCTGGAAACACTGGAAGATGTTCTGACGGTTGATGATTGGGCCCGCAGTGAAGCCAGGCAGCAGGTTGAAAAACCAGCCGCCTAAAGCGTACCGGATGGGAGGAAGCGTTTTGGAATTCATCACAATGATCCCCGGAATTGGTGGCCTTTTGAGCTATCTGATCCCGTTTGTGATCGTATTGACAGCCGTGGTGTTCATCCATGAGGGCGGACATTTTCTCGTCGGCCGCTGGTGCGGGGTCAAGGTCGATGTTTTCTCCATCGGATTTGGCCCGGAAATCTTTGGCTGGAATGACCGCCAGGGAACCCGCTGGAAGGTGTGCTGGGTACCGCTGGGCGGCTATGTGAAATTCTACGGGGATCAGAGCGAAGCTTCGACGCCCGATCAGGGGGCGCTCGAGACGATGAGCGTGGAGAACCGTAAGGTCAGCTTCCACCATCAAAAGCTGTGGAAGCGCGCCTCGATCGTTGCGGCCGGTCCCATGGCGAACTTCATCCTGTCGACCCTGATCTATGCCGGGCTGCTGATGTGGAACGGCCAATATGTCAGTCCGCCGCGGGTCGATATCGTCGAGGCCGGCTCGGCCGCCGAAACGGCCGGATTTATGCCCGGTGACTTGATCACCCGCCAGAATGGCGCCGCAATCACGTCCATGGACGATGTTTTCAAGAGCGCGATGCGGACCAGCAGTGATCCCATCGACTTTGTGGTCGAACGGGATGGCCGGCAACTGGCGCTCAACCTTGTCCCTGAAATGGTAAAATATGACGGTCCGGGTGGCGGCGCGATGATCCCGGAACTGGGTATCAAGCAGACGACACCGGCCCGGATCGACGAACTGGCACCGGATCTGCCCGCCGAACGGGCCGGTTTCCAGGTCGATGATGAAATTCTCAGCATTGATGGACTGGAGATTTCCGGGTTTGGAGAACTGGTCAAAATCATCAAGGAATCCGACGGTTCGGCAATGACATTTGGTATTCTGCGCGACGGCCAGATCCTGACACTGTCGGCGGCTCCGGAACGTGTTGATGCACCGACCAAGGATGATCCTGATGCCTTCAAGTTCCTGATCGGGATCACGCACAAGATCGAGAATGATCCAGATCTGCTCTATATCCGGCACAACCCGTTTTCCGCTCTGATCGGCGGTGTGAAGGAAACCTATTACGTTCTGGGAAGTACCGTTGCCTATATTTCGCGCATCTTCCGTGGCACCGAATCAGCCGATCAATTGCGCGGTCCGATCGGGATTGCGGAGATCACCGGAGACGTTGCGCACGAGTATGGCTGGTACAATCTGATTCGCCTGACCGCGCTCATTTCGGCAAGTATCGGGTTTATAAACCTTTTTCCAATTCCGATCCTGGACGGCGGACATCTTCTTTTCTATGCCTATGAGGCAGTCCGTGGTAAACCTCTTGGCGAGCGTGCACAGGAATACGGGTTCAAACTCGGACTCGTTCTCATGCTGTCACTGATGATTTTCACAACGATGAATGACCTCCTCAGAAACAGTGCTTTCGATTTTTTCACAGGGATATTCTCGTAAGATCATGATCGCACCGGCGGCAGTTCTTCGCGTCTTCGTTGCGTTCTCGTTTGTCGCCCTTGCCAGCGGGTTGACGCCGACCACATTGATGGCGCAATCCACTGACGGTGTCATATCGGGGATCGAAGTTACCGGCAATTTGCGTGTCGAACCCGATACTGTTCGATCCTATATGCCGATCCGGGTCGGGCAGCCTGCCAGTGCCGCCGACATCAACCGTGCGTTGAAATCGCTCTTTAATACCGGCCTGTTTGCCGATGTCGCGATTGAGCGGAAGGGGACCGGGCTCCAAGTCCGTGTGGTCGAAAACCCGATCGTCAATCGTGTTGCGTTTGAAGGGAACGCCAAGATCAAGAATGATGTGCTGGAACCGGAGGTGCAACTGCGTCCGCGTACGGTGTTTACCAGGGCGAAGGCTCAAGCGGATGTACAGCGCATCATTGATCTCTATCAGCGCTCGGGTCGTTTTGGCGCACGGGTTGAACCCAAGGTTATCCAGCAGGATCAAAACCGTGTCGATGTGGTGTTCGAAATTGAGGAAGGGCCGGTCACCGGCATTCGCCGGATCAATTTCATCGGCAACGAACTCTATAGCGATTCACGCCTGCGCCGGGTGATTGCCACACGTGAAAGCCGATGGTGGCGGTTCCTCAGCTCCAGCGATACTTATGACCCTGATCGTCTGGCCTCCGACAAGGAACAATTGCGCCGATTCTACCTGAAAAACGGCTATGCCGATTTTCAGGTATTGTCGGCGGTTGCTGAATTGTCTCCGAACCAGGAAGATTTCTTCATCACCATCGTTGTCGAAGAAGGCCAGCGCTATCAATTCGGTGAACTCAATATCCTGACCAAGTTGGAAGAACTGGATATCGAGGATCTCAAGAACAAGCTGAAAATCGATACTGGTGATCGTTATGATGCCGAATTGATCGAGAAGGGCGTTGACCGTCTGGCGTTTGCGGCAGGTGAGGCTGGTCACGCCTTCGTCGAAGTACGCCCCCGTCCGCGGCGCAATGCGGAAGCCGCAACGATCGATATCGAATTCATCATTGATGAAGGCCCCAGGATCTATGTGGAACGGATCGAAATCGAAGGAAACGTTCGGACCCTCGACAAGGTGATACGCCGCGAATTCGAACTGGCCGAGGGCGATGCCTTTAACAGGGCAAAGGCGGAACGGTCGCGGAACAATCTGCGCGGGCTCGGGTTCTTTGCCGATGTGGACGTGCGCGAGGAGGCCGGCAGTACGCCTGATCGCGCGATTCTGAAAGTCAAGGTCGAGGAGCAATCCACCGGCGAACTTTCATTCGGCCTCGGCTTCTCTTCGGTGGACAATATTCTGGGTGATGTTTCTCTGACCGAGCGAAACTTCCTGGGACGCGGCCAGTTTCTGCGTCTGAGGGCGGCGATTTCCGGCAATCAGCAACAATATGAGCTGCGCTTTACCGAACCTTACTTCCTGGATCGGGATCTGTCCTTCGGGTTCGACATTTTCAGCATCTCCAGCGATTTCCAGGACGAATCTTCCTTTGATCAGGATTCGACCGGCGGTGGAATTCGCTTCGGATTTCCGATCTCGGAGAATGCCCGTTTCTCGCCCCGCTATCGGTTCAGCCAGGATGAAATCAGCGATATTCCAACAACGGCATCGGCGATTGTGCAAAACACCGATCGTCAAAGTACGTCGTCGGCGGTCGGCTATACGCTTACATATGACAAACGGAACGATCCGATCGATCCAACCGCCGGCTACAGCCTGTCGCTGGACCAGGATTTCTCGGGTATTGGCGGCGATGTGGAACACATCCGCAATGTCGGACGCGGCACCTTCTTTACTGAATTGACTGACAATCTGGTGCTGAGTCTGAAGGCAGAGGCCGGCGTGCTGGTCTCCTACAATGATTACGATAGTACGGTTCAGGAACGGTTCTTTATCGGCGGTTCGAAACTGCGCGGCTTTGAGCGGTCGGGCATCGGCGCGCGCGATCTATTGACAGGCGATGCCCTTGGCAGCGAGATCTACGGTCTCGTGCAAACCGAAGTTCAGTTCACGCTGCCCTTCCTGATCGAATACGGGTTCCGCGGCAGTGTGTTTGTGGATGCCGGGACGGCCTATGATATCAGTGACAAGGATGCCCTGGTTCTGCAAGTGTCCGATGGCATGGGCGGTACAACACCGGATCGGGTGATCGCCGATGAAAACTCCATCCGGGTTTCAGCGGGTCTTGGGGTGAATTGGGATTCGCCAATCGGCCCGATGAGCTTCACATTTGCACAGCCTCTGTTGGATGAAGATTTCGACAAATCGGAGTTTTTCCGGTTCACGGCCGGGGCGCGATTCTAGCATCAAAGGAACTGGATGTTGACCCAGTTGGCGGCGCCCTATCCGTTCCGTCCCGCATATGTGAACAGACACTCAGGTGGTTCAATAAACAGTCGCTTCAGGGTCGTGATGTTGAATTGGTCGTGTGGACCATCCCTTGCCATCTTTGTCTTTCTGGCGGGGCCGGAGTCGGCCCTGGCACAGGAAGTTGCCATTGTCCGGATCGTGATCGTCGATACCAATCGAATTTTGCGTGACTCGGCGGCGGCCCGGGGCGTCGTCAAACAGGTCGAAACCTTTAACAGCACGCTTCAGGCCGATGCCGCCCGTGAGGAGCAGGCACTGGAAATCGAGCGGGCGGACCTTGAAACACAGCGCACGATTTTGACCAACGGCGCCTTCCGGGACAAAGTGGCCCTTTACGAAGAGCGCCGCCGAAAAATTCAGCAACTGATCCGGCGCCGCGGCCAGTTGATCGGCAATTCGATGAATGCCGCGAATGCCAATCCGCAGGTGGCCCTGGAACCGATCCTGAAGAAGATCATCGCTGACAGGGGAGCCGATCTGTTGCTGGAAAAATCCCGTGTCGCCTTTCATAGGCCCGAGATGGACATAACCGAGGAAGCCTTGAACCAGCTCAACCAGACAATTCCCCATATCGCGGTTCAGGCACCGCCCGCCGGGCAATAGGCGGGCTCGATGGTGGACGATCGATTTTTTTCACGCAGCGATTCCGTTGCACTTGGCGCGCTGATCTCGGTCATATCCACCGCCACGCCCGTTGAACCGGCCCCGGACGCAGATACCAATCTGGAGATTTGCGACGTCGCTCCCCTCGGCACGGCCGGAAAGGGCGATATCAGCTTTCTGGACAATCCCAAATATGCCGGCGCCCTGGCTGAAACAAAAGCGCAGGCGGTTCTGGTCCGCGCGCGTGATCTGGAGAAGGTGCCGACCGGCTGTACAGCCATTGTCGCCAAGGACCCTTACCGCGCCTTTGCTCTGATTTCCCGGCGTTTCTATCCGGAAGCTGATGTGGATGGCATCATCGATGACCGGGTGGCAATTGATCCGTCCGCCAGGCTGGAGGTCGGTGTCTCGATTGCTGCCGGGTGCTGGATCGGGCCGGGCGTGGAGATTGGTGCCGGCACACGGATCGGCCCCAATACGGTGATTGGGGCCCGCTGCCGAATTGGTCGTGATTGCCGGATCGGACCGAACGTCTCTGTCAGCCATGCCCTGATCGGGGACCGGGTCGGGTTGTTTGCGGGCGTCACGATCGGTGAGGCTGGTTTCGGCTACGCGATGGGGGCAGGCGGGCATGTGCCGGTGCCTCAGCTGGGCCGGGTCATTATTCAGGATGATGTGGACATCGGCGCTAATTCGGCGATTGATCGCGGCGCGGGCCCCGATACCGTGATCGGTGAGGGAACCAAGATCGATAATCAGGTCCAGATCGGCCACAATGTTCAGATCGGTCGTCACTGTGTTCTGGCCGGTCAGGTGGGGATTGCCGGCAGTGCTGTGTTGGAAGATTTCGTCGTCTTGGGCGGCAAGGCGGGAATTGCCGGACATCTGAGGATCGGCGCCGGCGCACAAGTGGCCGGTGGATCGGTCGTGATGCGCGATATTCCGCCCGGCGCACGGCAGTGCGGGGCTCCGGCCCGCGATATAAGGGGTTTTTTCAAGGAACAGGCCATGTTGATGAAATTGGCAAAGGGGGAGGACAGCGCAAAATGACCGAAGTATCCGAAACTGAACTGGGGTTCGCAGATGTCCTGCGTGTTCAGCGGATGATACCGCACAGATATCCGTTCCTGCTGATCGACAGGGTCAGGGACATGGTTCCCGGCAAATCCGCGGTCGGCATAAAGAATGTGGCGATCAATGAGCCGTTCTTCCAGGGGCATTTCCCGTCGCGCCCGGTTATGCCCGGAGTTCTGATAATCGAGGCGATGGCGCAAACAGCCGGCGTTCTGGTGGTCCACACGCTGGGAACCGAGGGTGAAGGCAAGCTTGTCTATTTCATGACCATCGACAAGGCGCGATTCCGAAAGCCGGTCGTTCCCGGAGACCAGGTTGAAGTACATGTCGAGACGTTGCGCAGCCGCGGCAATGTTTGGAAATTTCGCGGCGAGGCAAAGGTTGATGGCGCGGTTGTCGCCGACGCCGAATACGGTGCCATGATTATGGATCCCTAGGAAGGGTAAGTAGTGTCAAACATTCATCCGACCGCCGTCATTGCCCCCGGCGCAATAATTGGAGCCGGGGTTACGATCGGCGCTTATAGTTGCCTGGGGCCGGCCGTAACGCTTGGCGACAATGTTACCCTGAAATCGCATGTGGTCGTCTCCGGCAGGACCAGCCTGGGCGCGGGCACGACGGTCTTTCCGTTCACAAGTGTCGGTGAGACGCCCCAGGACCTCAAATACAGCGGTGAGGATACGGCTCTGACCGTTGGCAAGAACGTTGTCATCCGTGAACATGTCACGATGAATCTTGGAACTGACGGCGGCGGCGGCGTGACCCGGATCGGCGACAACTGCCTCTTTATGGCCGGCAGCCATGTGGCCCATGATTGCCAGGTCGGTAATGGGGTTATCTATGCCAATAACTCGGTCACGGCCGGGCATGTAACCGTCGGGGATCATGCGATCATTGGCGGACTTTCGGCGGTTCACCAGTTTGCCCGCATTGGCCGGCAAGCCATGATTGGCGGCATGACCGGTGTCGAAGGTGACGTCATTCCCTTTGGCCTGGTGACCGGAAACCGGGCGCATCTGAACGGTTTGAACCTGGTCGGCCTGAAACGCAGCGGCGTCCCGCGCGAGGAAATACAGGCCTTGCGCGCGCTCTACGAGAAGATATTCGAGAGCACCAAAGGCACTTTCCAGGAGCGTCTTGAAGCGGCCAAAGGAGATTATTCCGGCGCGGCGGCGGTCCTGTGGGAATTCATGTCGGCGGAATCGTCGCGCCGTTATTGCACATCCGAGCGAAATAGTGGCTGATCGCGTCCGGCTCGGCATCATTGCCGGCGCGGGGCGCTTGCCGGGACTGGTCGCCGCGGGTGCGCGCCAGGCGGGATACCAGCCTGTCACCATCGCGATCGAGGGGCAGGGCGGTCCGGCCGATGCACTGGACACCATCCCGTTTGGCAAGGTTGGCAAACTGTTCAAGACGCTGGCGGGCGAAGACTGCACGGACGTCGTTTTCTGTGGCGAGGTCGGGCGACCAAATCTTTCCGCGCTCAAGATGGACGCGACCGGCCTGGCTCTGGTGCCGAAAATTGCTCCCAAGCTTGCATCGGGCGATAACAGCCTGCTGTCGACCATAGCTGATGTTTTTGAAGAGCGCGGTTTCCGGGTCCGTGGCCCCGATGAAATCATGTCGCACCTTTTGGCCGGACCAGGAGCGATCACTGCGGGTGAGCCGTCGGCCGAGGATATGGATGATGCGCGGATCGCGTTGCAGGTGCTGAGCGATCTCGGCCGGCATGATGTGGGCCAGGCCTGCGCGGTGCAGAACGGCCGCGTGCTGGCGATCGAGGCGGCGGAAGGAACCGATGCCCTGATCCGGCGGGTCGCCAGTCTGCCCCGGGCGCGCCGCGGCGGGTCGGATGCCGGCGGGGTGCTGGTTAAGGCGCCAAAGTCAGGTCAGGATCGCCGACTGGATTTGCCGACCATCGGTTTGGAAACTGTCCGGGCGGTCGCCGAAGCCCGGCTTAACGGTGTCTTTGTCGAAGCCGGAGGCACACTTCTGGTCGATCGCGAAAAGATGATTGATGCTGCCACTGAAAGCGGTTTGTTCGTCTGTGGCATCACCCCGGACGGGGAAGGCTGACATGCCCCGCATCGGGGTAATCGCGGGCGAACCATCCGGTGACCGGTTGGGTGCCGAACTGGTCGCGGCCCTGCGCGAACAATTGAGATCCGACCTGGAAGTAATCGGCGTTGGTGGCGAAGCTTTGGCTGAACAAGGCGTCGTCAGCCTGTTTCCCCTGGCGGACATTGCCGTCATGGGCCTGGTGGAAATCTTGCCCCGGATCGGCCCCATCCTGGCGCGGGTCCGTCTGACCGCCCGGGCGATGATCGATGCGGATCTGGATGCGATGTTGACGATCGACAGCATGGGCTTCAATGCCCGCGTCGCTAGGCGGGTGCGCAAAGCCCGGCCGGATTTACCGATCCTCCATTATGCCGCTCCGAAATTGTGGGCCTGGTGGCCGGGACGGGCCAGGCGGATGCGGCATTGGGTTAGCGAAATTCTCGTGCTGTTTCCATTCGAGCCGGAATTCTTTGGTGATTATGGCATCAAGGCGGAATTCGTTGGGCACCCTGTGGTCACGCGTGTGAAGGCAACCGGCATGGCGGAGGCGCGGTTCAGGCTGGGGATTTCCTCGGAGCAAGCGGTTCTGACGGTCTTGCCAGGCAGTCGCGCCGGCGAGGTCAAGAATCTTGCATCGATTTTTGGTGAAACCATCAAGCGTATTTCGGCCCGGCATCCAGACCTGACCGTGCTGGTTCCCACCGTGCCAAACGTTTCGGATCTGGTTCGGACAGCGACCGCCGGCTGGCCGGTGGCGCCCAGGATACTGACCGGGGAGGCCGACAAATTTACCGCATTCAGCGCCAGTGACGCGGCCCTGGCGGCATCCGGGACAGTATCGCTGGAACTGGCTGCATCGGGCACGCCTCATATTGTCGGTTATCGGATGGCGCCGTTAACGGTCTGGCTTGCCAGACGCCTCGTCAGGATCAAGTATGCATCCCTGATCAATATTCTACACAACGAAGCCGTTGTGCCCGAATACCTTCAGGAGGATTGTATTGCGGAAAAACTTGCGCCCGCGGTGCAGGAGCTTCTAGCCGTGTCGGAGGCGGCGGACCGGCAGCGGGAAAAATTCCGTCAGGGGCTGATCATGCTGGGCGCAGGTGATCAGCCGCCGGCAAAGCGCGCGGCCGAAGCGGTTCTGGACGCGATCAATCAGCGATCGTCGGCGGCCAAATAGTCGCGCCTTGGGTTGCCGGTATACAGTTGGCGTGGCCGGCCAATCTTTTGCGATGGATCCTCGATCATCTCGTTCCATTGCGCAATCCAGCCGGTGGTCCGGGCCAGGGCGAACAACACGGTGAACATGGTGGTCGGGAAGCCCAGGGCCTTCAGCGTGACCCCGGAATAGAAGTCGATATTGGGATAAAGCCGCTTTTCGACGAAATAGGGATCCTCCAGCGCGATGCGTTCCAGTTCCATGGCCACATCCAGCATCGGATCGTCATCGATGTTCATTTCTTCCAGCACGGCATGGCATTGCTGCTGCATTACCTTCGCCCGTGGGTCATAGTTCTTGTAGACCCGGTGGCCGAAGCCCATCAGCCGGAAAGGATCATTCTTGTCCTTGGCCCGGTCGAGGAATTCGGGGATGCGATCCACCGATCCGATTTCCGCCAGCATGTTTAGTGCGGCCTCGTTTGCGCCGCCATGGGCAGGGCCCCACAGACAGGCAATGCCAGAGGCGATGGCCGCAAAGGGATTTGCGCCGGATGATCCTGCAAGCCGCACGGTCGATGTGGACGCATTCTGCTCGTGATCGGCATGCAGGATAAAGATGGTATCCAGGGCCTTTGCCAGAACGGGGTTTACCACATACTCCTCGGTCGGAACGCCAAAGCACATTTGCAGGAAGTTTTCCGCATATCCGAGATCATTGCGCGGATACATGAAGGGCTGGCCGATGTGATATTTATACGAAAGGGCCGCAATCGTCGGCATCTTGGCGATCATGCGGAAGGAGGCGATTTTGCGTTGTTCCGGATCGTTGATATCGGTGGAGTCGTGATAGAAGGCGGACAGGGCGCCGACCACACCAACCATTAAAGACATCGGGTGGGCGTCGCGACGGAAACCTTTGTAAAAATTCAGTAATTGTTCGTGAACCATCGTGTGATAGGTGACGGTGGATTCAAATTTTCCCATCTCTTCTGCGTCTGGCAATTCGCCGTAGAGCAGCAGATAGGCCACCTCCAGAAAATGGGATTTATCGGCCAATTGGTCGATCGGATACCCCCGGTGCAGCAGGATTCCGGCATCGCCGTCGATATAGGTGATCTTGGATTCGCAGCTTGCCGTGGCGGTAAAGCCGGGATCGTATGTGAAACTGTCCGTTTCGGCGTACAACTTCCGAATGTCGATGACGCTGGGTCCGACCGTGCCATCGAGAACCGGGAGAGACAGTTCACCACTTTCGTGTTTCAAGACAGCAGTCTTATTCGTCATTTCCGCGTCCATGAGCGTTCCTCCCTCTCAAGTTCCTTGATGGCCAGCATCCAAAACAGCGCTGCGCGCGCCATTCCATCAAATCGAAATGCCAGCCGGAACCGGAAAACGCCGGGTAAAATCAGCGCGGGTCCCTTGGCGGTTATTTCTTACAGATAACCGAGCCATCTGTCACCATCGCACAAAGTCATGTGTTTGTCAGGATTTGGCCCGCAATACATGTTCCATGCGCGCCAGGACAGCCGATTTTCCCAGGACCTGAAGCACCAGAAAAATCGACGGCGATGTCGTCCGGCCGGTCAGCGCGGTTCGCAGGCCCGGCCCAACCTGTCCCAGTTTGATGCCGCGCTCTTTCAACTCGGCTTTCACGGCATTGCCGATCTCTTCCTCGGTCCATTCCGCCACGCCGTTCAGGACATCGATCAATGCGGTCAGGTTACCGCGAACCTCATCGGTCAAAACGGTTCGGGCACCCTCGGTCATCTCGGGCATTCCGTTGATCAGGGCAAAGTCTACGCCATCCCACAGATCGTTCAGGGTTTTTGCCCGTTCGGTAACCGCATCCATCAGCGTGTGAACGATTTCCATCCGCTTCGGCGAGAATGGCACAGCCGGGTGATCCGGCCGGAACGCAATCATCTCTTCGATCAGTGCTTGATGATCCATGTTCCGGATGTGCTGTGCGTTGACGCTTTCCAGTTTTGTAAAATCGATGCGCGACGACGCCTTGTTGATATCCGCCAGCTCGAACCAGTCGATCGCCTGGGCATCGGAGAAGATTTCATCGTCCCCGTGCGACCATCCAAGCCGGGCGAGATAATTGCGCATGGCGGCGGGCAGGTATCCCATGTCCCGATAGGCATCGACTCCGAGTGCGCCATGCCGCTTGGATAGCTTGGCGCCGTCCGGGCCGTGAATCAGGCCCATATGGGCAAAAGCGGGCGAGTTCCATCCCATGGCATGATAGACAAGCGTCTGGCGTGCCGCGTTCTTCAGGTGATCATCGCCTCTGACGATGTGGGTGATGCCCATATCATGATCATCCACCACGACGGACAGCATATAGGTCGGTGTTCCATCGACGCGCAGCAACACCATGTCATCAAGATCATTGGCCGGAATGACAACGCGGCCCTGAATCACATCGTCGATGGCGATCTCGCCGCTGTCGGGCGCCTTGATCCGCACCACATAGCCGGTATTAGCCGGATAATCCGCAGGCTCGCGATCGCGCCAGGGACTGCGAATGGTACGGCCTTCCTTGTGTGCCAATTCACGCTCGGCGCCGAGTTCTTCCGGGTTCATATAGCAGCGATAGACATGGCCCTGATCCAGCATCTGGCCGGCGATTTCAGCATGCCTGTCGCGCCGGGCAAATTGAAACATTGCCTCGCCATCATGGTCGATCCCCAGCCATGCGAGCCCCTCGAAGATTGCATCAATGGCTTCCCGGGTCGACCGGGCCCGATCGGTATCTTCGATCCGCAACAGGAATTTGCCGCCGCAATGGCGGGCATACAGCCAGTTGAACAGCGCCGTGCGCGCATTGCCAATGTGCAGAAAGCCGGTCGGCGCCGGCGCGAAGCGGGTAACGACGGGTGCGGGCATTGCTTGTGTGAACCCCTTGAAGACGGAATGATGATTGCGAAGGCGGGTGATTAGCATGCAATTTGCCGGGGCGTAAGACATGAACGATGAAACTTGGCGTGTCTGGACCGGTCCAGCCTGGATGCTGGCCTGGCTCGGGGATAAACCCTGGCGGTTCACGCTCTGGGTCCCGGTCTTAATCGGCCTGGGCATATCGGCCTATTTCTGGCTCGGTAGCGAGCCGCCCGCGGGGTTGGGATGGACTGCGGGCATGATCTCCCTGATCGCGCTTTTCGGGGCCGCTCAGCCGGAAGGCGGTCCGGGGCGGCGACTGATCCAAATTGTCGGTCTCTGTGCCCTCGGCTTTGTCCTGGCGATGGTCCGGACGGGCGTTGCCGGAGCACCGCCAATCGCCGGATCAGCCAAAAATGTCGAGGTTCGGGGTATCGTTGCGCACGTGATCGAGTCCCAGGACAAGCCGCCGCGCATTGTGCTGGCGGATGTTCGGGTGGCCCATTGGTCCGGTGATGTGAGACCGGGCAGGCTGCGGCTGATCGCCCATAAGGCGACCGGGGCCTGGATTGGCCAGAGCCTGACGGCCCGAGCCGATCTGTGGCCGCCGCCTTCGCCGGTGATGCCGGGCGCCTATGATTTCGGCCGGCGCATGTTCTTTGAGGGCATTGCCGGACTGGGCGTGGCTAAATCCACGGTGCTTGAACCTGCATCGCAAGTGCCCGGCCTTGAAGTGCGGTTGGCACGGATCCGTCTGACGCTTGCCGGATATGTCCGGTCCCGGATCGACGGGCAGCCGGGTGCCGTGGCCGCCGCACTGATCACCGGAGACCGGTCGGGAATTACCGAAAAAACCGCCGAAGATTTGCGCCGGTCAGGACTTGCCCATCTGTTGGCCATCTCGGGGCTGCACATGGGACTGGTCGTCGGTGGTGTGTTGTTCGCGGTGCGCGGCATCTTGATCATAATTCCCGGTTTGGGGCTGCGGATCCACGCCAAGAAGTGGGCTGCATCGGCTGCGCTTCTGGCGGGGATTGTCTATCTTGCGCTGTCCGGTGCATCGATCCCGACGGTCCGGGCCTTTGTCATGGCGACGGTTATGATCCTGGCAATTCTGCTGGACCGGAGATCTCTGTCCTTGCGAACCATTGCCGTCGCGGCCACCATTGTTCTGATCCTGCAGCCCGAAGCGCTGTTTGAGCCCGGCTTCCAGATGTCATTCGCGGCCGCCACCGCGCTCATTTGGGCTTTCGAGATCTGGACCGACCGGCGCCGGGACCGCGCGGTAGAACGACCACGGGGCCTGGCCCGCGTCCCGGGGTGGTTTGTGGCGATTGCGGCGACCAGCTTGATTGCTGCGGCGGCTACGGCGCCCTTTGCGCTTTTTCACTTCAACCGCGTGGCTGTCTTCGGTCTGGCTGGAAATCTGGTCGCCATGCCGTTAATGGGACTGGTCATCATGCCGTCGGCTGTCGCCGCGATGGTGGCCGCGCCGTTGGGTTTGGCGGAATTGCCGCTGTGGGCCATGGGCGCGGGGATTGATCAGGCCCTGAGCGTCGCTGCCCGGGTTGCGTCCTGGGAAGGTGCGGTTGTGTGGTGGCCGGTGCCGCATAAAGCCGCGCTGCCCTTGATTGTCGCGGGCGGTTTGCTTGCCGTCTTTGGCGCGGGTGCTTTCCGGCTGCTTGCCCTGCCGGCCGTAATCGCCGGCGCCGCCATCTGGACTTCAACGATCCAGCCGGACGTGCTGATTTCAGAAAACGGGAAGCGGATCTTGTTCCACGACCGAACCGGAGCCGTACGCATCCATGGATCGAAACCAGGTGCCTTCGTCACCGAGCGTTGGCTGGCCGCCTATGGCATTGATCCGGAAATGCCGCCGCCTGAATGGCGGGCGCATCCAGGCTGTGATGCGGACGGTTGCGTGTTTCGATTGAAGGGTGGCGGCATTCTCGCCTTGCCCGAAACCGCGGCGGGCCTGCTGCAGGATTGCCGATTGGCGACAATTATTGTCCTGACGCATGATGCACGCCCCAGGCATTGCCATGCCACGGTGATCCGTCATCGCGATCTCTCGGCCGGCGGCACCCATGCGGTATATCTGGAAACGGGTGGACCGCGCATCACCACCGTCAATGGTGAGCGCGGCGCACGTCCCTGGCGGCCGGGTCAATAGCGCCGCATCAGGCCGACCAGGCGCCCCTGGACGTGAATCTGATCCGGGCCGAATATCCGGGTCTCAAGGTCTGCATTGGCCGGTTCCAGGGCAATCGAATTGCCCTTGCGCCGAAACCGCTTCAGTGTCGCCTCGTCGTCATCGACAAGGGCGACGACGATGTCGCCATTGTCGGCCGACTGGGTTTGCCGGATGATGGCCCAGTCGCCATCGTGAATGCCGGCCTCGATCATGGAGTCGCCCTCGACCTCCAGTGCGAAATGCTTGCCCGGGCCAAGAAGGATGGTCGGTGCGTCGATATTGCTGGTATGATTTTCGAGGGCCTCGATCGGCAGACCGGCGGCTATCTTGCCGATCAGGGGGATGGCGATACTGTTGCCTTCGGCCACCGGAATCGCGGCGGCGGGGCGCGTGGGCGCCTGGCTGCGGTCACCCTCAATCACGCTGGGGCGGAACGGTTGGCGTCCGGCATGGCCAGCGGCATCCTCCGGAATGCGCACGACTTCCAGCGCCCGGGCTCGATTTGCCAGCCGGCGAATGAAACCGCGTTCTTCGAGCGCGATAACAAGCCGATGAATTCCCGACTTTGATTTCAGGTCCAAAGCATCCTTCATTTCATCGAAAGAAGGAGACACACCGTCTTCAGCGATGCGCTGCTGGATATACAGTAATAGGTCGTATTGTTTCCGCGTCAGCATGGATCTAGGGTCCCCTATGTCGTTTTGTCTGTCGTTTGTTCCTAAAAGGTTCTAAAAGGTTCTAAAAGATTCGTCAACAGCCGAAACAATTCCGATTTCAGACGATTAGGACGGAGACCGTGTCGCCGGCTTTTGCCGGAGCGGCATGGGGCGGGCGGATGACCAGACAATCGGCATTGGCCAACAGGCGCAGCATTGAGCTGTCCTGGCGATCCAGGGGAAGCGCCCGTACCTCGCCCTCGGCGGTTTGCTCCAGGCGGCTCCGCAGATAATCCTGACGCTGATCATTTTCCGGCAAATCTTTGCCAAGAATTACCTTTTTGGGTTCTGTACCTGATGTCGCAGCACCGGACAGGCGCGCAATTGCCGGCCGCATGAAGATCTGGGAACAGACCAGCGACGACACCGGATTGCCCGGCAGGCCCAGAACCGGCAACGCGCCAAGCATGCCGAACATCAGTGGTTTTCCCGGCCGCATGGCGATACGCCAGAAATCCAGCGACATGCCAAGCTCGGACAGGACCGAGCCGACCAGATCGTGATCCCCGACCGAGACGCCGCCAAGGGTCACCAGAAAATCGGCGCCGTTCGCCGCCTCGAATGCCGCCTTTAGGCTGGTCCGGTCGTCCCGGGCAATGCCCAGATCCACGGGTTCACCACCGCACCGGGAAACAACCGCCGCGATGCCGATGCTGTTCGAAGACACGATCTGGTCCCGGCCGCGTGGTTCGCCCGGTCTGACCAATTCATCTCCGGTGGCCAGAATTGCCACCCGGGGGCGGCGATAGACTTCGATCCAGGGAACATCGGCCGAGGCGATCAGGGACAGCCGGCTGGGCTCAAGCGTTTCGCCGGCCCCGGCGACAAGATCGCCTTCGGCAAAATCCAGGCCCGCCTTGCGGATGAACTTTCCGCTCGCCGGAGCTTCCAGGACTGTCACCGTGCCGTCGCCGGCCCTCGTGTCTTCCTGGATGATGATCGTATCGGCTCCGGCGGGCAGGGGCGCTCCGGTAAAGATCCGGGCGGCTGTTCCGGCTTCCAGGCTGCCGGCAAAGGCGCTTCCGGCCGCGGCTTCGCCGATCACCCGCAGGTCCGCCGGCAGGTTTTGCACATCTGCCCGCCGCACGGCATAGCCGTCCATCGCCGATGCATCGAATGGCGGCTGGGTGCGACGTGCCGTGATGTCCTGCGCCAGCACGCGCCCGTCTCCCCGCGACAGGGCAATGGTCTCCGCGCCAACGGGGCTCAGAGCAGTCAGAATGCGGCCCAGGGCGTCCTCAACGGCTAACAAGGACTCCTTGATCTTTGCGGACGTTTTCATTCGGCGTCAAAGCTGCCCGATTTGCCGCCCGATTTGTGAACCAGGCGAACATCGCAAATCCGCATGCCGCGATCGACGGCCTTGCACATGTCATAGATCGTCAAGGCGGCGACCGAAACAGCCGTCAAAGCCTCCATCTCGACACCGGTCTGCCCAGATACCTTTGCCGTCGCCTCGATCTCGACCGCGTTGTCGGCGGGCAGGGGGGACAGATCCACCTTGACCTGGCTTAGCGCCAGCGGATGGCACAGCGGGACCAGGTCCGAGGTGCGCTTCGCGGCCATGATCCCGGCCAGCCGGGCGACGCCCAGCACATCGCCCTTTTTGGCGGCGCCTTCCATAATCAGAGCCAGGGTTTCCGGCGCCATGGCGACCCGGCCACGGGCAATGGCGACACGATGTGTTTCGGCCTTGCCGGCGACATCGACCATGGCCGCCTTGCCGCCCTCGTCGAAATGGGTGAGCTTGCTCATTGCGCCGCGCTCGCTTGCGGCATGACCGGACCAGCCAGCAGGTCCCGGGTCGCCGAGGCCACATCGGCCTGGCGCATCAGGCTCTCGCCGATCAGGAAGGACGTTACCCCGACGCCGCTGAGACGGGCGAGGTCGGCGGGTTCGAACAGGCCGCTTTCGCCTATGGTCAACCGGTCATCCGGCACAAGCGGCGCTAATTCACAGGTAACATCAAGAGAAACTTCAAACGTTTTGAGATTTCTGTTGTTTATGCCGATCATATTTCCGGGAAATATCAGCGCCCGATCCAGTTCTTCGCGATTGTGCACCTCGACCAGAACGTCCATGTCGAGATCGGCCGCGGCATCCGACAGGGATCGTGCTTCTCCATCACTGACGGCCGCCATGATGATCAAAATGCAATCCGCGCCAAGGGTCCGGGCTTCCGCGACCTGATAAGCATCGAACATAAAATCCTTGCGCAACGCCGGTAGCGATGTCGCCTCGCGCGCGGCCGTCAAATAGGCATCCTCGCCCTGAAACGATGGCGCGTCGGTCAGCACGGACAGACACGCCGCACCGCCTTCCTGATAGGCGCGGGCATGGGCCGGCGGATCGAAATCGGCCCGGATCAGGCCCCTTGACGGGCTGGCCTTCTTGATCTCGGCAATCAGACCATAGCGCCCTTCGGCCCGGGCGCGCAGCAGGGCGTCCGCAAACCCGCGTGGTGCGCTTTGGCCGGCCGCCGCGGCCTCGACCCCGGCCAGCGGTCGGGACGCCTTGCGTGCCGCGATCTCGGCAAGCTTGTAGTCCTTGATCCGGGAGAGGGTGTCGCTCACGCCGCCGCCTCTTGCCTTGAAATCCAGATCAGATCGGCCAGGGCGGTCTTGGCCTTGCCGCTGTCGATGCTTTCCTCGGCAAAGGCTACGCCGGCCTTCAGATCGCCGACCTTGCCGGCGACGATCAGCGAGGCCGCGCTGTTGAGCAGGACGACATCGCGGTAGGGGCCGGGTTCACCATCGAGTACGGCGCGCAGGGCAACGGCGTTTTCCTCGCTTGTTCCCCCCTTCAGATCGGCCAGTGCCGCCCGCGCCAGGCCGGCATCTTCCGGTTCAATGTCGAAGGTCGTGACCTTGCCATTCTTTAGTTCCGCCACATGGGTGGTGCCGGTCGTGGTCAACTCGTCCATACCGTCGCCGTGCACGACCCAGGCCGCATCCAGGCCCAGCTTGCGGAACACATGGGCCAGCGGCTCGACCCATTCGGGCGCAAAGACGCCGACCATCTGGCGCTTGACATGGGCCGGATTGGACAGTGGGCCCAGCAGGTTGAAAACGGTGCGCGTGCCCAGTTCGACCCGTGTCGGGCCGACATGGCGCATGGCGCCGTGGTGGCGCGGCGCCATCATGAAGCCGATACCGGCCTCGCGCACACAGCGGGCAATGCCTTCGGGCGTCAATTCCATCTCGATTCCCAGCGCCGTCAGCACGTCAGCGGCTCCGGCCTTCGACGACAGCGCCTTGTTGCCGTGCTTGGCCACCGGCGCGCCGCAACCGGCCACGACCAGCGCGGAACACGTCGATATATTGTAGGTGCCGGTGCCATCGCCCCCGGTGCCGACGATGTCGATCGCATTGGCCGGGGCGTCGACGGCCATTGCTTTTTCCCGCATCACCATGGCGCCGGCTGTAATTTCATCGACGGTTTCGCCGCGCACGCGCAGCGCCATCAGGAAACCCCCGGTCTGGGATGGTGTCGCCTCGCCGGACATCATTATTTCGAACGCCGCACGTGCTTCGTCGGGGTTTAAGGGGGTTCCGTCGGCAACTTTTCCGATCAAGGTTTTGAAATCATTGGTCTCGGAGTTTCCGGACATCAGGATTGCTCACTGAATTTTAGGAAATTTTTAAGTAAATGGTGGCCATTGCGGGTTCGAATGCTTTCGGGATGGAATTGCACGCCGTGAACGGGCCTTGATCGATGCTGAACCGCCATGATGACACCATCTTCAGCCATCGCTGTCACTTCCAGACAGTCGGGGACGCTGTCCGGGGCCAGCGCCAGGCTGTGATAGCGGGTGGCGGGAAAGTCCTGTTCGATGTCTTCAAAGACGCCGGTTCCATCGTGGTGCACCGTGCTGAGCTTGCCGTGCATCGGCGGAACCCGGACGATGTCGCCGCCAAAGGCCTGGGAAATCGACTGAAATCCGAGGCAGACACCGAACAGAGGCATGTCTTCAGGCGCCGCGGCAATCAGATCCAGACAGATGCCGGCACGATCCGGGCCGCACGGACCCGGCGAAATGACGATACCCGACGCGCCGGACGACAGCGCCTGGCCGACATTGATTTTATCGTTCCGGTGAACCACGACTTCCGCCCCCAATTCGCCCAGATAATGGACCAGATTGTAGGTAAAGCTGTCATAGTTATCGATCAGCAGGATCATTATGGCGCGCCTCGTTACAATGCGCGGCACTTAAGGCGGTCGCAAAAAGCCCGTCAAGGCAGGATATACAAAAAGATCAGGCAGAAAGACGAGCAAATTGAAATCCCTGTCCAGTTCGTTCCTGGCCAGCAAGGTCGGCAATGCTCCCAATCGGGCCGTGAAGGCCAAATCCAGCGCGCAGCTGGAAGATGTGATGGCATTGCAACAGCCGATGGCGCCGCCCATGTCCACAAATATCCAACCTGCCGTTCCGGTTAGCGCCGTCGCGGCCCGACAACTGAACGGCGCGTGAATACGTCTACTGGCTCTTGCCCGGCAGACCGGCGAAGCGGACGGCTTCTTCGGCGGCGCGCATCAAGGCCCTGGACTTGTTGACGGTTTCCTCGAATTCAGTTTCCGGTTCGCTGTCGGCGACGACGCCGCCGCCGGCCTGAACGTGCATGACGCCATCCTTGACCACGGCGGTGCGCAGCACCAGGCAGGTATCCATTGAACCATTTGCCGAAATATAGCCGATACCGCCGCCATAGATGCTGCGCTTGTGCGGCTCCAGTTCGTCGATGATCTCCATGGCCCGGACCTTGGGCGCACCCGAGACGGTGCCGGCCGGCAGCCCAGCCAGCAGGGCATCGATGGCGTCCACATCGTCGCGAATATCACCTTCGACGTTGGAGACGATGTGCATCACGTGGCTGTAGCGCTCGATGACGAACTCCTCGGTCACCCTGACGGCGCCGATTCTGGCGACCCGGCCGACATCGTTACGCCCCAGGTCCAGCAGCATCAGATGCTCGGCCAGTTCCTTGGGATCGGCCAGCAGGTCCTCTTCCAGTTCCCGGTCGTGTTCCGGCGTCTCGCCACGTGGCCGGGTGCCGGCAATGGGCCGGACGGTGACCTTGCCGTCCGCAACCCGCACGAGGATTTCCGGACTGGAGCCGACGATTGAGAACCCGCCCATATCGAGATGATACATATAGGGCGACGGATTGGTGCGCCGCAGGGCGCGATAGAGCGCAATCGGCGGCAGATGGAAGGGCGTTGAAAACCGCTGACTGGGCACGACCTGGAAGATGTCGCCTGCCAGGATGTATTCCTTGGCCTTGTCCACGATCTCCAGATAGTCAGCCTTGTCGATGTTGGAGGTCGGCGTTTCCAGCGGCGCATGATCCATGGTCGACAGCGCGCTTTGGGGCAGGGGGCGTTCAAAATCCGATACCGTGTCGGACAGCCGTTCGGCCGCCCGGGCATAGGCGGCGCGTGCGCTGACACCGGCTTCAGGCCAGACCGGGGTAACGATGGTCACCAGGTCCTTGATCGCATCGAAGACGACCACGATGGTTGGCCGCATCATGACCGCGTCGGGCACCTGCAGCATGTCGGCGTTCACATCCGGCAAGTGCTCGACCAGTCGAATAGTGTCGTAGCCCATGTAACCGAACAGACCGACCACCATGGGCGGCAGGCCGTGCGGGATCTCCATCCGGGTTTCGGCGACCAGGGCGCGCAAAGCGCTGAGCGGATTGCCCTCGCACGCCTCGAACGCACCGGGATCATATCGGGCCGCCCGATTGATCTGGGACGCCTGGCCGTCGCAGCGCCAGACAATATCGGGTTTCATACCGATGATCGAATAGCGCCCGCGCACCTCACCCCCGGTGACGGATTCGAACAGGAAGCTGTTGTCGCGACCGTCCGCCAGCTTCAGATAGGTTGAAACCGGGGTTTCGAGATCGGCGACATGGGTTGTCCAGACGGCCTGTCCATGCCCGGCGTCATGGGCCCGGGCAAAGTCGTCCAAGGACGGGTCGATTTGGGCCATCGGATCAATAGGTTTGAATATTGAATGCCGTATCGATGCCGCCCCGGTCGATGTCCGTGCCGAAATCGGTTTTCAATGCCTCGACGAATTGCTCGGTCAGTTCGCCGGTCATCTGAGCCCGCAGGGTTGCTTGCCGGCTTGCGATCTGGGCCTCGGCCTCGCTCGGATCCGGGGGCGTGATCCTGGTGATGCGGACCACCAGACGGTCAGGCGAATTTGACGACGGTCCGGCGATAAAGGTGCTCTCGCCCGCCTTGAAAACCATCTCGAGCAATTCGCCATCGACCGCGCCATCGCCGGCGTTCCGCTTCAAACCCTCGGCCTTGCGGACTTCTGTTTCCAGGGTTTGCGCGGCTTGTTCCAGCGTGGTCGTTTCCTGCAGGCTGGCGATGATTTCGTCGGTCCTTGCTTCCAGCGCCTCGCGTTGCTGGTCCGCCTTGAGGATTTCGACAATGCTGGCGCGAACCTCGGTCAGCGGGCGCTGTGCGGCGACCGTAATGCCGTCAATGCGCAGGACATAGGCCGCTCCGTCCGATGTTTCCTGCAGCGGCTGCTCGTCGGCGGGATCGATGGAGAATATCTGGGACATTACCTCCGCATCGCGGAACAGGCCTTCCGCGCGCCCTCCGTCAGGCCGGAACCCGCGCGGGTCGACTGCTTCTTCCCTGACGATTTTCAGATCCAGCTCGGCCGCCACGTCCTGCAGCGGCGCGCCGGTGGCCCGTTGATCCTCAATCGCGTTCTGCAGGTCGTAGAGTTCATCGCGGGCCCGGTCGAGACCGATATCCCGGCGCAGGACACCGACGACGTCCTCAAAAGGCTGGGTAATTTCCGGCTTCAGGCCGGTGGCCCGGTACACCGCCCATCCGAAGGCGGATTCCAGAGGATCCGAAATCTGGCCCTCCTCCAGGGCAAAGACAGCCTCGGCGGGGCCGGCGGGCAGGGCTTCAATCTCGATCTCTCCCAGGTTCACATCCTTGAGATTGAACCCCAGATCGGCAACCGCCTGGCCGAAGTCGTCGGTTGTCCTGAGCGTTTCGGCTCCGGTCCGCGCGGCAGCCTCGTCCGGAAACAGGATCTGGTCGACAGTCCGTTTTGCGGGCGTCCGGAAGCGGTCGATCTGTTCTTCATACGCGGTCTGCAACTCGTCATCGCGAACCTCGGTCCGGCCCAGCAGATCCTCTGGCGAGGCTGACAATACCGTGACGGCGCGGTATTCCGGCGCCATGAACAGGGCCTGGTTTTCCGCATAGAAGGTGGCGATGCTTTCATCGTCCGGCTCGACCGGGGGGGCGACCTTGTCCGGCATGACGGCAAGATACTCGACGTCCCGGGTTTCCTGAAGATAGCTGAAAAGGTTTGTGGCAAGCACCTTGGGCGCCACTATTCCGGTTGTCACCGCCTGCATGATTTGTTGCCGGGTCAGATCGCCGCGTACGGAATCTGAGTATTCCTGCTCGGTCAGGCCGTTCTGGTTCAGGATCAGCTGAAACGACACCCGATCAAAATTTCCGTCCAGTCCGGCGAAGTTCCGGTTGCCCCGGATCTTGCTCGCCACCGCATCGTCCGGCGTCGCCAGGGCCAGTTCACCGACCAGCGCATCGACGGCGGTGCGCGCAACCATCCTTTGGGCCACGCTGTAATCGAGCCCTTGCGCCCGCGCTTCCTCGATCGTGATGACGCGATCCGAGTCGTTGGACATGCGATTGAGTTCCCTTTGGAACTCGCGGCGGAATTCCGGCACGGTAATCGTCAGATTTCCGACGGTCGCCACCGTATTGTTCTGGCCGCCGCGCAATATGTCGCCAACGCCGAAGACGGCAAAGCTGCCGGCCAGTAAAAAGATAAAGACGGCCGCCACCCAGGTGCCGGCCCAGGACCGCAGTGAATCCAGCATTTCGAGCGTTTCCCTTGTCTCGATAACGAAGCGCGGGACATGACATGCCCCGCGCGGAATTGGCGCCATCATAAGTATGGCGGACAGATCGGGCAAGCGGCACCGCGCCCTCTTGCGCAGATATTCCAACTCGGCCCATAACAGCGGCGGTTTCAAGTGAGGGAGTGGGATTATGGTGCGTTCATTGGTGGCGGGTAACTGGAAAATGAACGGACTAACGGGCGATTTGGAGGAGGTTGCGGCGGTTGCGTCACATGTTGCGGCCAGTTCGCCGGATGCCGATGTCCTTCTGTGCCTGCCGGCCACCCTGATCGCCCTCAGCGCCGCGCGGGAACAGGGCGGCGGGCTCGCGATCGGCGCGGAAGACTGTCACGTGAATGCCGCGGGCGCCCATACCGGGGATCTATCGGCGGAAATGCTGCGCGATGCGGGGGCGGCCTTCATCATTGTCGGGCATTCGGAACGGCGCACCGACCATGGCGAGAGCGACAAAATCGTAAGGGCCAAGGCCGAGGCTGTGCGCAGGGCCGGCGTCACCCCAATCGTCTGTGTCGGCGAAACCGAAGCGGAGCGAAACGCGGGCCAGGCGCTGGCGGTGGTCGAGCGCCAGATCACCGGTTCCCTGCCGGAGGGCGCGGAACCCGACACGGTCGCGGTCGCCTATGAACCGGTCTGGGCGATCGGCACGGGACGCACGCCAACCCTGGATGATATCGCCGAAGTACACGAACATTTGATGACCGTTTTGGAACGGATGGCACAACCGGGCCCTTGGCGAATTCTCTATGGCGGATCGGTGAAGGGAGCCAATGCGGACGAAATTGCACGCATTGCCCACGTCGGCGGGGCCCTGGTGGGTGGAGCCAGTCTCAAGGCCAGTGACTTCAATCCCATCATTGATGCCTTCTCGGCGGCGCAAAATGGGTGACAGACCCTTGTAAACGAGATAGAAGCTCGCCACATCCTGTCAGATTGTAGTTCAAGAAAGGCCTGACTGAATATGGGCGGCTTGCAAAATGTACTTTTGATGATCCATCTGCTGCTGGCGCTGGCGATGATCGGCGTTGTCCTGTTGCAACGGTCCGAAGGGGGCGCGCTGGGCATTGGCGGCGGCGGCGGCGGCCTGATGTCCTCGCGCGCGGCCGCGAGCGCACTGACCCGGGTCACGACAGTTCTGGCAGCCTGTTTCTTCGTGACCAGCATGGGCCTGACCTGGTTGTCGAACCAGTCTTCGGCGCCCACTTCCGTGCTGGACAGCGCCCCGGCAACCGAGGAAAGCGCGCCATTGGCGCCGCTGGAGCCGCTGTCACAATAGGCGCCCGGGGAACTTTACTGCGGGTTGATCCCTAAGAGCCTGATTCAAAATGATCTGATGTTTTTCAAGCCCTTGCGAGACAGCGTGTCATGCGTCTGATATGGGCGATGAGAACCCAAGCCTCTGCACTTTCGATGGTTTTCTCCCAATCCTTTGCCAATCGGCGGCAACGTCCCAGCCAGGCGAAGGTGCGTTCGACGACCCATCTGCGGGGCAGGACCTCAAAACCTTCGGCGGTGTCGGAACGCTTCACAATCTGGATAGTCCAGCGGCCAATGGTTATCAGGGCTGAACGAAGTTTTGGCCCCCGATAACCGCAGTCGGCAAAAACGTGGCGCAGTTTTGGGGCATCCCGTTTGAGCTTTTGAAAGACGCCCACTGCCCCGTCGCGATCCTGAATGTTGGCAGCGTGAACGCATGATGCCAACAGATGGCCACAGGTGTCTGTCATGATGTGGCGCTTGCGGCCTTTGATCTTCTTTCCTGCGTCGTAGCCAGAAATGCCGCCGTTTTCAGTGGTTTTCACGCTTTGACTGTCAATAACGCCTGCTGTGGGTTGATGATCCCGAGCCTCCCGTTCACGCGCCAAAGCGACCAGAGCGTGGTTGATCTCCGCCAGTAACCCGCTATCACGCCAGTTGTAGAAATAGTATCGAACCGTTGAAACTGGCGGAAAGTCCTTTGGCAAAAGAGACCACGCGCACCCGGCGGCAGCGATGTAGCCAATCCCATCCCAAACTTCGCGCAACTCAACTTCCCGAGGGCGCCCCAATTTGTTGGGGCCGGGCAAAAGCGGAAAAATGACCGCCCATTCTGCATCGGTTACATCGCTTGAGTAACGCTCGTTATTCCGCTCATACTGGCAGCGAGTGGTTTCAGTCCAGGGCATCGTGACCTCCGTTTTCTTGTTTCCTGTTCAAACAAACAGAATCACAACCCACTGATATCACTCAACTCATTTTCGTTCAGGCTCTAAGAAACATCGTTACCCATGAGAACGCTCTTTCGCGCCCCCCGATTCGGAACTACTGAGAACGCCCATGGCGCGGTTCATATTTATCACCGGTGGCGTGGTTTCGTCTCTTGGAAAAGGTCTCGCTTCGGCGGCCCTCGGTGCCCTGCTGCAGGCACGTGGCTATTCGGTCCGCCTGCGAAAACTCGATCCCTATCTCAACGTCGATCCCGGCACGATGAGCCCTTATCAGCATGGCGAGGTTTACGTCACCGACGACGGTGCCGAGACAGATCTGGATCTGGGCCATTATGAACGGTTTTCAGGCGTTGCCTCGTCCCGGCGCGACTATGTGGCGGCGGGACGGATTTATCAGGGCGTGATTCAAAAGGAACGTCGCGGCGACTATCTGGGGGGTACGGTTCAGGTCATTCCCCATGTTACCGACGCGATCAAGGAATTTCTGCTGGACGGCGCGGATGAGGCCGATTTCATGCTGTGTGAGATCGGCGGCACGGTGGGCGATATCGAAGGCCTGCCGTTCCTGGAGGCCATTCGCCAGATGAGCCAGGAACTGCCGCGTGGATCGTGCTGTTTCATGCATCTTACCCTGTTGCCGTACGTGGCAACGGCCGGTGAACTTAAAACCAAGCCGACCCAGCACTCGGTCAAGGAACTGCGCTCGATCGGCATTCAGCCGGATATCCTGCTCTGCCGCACCGACCGGGAAATTCCCGAAGGCGAACGCGGGAAGATTGCGCTGTTCTGCAATGTCCGGCCCAGCGCGGTGATCCAGGCGCGCGATGTATCCACAATCTACAGCGTCCCGATGTCCTATCATGCCGAGGGCCTGGACCATGAAATCATCGAATTCTTCGGTCTGACGGATACCGCACCGGCGCCCGACCTGACCACCTGGCATAATATCGTCGCCCGGGTCGAACAGCCCGAGGGTGAGGTCAAGATCGCAGTGGTCGGAAAATACACCGGCCTTCTGGATGCCTATAAGTCGCTGCAGGAAGCCCTGGTGCATGGGGGGATCGCCAATAATGTCCGGGTCAAGCCGGAATGGCTCGACTCGGAGATTTTCGAGCGCGAGGACACCGCCCGGCATCTGGAAGACGTGCACGGCATTCTGGTGCCCGGCGGCTTTGGCGAACGCGGCGCGGAGGGCAAGATGCACGCGGCCCGTTTTGCCCGCGAACGCGACGTGCCCTATTTCGGCATTTGTTTCGGCATGCAGATGGCGGTGCTGGAAGCCGCGCGCAATCTGGCCGGCATCGACGGGGCGGGATCGTCCGAGTTCGGCGAGACCGGCGAACCGGTGGTTGGCTTGATGACCGAATGGATGAACGAGGGTCAGTTGGAAACCCGCGGGGTCGCCGGCGATCTGGGCGGAACCATGCGGCTCGGCGCCTATGGGGCGAAGCTGTCGTCAAATTCGCGGATCGCCTCGATCTATGGTGAGACCACGATTTCGGAACGCCACCGGCACCGTTACGAGGTCAACATGGACTATCGCGAACAACTGGAAGCGGCGGGCATGCTGTTTGCCGGCACCTCGCCGGACGGGCTGCTGCCCGAGACGGTCGAATTGCCGGACCACCCCTGGTTCATCGGCGTGCAATATCACCCCGAACTGAAATCAAAACCGTTCGAACCGCATCCCCTGTTCGCCAGCTTCATCGGGGCAGCGGTGGCGCAGAGCCGGTTGGTGTAATTGCGGTTGGCGGAGTCGAAAGGGAATGTCCCGGGTTATGTTGAAACCTTGATTCAGGGTGGCGTTGCTTCCCCGAACCGCAGGCCCGGGGAAGCAACGCCATGAAGACGACGACCACATCCCCTGGCTTTGGCGACCGCCGCGAACGTGCATTCGCTTGTGGAGCTGACGGAGAGCTTCGGGCAATTCTGTCTGATGGCAGGCATCATGCGATGCAAACGGAGCCAAGCGGGCGACCCCGGACCTGCTGTCTGACCGGGTGAAGCGAAACAAACGGTTCCAATCCGAGATCGAACATGCTATATGATCAACCTTGGATCATACGGAGTTAAGACCATGCCTACCGAGGAGACCCGGACCGAGTTCGACGACGACAATGATGGCACCATCGATCGGGTCGAGTTCGACGACGACAATGACGGCACGATCGACCGGATCCACCGCTTCGACGCGGATGGCACCGTAACAGGGCGGGAATGGGACCGCAACGATGACGGCACCATCGACCGGCGTGAGACCTACACCTATGACGGCAGCGGCAATCTGCTCCGGACCATGGTCGACAGGGATGGGAATGGCAGCATCGACCGGCTCTATCACTATGATGGGAGTGGCAACCGGATCCGGATCGAGTTCGACGACGACGCGGACGGCACCAACAACCGGATCGCGGACTACAACACGGACGGCATGACGACACGGGCGGAATGGGACACCGACGATGACGGTACTGTCGACCGGGCCGAGACCTTCAGGTATGACGCCAACGGCAACCGGATCCGGACCGACTTCGACGATGATGCGGACGGCACGCCCGACCGGGCTGTGCTCTACTTTCATGATGCGAACGGCAATCTGATCCTTACCAACTTCGTCGACGGCAATGACGGCACTGTCAACCGGATCGAGGCATACTCGTATGATGAGGAGGGCAACCTTTCACAGGTCAGGGTCAACAGGGATGGGGACGGCACAACCGACCGGATCGTGGACTACACGTATGACGACAGCGGCAACCGGACCCGGACCGAGTTCGACGACGACGGGGACGGCACGATCGACCGGATCCACCGCTTCGACGCGGATGGCACCGTGACAGGGCGGGAATGGGACCGCAACGATGACGGCACCATCGACCAGCGTGATACCTACACCTATGACGACAGCGGCAATCTGCTCCGGACCATGGTCGACCGGGATGGGAATGGCAGCATCGACCGGATCTATCACCATGATGGGAGTGGCAACTGGTTCCGGATCGAGTTCGACGACGACGCGGACGGCAATACCGACCGGATCGAGGACTACAACACGGACGGCAAGGTGACACGGCGGGAATTGGACGCCGACGATGACGGCACGATCGACTGGATCGCGGACTACACGTATGACGTGTCCGGCAACCGGACCCGGGCCGACTTCGACAATGACGCGGACGGCAATACCGACCTGACCCTCCACTACGACGCGGACGGTAATGTGACACGGCGGGAATCGGACGCCGACGATGACGGTACTGTCGACCGGACCGTGACCTACACGTATGATCCGGACGGCAACCGGACCCGGACCGACTTCGACGCCGACGATGACGGTACTGTCGACCGGACCGAGACCTACACGTATGATCCGGACGGCAGCCGGACCCGGACCGACTTCGACGACGACAATGACGGCAATATAGAACGGACCCATCGCTTCGACGCGGACGGCAATGTGACAGGGCGGGAATGGGACGCCGACGATGACGGCACTGTCGACCGGATCGTGGACTACACGTATGACGACAGCGGCAACCGGACCCGGATCATGGCCGACAGGGATGGGGACGGCACAACCGACCGGATCACGGACCACACGTATGACGACAGCGGCAACCGGACCCGGAGCATGGTCGACAGGGATGGGGACGGCACAACCGACCGGATCTATCACTATGATGCGAGTGGCAACCGGATCCGGATCGAGTTCGACGACGACGCGGATGGCAGAAACGACCAGGTCCTTCACTACAACACGGACGGCGCTGTGATACGGCGAGAGCTGGACGTGGACGATAATGGCACTGTCGACCGGAGTGAGGCCTACACGCTCGATGCGAGCGGCAACCGGATCCGGACCGATTTCGACGATGATGCGGACAGCAGAAACGACCGGACCGAATTCGATGGCGACGCGGACGGCGTCATCGACCGGATCGAGGCCTACACGCATGACGCCAACGGCAACCGGACCCGGACCGATTTCGACGATAATGGTGACGGCGTCACCGACCGGAGTGAGGTCTACACGTATGATCCGGACGGCAGCCGGACCCGGACCGATTTCGACGATAATGGTGACGGCGTCACCGACCGGAGTGAGGTCTACACGTATGATCCGGACGGCAGCCGGACCCGGACCGACTTCGACGACAACGCGGACGGCACCATCGACCGGACGGACTTCGACGATGACGGTGACGGCATCACCGACCGGACCGCCGCGTACGACAATGACGCGGACGGCACTGTCAACCGGATCGACTATACCTGGTATCCGGAAGGCTCGGCTGAAAGGTACCGTCGGGATGAAGACACCGACGGTGACGGCGATCTGGACCAGGTTGAATATGAAGGCGACTTTGATTACAGCGAGGAGTTTCCAAATCATGCCGGGCTTGAGGTGGTCAGGATGGGCTCCGTCGGCGACGGTGATGGCGTCACTGACCTGACCATCCCGGACGGGTTTGCCTTTGCGGGCAATGGCGATCCGGCGACGCCGGTTCGGATTGAGGGCGGTGGTGTGGATACGCTGCGCTTCGACATGGACGACTTTACCGAAGGGGATCGTGTCGATTTCGAAGGCGAGACCTATCGGAGTTTCACGGTTGACGATGGAACGTGGTCATTCATGGTCGATGCCGATGTCAGGCTGATTGATCCGACCCGGACCGAGTTCGACGACGACAATAACGGCACGATCGACCGGGTCGAGTTCGACGACGACGCGGATGGTGATATCGACCGGGCCACGTTCGACGATGACGCGGATGGGGCAACCGACCGGACCGAGACCTACACGCTGGATGGCAGTGGCAACCGGATCCGGACCGATTTCGACGATGACGCGGATGGGGCAACCGACCGGACCGAGACCTACACGCTGGATGGCAGTGGCAACCGGATCCGGACCGATTTCGACGATGACGCGGATGGGGCAACCGACCGGACCGAGACCTACACGCTGGATGGCAGTGGCAACCGGATCCGGACCGATTTCGACGATGACGCGAATGGGGCAACCGAGCGGACCGAGACCTACACGCTGGATGGCAGTGGCAACCGGATCCGGACCGACTTTGATAACGACGCGGATGGCACCCGCGACCGGAGAGAGAACTACTTTTATGATTCGAACGGCAACCTGATCCGGACCGATTTCGTCATCGGATCGAGCTTCAGAGCCAACCGGAGCGAGTACGACGACGACGGGGACGGTACTGTCGACCGGATCGAGCACTATACTTACATCGGGAGGTTCAACCGGGTCCGGACCGACTTCGACGACGACGCGGACGGCACGATCGACCGGAAAGCGTTTAACATTGACTCGGACGGCAACATCGATCTGGTCGAGTACTTCGACGCCGATGGTCGTTTGGTACGGCGAGATCTGGACACGCTCGACGACGGCAGTGTCGACCGGATCGATTACACCTGGTATCCGGAAGGCTCGGCTGACAGGTACCGCCGGGATGAAGACACCGACAATGACGGCGATCTGGACCGGGTTCAGTATGAAGGCAATTTTGATTACAGCGAGGAGTTTCCGAACCATGCCGGGCTTGAGGTGGTCAGGATGGGTGGGGTCGGTCGCGGTGATGGCGTCACTGAACTGATCATCCCGGACGGGTTTGTCTTTGCGGGTAATGCCGCTCCGGGGTCTCGGGTTCGGATTGAGGGCGGAATTACGGACACGCTGAGCTTCGATCTGGATGACTTTACCGAAGGGGACCGTGTCGATGTCGCGGGAGACGAGTACCGGAGTTTCATGGCTGATGACGGAACCTGGTCCTTCATCGTCGATGCGGATGTCGTGCTGATTGATCCGACCCGGACCGAGTTCGACGACGACAATGACGGCACGATCGACCGGGTCGAGTTCGACGACGACGAGGACGGCAACACCGACCGGGCCGCGTTCGACGATGACGCGGACGGCAGCCCCGAACGGATCGAGACCTACAGCTATGATGCGGACGGCAGGTTGATCCGAATCGACTTTGATGACGACGCGGATGGTGCAACCGACCGGACCGAGACCTACACGCTGGATGACAGTGGCAACCGGGTCCGGACCGAGTTCAACGACGACGCGCGCGGTGATCCCGAACGGAGTGAGGCCTATACGCTCGATGAGAGTGGCAACCGGACCCGGACCGATTTCGACGACGACAATGACGGCATGATCGACCGGGCCGCGTTCGACGATGACGCGGACGGCGGCCCCGAACGGATCGAGACCTACAGCTATGGCGCGGACGGCGGGCTGATCCGGACCGACTTTGATGACGACGCGGATGGTGCAACCGACCGGACCGAGACCTACACGCTGGATGACCGTGGCAACCGGGTCCGGGCCGCGTTCGACGACGACGCGGACGGCAACACCGACCGGAGCGAGGCCCACACGCTGGATGACAGTGGCAACCGGGTCCGGACCGATTTCGACGATGACAATGACGGGATGATCGACCGGGCCGCGTTCGACGATGACGCGGACGGCGGCCCCGAACGGATCGAGACCTACAGCTATGGCGCGGACGGCGGGCTGATCCGAACCGACTTTGATGACGACGCGGATGATGCAACCGACCGGACCGAGACCTACACGCTGGATGACGGTGGCAACCGGGTCCGGACCGAGTTCAACGACGACGCGCGCGGTGGCCCCGAACGGATCGAATTCGACGACGACGCGGACGGCATCACCGACCGGATCGAGCGCTACTTTTATGATGCGGGTGGCAACCGGACCCGGACCGAGTTCGACGACGACGGGGACGGCACGATCGACCGGACCGTGTTCGACGATGACGCGGACGGCAGTCCCGAACGGATCGAATTCGACGACGACGGGGACGGCACCATCGACCGGATCGATTTCGACGATGACGGTGACGGTACCACCGACCGGAGCGAGCACTACACACTGGATGCGAGTGGCAATCGGACCCGGACCCGGTTCGACGACGATGCGGATGGTAATATCGACCGGATCGAGCGCTACTTTTATGATATGGACGGCAACGTGATCCGGACCGAGTTCGACGACAACGCGGACGGCAACCCCGACCGGATCGATTTCGACGATGACGGTGACGGCACCACCGACCGGAGCGAGCACTACACACTGGATGCGAGTGGCAACCGGACCCGGACCCGGTTCGACGACGATGCGGACGGCAGCCCCGACCGGACCGAGCGCTATTTTTATGACGTGGACGGCAACGTGATCCGGACCGAGTTCGACGACAACGCGGACGGCAGTCCCGACCGGACCGAGTTCGACGATAATGGTGATGGCACCACCGACCGGATCGAGCGCTACTTTTATGATGCGGACGACAACCGGACCCGGACCGACTTCGACGATAATGGTGATGGCACCACCGACCGGATCGAGACCTACACGTATGACGCCAACGGCAACCGGACCCGGACCGACTTCGACGACGACGGGGACGGCACCATCGACCGGATCGATTTCGACGATGACGGTGACGGTACCACCGACCGGAGCGAGCACTACACACTGGATGCGAGTGGCAATCGGACCCGGACCCGGTTCGACGACGATGCGGATGGTAATATCGACCGGATCGAGCGCTACTTTTATGATATGGACGGCAACGTGATCCGGACCGAGTTCGACGACAACGCGGACGGCAACCCCGACCGGATCGATTTCGACGATGACGGTGACGGCACCACCGACCGGAGCGAGCACTACACACTGGATGCGAGTGGCAACCGGACCCGGACCCGGTTCGACGACGATGCGGACGGCAGCCCCGACCGGACCGAGCGCTATTTTTATGACGTGGACGGCAACGTGATCCGGACCGAGTTCGACGACAACGCGGACGGCAGTCCCGACCGGACCGAGTTCGACGATAATGGTGATGGCACCACCGACCGGATCGAGCGCTACTTTTATGATGCGGACGACAACCGGACCCGGACCGACTTCGACGATAATGGTGATGGCACCACCGACCGGATCGAGACCTACACGTATGACGCCAACGGCAACCGGACCCGGACCGACTTCGATGACGACAATGACGGCACCATCGACCGGAGTGAGGCCCACACGCTTGATGAGAGCGGCAACCGGACCCGGACCGAATTCGACGACGACAATGACGGCACGCTCGACCGGAGTGAGGCCTACACGCTCGATGAGAGCGGCAACCGGACCCGGACCGACTTCGACGACGACGGGGACGGCATCACCGACCGGACCGCGTTCGACGATAACGCGGACGGCAGCCCCGAACGGATCGAATTCGACGACGACGGTGACGGCATCACCGACCGGACCGCGTTCGACAATAACGCGGACGGCATAATCGACCGGACCGAGTTCGACGATGACGGGGACGGCATTATCGACCGGACCGAGCACTACAGCTATGACGGAAGTGGCAGGCTGATCCGGACCAGCTTCGATGACAATGCGGACGGCACAACCGACCGGACCGCGTTCGACAATAACGCGGACGGCATAATCGACCGGACGGACTTCGACGACGACGGTGACGGCATCACCGACCGGACCGCGTTCGACAATGACGTTGACGGCAGCCCCGAACGGATCGAGCACCGCAACGCCGATGGTCGTTTGATACGGCTGGAACTGGACACGCTCGACGACGGCACTGTCAACCGGATCGACTACACCTGGTATCCGGAAGGCTCGGCTGACAGATACCGTCGGGATGAAGACACCGACAATGACGGCGATCTGGACCAGGTTGAATATGAAGGCGACTTTGATTACAGCGAGGAGTTTCCGAACCATGCCGGGCTTGAGGTGGTCAGGATGGGCTTCGTCGGTCGCGGTGATGGCACCACTGACCTGACCATCCCGGACGGGTTTGTCTTTGCGGGCAATGGCGATCCGGCGACGCCGGTTCGGATTGAGGGCGGTGGTATGGACACGCTGCGCTTCGACATGGACGACTTTACCGAAGGGGACCGTGTCGATTTCGAAGGCGAGACCTATCGGAGTTTCACGGCTGATGATGGAACCTGGTCATTCATGGTCGATGCGGATGTCGTGCTGATTGATCCGACCCGGACCGAGTTCGACGACGACAATGACGGCACGATCGACCGGGTCGAGTTCGACGACGACGAGGACGGCAACACCGACCGGGCCGCATTCGACGATGACGCGGACGGCAGCCCCGAACGGATCGAGACCTACAGCTATGATGCGGGCGGCAGGTTGATCCGAATCGACTTTGATGACGACGCGGATGGTGCAACCGACCGGACCGAGACCTACACGCTGGATGGCAGTGGCAACCGGATCCGGACCGATTTCGACGATGACGCGGATGGTACAACCGACCGGACCGAGACCTACACGCTGAATGACAGTGGCAACCGGATCCGGACCGACTTTGACGATGACGCGGATGGTACAACCGACCGGACCGAGACCTACACGCTGGATGGCAGTGGCAACCGGATCCGGACCGACTTTGACGATGACGCGGATGGTGATATCGACCGGACCGTGTTCGACGATGACGCGGACGGCAATATTGATCGGGCTGAATTCGATGATAATGCGGATGGCACGGCCGACCGGAGCGAGACCTACGCCTATGATGCCAACGGCAACCGGATCCGGACCGACTTTGACGATGACGCGGACGGCCGGGCCGACCGGGCCGTGTTCGACGATGACGCGGACGGCATTACCGACCGGGCCGTGTTCGACGATGACGATGACGGTACCGTCGACCGGAGCGAGACCTACGCCTATGACGCGGACGGCAACCGGACCCGGACCGACTTCGACGACAACGCGGACGGCAATATCGATCGGGCTGACTTCGATGATAACGCGGATGGCACGGCCGACCGGAGCGAGACCTACGCCTATGACGCGTCCGGCAACCGGACCCGGACCGACTTCGACGACGATGCGGACGGCAATACCGACCGGATCGAAACCTACGCGTATGACGGGAGTCGCAACCGGACCCGGACCGACTTCGACGACGATGCGGACGGCAATACCGACCGGGCCGCGTTCGACGACGATGCGGACGGCAATACCGACCGGCGTGAAAACTACACCTATAATGCGGACGGCATGCTGACCCGGGTCGAGTTTGATGATAACGCCAACGGCCGAATCGACCGGAGGGGAGATTACACCTATACTGACAACGGCGGCCTGTTGAGAATCGACTATGGGGACAACCAGAACGGTCTTTTTCCTACAAACCGAACGGAACTTTATTTCGGTAACAGCAATCCGGTACAGCAAAATTTCGACTCTGACACTGACGGCAACATCAACCGGGCCGAGCGCTACGATACCAACGGCAATCTGATACGGCGGGATTTCAACGACGACGATAACGGCACTTTCGAGCGGCGCGAACATTACGACGCCAGCGGCAATCTGATACGGCAGGATTTCAACGACGACGATGACGGCATTTTCGAGCGGCGCGAATATTACGGCAGCAACGGCAATGTGACACGGATCGAGTTCGACGAGGACGGCAATGGCACAGCCGAACTGACCAAGTATTACGACAGTGACGGCAATTTGACACGGACCGAGTTCGACGCGGACGGCAATGGCACAGCCGAACGGAACGAGTATTACGACAGTGACGGCAATTTGACACGGACCGAGTTCGACGACGAAGGCATTGGCAATATCGACCGGATCGAGCACTATGACGCCGACGGCAATATCGAGCGGATCGAGTACCATGGACGTCATCCGAACAGCATCCGGGCCCTGCTTCGGATCGAATATTATGACGCCGATGACACGCTCGACCGGATCGAGCAGTACGACCCTTTCGGCAATTTGATCCGGACCGACTTCCACGACGATGGTGACGGCAATATCGACCGGACCACGTTCGATCCCGACAATGACGGCAATATCGACCGGATCGAGTATTTCAGCATGGACGGTACCGTGATCCGGACCGAGTTCGATGATAATGACGACGGCAATATCGACCGGGCCACGTTCGATCCCGACAATGACGGCAATATCGACCGGATCGAGTATTTCAACATGGACGGCACCGTGATCCGGACCGAGTTCGACGATAATGATGACGGCAATATCGACCGGACCGAGTTCGACGATAATGCGGACAACACCACCGACCGGATTGAGCACTATATGTTTGATGCGAACGGCAACCGGACCCGGATCGATTTCGACGACGATGCGGACGGCGATATCGACCGGTTCGAGCACTATATGCTGGATGCGAATGGCCGGACGGTCCGGACGGATTTCGACGATGACGCGGATGGCACGATTGACCGGCGCGAGACCTACACTTACGACGCCAACGGCAACCGGACCCGGACCGAGTTCGACAACGACAATGACGGCACGATTGACCGGATCAAGACCAATACGTTCGCTACGTTCGCTGCGAACGGCAGCAGGCCGACCCAGACCGAGTTCGACGACGACGCGGACGGAAATGTCGACCGGGCCGAGTTCTACGACGCCAACGGCATTGTGATCCGGACCGAGTTCGACGATGACGATGACGGCAATATCGACCGGAGCCTGGTGGACACTGATGCGGATGGCACGATTGACCGGATCAACTACTTTGGCGCCGACGGCTTTCAGACGCGGCAAGAACGGGACAATGACGGTGATGGCAACATTGACGAGATCGTGAACCTCATGCGTGATGGCCTGCGGGTTATGCGAATCCGGACCGATTTGGATACGGACGGTGACGGTGATTTCGATCAGCTTGTATATTCCAACAGGTTGGATGTCATTGGCGACTTGCCGGACTATGCCGGGCTTGAAGTGGTCGAACTGAACGGGACCAATCGTCGGGGCAGCACTGATCTGACCATCCCGGATGGCTATATCCTCACGTCCGATAGCGAACCGGCGCCTCGGCTTCGGATTGAAGGCGACGGCAATGACACGCTGCGCTTCGATACGAATGACTTTATCGAAGGGGACCGTGTCGATTTCGAAGAAGAGAACTATCGCAGTTTCACGGCTGACGATGGAACCTGGTCATTCATCGTCGATGCGGATGTCGTGCTGTTGGCCCCGCGGAGTATCGTGTCTCTGGAGCTGATCAATGCCTATGATGGTACCGATGAGACGACGCCGCCAACGGTTGAGGATTACGCGGCCGTAGGCGTCGAAGTGCTTGAGCGTGACCTTGCCGGCACCAACGCCGTCATTGCTGCCGCCAATACAGGTGAGGGTGCTCTTGCGTCAGAGCAGTTGAAAAATCTCGCAGAGATCGCGGATAACTACATTCGCCCGGAAACCACGGATGTGACGGTTACCTTTGACAACGGAACCTATGCAATCACGGAAGATGTCGATGGAGAAGGAACGCCGGATCGCATTTCAACGGTAAATGTGGATGCAAACAGCAATGTTCTTTCTGCGGGCGTTGATCTTGACGCTGATGGCGACGATGAGCGAATGGTTTCTTATACGCTGGACGCAAACGGCAACGCGGTTCTCGCACGATTTGACGACAACGCCGATGGCACCGTCGATCGGACAGAAACGCGGATGTATGATGAGAATGACAATCCGGTTTTTGTACGATTTGACGACAACGCCGATGGCACCGTCGATCGGACAGAAACGCGGATGTATGATGAGAATGACAATCCGGTTTTTGTACAATTTGACGACAACCCTGCCGCCGGTGACGGCTTTGAGCGAACAGAAACGCGGACCTACGATGATCTGGGGCAGGTCACGCGCCTTGAGCTTGACGACAACGCCGATGGCACCGTTGAGCGAACAGAAACGCAGACCTTCAATGATCTGGGGCAGGTCACGCACGTTGAGGCTGATTTCGACGCCGATGGCACTGTTGATCGGAGAGATACGTACAATGCAGATGGCACCACTGTCGAGCGACGCGAACTCTACACCTATGATTCAAGCGACCGGCTGACCCGGATCGACTTCGACGACGGCAATGACGGCACCATCGACCGAACCGCGTTCGACGACAATGCGGACGGCACCACCGACCGGGTCGAGCGCTACACGCTCGATGAGAACGGCAGGCGGATCCGGACCGATTTCGACAATGACGCGGACGGCACTGCCGACCGGGTCGAGCGCTACACGCTTGATGAGAACGGCAGGCGGATCCGGACCGATTTCGACAATGACGCGGACGGCACTGCCGACCGGGTCGAGCGCTACACGCTCGATGAGAACGGCAATCGGGTCCGGACCGACTTCGACAATGACGCGAATGGCAGGATCAACCGGAGCGATTTCGACGACGACGCGGACGGCACCATCGACCGGAGTGAGGCCTACACCTATAACGGAAGTGGCAGCCTGAGCCGGACCGACTTCGACGATAACGCGGACGGCACCACCGATCGGTTCGAGACCTACAGTTATGCGAACGGCAGGCGGGTCCAGACCCGCTTCGACGATAACGCGGACGGCACCACAGACCGGATCGAGACCTACGGTTATTATAGGAGCGGCAACCTGCTCGAGACCAGATTCTTCGACGCGGACTTCAGACCGGTCCGAGCCGAGTTCTACAATGATGGGGATGGCACTGTCAACCGGATCGAACACTACACGGCCAATGAGAACGGCAGGCGGGTCCAGATCCGCTTCGACGATAATGCGGACGGCACCATCGACCGGGGCACGTTCGACGATGACGAGGACGGCACCATCGACCGGCGCGAGCTCTACACCTATGACGGAAGTGGCCGGCTGATCCGGACCGATTTCGACGACGACAATGACGGCACCCGCACCATCGAGCGGAGTGAGGCCTACACGCTTGATGCGAGTGGCAACCGGATCCGGACCGACTTCGACGACAACAATGACGGCACGCCCGACCGGAGTGAGGCCTACACGCTCGACGAGGGCGGCAACCGGACCCGGACCGAGTTCGACGACGACAATGACGGCACGCCCGACCGGAGTGAGGCCTACACGCTCGACGAGGGCGGCAACCGGACCCGGATCGAGTTCGACGACGACAATGACGGCACGACCGACCGGAGTGAGGCCTACACGCTCGACGAGGGCGGCAACCGGACCCGGACCGACTTCGACGACGGCAATGACGGCACCGTTGAGCGGACCGAGTTCGACGACAACGCGGATGGCGTCATCGACCGGATCGAGACCTACACTTACGACGAGGGCGGCAACCGGACCCGGACCGACTTCGACGACGACAATGACGGCACGCCCGACCGGAGTGAGGCCTACATGCTCAATGCGAGCGGTAACCGGACCCGGACCGACTTCGACGACGACAATGACGGCACGCCCGACCGGAGTGAGGCCTACACGCTCAATGCGAGCGGCAACCGGATCCGGACCGACTTCGACGACGGCAATGACGGCACCGTTGAGCGGGCCGCGTTCGACGACAACGCGGATGGTACCGCCGACCGGAGTGAGGCCTACACGTATGACGCCAACGGCAACCGGACCCGGACCGACTTCGACGACGACAATGACGGCACGCCCGACCGGAGTGAGGCCTACACGCTCGACGAGGGCGGCAACCGGACCCGGACCGACTTCGACGACGACAATGACGGCACCGTTGAGCGGACCGCGTTCGACGACAACGCGGATGGCGCCATCGACCGGATCGAGACCTACACATATGACGCCAACGGCAACCGGACCCGGACCGATTTTGACGATGACGGTGACAGCACCACCGACCGGAGTGAGGCCTACACGCTCGATGAGAGCGGCAACCGGGTCCAGACCGATTTCGACGACGACAATGACGGCGCCGTTGAGCGAACCGCGTTCGACGACAATGCGGATGGTACCGCCGACCGGAGTGAGGCCTACACGCTCGATGAGAGCGGCAACCGGACCCGGACCGACTTCGACGACGACAATGACGGCACGCCCGACCGGAGTGAGGCCTACACGCTCGATGGGAGCGGCAACCGGACCCGGACCGACTTCGACGACGACAATGACGGCACGCCCGACCGGAGTGAGGCCTACACGCTCGATGGGAGCGGCAACCGGACCCGGACCGACTTCGACGACGACAATGACGGCACCGTTGAGCGGACCGAGTTCGACGACAACGCGGATGGCGCCATCGACCGGATCGAGACCTACACATATGACGAGGGCGGCAACCGGACCCGGACCGACTTCGACGACGACAATGACGGCACGACCGACCGGAGTGAGGCCTACACGCTCGATGAGAGCGGCAACCGGACCCGGACCGACTTCGACGACGACAATGACGGCACCGTTGAGCGAACCGCGTTCGACGACAATGCGGATGGTACCGCCGACCGGATCGAGACCTACACATATGACGAGGGCGGCAACCGGACCCGGATCGACTTCGACGACGATGCGGACGGCACGCCCGACCGGAGTGAGGCCTACACGCTCGATGGGAGCGGCAACCGGACCCGGACCGACTTCGACGACGATGCGGACGGCACGCCCGACCGGAGTGAGGCCTACACGCTCGATGGGAGCGGCAACCGGACCCGGACCGACTTCGACGACGACAATGACGGCACCGTTGAGCGGACCGGGTTCGACGACGACGCGGATGGCGTCATCGACCGGATCGAGACCTACACGTATGACGAGGGCGGCAACCGGACCCGGACCGACTTCGACGACGACAATGACGGCACCACCGACCGGAGTGAGGCCTACACGCTTGATGAGAGCGGCAACCGGACCCGGACCGACTTCGACGACGGCAATGACGGCACCGTTGAGCGAACCGGGTTCGACGACGACGCGAATGGCGCCATCGACCGGATCGAGACCTACACGTATGACGAGGGCGGCAACCGAACCCGGACCGACTTCGACGACGACAATGACGGCACCACCGACCGGAGTGAGGCCTACACGCTTGATGCGAGCGGCAACCGGACCCGGACCGACTTCGACGACGACAATGACGGCACGCCCGACCGGAGTGAGGCCTACACGCTTGATGAGAGCGGCAACCGGACCCGGACCGACTTCGACGACGACAATGACGGCACCGTTGAGCGGACCGGGTTCGACGACGACGCGAATGGCGCCATCGACCGGATCGAGACCTACACGTACGACGAGGGCGGCAACCGGACCCGGATCGACTTCGACGACGACAATGACGGCACGCCCGATCGGACCGGGTTCGACGAGGACGGGGACGGCATTATCGACCGGACCGAGCACTACAGCCATGACGGAAGTGGCAGGCTGATCCGGACCGACTTCGACGACGACAATGACGGCACGCCCGACCGGATCGAGCACTACACATTCGGTACGAGAGGCAACCGGTTCCGGACCATGTTCGATGACAATGCGGACGGCACCATCGACCGGGTCGAGACCTACAGCTATGATGACAGCAGAAGGCTGGTCCGGACCAGGTTCGATGACAATGCGGACGACACAACCGACCGGATCGAGACCTACACATTCGGTACGAGAGGCAACCGGTTACGGACCGATTTCGACGACGACGCGGACGGCACCATCGACCGGCGTGAGACCTACACTTACGACGAGGGCGGCAACCGGACCCGGACCGACTTCGACAACGACAATGACGGCACGACCGACCGGAGCGAGAGCTACACGCTTGATGAGTTTTTCAACCGCGTCCAGACGGACTTCGACGACAATGCGGATGGCACCATTGACCGGGCCACGTTCGACGACGACGCGGACGGCACCACAGACCGAAGCGAGACCTACGTCTATAATGCGGACGTCAGGCGGATCCAGACCGACTTCGACGATGACGCGGACGGCAATATCGATCGGGCTGAATTCGATGATAATGCGGACGGCGCCGTCGACCGGAGCGAGACCTACACGCTTGATGCGAATGGCAACCGGACCCGGACCGACTTCGACGACAATGCGGACGGCACCACAGACCGGAGCGAGACCTACACGCTTGATGCGAATGGCAACCGGACCCGGACCGACTTCGACGACGGCGCGGACGGCACACCCGACCGGAGCGAGACCTATGAAATTAACAGCGACGGCGACCGGACCCGGACCGACTTCGACGACAACAATGACGGCAATATCGATCGGGCTGAATTCGATGATAATGCGGATGGCACACCCGACCGGCGCGAGACCTACACGCTTGATGCGAATGGCAACCGGGTCCAGATCGAGTTCGACGACGATGCGGACGGCACACCCGACCGGAGCGAGACCTACTTCTATGACGACAGCGGCAACCGGACCCGGACCGACTTCGACGACGACGCGGACGGCAATATCGATCGGGCTGAATTCGATGATAATGCGGATGGCACACCCGACCGGCGCGAGACCTACACGCTTGATGCGAATGGCAACCGGGTCCAGATCGACTTCGACGACGATGCGGACGGCACACCCGACCGGAGCGAGACCTACACGTATGACGCCAACGGCAACCGGACCCGGACCGACTTCGACGACGACGCGGACGGCAATATCGATCGGGCTGAATTCGACAACAATGCGGACGGCACACCCGACCGGATCGAGCACTACACGTTCGGTACGAGAGGCAACCGGTTCCGGACCGATTTCGACGAGGACGCGGACGGCACCATCGACCGGGTCGAGACCTACTCCTATGATGACAGCGGCAACCGGACCCGGACCGACTTCGACGACGACAATGACGGCACGACCGACCGGAGTGAGGCCTACACGCTCGATACGGGTGGCAACCGGACCCGGACCGACTTCGACGACGATAATGACGGCACGACCGACCGGAGTGAGGCCTACACTTACGACGAGGGTGGCAACCGGACCCGGACCGACTTCGACGACGACGCGGACAGCAATATCGATCGGGCTGAATTCGATGATAATATGGATGGCACACCCGACCGGCGCGAGACCTACACGCTCAATGCGAGCGGCAACCGGACCCGGACCGAGTTCGACGACGACGCGGACGGCACCATCGACCGGATCGAGACCTACGCGCTCAATGCGAGCGGCAACCGGATCTTCCGGACCGATTTCGACGACGACGCGGACGGTACCGTCGACCGGATCGAGACCTACCTCCATGACAGCAGAGGCAGGCTGACCGGCACCTTCTTCGACACCGACGCGGATAGAAGGTTCGACCGGCACGAAGCCGATTATAATGCGGATGGCACACCCGACTATATCGAGACCTACACGAACAATGATAATGGGACGACCCACCGGATCGATTTCGACAACAATGGGGACGGCACCACGGACCGGACCGAGATCTACGCCTATGACGAAAGGTTATTGCTGATCCGGACCGAGTTCGATGACGACGTGGACGGCACGATTGACCGGATCGAGACCTACACGCGTGCTGAGAACGGCAGGCTGAACGGGGTCCAGTTCGACGACGACGCGGACGGCACGATCGAACGGAGCGAGACCTTCACCTACGATGCGGACGGCAGGAGGCGGAGCCAGATTGAGTACTACACCTATGATGAGGACGGCAATCTGATCCGGACCGACTTTGAAGACGACGAGGACGGCAATATCGATCGGGCTGAATTCGATGATAATGCGGATGGCACCGCGGACCGGACCGAGATCTACGCCTATAGCGGAAGGCGCAGGCTGATCCGGACCGAGTTCGATGACGACGTGGACGGCACGATTGACCGGATCGAGACCTACACGTACGACGTCAACGGCAACCGGATCCGGACCATGTTCGACGACGACGCGGACGGCAATATCGATCGGGCTGAATTCGATGATAATGCGGATGGCACACCCGACCGGAGCGAGACCTACACGCTCAATGCGAGCGGCAGGCTGAGCCGGACCCAGTTCGACGATGACGCGGACGGCAATATCGATCGGAGCGAGACCCACGCCTATGATGCGGACGGCAACCGGATCCGGACCCAGTTCGACGATGATAATGACGGCACGATCGACCGGGCCGCGTTCGACGACAACGCGGACGGCATCGCCGACCGGATTGAGACCTACACGCTTGATGCGGATGGCAACCGGATCCGGATCAACTTCGACGACAACGCGGACGGCACCACAGACCGGATCGAGACCTACACGCTTGATGCGGATGGCAACCGGACCCGGACCGAGTTCGACGACAACGCGGATGGCACACCCGACCGGAGCGCGTTCGACGATGACGGTGACGGCATCCCCGACCGGAACGAGACATACACTTATGATGCGAACGACAGGCTGAGCCGGACCCAGTTCGACGACGATGCGGACGGCACTGTCGACCGGACCGAAGTCTACATCTATGACGACAGCGGCAATCTGCTCCAGACCGGGTTCGACGACAATAATGACGGCACTGTCGACCGGAGCGAAACCTACGCTTATGATGCGGACGGCAACCGGATCCGGACCCAGTTCGACGAAGATAATGACGGCACGATCGACCGGGTCGCGTTCGACGATGACGGTGACGGCACCACGGACCGGATCGAGCGCTACATGAATGATGTGAGCGGCAACCGGGTCCAGACCGACTTCGACGACGATCTCGACGGCACCACGGACCGGATCGAGCGCTACATGAATGATGTGAGCGGCAACCGGGTCCAGACCGACTTCGACACCGATGGTGACGGCACCACGGACCGGATTGAGACCTATGCCTATGACGGAAGTGGCAGGCTGAGCCGGACCGGCTTCGACGATGACGGTGACGGCACCACGGACCAGATCGAGACCTATGCCTATGACGGAAGTGGCAGGCTGAGCCGGACCGGCTTCGACGATGACGGTGACGGCACCACGGACCGGATCGAGACATACACTTATGATGCGAACGGCAGGCTGATCCGGACCCGGTTCGACGATGACGCGGACGGCGCCACCGATCGGACCGAGAACTACACGCTTGATGCGAACGGCAACCGGACCCGGACCGATTTCGACGATAATGGGGACTTCAGAGCCGACCGGATCGAGTTCTACACCTATGACGAAAGTGGCAGGCTGATCCGGACCGATTTCGACGATAATGGGGACTTCGGAGCTGACCGGCGCGAGACCTACACCTATGACGAAAGTGGCAGGCTGATCCGGACCAGGTTCGATGACAATGTGGACGGCACAACCAACCGGATTGAGGCCTACAGCCATGACGGGAGTGGTCTTCTGATCCGGATCGAGTTCGACGATGACGCGGACGGTACTGTCGACCGGAGCGAGCGCTACATGAATGATGTGAGCGGCAACCGGGCCCAGACCGACTTCGACGACGACGCGGACGGTACCACAGACCGGATCGAGACCTATGCCCATGATGCGAACGGCAGGCTGATCCGGACCGGGTTCGACGACAATAATGACGGTACTGTCGATCGGAGCGAAACCTACGCCCATGATGCGGATGGCAGGCTGATCCAGACCGACTTCGACGATAATAATGACGGTACTGTCGACCGAAGCGAAACCTACGCCCATGATGCGGACGGCAACCGGATCCGGACCCAGTTCGACGAAGATAATGACGGCACTGCCGATCGGACCGAAACCTATGATGCGAGCGACAGGTTGATCCGGACCGAGTTCGACGATGACGGTGACGGCATCATCGACCGGAGCGAGTTTTACACGCTCGATTCGGACGGCAACCGGGTCCGGAGCGACTTTGACGATGACGGTGACGGCAATATCGACCGAAGTGCGTTCGACGCCGCCGCCGATGGCACCATCGACCGGATCGAGACCCACGCCAATGATGAGAGTGGCAACCGGATCCGGACCGACTTCGACGACGACGCGGACGATACCACAGACCGGATCGAACGCTACATGAATGATGTGAGCGGCAACCGGGTCCAGACCGACTTCGACGACGACGCGGACGGCACCACAGACCGGATCGAGCGCTACATGAATGATGTGAGCAGCAACCACCGGGTCCAGACCGACTTCGACGACGACGCGGATGGCACCACAGACCGGGTCGAGCGCTACATGAATGATGTGAGCGGCAACCGGGTCCAGACCGACTTCGACGACGACGTGGATGGCACCGCCGACCGGATCGAGCGCTACGCCCATGACAGAAGGGGCAGGTTGATCCGGACCGATTTCGATGACGACGCGGACGGCACCGCCGACCGGATCGAGCGCTACGCCCATGACGGAAGGGGCAGGTTGATCCGGACCGATTTCGATGACGACGCGGACGGCCTTATCGACCGGAGGGCGCTCGACACCAACGCAGACGGCACTTTCGACCGGATCGAGATCTACACCTATGATGAAAGCGGCGACCGGATCCGGACCGGCTTCGACGTCGACGCGGATGGCCTTGTCGATCAGGGCAGGTTCGATGAGGACTTTGATGGCACTTTCGACCGGACCGAGTTCTACAGCTATGATGTGAATGGCAGGCTGATCGGGACCGGCTTCGACGACAACGGGAACAACCGCGTCAACCGGACCGAGACCTACACGCTTGATGCGAACGGCAACCGGACCCGGACCGACTTCGATGACAATAACAACGGCACTGTTGATCGGACCGAAGCCTACATTTACGACGCGAACGGCAACCTGACCCGGACCGACTTCGACAACAACGCGGACGGCGCCACCGACCGGGTCGAGCGCTACACAGTTGACACGTCCGGCAATCGGATCCGCACCGACTTCGACGACAACAATGACGGCACTGTTGATCGGACCGAGGCCTACACGCTTGATGCGAACGGCAACCGGACCCGGACCGATTTCGACGACGATAATGACGGCACGACCGACCGGAGCGCGTTCGACGACGACGCGGACGGTGCCACCGACCGGAGAGTGGCCTTCTCCCATGATGATTTAGGCAGGGTGACCCAGCGCGACTTCGACGACGACGCGGACGGCACCACCGATCGGATCGAAGAATACATGTTCGCTGCGGGCACCAGCAGCAGAAGGGTGATCCAGACCCACTTCGACAATGACGCGGACGGCACCACCGACCGGAGCGAGGCCTACACATACGACGAGGACGGCAACCGGAGCAGGATCGACTTTGACGATGACGCGGACGGTGCCACCGACCGGAGAGTGGCCTTCTCCCATGATGATTTAGGCAGGGTGACCCAGCGCGACTTCGACGACGACGCGGACGGCACCACCGATCGGGTCGAGCGCTACACGCTTGATGCGAGTGGCAACCGGAGCAAGATCGACTTTGACGATGACGCGGACGGCACCACCGACCGGAGCGAGGCCTACACATACGACGAGGATGGCAACCGGAGCAGGATCGACTTCGACGACGACGCGGACGGCACCACCGACCGGAGCGAGACCTATGAAATTAACAGCGACGGCGACCGGACCCGGACCGACTTCGACGACAACAATGACGGCACCATCGACCGGACCGCGTACGACAATGACGCGGACGGCAACATCGAGCGGATCGAGCACCGCAACGCCGATGGTCGTTTGGTACGGTTGGAACAGGACAGGTTCGATGACGGCACCATCGACCAGATCGATTACACCTGGTATCCGGAAGGCGCGGCTGACAGGTACCGTTCGGATGCAGACACCGACAATGACGGCGATCTGGACCAGGTTCAGTATGAAGGCGACGTTGACTACAGCGAGGAGTTTCCGAACCATGCCGGGCTTGAGGTGGTCCTGCTGAGCTTCGTCGGGCGCGGTGATGGCGTCACTGAACTGACCATCCCGGACGAATTTGTCTTTGCGGGCAATACCGCTCCGGGGTCCCGGGTCCGGATTGAGGGTGGTGGTGTGGACACGCTGCGCTTGGATCTGAATGACTTTACCGAAGGGGACCGTGTCGATTTCGAAGGAGATGAATACCGGAGTTTCACGGCTGACGATGGAACCTGGTCCTTCATCGTCGATGCCGATGTCATGGTCTTCGATCTCTGACCCGGACAACCGGTGATGGCCGGGACCGACGCCCCGGGCGGCAGGATCAGTTGATCGGTCGGGCAGGCTGGTCAGGGCAGGGCCTGCACTTTTTGCCGATGACACACCGGTCAAACTAGGGTCTGTTGACAATCACCGGGCAGCGTTGAGCATTGCGCAGAGGTGCCAGTTGGCTGCGTAGCTGGTATCTGTTTTGTCGTATCGCGTTGCTATCCCCCTGAAATCCTTGATCTTTGCAAAGTAGTTTTCAATCAGGTGACGCCACTTGTACATGTGAGTATCGTCGTCTCGTTGCACTTTCCGGTTCGATTTGGGTGGAATAACCGCAGTTGCGCCGCGCTCATCAAGGTCTTGCAGGAGCCAATCGGCGTCGAAGGCCTTGTCGGCCAGCAACGCTGCGAAGGAGACATCGTGGATCAGGGGGGCAACCCCCTTCATGTCGTGCGCTTGCCCCGGCAGAAGCAGAAAGCGGAACAAGTTGCCGAGCGCATCGACCAGGGCAACGATTTTGGTCGTCAGCCCGCCGCGAGAGCGTCCGATGGCTTGATGCCGTGTCCCCCTTTTGCGCCCGAAGCCTTCTGATGGGCCTGGACAATCGTCCCGTCGATGAGAGCATGTTCAAGGTCTGGCTCGCCGCTTGTGGCGTTGAAAAGTCTGTCAAACACACCGGCCTTTGCCCATCGACGAAATCGTTTGAAAACCGAATTCCAGTTGCCGAAATCCTGGGGCAGGTCACGCCAGGGAGACCCTGTTCGCACACGCCAAGGTACGGCCTCCATGAACCAACGGTTATCCCGACCGGTTGCTCCCGGGTCCCCGGCCTTACCGGGTAACAGGGGCGCAATCTTCGCCCAGAGTTCATCTGAGATCACCAAACGATCTTCGTCCATCCAAACCTCCATTTTCGAAGCTTGAATAACAGTTCAGGCCAAATCGCAACCCCAAATGTCAACAGGCCCTACAAACCCGCACCACAGGATAAAGAAGACTAGAACCGCGCGGCTGTGGAGTTACGTGCGCGACGAGCGCCCGTGGTGCGGCGGTCGGTTCACCGGCGCGGTGTCCGAGGATCAGGCGGCCAATTTCAACCAGGTCGCCATGCGCTGCACGGGCCCCGCCGGCGCGGTGTGCCTGATGCATGCACGGGTGGCCCATGTCAATGCATCGTCCGCGCCCCGCACGCTGTTCATCGTTACCTGTGCTGCCGCCGACGCTGTGCCTTTGTCGCCGGTTGCGGTGCCCAGCCGCCATGCCGGCCGCATGGTACGCGGTATGGACACCGGCCGGACCCGCTCGGCAGCGCTGCAAGTGGAGGTGCCCGAAGTGCCCAAGACCGCATCCTTCCTTGCCCGGCAGGCGGGAGAGGGGTGATGGATTATTGCAGCGCCTTCAGATAGGCGATGAAGTTTTCGATCTCGTCGGGCGTAAAGATGAATTCGGGCATTTCCGGATGGCCGGTGACAACTCCTTCGGCCAGGCCTTCTTCCAGGTCGCGGGGCGGATAGCGCTCGACAATCTCGGCGAAGGTAGGCGCAACGGAAAGCGGACTGGTACTTGTGCCGCTGATAGTATGGCAGCGCGCGCAATGATCCTGGGCCAGGGGCAGTCCGGCAATCGGATCTCCGGCGCGGGCCGGCATGGTGAACAGCAGTCCGGCAGCCAGCGTGGCGACAAGGGTTTTGAACGGCATTGACGGCACCTCCCATGTCCGGTTGCCCCGGTCATCCCAGAATTGGGCTGTTCGCCCCTGCCGCGGTTTGATCTGGTGCAAGGCTCCGAAGGTCACACCGCCCCGGTGTAGTCCCCGCGTGCCGGATAGTTCTTCTCGATCACGAAATCGAGGGCGTTCAGCAGTTCGTCGAAATGGGGCCGCACGAACGGCATGGTCTGGACCGAGCCGTAATACAGCTTGCGATTGTCCGAAACCATGAACAGGCCCGGTTCGGAAAACAGCGCCGGTTCCTCGATCCCGATCGAGGTCTTGCCGCGCGAGGTGGAGATATAAAGCCCCCCTTTTCCGCATCGCGCCGCCATGCCTCGTTCATCATGGGAGGAGCCAGATCGACTTCCACCGTGTCGATCCCTTCCGCACGCATCATCCGGCAGAAACGCTCCTCCCGCGGCCGACACCAAGCGCCCGAGAGATTTTCCGGTCCCGAATGCGCGCCAGCATGGGCGCATCCACAATATGCTTTCCCGCATAATCGCCCCCATCCGCCATGTCGGCGATCCAGGCCGGGGCCGACTCGATCCATCCATTGGTCATGGACAAAATCTTTGCCTCAATGGTTCCACCAGGGCAGGTCCGAGAACGCACGCAGGTCCATTTCGTGGGTCCAGGCGGAGCGGTGTTGCCGGGCGATATGGTAATAGGTTTCGGCGACCCTGGCCGGCAGCAGCAGGCCGTCGTTTTCAAGGCCGCGCGTTTCGCGCAGTTCCTGGAACCGTTCGGGGCCGAGCATTTTGCCCAGCGTGTCCGGCGCATCCACCGAACCGTCGATCAGGATGTGGGCGACATGAATGCCCTTTGGCGAAAATTCCGCGTTCAGCGACTGGCACAGCATGCGCCGTCCGGCCATGGCCGCCGCGTGGGAATGCTGGCCGGCATTTCCGCGCACCGCCGCGGTTGCCGAGGTTACCAGAAGGGTTCCCCGGCCGCGCTTTTCCATCAGCGGGCACACGGTGGAGGCCAGGCGGAAGAGGCCGAACGTCGCCAGCCGCCAGCCCATCTCGAACGCCTTACAGGTGGTGTCCGCCAAGGTCCGGTCACCGATCTGGGCGCCCAGATTATAGACCGCCACGTCGATCGGCCCGGTGTTCGCCTCGACCGAGGTCACCAGATTTTCGATGCTGTCGGGCTCAATCGCATTCAGCAGGATGCCCGAGGCATCGCCGCCCGCGTCCCTGATGTCGCCCACCAGCCTGTCCAGGCCTGCTTTGTCGCTGCGCCGGCACGGCACTGAATGATAGCCTTCAGCTGCAAATTTCCGGGCGACATTGCCACCGATGCCGGCGCCGGCGCCGATGACCAGGCATACAGGTTTCATGGAGGATCCCTCTTTCGAAATCGTGCGATGGGCACGGTGCCGGAAACAGCCATGGATTTCAAACTTTACCGAAGATATCCACCGATGTTAACATATTGAATATATTCCCGAGCCGAAACCGTCAAAGGAGACCGACATGATCAAGGGCCTGCATCACAATGCTTACCGGTGCCGCGACAGCGAGGAGACGCGGGCGTTCTATGAGGATTTCCTCGGCCTGCCGCTGGCCAATGCGCTGGAGATCACGGAGACCAGGACCGGGCGCGAGACCAAATCCCTGCATACGTTTTTCGAGCTCGATGATGGCTCATTCCTAGCCTTTTTCGACGTGCCGGATACACCGTTCGAGTTCAAGGACCAGCACGATTTTGACCTGCACATCGCGCTGGAAGTCGATCACGGCGTTTTGGAACCGATGATGGCCAAGGGTAAGGCAGCCGGGATCGAAACCAGAGGTATCGCCGATCATGGCTTCATCGATTCGATCTATTTCCGCGACCCCAACGGCTATGTGATCGAGCTGACCGCCAAGCGCGAAGGCGTCGACGTCTCGGCCGAGGAGAGCGGCGCCAAGGCCCGCGATATCCTGAAGGCCTGGAACGCGGAGAGGGCTGCTGCTTCCTGATCACCAGTTCCATGCGTGC